>JAFQEJ010000006.1 GCA_017399105.1 Clostridia bacterium
ATGCATCCATTCTGACAGGCTCGGTGGTCGACCAGGTCATGGTGACCGATCCGTCCTTGGAGGTGGGACGAACGCACCATTTTGTTCTTGTATCATTATCAAGGGCAAGCTGAACCGCATTGGTGGCTTTCATTCCCTTGTCGCCGTCGATGCTTGACTGATCAATGTAAGAGAAAAGGTTGGTAAAGCTGTCGACCGAGTGCGAATCATCGGCAGATTCGATTTCGATGGGAGCATCTCCGTAGTAGACCACAGGATTGTTGGTGATGCGGTCAAAGTGTGCATCACGTCCGTTGATGCTGGCATCGCTCTCGACCATAATGTACTGACTGTAGGAATACTCTTCGGTAATGACAAGCTCACGGAACCCCCAGAAGGATTTGCGAACCGAATCATTGGTGTAGGCGAAGCTTCCGGTCTGGGCAATGGTCTTTCCTCCCCAGTCAGAGCCCAGCTCGACCACATCATTGAGATGGGTATGCCCCATGAACAGCCCTTTGATGCGATCTTCGGAAGCAACCAGTTTTTTGAAGGCGGATGTTTCACTGCCGGTCATGATGCCGTGGGCGGCGATGTAGACATCGGCATCGGGGAAAGCAGCCATCATTTCGCTGACATAATCGGCATCGATGGGGGTATAAACACCGTCGTGGTGATAATCGGGATTAAGCTCGGCACCGAAGGTGTCCGGGAGGATGAATAGTTTATCGCCCAGGAGAACAGTGCCGCTGCGGTAGTTGCCGGTCATCTCAAACCATTGTTCATTTGTGAACTGCTCATGGTTGCCGGGCATGACAAAGCAGGGGATATCCTCCAGAAGCTGAGAGACATACTTGTCGACAAAAATTTTGGTTGTGCTGACACCTTCATTAATATAAGAGCCTCCGTTGCTGTGCGCCCAGTGGTCGAGGGACAGATCGCCCATGATGAGAATGAGATCGAAGGGATTTTCGGCGTGCTCTTTCTTGATGGAATCGACCCAATGCTGCATGCGGGTGTCCTGGTCGGTGCCGTACCATTCAAGAAGATGCGTATAGTGAGTATCCGAGGTGAGCAGGACGCGCAGTTCGCTGTCATTCGTTTCATAAATGAGTGCATCCCCGGGGGCTTGCTGAATCTGAGGCGCGGGCTCGGTTTCGGGAGCAGTTTCGGTGTTTTCCGATTGTGCATCCTGCGGCATAGATTCATCATCGGATGCGGAAGGTGCAGCTTCGCAGCCTGTGAAAACGAGCATAGCTGTGATGAGCAGCAGAGAAAGAATTCGCTTGATATTCATAATGTAACCTCTTTTGGTGGCTTTGCCATGGCAGATAATGTTGCATATTGATGATACAGAACGATTATATATTTAGATATCCCTTCAGCACCTTGAGGGTGTTCCATATACCGTCAATATGGCTGCGCTCGTAGCCGTGGCTTGCATAAACGCCGGCACCGATGAGACCGTGGCGGATATCGTGACCCGAGCGGAGGGTGGTTTCCACATCTGAGCTGTAGTGAGGATAGACGTCAACTGCGTAATCGGCGCCCTCGCGCTTGGCGGCTTCGATGAGCTTGCCTACCACAGCATAGCTGTAAGGACCGGGAGAATCCTTGGCGCAGATCGAAACCATACGCTCGGTGCAGCCAAGACCGTCTCCCACGCAGCCCATATCGACGCTGATTGCTTCGGTGACACCTGCGGGGACAGAACCTGAGCCGCCGTGCCCTACCTCTTCATAAACGGTGACATGGATGTATGTTCTGCGGGGAAGAGTGATATCGTTGTCATACAGGTATTTCGCAAAGCCGAGAAGAATTCCTACCGACAGCTTGTCGTCGAGGAAGCGGCTCTTGATGTAGCCGTTCGCTGTGATTTTGGTGCGTGGATCGAAGCAGACCATATCGCCAACTTCAATACCGAGGGCGCGGGTATCAGCTTCGGTTTTTACATCTTCATCGAGGACAACCTCGGTGGTGTCGAAGCTGCGCTTGGTATCGCTGTAATTGCTGTTCACATGAACGGAGGCATTGCAGAGCTGGAGTGTACCTTCGATCACCTTGCCTCCACGGGTATAGACACGGACATTTTCCGCTTCGGCATTTTCGGCACGCATACCGCCGATGTTGATGACGCGGAGTCTGCCATTTCCTTTGATCTCAGCGACCATAGCACCGAGAGTGTCAGTATGCGCCTGCAGCAGCAGACCGTCTTCTTCGTTTTCTCCGCCAAGGTCGATGAGAACACCGCCTTTATGGGTGATTTCTGCGGAAAAACCAAGCTCTTCAAAGGCAGTCTTTACCCAGAGGGCAGCTTGGTCGGTGAAGCCGGAGGGACTGTCGATGGCAAGAAGCTCTGCGGCTTTATCTGCAGCGTATTTAGCATAATCGTAATTCATAGTGAATCTCCTTGTGGGATGTTTTTCTATATTGTAGCATACAGCGTCAGGAAAGTAAAGAAAATCCCACCGAATTTTCGGTGGGATTGGGAATTAGTCGATGATAAAGGCTTCGGACAATTCTTCGAGTGATTTGTCAAATCGCTTTGCATTCTTTTCGTAATAAGATGCGAAGTTGGTGCTAGGATTCTTCTTGGAGAGGAGATTTGCGAAGGATTGGGAAAGGCCCGTTGTGTCATAAGCGAAGGAGAAGCTCATGCCCGATACATCATTGATCAGCTGGAGCATTTCAACCGATTCACGCTCGAAGTATTTGGACTGAAGCGCGACCTCATAGTATGCGGGGAAGACCTTCTTGTAGCCTTCGAGACACATTGCCTCGGTGATGATACCGGCAAACTCCTTATTCTCCTCAGGCATGGTGATGGGGAAGCAGAAGGGATATTCATACCATGTGCCGATGTAGTTTTCCTGATTCTCGTCATACTTTGGCATGGGGAGCAGACCGTATGAAATTTCGGTTTCACGAATTTCTGCCAGCATGCTTCTCAGGTAATAATGTCCCATCAGCAGCTTTCCGTTGGTGAATGCGTCATAAGGGAATGCATTATTGTCGCTCACATCATGAATGTAGGCACCTTCACTCTCCCAAAGCCAGCCATAAAGCTTTTCGATGGCAGAGGACATAAAGTCTACATCAATGTTATTGATCAGATTGCCATCGTTGTCTCTTCCGATGATATTGATACCGAAGTTTTCCATGTAGAGGTAGAGACCTGCCTCGGTGCTGTAGCCGAAGAGGTCACCCTCGTCCTTCTGGCTGTTGCCGTTGAGATCCTGATAGAAATCCTTGGTCATTCCAATCAGCTTATCCAGCGTCCATGTGCCGGCAAATACATCTTCATAGGGAAGGGCAATGCTGTATTCTTCAGCTAAATCTTCGTTGAGATAGAGGATACGCGAGGTGGACAGACCCATGTAGGTGAAGTAGCCGAGACCCATGTAGCAGACATCGTTGACCGTGAAATCCTTGAGACCCAGCTGTGACCACCAAGGTTTTTCGGTGTCCAGATAGGGAATGTCATAAATATTTAGGAAGATTCCTTCAAGTGATGCCACTGGCATATGCATATCATGACCGAAAGCAATTTCAAAGGCGTCCTCGCCTGCGGCAATAAGCTGTCGCAGAGAATTCATGAATTCACCGATTCCACCGCCGTGATCGATCGGGGTTATAACAGCGCCGTAATTATCAAGAATAGCGATGTTTGCTGCATAAACTGCATCGTTGACTACTTCACCGTTCTGTTCGTCGGTGTAGTAGTATGCGATATGATTGCCGCCATGCTGGCTTGAATCGTAAACGCGATATTCTCTGCCGTCAAAATTGACATCAGGGAGATTTGCTTTCAGATTGGCACGCTCAGTGGCGAGGTCGAAAACACCGTCCGCGGCTGCCTGTGTCTCGGCAGATGACGTTGTTGAAGTGGTTGTCTCAGTTGTTTGAGCTGAATTGTCACCGCATGAGACAGTCAGCAAAGCACTTGACAAAAGTAGTATCGCCAAAGCTAAAGACATTACTCTTTTCATAATTTCTTCCTTATTTTTACAAAATTAGAACTTGGGTACAATTACCCATTCGCCATCACGCAGAGCCGATTCGTGTGCACAGATACCGGCTGCGGTGATGTTGCCTGCAAGCTCCTCATCGATCCATGCCTTGCGATTTTCGATGATGCTGCTGACGAATTCGTGGACGAGGTGAGAGTGAGAGCCGTGGTGACCTGCGCCGGCACCCTTCTTCAGTGTCTCATGGGGATTTTCGGGATCATAGGAACCGTCGCCTACTGTATATTTCCAGAGTTCCTCGGGAAGATCTGCGTAGTAGTTAGGCATTTCTTCAACTTTATAGGTAACAGAAAGACCGCGGCGTGTGGTTTCATTCTCGCAGGCAAGTGTGGTAATATAAGGATCGTCAAAATCCATGAAGCCCCATTCAAAGGACTTTTTGCTTCCGTAGATAAAGAGTCCCTCCTGATATACACGGGCGGTCTCGAAGAGGGTGCGGGTTGACTCACCAGCAAGACCGTTTGCAAAATGGAGATGTGCGGTTTCGCAGGGGAAAGGATTGCCGTAGGTGGTCATGAGTTCATCTCGCATGGTACCCGAGCCGAGGCAGGATACGCGGTCAACGCGGCTTCCCGAGAGAGCGATCATCGGTGCGAGGGCGTGGGTGCCGTACCAGAAGGGGGGAAGTCCGTTCCAGTAGGGCGGCCAGAATTCCATATCCTGATAGTGAGAGCCGCGCATAAGCTGAATGCGTCCAAGCTCGCCGCTTTCGAGCATGTGCTTGACATAGAAATACTGATAGGTATAGAGGGTGGTCTCCATCATCATGTAGTTTTTGCCGGACTTGCGGACTGCGGCGTGAATTGCACGGATTTCATCCAGGCTGGTTGCCATAGGGACTGTGCAGGCACAGTGCTTACCCGACTCGAGCACCTGAATGGTCTGCTTTGCATGATCGGGGATACCGGTGACAAGGTGAACTGCGTCAATTGTTTCGTCGGCGAGAATATCCTCGAAGCTGTCATAGACTGCGATATCGGGGCGATTCTGCTTCCACCAGTTTACACGATCGGGATCAGCATCACAGATGACGATTTCTTCTACATTAGGATGGTCTGCCCAGATCGGTACAAATGCGCCGCCGAAACCGAGACCTACAAGAGCTGCTTTGATTTTTCCGTTTTTCATAGTTGTTTCCTCCTGAAAAGTATAAATGGATGAAATGGAAGGGGACTGATTCAATTATAATGGAAAAATTAGCAAAAAACCATTGAAAAAACGGAAGGTTTCATGTATAATATGGAAAAGGAGGCGATGGAATGCAAACAGTCGTTTTTGATACCGGTGCGGCAAGGCATGTGAGCGATGCTTTTTCCAACGGATATGTGAAAGGCGTGCCTCATCCCGACCGCATTATGAGCGAGCATGATCTTGTGTATGTTACCGAAGGTGAATGGGAAATCATTCTGAATGGCGTGGCACACACCATCGAGAAGGACGATGTGATTATTCTGCCTGCAGGTGTTCGTCACAGCGGAAATTTGCCCTGTCAGGACGGAACCAAGACCATGTACACCCATGTAGGCGGCGTCAAGGGGGATGTGTTCTTTGATGGCGACGAGCCTGAGGTCAAAGACGCACAGCTGGCACTGTCGGCGCTGATTCACTGCCGGGATTATCCGCAGGTGAAAGAGAGCTTTGAGATGATGGTCAATACCTTTTCAGCCGACATTCCCTGCAAAGACGTGCGGATGGACGCCCTCTTCAATCTGCTGCTTGCCAATCTTTACGATGCTGACATAAAGCGCAGCAATACCGAAAAGAACGAATTTGTGGAGGGCGTACTGCGTGTGATTCACGATTCACCTCATCTCTTCTACACCAACGAAGAACTTGCTGAGATGTTCTTTGTCTGTCCCAAGACACTGGTCAACCGATTCCGAAAGCAGACGGGAAGCTCTCCTTATCAGTATCAGATGAAATATAAGCTGCACAGCATCGCATCGCTGCTGCTTAAGCAGCCGAATGTGAAGCTGCATGAGCTGGCGATCAACTTTGGCTTCTATGATGAATTTCATTTGAGCCGCGCTTTCAAGGGCGTGTATGGCATGGCGCCCAGTGATTATAAAAAGGTGCATACCGAAAAACAGATCTTTTTACCGATTTGACAACAGGAGGTTATGCGATGAATATCAACATTCTCGATTATGGTGCCGACAGAGAGGGACTGCAGCTCTCCACCGATGCCATCAATGCTGCCATCAAAGCCTGTGCCGAGAGCGGCGGCGGATATGTGGACGTTCCCTGCGGAAATTATGTGAGCGGTACAATTTTTCTTGAGGATTATGTCATTCTGAATCTGCATCCGGGAAGTGTGATTCTCGGCAGTCTGGAATTTTCTGATTATAAGGGAACCGTACGAGGCTGCTCCTGGGGAACCTCGGTGGCAAGCATTGTAGGTAATCCTCATATGAATGATTGCAAGGCGCTGGTGGTGGCTGACAGAAAGCGCCACTGCGGCATCATCGGACAGGGCACCATCGACGGCAGACGGAGTGCGAAGCTTGGCTATACTCCCGAAAAGGGCAGACCTTTTCTCGTTATCTTCTCAGAATGCAGCTTTGTGACTCTGCGTGATGTGACCCTTAAGAATCCGGGTATGTTCACCTTCTACGGACTGAACTGTACCGATGTGAAGATCGATGGTGTAAATATACGTACAGCGGATTCTGTAAACGGTGACGGACTTGATTTTGACGGCGGAAAGAGAATTGCAATTTCCAACTGTAATATTGATGCAGGTGATGACGGCATCGGTTTGAAGACATTGACGCCCGAGGAACCCTGTGAGGACTTTACCATTACAAACTGCCATATCCGTGCCAAGCATTGGGGGGCTGTGCGTATCGGTCCCGAATCTGCGGGCGATATGAAGCGGATCAACATCAGCAACTGCTGCTTCTATGATTGTGGTGATGGCTTCAAGCTTCAGCTGACCCAGAATGCGGTGTTTGAAGATTTCCTTTTTGATAATATCAATATGGTGGATGTGCTTCGTCCCTTCTTCTGTACCATGAACAGCTACAATATGAGCTCGCATGTAAAGGAAATCCGTCCTCTTGGCGGTAAATTCAGACGGATGAAGTTCTCCAATATGTCCCTTCAGATGCGGGATAATTCGCATTTTGGACCCACTACCGTTTATGCGGTTAACTACATCTCCGCACTTCCCGGTGAGGCGATGGAGGATCTGACCTTTGAAAACATTCACTTTATCGCGCCCGGCGGTGGAAGTGCAGAAGCAGCGGTACGGACAACCGGTCATGCCGACATGTACGATTTCTGGAGTCTCTGGCCTGAGCAGCTGCTTGATCTTGGTGAGATGCCCGGGGCTGTGATGTATATCCGCAATGCAAAAAATGTGAAGCTGCGCGACTGCACCTTTGAGGTTCGTGAAGGTGATGCGAGAGCTGCCATTGCCGCTGAATGTGTGGAGCGTCTGACAGTTTCCGACTGCGAAGCAAGAGACTGCGGCGGACTTTTACGTTACCATCGCTGTGATGAACACAGAGTTGAAGGCTGTACCGGAGATGCGATTTCCCTGAATGAAATGCAGGTCGCTGACTGGGAAGCTTACCGTGCACAATCGCTTGCCATCGATGCGAAGATCAGAAGCCTTGTGCGTGATGTGGAGAAGGCGATGCAGCTGGAAACTGCAGCATACTATGATGGCTGCTGCTTTGATATTGAAGCTGCGGATACCAGTACGCTTTGGCTGCTGATACCCAATTTCAGAGGCAATTTCAAGCTGATGCTGAACGGTGAGGAATACTGCCGTTTTGAGATGCCGGTAGGATATCGCTTCCCCTATCCTTTTGCGGCTGCGCTGAAGGATTTTGTTTCCGGTGATAGGATTTCAGCGGAAATCATGGGACTTGAGGATTTTGAGTTGCTGTCAAAGCCGATGCTGAAGATTAAGAAATAAAGGAGTTTAATGATGCTGGAAGTTAATACAAAAGCCCCAGATTTTAAGCTTCCTGACAAGGATGGCAATTCAGTCTCGCTCAGCGATTTCGCAGGAAAGCGAGTGGTTCTGTACTTCTATCCCAAGGACAATACACCGGGATGCACCAGACAGGCTTGCGCCTTTGCTGAAGCTTATGAGGAATTCAAGGCGATCGATGCGGTTGTCGTCGGAATCAGCAAGGATTCTGCTGCATCGCATGTGAAGTTTGCTGAGAAGTACAGTCTGCCCTTTATTCTGCTGTCAGATCCCACACTTGAAGCAATTAAGGCATATGATGTCTGGCAGGAGAAAAAGCAGTGCGGTAAGGTGAGCATGGGGGTGGTTCGCACCACCTATGTGATCGGTGCCGACGGCATGATTGAGCATGTGATGCCCAAGGTGAAGCCGGATACAAACGCAGCCGACATTCTTGCCTATCTGAAGAACTGAGATTTTTTATCTGTTCACAAAATGTTGTTGACTTTTTATGAATAATGAGGTATACTATTGTCACTAATTGTTATACGGAGGATTCTATCATGAAGCACATCAGAACTCTTGAGACACGCAGCCTCTGCGACAGCGCTAAGAATGGCGGCTGCGGTGAGTGTCAGACTTCCTGCCAGTCCGCATGCAAGACCAGCTGCGGTATCGCAAACCAGAAATGCGAGAGCAAGAAGACCACCAAGGAAAGCAAGTAATTGCACATACAACAAAAAGGCTGCCGCAACCCTGCGACAGCTTTTTTAATGAGTTTTATCCAAGGAGACTATTATGATACATCAATATAAACTCGGCGATTACAACATCGTGCTCGATATCTGCTCGGGCTCGGTGCATGTGGTAGACGAGGTGGCTTATGAGATCATTGCCCTCTATGAAACAACCGAAAAGGCTGAGATTCTTGCAAAGATGCATGAGCTGTTCGCAGACCGAGAAGATATTACCGATGAGGATATCGAAGAGTGTTATGAACAGGTGAAGGGACTTGCTGACAACCGACAGCTTTTTACCCCCGATACATATGCACCTAAAGCTGATACACTGAAGCGCAAGAGCGGTAATATCATCAAGGCGCTCTGCATTCATATTGCTCATACCTGCAATCTGAACTGCTCCTACTGTTTTGCAAGCCAGGGGAAGTATCATGGCGACCGTGCCATGATGAGCTTTGAGGTGGGCAAGCGTGCGCTGGATTTTCTGATTGAAAATTCGGGCAGCCGAACCAATCTGGAGGTTGACTTCTTCGGTGGTGAACCGCTGATGAATTTCGACGTGGTGAAGCAGATGGTCGCTTACGCCCGCAGCATCGAGAAGGAGCACGGAAAGAATTTCCGCTTTACACTGACTACAAACGGTATGCTGATCGATGATGATGTGATCGATTTCGCCAACCGTGAGATGAGCAATGTGGTGCTCAGCCTGGACGGACGAAAGGAAATTCATGACCGCTACCGCGTGGATTATGCCGGCAACGGAAGCTGGGAGAAGATTGTACCCAAATTCCGGAAGCTTGTGGAGGCGCGCGGCGGCAAGAATTACTACATGCGCGGTACCTTTACTCATGCGAATCCCGATTTTCTCGAGGATATCAAGCAGATGCTTGATCTTGGCTTCAATGAGTTGAGCATGGAGCCTGTGGTGTCAGCACCCGGTGATGAAGGTGAGCTGACAAAGGAAGATCTGCCCATTCTCTTCGAGCAGTATGAAAAACTGGCTGAGCTGATGATCAAACGGGAGCGCGAGGGCAAGCCCTTTACCTTCTATCACTACATGATCGATCTGACCGACGGCCCCTGCATTTATAAGCGCATTTCGGGATGCGGATCGGGGACCGAATATATGGCGGTTACTCCCTGGGGCGATCTCTATCCCTGCCATCAGTTTGTGGGAGAAGAACGCTTCAAGCTGGGTAATATCTGGGATGGTGTGACCAATCCCGAAGTTCGTGAGGAGTTTGCTTCCTGCAATGTGTACGCAAAGCCCGAGTGTGCAGACTGCTGGGCAAAGCTTTACTGCTCTGGCGGTTGTGCGGCGAACGCATATCACGCAACCGGATCTGTGACAGGCATTTATGAGTATGGCTGCGAGCTCTTCCGCAAGAGGATGGAGTGCGCCATCATGGTGGCGGCAGCGCGTGCACTTGGCGATCTGGATCCGCAATGAAAACACCGATCGTTGATTTTGTGCGGGCATATGCCAGGAGCAATACGCTGAGACTGCATATGCCGGGACACAAGGGAGTCCTGCGGCTGGGAATGGAGTCCTACGATATCACCGAGATTAAAGGTGCTGACAGTCTCTTTGAAGCAAACGGGATTATTGCAGAGAGTGAAGCGAATGCATCTTCACTCTTTGGCAGTGGGGCGACCTTTTACTCCACCGAGGGATCCTCGCTCTGTATTCGAGGAATGCTCTGTCTGGCGCTGCTTGAGGCGAAGAAACGAGGGGAGACTCCCTTAATTCTGGCGGGAAGGAATGCACACAAGACGTTTCTTTCAGCCTGCGGTATGCTGGGGCTGGATGTGAAATGGATTTACCCCAGCCGCGGAGAGTCTTATCTTTCTTGCTCGATCAATGCAGAAAAGCTGGAAGCAATGCTTATCGGGATGGATATGAAGCCAACAGCGCTTTATGTGACCTCACCTGATTATCTCGGGCAGCGGTGTGATCTTGCGGCGCTGGCTGAGGTTTGTCACAGGCATGGGATTCTGCTGCTTGTTGATAATGCACATGGGGCATACCTGCACTTTCTTCCCGAGCCGATACATCCGATGGATCTGGGGGCTGACATGTGCTGTGATTCGGCGCATAAGACGCTGCCTGTGCTGACAGGAGGCGCATATCTGCATCTTTCGGCGGCGCTGGCTGAGACCTTTCGCGGACAGGTGAGAGGGGCGCTTTCGATGTTTGGCTCAACCAGTCCTTCCTATCTGATTCTCGTATCGCTGGATCAATGCAACCGCTATCTGGCGGAAGGCTATCGGGAACAGCTTGCCGGCTACATCGCAAAGCTGGAGAATTTCAAAGCAGAATTGGCAGCAGCAGGTTATCACCTTATCGGAAACGAGCCGCTGAAGATTACGATTGATTCAAAGGCATACGGCTATTACGGGGATGAGCTTGCTGAATTGTTGCGGAACGGCGGTATCGAGTGTGAATTTTCCGACGGTGACTATACGGTAATGATGCTGACCCCCGATCTCGGTGATGAAGCACTTGAGAAAATCAGAAAATGCCTGAAAGCAATTCCGCAGCGGTCTGCCATTTGCGAGACTGCTCCGAGAACCTGCATGCTTGAAGCTGCATTGTCTGTTCGCGATGCCATGTTGGCAGCGAGAGAACGGATAAGTCTTGATCTGGCTGTCGGTCGGATTCTCGCTGCGGCAAATGTGGGATGTCCGCCTGCGGTGCCGATTGCAGTATGCGGTGAGCGTCTTACAGAAGAGGTGATTAACGCGATGCGTTATTACGGCATTGACGAGGTCGATGTTGTTATTGAATAAGATAATCCTCACCGTCTTTTGGGCGGTGAGGATTTTTGCATAAAACAACCTGTAGCTTGAAAATACACCTTATCGGCAACTTTGCGGTTCTTGATCATTTTCTGATTACGCTGTATAATAGAGACAGGATAAGCGCTTATTACTTCTAAAAAAAGGATGATCAATATGGAAGTTTGCATGAAGGACACGCTGCGCGCTCTGCGTCAGAGAAAGAATGTAACCCAGGAATCGCTGGCAAAACATTTGGGAATCACACCGCAGTCGGTGGGAAAATGGGAGCGGGGAGAAGGCTTTCCCGATATTACGCTGCTGCCTGCCATTGCGCTCTATTTTGGGGTGACGGTGGATGAGCTGCTGAATGTGGATCGGGTGCGGATTGACGAGAAGATAAAAGCCTATCAGGATGAGAGTCACAGGCTGAAGAATGCGGGAGATAATGAAAAGAATCGGGCACTTTGGGAGAATGCTTATGCGGAGTTTCCCAATGACTGCCGCGTGCTGTTCGGACTGATGTTTGCACTCAATCGTGACGCAGTCTATCCCTGTCCCAAGGAGGACGCCGAGCGAATTATCATGCTGGGAGAGCGGATTCTTGCTGAGTCAAAGGATAGCAGACTGCGTGAGGAAACGGTGCAGAAGCTATGTTACGTTTATGAAAGCATCGGTGATCGGGAGAATGCACTGAAATACGCAGATATGGGCGGAAGTATGTTTACAACAAGAGATGATCTGCGCTGCCATGTGCTGAAGGGAGAAGAGGGGCTGAAGGAGAGCCAGGAGTATCTGAGAATGCTGATTCTGCTCGCTGAACTGACGGCATCCTCGATGATTCACAAGGTAGATCATACACCTGAAGAAGCGATTGCCGCGTACAGGTTCGGCATTGACCTGTGGAAACTGCTCTATTCCGACGGAAATATAGGATTTGAGGCGAACAATTTATCAAGATCGTATGCGGAGATTGCCTATCAGTATGCCATTTTGAAAGACACCGAAGGTGTGCTTGAGAACCTCGGCGAAGCGGCGCGTTATGCGGTTATGGCGGCGACGATGGGCGAGAGAAAATATACGGCTCCGATGGTAAATCGGTTGATATACAATCCGGAGGAAAGTACGAAGAATTACAAGGGCAATGCCTGCAATCTGCGGCTGAATCATATGGAATGGAAGGTGTATGACTTTGTGCGGGAGAATGTCAGATTTAAGACAATAGAGGAAAGATTAAAGAAATATGCGGAATAAAAAAGTCCGCCGCAGCCAATAGCTGCAGCAGACCGGAGTGGGCTGTCGTATATTGTAAATGCTACAGCCCATTTTGTACTGTCAGAATAACACCTGCTGTCTGATCAGGTTGGATTGGAGCTTTTTTTCGGTGATGCATTCACCTTCTGCGACTCTTCCGAATAAAATCGGCGAATTTGGATCATGTGCAGTGTAACGACGGACTGCAGCAGAGGGGCTGTTGTTGGCATAACAGTAGATACAGCCGTTGATGCAGGTGTTGTATGCACCGATGTCAACACTCTCACAGCAGCCGCAGCCGGGACGTTGGTTTTTATCGGGGGAGAGCTTGAGCGGAGACTCGCAGATTTGCTCGATCATCGCTTTGTCAATGCAGGCTGCTGGGGCGATGCCATATGGAGTGAGGTCAAGCTTTTCGCAGCAGGCGTGGACAGGAAGCCGGTAAGTGCGGGCAGTATCTGCGATCATTGATGCAAGGTTTACGATTTCATCCTCGGTTATAGGACGCAGGAGTGAAGAATGCAGCTTGGCATAAAAATCGAGAAAGCTGATTGTGACACTTTGGCAATAAGGCGAAAGCAGCTCGCACAATCGATTAAAGTGATATGCATGATAAGCAAGATCGATGCTGTCATTTACAAGAATGGGATCATAACGCCAGACAATACTCTTTGAACCGATGCGCTTGGAGAGGGCAATGAAGCTTTGCTCAATCTTGTCTTTGGGACGAAGGTTAGCTTCAATATCGCTGTCATAAGGTGTCAGGGTAAACTGGAAGTAATAGCGGTAGCCGCGCTCATCAAACTCATCAAGATGGGGAAGGATGCCGGCGGGATCTTTTGTCCAGAATATGATACAGTCAACAATATCGGGGGAGAGTGGGATTCGAGAGAGCTGGGCGTGGTTCATAGGATTGCGGGTGAGGACAAAGCCTTCACGGATGCGCTGCATGAACCAGTCTGCGAAGTGGCAGGGGATATCGGTTCGACGGGAGGCTGAGAGGAGCATGTCAGATACCAATCCTTTCAAACACTTCCTCAAGGAAGGAGCAGGGGACAAATTCACCCTTTGCACACAAATCGAGGATGGTTTGTTTGTCGGCTGCTATGGCGTCGGTAGTTTCGCCGGGGAGAAGCTGTACTTTGTCGAGATCGAAGTTATAGCGGAAGAGCCAGACATCGAGGAAATCATCCTTTCCTTTGCGACTTAGGATGCATTTGCCGTCCTCAGGGGCGAGTATGATGCCTGTTTCCTCGCGGACTTCGCGTAATGCTGCCGTGATACTGTCATCTCCCGCAAGGGCGGATCCCCCGGTACATTCCCATGTGTTGGGGTATCCTTTATTGGGAGCTCGCTTGGTGAGTAAAAATTCACCCCTGTCGTTCATGATCATGACGCTGACGACGAGATGATAGTCTCCTTCCTTCAGAAAATCGCCGCGCTTGTGAGTTCTGCCGGTGAGTGTCCGATTTTTATCGTAAATGTCCCACAACTCGCCTTTTCCTGTCTGGAGATTTCGCCAATATTGAACCATGCGGTATAGTGCAGGCTGAATGTCCGGATAGGAAAGCTGCTCGGGCGGCAGGTCAAAGAGGGTGATTTCAGCCATCTCGGAATTTTCGGGAAGAGAAGAAAGCTCCTGTACTTCAGCGAAGAAGAGCATGCCCCAGCATTCGGTTTGATAGATGCATACGGGGGACAGGTTGAATTTGATGGCACCTGTTTCCTCATAGAGCTCGCGGCGTGCGGCTTCATCGGGGGATTCGCCTGCTTCTACATGACCGCCGGGGATTTCCCATGTGCTTCTGTCACAACGGCGGCAGAAAATCCAGCGATCTCTGTATCGGGCAGCGATGACAGCGTAGGTGAAGGAAATGTCGGTGAGAGAATCGGGGGAATAAAACTTAATGTTCATAAGGACTCCTGACTGTTGTTGTAGGTGATATCAATCTCGTCATCGGTTGGTTCCTCGAATCGGGAGAGACACTTTGCAATGAGCTTTTCATCGATGGGATAAGCAATCGGCATGTTCTTTGCATCAAGCCGGCTTCGGGACTGCAGATTGCGCTGCCATGCGGTATCCGAAAGGGTGACATAGTGCATTTCGGTTTTGATGCCCCGTGAGTTGTAAAAAAATTTTATTTCATTTCGGCTGTGTTTTGTCCAGAAGCCCCAATCAAGAATGACGGGGATGCCGACTTCAAGCAGCTCCAATGATTTTTCGAGAAGATATCGTCTGGTACGCTCCGCGATTTCGTCATGTCTGTCGCCGAGATAGGGGTCAAAAAGTGAGAGCATCAGCCGATCGCAGGAGAGGAGCGCGGCATAATGGATTTTTCGGAATTTTTCCGCGTAGGTGGATTTACCGGCGGCAAGCTTGCCGCAGATGAGGATGACATATGACATGAGTGAGCCTTTCTTTTAGGGGTATATGCCGAATTTACGGAATTGTCCCGGCGTGATAACGCTGTGGAATTTAAAGAAGCGGATGAAGTACAGCTCGTCCGAGAAGCCGAATCAGAATACCATTCCCATCGCCCGCTGTGTAGGCGATGCTGTCTTCCTTCTGGCAGAAGGCAATGTAATCGGAATATGCCTCACGCCGCTGGAGGAAATTTTTTATTCGTTTGAAATAGGTACAAAAGCGGATTTGAAACTGTTCTTGCATGACTGCCGTGCATATTTGAATTTAATCCATAAATATTATAAATTATTCCATTGGATATGTCAAGAAAAGCTGGCAGAAGCAGGTGCGGAGATACTGTATCAAGCTACCTTTCCCTGTACATCGACCGAGGCTAAGAAGCAGAGCGTGGGCATACGGGATGTGAAAGTGGATTTCAGAGCGTTGTTATAATCAAGCTTATGGGTATCGGTTTGGTTGTATTGCTCAATCGGAACGGTTTCTTTACTTTTGGGGTGACATGCTGTATAATCGTCGTGTAAGCTTACAACAGATAATGAAAGGAATGAAGCAATATGATTGAATTTCATAAAAAGATAAAGGAACTGCGGAAAACACAGAACATCACACAGGAGCAGCTGGCAGGTTATCTTAACATATCTCCGCAGGCGGTTTCACGCTGGGAATGCGGGGTTTCCCAAACTTAAAGATACCACACTAAAAACC
>JAFQEJ010000007.1 GCA_017399105.1 Clostridia bacterium
ACGTATTGGGATGCAAACAATACCGAACGTTACGGTGTATATGCCGCTTGCGGTGATTTGATTGCGAAGAAGTTCGGCACGAAAATCAACGTTCTCGATTTAGGCGCAGGCCTGGGCACTGCTTCTATCCCTCTTGCAAAAAACGGAATCTATACGATTGCTGTTGACATATCGGCAGTCATGTTAGACACCGCTGCAAAACGCGCCAAAGGACTTTATAATAATCTCATTCTCGCACAGATGAATGCCTACGATATTATGCTCCCGGATAACAGTATGGATATAGTGGTTGAAAACGCTATGATACATCTTGTCGATGAGCCCGAACTCGTTATTAAAGAAATATCTCGTGTGTTAAAGCCCGGAGGAAAGCTAATCAGATTCGGCTCCCCGGGAATGCCTATGACGAAAGAAGAATCAGAACAAAACAGACATTGCAATACCGTTCTATCCGATATCAGCGACCATTATTACAACTATCTTGAAGGTCACAATTATCAAAGCACGGCGTTTAATGTTGATTACAGAACGGTACTTTTACAATATTTTGAATCACCATACAATGAAATTGTCGAAGGATTTGAAGAAGTATTCACCGATAAAGTGAAGTTCAGATTACACAGAATGAAAACGGGAGCTCACTCCGATTTACAAAGAACGCCAAAAGAATTGATTGATGCGGCTTGGAAAGATACAGATAATTATGCTCGCAAAAAGTACGGTGACGATTACGCGGATATAAAAGGTTTTTCGAGATACGGCGCAGCTTTAGATATATATACTGTTAAAAAATAAATTCAGCCTCGGCAGGGAAACTCCCTGCCGAGGCTGATATTTATAAAATTGTCCATTAGCACCCGAGGATAACAGATCGAGGATTCAAAAATCATGATAAAAAAACAGAGATACGTCAAATAAAACTTCGCTCATCCGTCCCCCTCGGGGTAATAGAATCCGATTTCGTATTCCTAACGCCGATACACGCCGTCCACCGGCACGGTGGTTATTCGCCAAGGTAGGCACGGCGGACCGAGTCGTTGTGCATGAGATCGTCGGCATCGCCCGAGAGAACAACAGTACCGGTTTCGAGAACATAGGCGCGGTCTGCAATGGAGAGCGCTTTTTTTGCGTTCTGTTCAACGAGAAGAACCGTGGTACCGCTCTTGCTGATTTCTTCAATAATGCTGAAAATTTCGGAAACATAAAGAGGAGAAAGACCCATGGAAGGCTCGTCCATGAGAATGATTTTCGGCTTGGACATGAGTGCGCGTCCCATAGCCAGCATCTGTTGCTCACCGCCCGAAAGGGTGCCGGCAATCTGCTTGGTGCGCTCCTTTAAACGGGGAAAGTGGGTGTAGACGAGCTCAATCGATTCTTCAATTTCTTTCTTGTCGCGTCTGGTGTATGCGCCCAGAATAATGTTTTCATATACGGTCAACGCTCCGAAAATGCGTCTTCCCTCGGGAACATGTGCCATGCCCATGGAGACAATCTTGTGCGCCGGTGTCTTCAGCAGATCGTGTCCGTCATAAACAATACTTCCGCTCTTGGCGGGGAGCAGTCCTGTAACGGTGTGCAGAATGGTTGTCTTTCCGGCACCGTTCGCTCCGATGAGTGCAACAACCTCACCCGTGCCAACCTCGAAGGAAACCCCCTTCAGCGCACGGATGACGCCGTAATTAACCTCAAGATTTTCAACCTGTAATAATGGTGTGAACATTATAATATATTCCTCTTCTGAGATGGATTCTAATTAATAACAGAATAGTAAAAGTCAAAATCTAATCATTTTAATTCTTACTTACTATTGCTCCAAACTAACAAAGGAGCGCGAAATTTGTCGGTTTTCGGAGCACAGCTCCGAAATGGCAGACATTGTCTGCCAAGACAAATTTCATCCGACAAGCCGAAGGCTTGTCGGTTTATTCCCCCAGGTAGGCGGTGATGACCTTGGGATTGTCGAGAACCTTGTCGGTTTTTCCCGAAGCGAGAACAGTACCGAAGTTGAGTACCGTGACATTTTCGCAGATGCCGGATACCAGCTTCATATCATGCTCGATTAAGAGAATGGTCATGTCAAATTTCTCGCGGACAAAACGGATGGTCTCCATCAGCTCGGCAGTTTCGTTGGGGTTCATGCCGGCGGCAGGTTCATCAAGGAGAAGAAGCTTGGGAGAAGTCGCCATTGCGCGGGCAATCTCCAGCTTGCGCTGCTTGCCGTAGGGGAGATTGGAGGCTTTATATGCGTATTCACCGTCGAGACCGAAGACAGAGAGCAGCGACATGGCACGCTCGTTCATTTCAGTCTCCTCCCTGTGATAACGGGGAAGGCGGAGGATTCCCTCAAAAACATTGTAGTGTGCGCTGTTTGAAAGTCCTACCTTGACATTGTCGAGAACGCTCATCTGCCCGAAAAGACGAATGTTCTGGAAGGTTCGTGCGATGCCGCGGCGGTTGATTTCCACCGAGTTTTTGCCGGTCAGCTCTTCGCCGTCCAGACAGAAGGTGCCGGTGGTGGGCTTGTAAACGCCGGTGAGCAGATTGAATACGGTGGTTTTTCCGGCACCGTTGGGGCCGATGAGACCGTAGAGCTCACGCTTTTCGATGGACAGGCTGAGGTTGTCTACAGCTTTCAGTCCGCCGAAGGTGATTCCTAAATTTTCAACTTTTAACATGGGTGTGTTAGACATATTGGCAGCCTCCTTACTTCGCACGCTTGAAAACGGCAGTGATGCTCTCGCGGACGGAATACAGACGGTCGAGTGCCTTTGCCTTGAGAGCGGCGAACTTCGGGGAGGAGTTGAGCATCATCATTGTGATGAGGGCGATGGCATAGATAAGCATGCGGTAAGCGGCGGCTTCACGCAAAAGCTCGGGAAGTGCAACGATGATGATGGCTGCGATGACAGAGCCCTTCAGACTGCCCATGCCGCCGAGAACAACCATAACCAGCACTTCGATGGAAACGTTATAGGTGAAGTCGGCAGGCTCTACGCTGGTTTTGTAGAAGCCGAAGAGCACGCCTGCCATACCTGCCATGAAGGAGGATACGGTGAAGACAAGCACCTTGTAACGTTTGATGTTGATGCCCACAGATTCAGCAGCGATGGCATTGTCACGGATGGCGGTGATGGTACGTCCGTGGCGGGAGTTTGTGAAGTTGCAGAGAATGATGATGACGATGATGACCACCGCATATCCAAAGGTGAAGCCTTCAAATCGGTCAAAGGAAGGCACACCGGTCAGACCTTTCGTGCCGCCCAGCCCCGGGATGATCTTGACGATGGAGCGGATAAACTCACCGAAAGCGAGGGTAACGATGGCAAGATAGTCGCCTCTCAGCTTGAGAATGGCACAACTGATGAGGAAGCCGATGATGGCAGCGCTGATACCGCCGATGAGGAGAGAAATGATAAAATTTGGGATAAGCGGCAGGCCAGAGTAGAGCGCGAAGGCACAGCCTGCGTAGGCGCCCACTGCATAGAAGGCCGCATGGCCCAGTGAGAGATCACCGAGAAATCCGACAATCAGATTCAGCGAGAGGGCGAGGACAACGTAATAGCTGATTTTGACAACCAGCGACTGCATACTGCGGGGAAGAATACCGGTGAGGATCAGGATGGCGATGACGGCGTAGATTGCAATCGCCGCGATGACAGATCCGATCATTTTTCGGTTGAATTTTATTTTCATCGATCGTGAGACCTTTCTTTGAAGCATTCGAGAAAGCAGGTGAGGAAGAGATGCGTTTTTCTTAGCTCAACGGCGAAGCTGTTGAGGTTTAAGGATACAAACAATTGTGCCGGAAAAACGCGTCAGCGTTTTTCTTAGCTCAACAGCGAAGCTGTTGAGGTTTAAGGATACAAACAATTGTGCCGGAAAAACGCGTCAGCGTTTTTCTTAGCTCAACAGCGAAGCTGTTGAGGTTTAAGGATACAAACGATTGTGCCGGAAAAACGCGTCAGCGTTTTTCTTAGCTCAACAGCGAAGCTGTTGAGGTTTTAAACCTTTTCGATCTTCTTCTTGCCGAGAAGTCCGGAGGGCTTGAGGATGAGCATGATAATCAGAATCGCAAAGGCGAAGCCGTCGGATGCTGCCGAGAGCGATCCTGGCAGAAAGCCGATGGTCAGTGCCTCGATCAGTCCCAGCGAGAAGCCGCCGATCATGGCACCCGGGATGCTTCCAATGCCGCCGAATACGGCTGCTGCAAAAGCTTTGATGCCGAAGACCGAGCCGGTGTAGGGATCCACATTCTGATATTTTGCCGCATAAAGGATGGCTGCGATGCCTGCCAGTGCCGAGCCGATGACGAAGGTGAGCGAAATGGTGGCGTTGACATTGACACCCATGAGCTGAGCGGCTCCCTTATCTTCCGAAACAGCCAGCATGGCGCGTCCCATGGAGGTTTTCTTGATGAAGATATCGAGGGCGATCATGACCACCAGCGTGGTACCCCAGATGACAAGCGAAATCACGGGGAGCTCGGTGCCGGCAATGCTGATCTTACCAAGATCGAGGAAGCTCTGCAGGAACTTGCGGTCTGACTTGAAAATGAGCAGTGCCAGGTTCTGGAGCAGGTAGCTGACGCCGATGGCGGTGATGAGCACCGAGAGGGGAGATGCCTGTCTCAGCGGCTTGTAAGCCAGCTTTTCCACCGTGAAGCCGAGGAGTCCGCAGACTGCAACGCAGATGAGAATGGTCACCGGAACCGGCAGGATATTGGCATTGAGGCAGACGAAGATCGAGTAGATGCCGACCATGATTACGTCACCGTGAGCAAAGTTCAGCATTTTGGCGATGCCGTACACCATGGAATAGCCAAGTGCAACCAATGCATAGACGCTTCCCAGGTTGAGACCGTCAATAATTGTGGATATCAACATTTGCATATTTAGATAGAATCCTTTCTGTATCGAAAGCTGGATAAAGAACTTCGGTTTCTTTCAAGCAAAGCTCATCAAGACAGGCGAGCTTCGTTTGAGAGCAATCGAAGGACTGCTGCTCCAAAACGGAAAACAAGGGGTGACCGAGTTTCCCCGATCATCCCCGTTATTCCATTCGAAAATTTACTGTGCTACGTACTGACCGTCGATGATCTTAGCGAACTTAGCACCCTTGTTGGGCTCGCCTTCTGCTGTGAAGGAGAGGCTGCCGGTGAGGCCGTCCAGCTGAATCTGGGTCATAGCCGCGATCAGAGCCGCATTGTCGATGGCAGCGGGAGAGGTGATGCCTGCCTTTTCGATGGCGAGCTTTGCAACATAAACTGCGTCATAGCCGTCTGCTGCGAACTGGTCGGGAGTGGAGCCGAATCTCTTCTCATACTCTGCAACGAAAGCTGCAACCTTTTCATCCGGGTCGGTAGCAACGAAAGGAGTGAGGTAGAGCAGGCCTTCAGCCAGCTTGGCATTGTCGCCCTCGAGGTAGTTGAGGATACCGTCCATGCCGTCGCCGCCGATGAAGGGAAGGTTAACGCCCTTTTCGTTGGCGGTGATGATGATCTGTGCTGCCTTTTCAGCGTAGATGGGCATGTAGAGGAAGTCAGCATCGGCTGCTGCAATCTTGGTCATCTGTGCGTTGAAGTCGGTAGCATCTTTTGCAAAGGAAACCTCTTCGGCAATGGTGCCGCCCAGCTCTGTCCAGCGTGCCTTGAAGGCATCCTTCATACCGGTGCTGTAGGAGTCGTCCTGGTTGAAGATGATGGCTACGCTCTTGTATCCGAGGGTGGAGTAGGTGTAGTCAGCCATGGTTACGCCCTGAAGCGGGTCGGTGAAGCAGAGACGGAAGGAGTTGGGATTCTGAGCCGCCTCGATCTGGGAAGCGGAAGGTGTGATCTGGAGAATGCCGTCCTTTGCGGTCAGGTCGTTGAGGGCAACAGAAGCGCCCGAGGTTACTGCGCCGATGAGGATGTTCATGCCGTCGTCCATGAGCTTTTCGTATGCGCTCTTAGCCTTGGCACCGTCAGCCTCGTCGTCTTCAAAGAGCATCTTAACCTGAACGCCGTTGATACCGCCGGCAGCGTTGATTTCGTCAACCGCGATCTGCATACCGTTGCGTACAGACTGACCGTAGGTGGAGGCTGTACCGGTGAGCGGGCCAATGGCGCCGAGGATAAACTCATTGCCTGAGCCGCCCTGGCAGCCTGCGAAGCAGGAGAGTGCCATGATCATACATAGTGCGAGTGAAATAAGCTTTTTCATAATAATCCCTCCATATGGATTTAGGTTGCTTTCATTATACACTTTAGTGCTTTAATTGTCAAGAGTTTGTGAACGGGAAAAGGTCGATTTTCACATAAAATGTGATTATCAACGCGAGGGAATGGGGACGTAATCAAATTCTTTGCATTACAACTGCTGTGAATTCGGTGAGAAATGAGTGGGATGCCGACTGGAGAATCTGAGAAACAGCATATAAAAATCGGGCTTGCCGCATTTGGATGCAGCAAGCCCCGGCAAATTTTGAGCGCTTATTTAAACTTTACCGCCGTGCCATATGCCATAACTTCGGCGGCACCCTGCATGACCGCTGCCGAGGCATAGCGGATGTTGACAATGGCATCGGCTCCCAGCGCTTCGGCTTCGGCAACCATGCGCTTAGTAGCAAGGGCGCGGGCTTCGTTCATCATCTCATTGTATGCCTTCAGCTCGCCGCCAACGAGGGTTTTGAAGGACTGGGTAATGTCCCGTCCCACATTTCTGGTCTGGATGGTACTGCCCTTGACGAGGCCGAGCATCTCCAGTTCTTTGCCTGTGATGTAATCAGTATTGACTAAGATCATCTGTTTCACCGCTCCTTATTTCTTTTATTCTTTCAGCCAGGACGAAGATCACCACGCCGATCAGCGCTCCGTAGAGTAAACCGAGGATAATTTTCAGAGGGATCATGCCCGGAATGAAGAAAATCAGCAGAAGATAGCCGACAAGCAGAGCAATCAGTCCCAGCGAAATGACAATGGGGGCAATTAATTTTTTCATGATACTCCTTTACAATATGGCGTGACCGCCCTATATCAGGGAGAGGTCACCCTTCACGCGGTAGGTTGCGATCTCGAAGGGACGGAGGTTGAGTACTTCGACCGCTTCACCATTGACCTCCTCAAGGGTGTTGCAGGGGAGGAGCTCGATGCCCTCGGGCATGGGGAGCGATGCGGAAATACCCGAAGCTTCCCAGACACGCAGAATGAGATCACAGCCGTCCTCACTGCGCTTAAGAGCGCTGATGCGGATATTGGCGGGGAGCTTTGCGAGGGTAGGCAGGAAGCATGCTTCGGCGGGAAGTGCTTCGCCGTCATTTTTCTTCATTGTGAGCGAATATGCCGCCGCATTGAAGGCTGCCGCACGGGATGCGGGATTGAGGCTTTGGAAGCTGCCTTCGCCCGAGATAAGAGCGAATTCGCTGACATGTCTTCCGTTGTCAACTGCACCTTCCACGGCGAAATCCTTCTCCACCATGTAGTCGACAGAGCGCAGAATACTGAACTGGAGGACATTCTCACGGATGCGTGAACCGGGGGCCCCTTCCTTGAGAATTGCCACATTGTAGCCATCCTTTGATGCGCCCGCATAGCCGAGAGATGCCCATTCATCCTCGATGCCCAGCATATTCGAGGGGGTAACAACACCGCGCTCGATCACGCCGAAGGGAACCTCGCAGATCAGCTTGTTTTCGGCATCAAAGGGAAGCGGGAAGTTTGCATAAACATGGGTGGCTTTGCCCTTCCAGTCGAGGGTATTGGTCAGGCGTACCATCGGCTCGTCCTTGATCAGTGTGATCTTCTGCTCCCATGTGAAGGAGTCGATGCTGCGCTCGGCAGAGGAATAGCCGCCGCGCAGGATAAAGCGCTGGTATTCGCTTGCGGACTCGCAGGAGATTTCGGTGGCTGTGAGGTTGATGTGACCTGATTCAGCCGTTGTTCTTCCCCAGGGATGACCGATATCCACGGACAGAGACAGCTCACATGCTCCCTCACCCGAGGCGATGCGGTTTGCTTTTTTATCGAAAATCTCGGTGATGTGTGCACCCTTCGCTGTGACGCGGAAATATTCGTTTTCGATGACAGACACCGCTGTGGTGTCGACCTCGGCAAAGGCTTCGACCGGCTTGAAGAAGAAGATTTTATAACCCAGCGCGGGGATCTTTGCATTAACTGTCACTTCGATGCAGGAGCCGCAGGCAACCTTGACAACCTCGGTATCATAAGGAGTATATGTATTGCCTGCCGCATCGATGATTTCGGCGGCTGTCATGCCCATATCGCCCATGAGCACCAGTCTTGCGGAGGCAGCATCTGTGTTGTCGGGATTGAAGGCGAGGGCAGCCTTATAGCCTTCGGGGCAGCAGATTGCTTTGCCGCGGGTGAGCTCCTCGATGGCATCGCGGTAGATCTGGTATGCGCCAAGCCGTACTTCACGGCAGACTCGCATCAGCTCGGCATAGCTTGCATCGACATGACTTGCGGTGATGCAGTCATGGAACTGGATGAAAGCCATCTTGTTCCAGAGATATTCCAGCTTGGCTCCGGGATAGTCGCGGCGCGGGATGGCATCGGGACGGTAGCCGCCCTTGATCCATGCGATGGCGGCGAATCTTTCAGCGGCAGAGAGAAGCTCCTCCAGCATCTTATTCTGACGCTTGATTTCAATGCGCGAGGTGTAGCAGCCGGTCGCCATGGGATTGCCCTCGGGGCGGGGATCGATATCCTCTTGGGATGCAGTTCCTTCGCGCAGCTGTTTTACATAGCCGGGCATGAGACGCTCGAAGTTTTCCTCGTAGGTGAGGAATTTGATCTCGAAATCATGCTTTTTCGCGGCTTCAAGGAGGGGACCGTACAGTTCTTCACCGATGAGAGCCTCTTCGGTGCTGACTGCGATGGTGAACTCATCCTTGTCCATGGCAGCATAGCGCTCGAGCATGGCGTCGGCAGTCTCGGGGCCGTAGAAGTTGAGTCCCTGATATTCCTTGTCGGGACGGGTCATGTCATAGGGATCAAAGCCGATGCCGCCGCAGACCTCACAGCCTTCACCGTGGCAGTGAGGGCAGGGGAGCATCTTGACACAGTCGGCGGAGAGACGGTCGGAAACGCTCTCAGGATTGGTACCGAGGACGATGAGCGTGCCGTCAAGGCCTTTCCAATAAGGCTTTTTGTTCTGGAATACGCGGTCGAAAACCACAATCGCGTCATAGCCCAGCGAACGGAAGAACTGGGGGAGCTGAGGGGGCAGACCGAAGGTGTCGGGGGTGATGGCAAACTCTGCCCTGTGACCGAATTCACGCTGATAGTATTTGATATTGTAGAGGTGGTTGCGCGCCCAGGATTCGCCGCAGGTCATATTGTAATCGATGATAGCTTCACCGCCGCCGGCAAGCTCGATGAGCCCGCGCTTCACCAGGTCGACAAAGCGTTCGCGCTGGTCGGGATTGCGCTCGAGAAAGCGCTTGACAGTGATCGATTGCTCGATCTGATACTTGACTCCGAAGCGGTCGGCAAAATCCATGTATTCGAGAATTTGCGCCTCCTCGATATCCGAGTAGGGGCGGATAATTCCCTTGACGCCTTCATAATAGAAGTGCTCGGTAAAGCAGCGGCGCCAGGAGGGATCCATGTGATTTCGTGCGGTGACATATAAAGTTTTCATGTCGGTACCTCGCAAATAGAAGTTGATATGAGAATACCGCAGGAACCCTGAGGTGCACTGCGGTATATTTGTTTAAAGCAGCGTGCAGATTCTGTGCACGGTTTCGCGGATGACAGGGAAGAGATCGCGCATCTCGGGGGGACAGTCGGGGATGAAGCCGTTTGTGGTGATATCGCCGCCGATGACGCACTCATACCAGCATGCTGCCGCCACATAACGTCCGTAGACAAGATGCAGGTGATAACCGTCACGGCAGAGTGATCGTCCGTGCTCTGCGTGGAATTCTTCGGTTTCGCGCAGCGTCTGGATGCAGTCACCTACCGGGATGAGAGGTGCTCTCAGCGTCTCGGCAAGGCGGTTGTATGCCTCGGAGAGTGCGCTGTACATGCGGTTCTGGCTTCTGTCATAAAAGGGGAAGTGGGGGTGATCGCTTTTCACATCGTATGCCCAGGTCTGATGAATCATCAGCTTTGCCCCGGGAGCTTTTCTGCGCACATAGGCGGCAAGCTCGTTGGCGAAAGGGTAATAGGAATCGACGATGCCCGAATAACCGCTGCACTGCTGGAGGGTAATAACATCCCACGCCCGCTCGGCAAGGGCATCGGCAAGCGAAATCTTGCAGTCGGCAGCCTGACCGTTGATCTCATGATCGTAGACAGCTTCGCCGCTTTGCATGTTTTTAAAGTGAGTTTCAAGAGAGCAGCCGCCGATGAAGAGATTGACGATATGTGTATCATAGCCGCCCGATGCCGCGATATCGTGGAGATAGCGCAGAGCGTCCTGAGAGAAGCTGTTTCCGATGGCAAGAATGTTCATGGTAAATCCCCGCTTTGTTTCAATGATGGCTGTGATGTTGAGATGAACCGTTATCGACCGATTAGCTCAACCTCCAATGGTGCAGCCGAGATATTGAGCTTAACGGTCATTGACCGTTAAGCTCAATATCAGCAGTAAAGCTGCAAAGCAGCTTTACTGTGCGTAGTTGTCGAAGTAGCCCTGGATGAAGACGATAGGTGTACCCTTATCGCCGCTGCCAGAGGTCAGATCGCAGAGCGAGCCGATCAGGTCGGTGAGACGTCTGGGGGTTGTGCCCTGAGACTCCATGGAGCCTACCAGATTGTCACCCTTTGCCTTGATAAAGTCGGAGATGGCAGCCTTCAGCTCATCACCCGAGAGGGATGCGAAGTTGTTGTCGGCGAGATACTTGAGCTTGACCTCGTTGGGCGTGCCTACGAGTCCGGGGGTGTATGCGGGGGAGACTACCGGGTCGGCAAGCTCCCAGATTTTGCCCACGGGATCCTTAAAGGCACCGTCACCGTAGATCATAACCTCAACATTCTTGCCGCATCTTGCCTTCATCTGAGCCTGGACGTTGAGAACGAATTCTTCGCAGTTATGGGGGAAGAGCTTGACGGTTTCCTCGGTTGCCTTGTTGGAGCCGAGCAGACCGTAGTTTTCGTTGCAGCCCGAGCCGTCAACAGGAGCATTCATGATATCGTCGAGGGTAAGAACTACCTCACCGCCTGCAGCCTTCAGAATGCGTTTGGTGCGGGCTCTGGTGTGAATATCACAGGCAAGAACATTCTTGGTGTAATCGAGGATGACCTTGGGATTGTTGGCGAAGATTACTTCAGCCTCAGCACCCTCCTCGCGGATGAGAGAGGTGTAGTAGTCTACATAGTCAACACCGGTGAAGGTGTGCTTGTTTTCTCCGAAGAACTCACGGTAGCGCTCGACGGTGAGGACATCCGAGTAGGGATTGACACCCGACTCATCCAGCTTGTCCAGGTCGATGAGATGGTTGCCCACCTCATCGGAGGGATAGCTGAGCATGAGGGTGATTTTCTTGGCGCCTCTTGCGATACCGCGCAGGCAGATAGCGAAACGGTTACGGCTGAGAATGGGGAAAATAACACCGATGTGACCGCCGCCCAGCTTTGCCTTTACGTCGGCTGCAATGTTGTCGACTGTAGCATAGTTGCCCTGTGCACGCGCGACGACAGCCTCGGTTACGGCGATGATATCGCGGTCACGGATTTCAAACTTCTCAGCCTCAGCGGCTGCGAGAACGGAATCGGTTACGATGGTGGCAAGATCATCACCGCTGCGGATAATGGGAGCGCGAATACCGCGGGAGATTGTGCCTACTGTTCTTTCCATAAGTTAATCAAACCTTTCAAAAGCCGAAATCGAAAAATGATTTCGGCAGAATTTCATATATAATGATTATATAACATCGGGGATAAAAAAGCAACCTGTAAAATATGAATAATATGCGGATTTCATGAATTTTTTTACGCCATATTGTGAGGGAGCCGCTTATAATTTCAGTCTGCCCTCCAGCGCCAGATACTGATCGAGGATCATGCGGCTGACCTTGGCACCGAAGACGGTGGCGGGATGCTCGGCGTAATAGAGGCTGTCGCCGAAGTTTTTGTTCATGAGCACGATGACATAGCTGCCGTAGGGAGTGTTGACGATGCCGCCGTCATTTCTGCAGGCATTCATGCTGCCGCTCTTGGAGGCAACCCAGATGAGCTCATCGTCGCCTGTATCCTCGCTGTCCATATAGTAGGGAGTGAAGAATTTGGTGATCATCGAGTTATAGTGCTGCTTGCGGAAGATGGCGAGCATTTTCGCGTCGTGGACGGGATCAATGAGTTTGCCCTCGGCGATGCGCTCGAAGATGGATGCATACTCGCGGGGGGTGGTGGTGCCAAGTTTGTCATAGAGGGTGAAGTTGATGGGATTGTGCAGCTTGGTATGGGGGCAGCCGAAGCG
This sequence comes from Clostridia bacterium, assembly GCA_017399105.1. GTDB lineage: Bacteria > Bacillota > Clostridia > Oscillospirales > CAG-272 > RGIG1743. The sequence goes on from JAFQEJ010000007.1 coordinate 12,417, forward strand.
CTGAATGCTCTCATTGATGGTGTCGATGCCCAGATAATCGATCATCATGTTGGTGGCGATGTTGTCGCTGACAATGATCATGAGAGTGGCGGTATTGACAGCGGTGAGCTGCGCGCCGAAATTCAGCGAACGGATGACACCGCTTCCGTCGATGAAGTGGGATTCCTTATAGGTGAGCAGATCCTCTTCGCTGCACTTACCTGCTGCAATCTGCTCATAGAGGCAGGCGAGAATAAAGGTCTTGATGCAGCTGGCGGTCTCGAATTCTTCATCTGCGCCGATTTCGACCTTGCTGCCGCGCAGGTCGTTGATGTATACGCTCATTTCTCCGTCGTAGGAATAGAGCTCGGCTTTGATGCGCTTTTCAAGGGAGAGTCTTTCGTCCATGGTAATTACCTCGTTTGTTTGTGATCTATGGCTTAGCCGTAGGCGGGGGGACTCCCGCCGTTTTGTGTAGTGTTAACCTGATGAGCGACAGGAGCAAGCCCCTGCCTGCAAGGCGGAAAGAAATTGAACTTACTTCAAAATCTCTTTAAACAGCCTCAGTGCGTTGCCCGAGCAGATTTTTTCCGCCTCATCCTCGGTGAAGCCGCCCTTTACAATGCCTTCGCAGAGATTCTGCAGGCAGGAGGCATCATACATCTCCAGATTGCGGGTGATGCCATCAAAATCCGAGCCGAGGGCGATGCAGTCGATGCCGCCGATTTTCTTCATGTGTTTCATGTGTGCTACCATGAATTCGATGCGGGAGCGGGCTTCGGGCTCATTCTGTACCTCTTCGAGCACACTTGCCCAGTAGTTGACGCCGATGATGCCGCCGCGCTCTGCAATGGCACGGATCATGTCGTCGGTGAGGTTGCGGCAGTGTCCTACCAGACTGCGGCAGTTGGAATGGCTGGCGATAAAGGGCTTTGTGGTATGCTTTACAAGATCAAAGAAGCAGGCATCGCCGAGGTGCGAAACATCGACGATAATGCCCAGGCGCTCCATTTCACAAAGAAATTCGATTCCGCGATCCTTCAGTCCGCGTTCTTTGTCGGGGATGCCCAGATGGCGGGATTCTTCGTGATAGGAGGTGTCGTTGGGATAGGCAAGCTCGTTTTCGTAGTTCCAGGTGAGGGTCATCATGCGCACGCCGAGGGTGTACATGTGGCGCAGGACGGAAAGCTCACCGCGGCAGGCTCCGCCCTCTTCGATGGAGAGAAGTGCTGCGATCTTTCCCTGTGCCATAGCGGCTTCTATGTCTGCATAGCTGCGCACCGGGGTGATACGGTCGGAATTTGCCGCTGTTTCGCGGTTGAAGATATCGATGAGCTTGAGGCAATGGACAAGGGGATCGACACCCGAGCCGAGATCGACAAAGGATGCGAAGGTCTGGAGGGCATAGCCGCCCTTTTCCATCTTATCAAGCGAGATGTGCAGATCGTTTGAAGCAAGGCGGATATCCTCGCCGCGTTCATAGCCGTAGAGTATTTCGCTCAGTGTATCGCAGTGCAGGTCGATGATATTCATGCTGATGCCCCCTTAAAAGATGCTGCCCACAGCGATGAGCTTTTCAACAAGATCGGGACGGTAGCCTTCGTCGCCCTCGTTCATGCTGTTGTAGACAACACCGTCGCTGCCATTGGCGCCTGTGGAGTGAATGTAGCGTCCTTCGCCCAGATACATGGCAATATGACCGGGGAAGTAGAGCAGATCGCCCGGTTTTGCTTCATCGAGGGTGATGGCGTGAACAGGGAAGCCTTCCACCATCTTGGCATCGCGGTAGATGTAGACACCGCAGAGCATGTATGCCATGGAGCAGAGTCCTGAGCAGTCAATGCCGAAGGGGGATTTGCCTGCCCAGCGGTACTGGGTGCCAAGATAACGCTTTGCCTGCGCGGTGACAGCCTTGCGGAATTCGTTTTCGTCATCTGAAATGGGCTTGGAGTAGTAGGGCATGAGCTGTCCTTCCTTCACGTAGCCGACCTCGCCTCCTGCACAGCGAACCTTTGCCCAGCCGCCCTTTTCCTCGGGGGGAGCGATGAGAGAGACGATCGAGCCGCGGGGGATGGTGATGAGCTGGCGTCCCTGCACTTTGGGGAGGGAGAGGACATCGATGATGGCGGCAGAGACAAAGCGCAGTGTAGGATCGCACTCGCGGGTGTTATAGGTTTCCTCATCGATGATGAGCAGGTCGGATTTCTTCACCCAGCCATTGTAGCGGTAGGCGGTGGTGATATAGACCCATTCACCGTCGCCTTCAAAGCAGCATTTGTGACCGCAGAGTGCTTCGTCATCGATGCCGCTGGTGCCATCCTCGAAGAGATCCTTCGGTTCAGCCATGAGAGGGGTGATGGGGCGGATAAATAATGCGTAATTCATAATAATCATCATAGCTTTCGTTTGCGAAAGCTTCCTTTCAGGGGAATTGTGGGGGACGCAGTATAATCTGCGTGAAACGTATTTTTTATCTTAGTGGAAAATGCCACAGATGGGACTGTGGCATGAATTTTTATATGTTTTTGTAAAGCTCGATTTCGCGGTCATTGGCAAGCACATAATGCTCACAGTCCTCGCTGCCGAGGTTGACCCATCTCGGGGGATTGGTGTCGTAGTCGCTGTGACAGGCGGGATCGTAGATTTTGAGCACCTTGGCACGCTCTGCGATGGGATCGGCGAGGGGAACTGCCGACAGAAGCGCCTGAGTATAGGGGTGCAGAGGGCGGCGGAAGAGCTCTTCTGTCTCGGCAAGCTCTACGATTTCTCCGCGGTGGATGACGGCGATTCGGTCGGTGATATGACGCATAACCGACAGATCATGGGCGATGAAGAGATAGGTAAGTCCGCGTTCCTTCTGCAGGGTAGCGAGCAGATTGAGCACCTGTGCGCGGATGGAGACATCGAGAGCCGAGATAGGCTCATCGGCAATGATGAATTCGGGCTCCATGATGAGCGCACGGGCGATTCCGATACGCTGACGCTGTCCGCCTGAGAACTCATGGGGGAAGCGGCCTGCAAATTCGGGAAGCAGACCAACCTCGAGGAGTGCGTCTGCAACCATCTGACGGCGCTGTTCCGCGTTCAGATCCTTGCGGGTTGTGAGCAGACCCTCGCTGACAATATAGTCAACCTTGGCGCGCTCATTCAGCGAAGCCTGAGGATCCTGGAAGATCATCTGAATTTCGCGGATAACCTTCTGGTCGAGCTTGCGGTCGATTTTGCCGTTGATCTTGTCGCCCTTGTAGATGACATCGCCGCCGCTGGTGGGGATGATACGCATGATAGCGCGGCCAACGGTCGTTTTACCCGAGCCGGATTCACCGACAAGACCGAAGGTTTCGCCCCGGTAGATCTGGAAGCTGACCCCCTTGACAGCTTTGAACTTGCCGAAGGAGACCTGCAGATCCTTGACATCAAGGAGAATTTCTCTGTTGCGGTCGATCACTTGAGGGCGCCTCCTTTCTCATGGAGCAGCTTTAAGAAGGGCGGCGGATCCACTTTGGGGGCACGGGGATCGAGCAGCCAGGTTCTTGCTTTATGTGTGGGAGTAACTTCAAAATAGGGGGGACGCTCGACAAAGTCAATTTTAAGCGCCTGGGGATTGCGGGGGGCGAAGGCATCGCCGTGAATTTTCACGAAGAGGCTGGGAGGTGTACCCTTGATGGTGAACAATTCCTCGCCGCGCTCACCCAACTGCGGGAGAGACGCAAGCAGAGCCCAGGTGTAGGGATGCTTGGGATCGTAGAAGATTTCGTCGGTTTTGCCGAGCTCGATGATATCGCCTGCATACATGACGGCAACACGGTCGGCAACATGGGCAACAACGCCCAGGTCATGGGTGATGAAAACAACGGTGAGATCGTATTTCTCACGCAGTCCTGCAATCAGCTCGAGAATCTGCGCCTGAATGGTTACATCAAGAGCGGTGGTCGGCTCGTCGCAGATGAGAATCTTGGGACGGCAGGCAATGGCGATGGCGATAACAACGCGCTGTCTCATACCGCCCGAAAATTCGTGGGGGTACTGATCATAGCGGCGTTCAGGATCGGTGATGCCGACATCGGCAAGATGCTGGAGGGCTGCTTTTTTTGCCTCGGCGCCTTTGAGTCCGCGGTGAAGCGTTACCGCTTCGGCGATCTGCTGACCAATGGTTTTCAGCGGATTCAGGCTGGTCATGGGGTCCTGCATGATCATGGCAATCTCGCGTCCGCGGATGCCAAGCCACTCTTTTTCATTTTTGAATTTGGCAAGATCCTTGCCGTCGTAGAGAATGCTGCCGCCGGTGATTTTGCCGTTGGCATCGAGCAGACCCATGAAGGTTTTGGTGAAGACCGATTTGCCCGAGCCCGACTCGCCGACGATGGCAATGGTTTCACCCTTATAGATATCAAGAGAAACCTCGCGGATGGCACCGAGGATGCGTCCGCGCAGGTCGAATTTTACCTGGAGGTCACGAACCGAAAGGATGACCTCGCCGTTGTTGATGGGTGTAGACATGGCGTACTTCCTTTCGATATGTTAAACGTGGTTCTTGGGATCGGCAGCATCCGAGAAGGCGTTGCCGATGATGTAGAAGGAGATGGTGACAATCGAGAGAATGATGGTGGGGTAGACCAGCTGATAACGGAGTGATTCACTCATCATCAGCGAACGTCCTTCGTTGATCAGATTACCCAGACTGGGGATATCCAGCGGCAGACCGAGACCGATATAGGTGATGAAAACCTCACTGCCGATAGCACCGGGAATGGTCAGCGCAATGCGGAGCATGATTACCGACACCAGATAGGGGAGCAGGTTCTTTATAACAATACGCCATGTGGGAGTACCGAAGCAGCGGGATGCGGTATTATAGTCGCGGTCGCGGATGATGAGAATCTGATTTCGGATAAAGCGCGCCATCTGAATCCATCCGGTGAGACACATGGCAAAGATAAGCGTGGTGACACTCGGCTTCAGAATATATGAAATCAGAATCAGAATGATGGTGTTGGGGATGTTGTCAAGAATGTTGTAGATTTCGGTGAAAATGAAGTCGAGGGCACGGACATAACCCCAGAGCACGCCGACTGTAATGCCGATCAGTGCTTCTGCGAGAGCGACCGACATGCCGATGAAAAGGGAGGTGCGAGTACCTGCCCAGATACGCGCCCAGAGATCCTGACCGATGGAGTTGGTGCCCAGCCAGAACTGCTTTCCGGGAGGCACATTGCGGTACTGCATGCCCGTTTCGGGGTTGACATTGATGGTGTTGGGGTCATACTGACCGGGCAGCAGAGGCTGGATGAAGGTGAAGAGCAGGATTGCGATAAGTACGAATACGAGGAAAACCGCAGCCTTGTTCTTTCTGAAAGCACGGAGCGTGCTTCCCCAGTAGGAGTAGTCGGAGAAGCCTGTGCGCTCGACCTCCGATTCCTTGAATTCTGCGAAGGAGAATAATTCTTCCTCCGAAAGCTTTGACAGCTCTTCCGCCTGCTTTTTGGTGGCTTCATTGATGCTGTCGGCAAGCTGTGCTTCTTTTGAATGCCTGAAGCTGAGTTGTTTCATTCCCATTTATGTATAGTTCCTTCCGTGGATCGAGAGTTTAATCAAAATTCAATCGGATCATATCAGATCGTATTGGTATGAACAGCAAGCTTGCTCGCTGTTATCTGCCTCCTGCCTTCTTGCCGAAGGAGATTCTCGGGTCGAGAACAACCATGAGGATGTCACCCAGCAGCAGACCGATAACACCGACACAGGCGTAAAGAAGTACGATTCCCTGCACCATGGTATTGTCGCTCTTCTGAATAACCTGAACGAGCAGACCGCCCATACCGGGGATGCTGTAGAGAGACTCGATATAGATCGAACCGATGACCGTGTTGAGGAAAGCTGTGGGGATATACTGAGCCAGCGGAACGAAGGCGTTGCGGAAGACATGGCGGAACATGATCTTGCGCTTGGGAAGTCCCTTTGCCTGTGCGAGGCGGACATAGTCCTTGGTGGACTCATCTACCATGTAGCGGCGGATCCACATGCCGTAGTATGCGATGTTGCCCAGCGACATGGAGAGCACCGGCAGAATCCATGCCTTGAAGTCATTCTGATTGAATAACAGCGAGGTGCCCAGCAGCTTGGTGCCGTAGAGCTGAATGAAGAGGTAATAAACAGCCGCCGGAACCGCCTGGATGAAGATGATGAAGACGGTACCCATCTTGTCGAAGAACTTGCCCTTGAAGTTTGCCATGAGGATACCCATAGGCAGACCGAGCAGCAGGGATACTGCCATGGCGGCAGAGCCTAACTTGATGGAGACGGGGATTTTATCCTTGAGAACCTCGGTGACCGGCACATTGGCGCGGTAGATTCTCGAGACGCCGAGATCGCCCTTGAGCAGATTTTTGAAGAAATTGAAAACCTGCACCGGCATGGGATCGGTAAGTCCCATTTCCTCGAGACCAACCTGGATCTGAACCTCGGTCAGCTTATCGAAATTCTGGAAATAACCCTCGATGGGCATCTGGCGCAGCAGTATAAAGACGATGGTCAGAATGATTGCCAGCGTCAGCACCGAGCGCGCAATTCGTTTGATCAGATATTTTGCCATGTTAAAACTCCAAATTGTGAATGTGTGGGTGAGATTGTTCTCCCGTTCAGAGAACGGTATGAAAGCTTTGTTCATACCGCCCCGTGAACGGGAAACACGGACGAACCGTGTTCCCCGGGGAATATCCGAGATTACTTGGAATTCTTCTCGTACTGCTCCATGGAGATGAAGTCAGTGTAGAGGTGCTGACCCTTGTAACGGAGGAAGGAGAGACCGAATGCGGCATACTGACCTTCGAATACGTTCAGCTTGGTCGCGATGTAGTCTGCAACGCTGATGCCGTAAGGAACGACGAGAGCGTGCTCGATGAGGTAAGCCTCAGCTGCTGCGAATGCCTCGTAGCGTGCGTTGGTGTCAACGGTGATCTTCTTAGCCTCTTCAACGAGACGGAAGTACTCAGCTACAGTTGCAGCGGAAGCGGTGTTGTTATCGATAGCGGTGCGCAGGAATGCGTACTTGTAACCAAGGCTGCCTGCTTCCTGATAGAAGGGGTCGGTCCAGGTTTCAGGGTCAGCATAGTCAGCGCCCCAGTTGCACTTCATGAATGCATACTTGCCCTCGCGGCGAACGAGAGTCAGGAAGGAGTCGGAGGGACCTGCTTCGATGATGATATCGATGTAATCAGCGCCGAGAACGCCTTCCATCTGCTGCTCAACAACCTGGCACTCCTTGTCCCAGTTGTCGGAGGTGGGGTTGTAGGGCATGAGAACCTTTACGGGGAAGGTAACGCCCTGAGCGGTCAGCTCGGAGATAGCAGCATCCTTGTACTTCAGAGCTTCGCTTTCCTGGAAGAAGTCCTTGGCATTGATGCTCTTGAAAGCAGCCTGCTGAGAGTAGTCCACACCGTCATTGTTGAAGGTGAAGGTGGGAGGAGTGACGGTGTTCATGATATAATCTTCGGGATTGTTGGGCTCGGAGATTGCAACGGGGTTGATGCGGTTGAGAGAGTACATAAGGGACTTACGGAAGTTCTCGTTGTTGACAGCGAGAGTCCAGTTGTCGGGCTCATATGCAGCGTCGAACTTAGGATCGAAGTTGAAGCAGTAGAAGTAAGAGGTTGTGGTGCTGGGGCGCTCCTTGGAAACCAGGTTCTTGGTCTCTTCGGTTGCCAGCCAGTCATCGAGAATGTCGGAGCCGATGGAAGCATACTCAAGCTCGCCGCGCTTAACCATTTCGGGAGCGAGGGTGCCTGCTTCTGCGTTGTAGATCTCGTTGATGGTCTTGATGTAAACCATGTCAGCGTCATAGTTCAGCTCGTTCTTCTTGTAAACGTGCTGTACCTGGGGCTCGAATGTCTCCATGTAGTATGCGCCGCAGTAATACATCTTGGTGTTGTCGGTACCGAATTCCTTGCCGAGCTCCTCGAGCTGAGGTGCGTAAGCGGGAAGGTATACAACATAAACGAGAGAGGAGAGGAAGTAGGGAACTTCCTTGCCGAGGGTGTAAACGAGAGTGGTGTCATCGGTAGCCTTTACGCCGACCTCGGAGAAGTCGATTTCGGGCCAGGTCTTGCCGTCTTCGTCAGCGCCGCCCTTGTAAACAAGACCCTTGTAGTATTCTTCAGCATTTTTGATAACGCCGAAGAGGTTCTGGGTGTTTGCAGACTCATACTCGGGAGTGAGCTGATACTTGAGAGCCGCAACAAAGTCGTTTGCGGTTACAGCAGCAACCTCAGCGCCGGTGTGGTCAACCCACTTAGCGTCGGGACGGAGAGTGAAGGTCCAGGACATGGAAGCTTCGTCATATTCCCACTTGGTAGCGAGACCTTCCTTGAGCTTGCCTTCGTTGTCGTACTCAACCAGAGTATCAACGCAGTTTGCGCCGCAGGTCATATCGTTATAGGTCGATGTGACGAGATAGTTGAGTGTGGAAACTTCGCTGGAGTACAGCGTGCGATAGGTTGCGTCATCATTGGTAGCGTTGCCGCTTCCGCAGGATGTGAAAACGCCCAGTACCATGATGATGCAGAGCAACAGGGATATTGCCTTTTTCATGATAGAGTCCTCCTGAAAAATATTTATGGCAGCCCGCGAGGGGCAGTACCTTAGAGCGTGAAGTGTTCCGCTTTGCGGAATGATTTTAGAGCTTGATGGGGGTGAAGGGGACGCCGGTGATGCCTATACCGGGGGTTTCGTTCATGATGATGCGGGCACCGTCAAAGGTGGGACCTCCTTCATAGGGATCGAGCTTGCAGAGGGCGGGGCCATCCAGGTCGGAGCGGGTGATGATCGGTCTTGCGGCAGCAAGATGAGCGGCGGCGGAAACCGAGAGCTTGCTCTCGAGCATGCAGCCGGTCATACATTCGACACCGCAGGCTTCTGCGACGGCACAGATGCGGAGTGCACCGGTGATACCTCCGGTTTTCATCAGCTTGATGTTGATCAGGTCTGCGGCTCTGGTGCGGATGATTTCGATGGCATCGGCGGCAGAGAAGACGCTTTCATCGGCGAGGATGGGGGTATAGGTGTTGGAGGTTACATAACGCATGCCCTCAAGATCGTGAGCTTTGACAGGCTGCTCGACCAGATCGATATCCAGACCTTCATCCTCCATGGCGGCGATGATGCGTACCGACTGCTTGGCTTCCCAGCCCTGGTTTGCGTCTACGCGGAGCTTGATATCGGGACCGACGGCACGGCGGATTTCACGGATGCGTTCCACGTCCTTGAGACCCTCGCGGCCGACCTTGATCTTGAGAATGTTGAAACCGTCCGAAACACCGCGCAGGCTGTCGGCGACCATTTCTTCGATGGGATTAACGCTGATGGTCACGTCGGTTTCAACCTCGCGTGCCTTTCCGCCGAGCACACGGCAGAGGGGCTTACCGCAGGATTTTGCATAAAGATCCCAGAGGGCGATATCGACAGCGGCTTTGGCTGAATTGTTTCCGTGGAGAGCCAGATCCATTGCGGCGGCATTGCCGATGAGATCATCCACATCTCTGCCGATAAGGGTAGGACGGAGGATATTCATGATGGCTCCTGCGATGGAGGGCTTGATATCGCCGGTGATGACTGCGGTGGGGGGAGCCTCTCCGTAGCCGACCTCGCCGGTGTCGCTTGTGACACGGACGAGGATATCATCAACTGCGTCCACGGTGCGGAGTGCGGTTTTAAAGGGAACAACCAGTGGAATTTTAATCTCGCTGATTTCAATATCCTTGATAATCATATGTATACCTTCTTAAAGCGTATTCTGATAAAGCGTATAGGCGGTGTCCTGCATGAAGCGCTCGAACATGGGCACGTCGATGCCGTTTGCACAGATGCAGAGCACGAAGGGATGCTTGCCGAAGATGATGCCCACATCGTGGGTGATCTCGTCATCCTCACCGGTCTTGTGGGCGATCGGGATTGATTCAGGCAGGCTGTGGAGAATGAAGGGGAGCTTGCTGTTGAGACGCTGTTTCTTCAGAATGTCGAGCATTTCAGCCGAAGCATGCGCGTTGACCAGCTCGCCTTTGTACATTGCTTCGAGCATATCGGCAAGATCGGCGGCACAGATGTAATTCTGCATGCCCTTTTTTGCCGATTCGTAATCGAACATTTCACGTCTCAGCACCGTCTCCTTCATGCCGCGGGACTTGATGAAGCTGTTGATTGCCTCGTAGCCGAAGCGGCGGATGAGAATGTTGGTTGCGGTATTGTCGCTGAGGATAATCATCAGCGTAACAAGGTCAAGGAGGGTGATCTCAAGTCCCTCATGCATATAGGTGAGTGCACCGCAGGAGGGGACCTTGTCGCTTTCCTTCAATATATATATTTCGTCGCGGGAGGCAAGACCTGCCTCAAACTGGCGCTCGGCCTCTGCCATGATCGACATTTTAATGGTGGAGGCTGCCATGAGCGGCGTGGTTTCGCCCATTTCAAAGTGCTCGCCGGTGACAAGATCGCGCCAGACGATGCCGACTTTACCGCCGAAGGAGAGGGCGCGCTCTTTAATTTCATTGATGATGCTTTCGTTCATACCGATCACTCCTGCAGACAAACCAAAAAAACGGCGCAAATCACGAGCCTGCTGCCAGATGAACCGATGAAGTCCGATTGGCAGGACGGTGGTCTGGTTACGGATTATGCCCCGCTTTTGATGGTTCATGCGAAAGAAAATACTTTAGCATGGTAGTGTGTTTGAAATTTGGATGCGTGTTATTAAAATATTATACACCTTTCAGCCATAAAAATCAAGTGTTTATTGCGAAAAAGCGATAGATATCCACATAAAAGAGTGAAAAGGAACAAAAAATTCCGATTTCTTAAAAAATACAGGCTATTTGAGCCGAAGGACTTGCAATACAAGGGGAAATCCCGTATAATGAATAGTAAGTAAAGCAGTCGGTGGGGGGGATCTGTGATCGAAAAGATTTTGTTGTTCTGGCTTGCGGTCATCTCGGCTGCTGCGTTGATCCTGACTCTGTATGACAAGCTGGCGGCGAAAAAGCTGCCGAAGCATCGCACCCCCGAAGCAACTCTGATGTGGGTGGGCGCACTGGGCGGAGCCTTTGCCATGTATGTGACCATGCAGCTTGTTCGTCATAAGACCCGGCATAAAAAATTTATGATCGGACTTCCTCTGCTGATGGTGCTGCATGTACTGCTCGCGGTGCTGGCGGTTTGGGTGTCGGTATCGGGGCTTTTGGGGTGAGCGCATGAAGGGAAAAACTGTCGGAAAGGTCGGCGTACTGTTCTTTTTTCTTCTGCTGATTCTCTTCTTATGGCGATGCCCGCTGAGGTATTTTTTTGGCATTGCCTGCCCGGGATGCGGCATGACAAGAGCACTTCTTGCGGCACTGAGACTGGATTTTGCAGGGGCATTTACGCTCCATCCGCTGTGGTGGATTGTTCCGTTCGGCGCTTTGATGCTGACTGTACAGGCTGTTCGATACCGGAGCCTAAAACGAGGCGCAGCTTCGCTTGAGAAGGCTGCTGTCGCTGCGGCGATTCTGCTGATTGTTCTTTATATACTGCGGTTGATCCTCGGCGATCCGGTTGTGATACCCGATTTCTCTGCCGGACTTGCGGGGCGGATTATATCGACATTAAATGTGTAAAATGACATGAAATAATTATTGGGAGGATACTACCATGCTTCAAAAACGAAATTTTCTGACCTTTTTTCTGCTGAACATCGTGACCTGCGGACTCTACTCCATTTATTTCTGGTATCTTTGGGTGGAGGATGTGAACCGACTTTGCGACGGTGACGGAAAGCCTGCCCAGAGCTATATCGTTGTCTGGCTGCTCTCGCTTGTCACCTGCGGCATCTACGGAATTTACTTCTTCTATGTGCAGGGAGATCGCCTTGCCAACATTGCACCTCGGTACGGCAAGCATTTTGATGATAACGGATCCACACTGCTCATCTGGATGGTGCTCGGCTATCTGCTCGGAAGTGCGGGTACCTGCATCGCATACTATATCCTGGTCAACAACACCAACATTCTGGTGGATGAGTACAATAAGAGCATACCCGGCGGAACGGCGTACTGATTCCGCTATATAATATAATCATATAATAATGAAGAAAACCGCTCTCCTCGAGCGGCTTTTCTTTTGGTGTATATTCCGTTTGATTGGGGGAGTGCCGAAATCCAGTATCCGCCATGCTTCTTCTTCAGTGCCAGCTTCAGCTCATAGCGGATATCAATGGCTTCCTCTCGCGTCTCGGCGGGGGCGGCGATCCATATGCCGTTGTGTGTGGCGGCATTCCCGTGAGCGGGATCGATCATTTCCCAGATGGGAAAAGCGAATTGATCGAGGCTGGCTTTCGCGTAGCATTCAGTTATATAGCGACTTTTGTTCTCGTCCTCGCGAAGCATCCAAATACCTCGATCAAAGCATTTGAGCCGAAAGCTGATCGGGACATCCTTCTCCGGACAAACAGTCAGATAAATCGGCGTGTCATCATCATAGTGGATATATGGATTATCCCATAATGGTTCATAATGATATCCGTCGATCTCGATTGATCCCGTGAAAACATCCGCTTTAAACAAGTAGCGCTCAAATTCTCCTTTGACCGTGACTGTTACGTGCCTGATGTAGTCGCGGTCATATTCGTCAAATTCAACGCCGGGGAGCACATGCTCGATCTTCTCTGTGAAAGGGATATTGTATAAAAAGAAGAAAAGGATGACAAGCGGGATACCGACAGCAAGAATCAGCTTGATGCGACGTTTGATAAAGTCCTGCGCTCTGTCGAGTATCCTGTCACGCAGATCGCGCAGCTTTTGATGACGCAGATAGGCAGCATAAGCGCGCTCCCGTTCGTCCTCCTTCACATCCTCGTCCCATCGGCGCCATCCCGACGCAGGCTCCCATGGGGTGATTTCGCGGCCGGTGAGGGCATCCGACAGTGACTCGGCACTCTCGAGATCGGCTTCGGTGAGGGCGTTGGTGTGATCAAGCAGAGCAGAGATGGCAGCGTGATTTTCGGCAAGTGAGGTGCGGTACTCCTCGAATATCTGCGGAATCTCCTGCGGACACTCCAGCATCCGCGCAATCTGTGCTAAGGAAAAATATTGCTGCCTCAGTGCGGCGATGGTTTTCAGCTTTTTTATACATGCTTCATCGTAGTCGCGGAAATTACGCCCGTTCAGCTCGGTCAGGGTTGGCTTGATCAGTCCCTTTTCCTCGTACAGACGAATGGCTTTTTCGGTGAGAGCGCACTCTTTTGCGGCTTCCTTGATCTTCAATCTGCTGCCTCCAATCGTAAATGACACCTGCGGTTTTATGATTCTGCCAATATTGTAACATATTCCCTTGGGGAAGAGTCAAGGGATGTGGGGAACTTTTTATGAATTTTCTGCGTCAAATCTTCCAAATCGCCCGCATGATGCCGCGAATGGAAGGAAATTTTCAATTTTTTTGCGGAATTCAAGGAAAAGGTCTTGATATTTTCTTCAATTAGCGGTATCATGTAAATAAGTATAAATATTAGGAGGCTTAAAAATGAAGTTCAGAACAAAACTGATGTCATTTATTCTGACAGCCGCGATGCTGCTCACCATGGCACTTCCCGCCGCGGCTCACAGCTTTACCGATGTGACCGATTACAGCGATGCCATCGGAACACTCAATGATCTGGGTGTAATCACAGGCTACTCGGAAACGAGATTCGGTCCCAATGTCAATGTCACCAGATGGCAGATGACTCTGCTCCTTGCCCGCCTGCTCAGCGGCAATGTTGACGCAGCCAATACATATTGGAATCAGAAAACCGCAGATTTCCCCTTCACCGATATCGATGAAGGCTCTCACTATCCCATGGCAATCAAGTATGCTGTTGATGCAGGCATCATCAAGGGTGTCGATGCCGAGGGCAAGCGCTTTGCTCCCACCAGCGGCATTACCTTCGCTCAGGGCATGACCATGGCAGTCCGCGCACTCGGTTATCCTGCCGACGTCTATGACAAGAACTGGCCGGACAACTATATCGACAAGGCACGCATCCTCGGTCTGATCGAAGGTCTTGAGAACATGGACATGAACCAGACCATGACAAGAGGTCAGACTGCTCAGCTCCTTTACAACATGCTGGATGCCGCAAAGTATGACGGCACAACCATCGGCGCAAATCTCTCCACCGGCGAAAAGCTGGTTCTGGTTGCTACCGAGAACAAGCGTCTCAATGACGACTACAGCTACGCAAGAGCCGGCCGTCTCGTCTTTGCTCCTCTGATGGATGACTATACCCTCGGCGAGGCTGTTTCCATGCAGGCTTCTCTGCTGAACATCCGAAATGTGGATGACAAGATCGGCTACTGCTACGAGATTACCAGCAAGAACTACTATACACAGATCTCCAAGTGCACAGAGCTTGACGCAAAGGTTGTTACCGATACCGTTACCGTCAATGCAAGCGCAGGCACAATGCGCATCGGCAACACCACCTATAATGTTTCCAAGCGCAATACCTCTTCCGCCTCGGCACGTTATCCCGACCTTATTGTATACGGCATGGGCAGCGCATACAGCTATGACACCGTCCTCACCGCAAACGATATTTCGGGCACCACTGCATACTATAAGCTCATCGGCTTTGATGATGACGGCGATATGACCTACGAGCGCGCTCTCTGGGTTCCCTATGTATTCGGTCAGTATACCACCGATTCGCAGGGACGCATCTCGATTGCAGGCAATAATACCGCCACAGCCATCACCTTTGCGGGCAACGTAAGACCCACAAACGGCGATTATGTAGTATATAACTGGGATCCTCAGACCAAGACTCTTGATGTATACAAGAAGTATACCGCATCTACCGGTACAGTATACAGCGTTGCAAACGGCACAGTCCGCATCGGCAACACCACCTACACCATCGGTCACACCGAGCTTCTCGGCGCTGAGGCTTCCAAGATGTCCTCGCTCAGCAGCTATGTAAACCGCAGTATTTCCTATATCGCCGACGGCAGCTATCTGCTCGCTGTTGCAACCTCTGCCGCAGCCGGTACAGGCACAGACCCGCTGGCAGGCAGCTCGGTATGCATCGTTACTGACATTAATACAAACGGCATCACCCTCGGCATGATGACGGGCACCAGCGCCACCATGTATCACAACCAGATTTCGATGGTTGACGGCGTGGCATACGCCTACAGCAGCTTTGGCGGCAGCACCGCAAGCCAGATCACAATCGGCGACGTGGTAAGCTACGCACAGGCAACAAACGGCACCTATACTCTGACTCATGTCAGCGGTCCGACCTTTGTTACCTCAGCGAATACCACCATTTCCTATACCAACGGCTATCTCACCGTCACCAGCAGCAGCAACTCTGCAGGCGGCACCGAGGGCGTGTCTGTTCGCCAGCTCTTCTACAGCGCTGCGGGCACAACTCCTATCTATTATTATAATGGTTACGCGGGCAGCAGCCTCAATGGCAATTATGGCGTACAGAGCTCCACTTTGAGCGGTCTCAATTCCAGCGGCTTCAATGTAAGCACCGGCTATGCAATCTTTGTTGCATACTCGGGCGGCAATTCCTCCAACAGCCTGATCGGTACAAAGACTGCGACCGCAGTTATCGTTGTTCCCTATAACAGCACCAAGATGACGCTGACTCCCTCCTACTCCACCGGAACAGGCACTGGTACAGGCACCGGCTCGGGATTTGGCACAGGTACAGGCAGCGGTATTACTCAGAACACCGTGACCGGCGATTTCGAATCCATCATTTATATCAGCAATCCCACCATCACCGCATCCGGCACATCGGGCGTTTATACTCTCAGCGGCGGTGTCTATACCCTCAGCGGTACTGAAACCACTGTATCTTACACCTACTCCGGATTCTTCTCCCCCAGCTTCACCTCCGGCTATTATGCTGTGAAGGCAGGCTACCTCGCATCCTCCACACCTATCACCGCATCTACTGCGCTGAATACAACTGCAACCGTCCAGTTCCAGCAGGGCGTAACCGTCTCCAACATCAGCACCAACATGGGCGGCTTCATTGGCAGCACTGCCGTCGGATATTCCATCACGCTGAACGGTCAGACCTATGTAATGGAGACACTCCCCGACTTTGCGGCACTCTTCGGCGGCATGTTGACTCCGTGGTATCCCGCCCTTGTGCTCGACGGCGGTCTCAGCTACACTGCTGACATCCTCACAACGAGCAGCGGCATCACAATCATCCTGCATAATCCCGCAAATCCCATGCTCGGCATGAACTGAATCACCGAATTGTAACAAAACCGGCGTAATATTACAGTTATGTTACAAAACCAAGCCCGCTCTTGCAAAAAGTGCGGGCTTGTAGTATGATATAGGCACAGGGAAAGTGTTCCTCAATCGGAAGGGTAACCTAACCGAGGGAATTGAGGGAAGAACGAGGTTAGAAGCTCGCCCGACGGAATGCCTGCTCTGTAAAAATAATTATTTTTAAAACAAGGAGAAACCCAACATGAGAAATTTCAAAAGATTTCTTGCATTAATGCTGACAGTATTAATGGTTGCCGGTTGCTTCGCAATTCCCACATCTGCAGCTGCATCTGACAAGTTCGACGATGTAGACCAGTATGTGGATGCGATCGACACTCTCGCTGCTATCGGTGTAGTTACCGGTAAGAGCGAGACAACCTTCGGTACTGATGAAGCAGTACAGAGATACCAGGCAGCTCTTCTGTTTGCTCGTGCTCTTACCGGTAAG
>JAFQEJ010000008.1 GCA_017399105.1 Clostridia bacterium
TTCTCAGGTCAGCGGCGGTTCGCGCACCTCTGTCGGCGGCTACACCCAGGAAGAGCGCCCTCATGACACCGAGCAGTTTGATGTCTCCGACCAGAGAACCCTTGACGAAGTTGTTCGCTGGCTGATGGAGAACGGACACATACCCTCCTTCTTCACCGCCTGCTACCGCGAGGGCAGAACCGGCGACCGCTTCATGAGCCTCTGCAAATCGGGTCAGATTCTCAACTGCTGCCATCCCAACGCGCTGATGACTCTCACTGAATACATGGTCGACTACGCATCCGATAAAACAAAAGAAGTCGGTTATGATCTCATCGAGAGCGAGCTTAAGCGCATCCCAAAAGAAAAGGTACGCGCCATCGCTGAACAAAACGTAAAGGATATCAAAAATTCCAACCGCCGCGATTTCCGCTTCTGAGGTGATCCCATGAGCTTAAACGAAACCGTCTCTGCCGAGCGCCCGCACATTGCCTTTTTCGGCAGACGCAATGCCGGTAAATCCAGCCTTGTCAATGCTGTAACAGGACAGCAGCTCTCGGTGGTATCCGATGTAAAAGGCACCACAACCGACCCGGTCAAAAAGGCAATGGAGCTGCTCCCCCTCGGACCGGTTGTCATCATCGATACCCCCGGTATTGATGACGAAGGTATGCTGGGTGAGCTTCGCGTTAAGAAAACCCGCGAGATCCTCGCAAAAACAGATATCGCTATTCTCGTTGTAGATGCCACGGTCGGTCTGAACGAAGACGATCACGCACTGATCAGGCTTTTTACCGAACGGGAGCTTCCCTATCTCATTGCGTATAACAAAACAGACCTTCTCACCGCAGTTCCCGAAGCAGACGAAAAAAGCATCTCGGTCAGTGCGGCAACAGGTCTGAATGTGACCGAGCTGAAGGAAAAAATCGCCTCTTTCGTCAAGAAAAGCGAATCCCCCAAGCGCATTGTTGCTGATCTGCTTGAACCGGGCGATCTTGTGGTACTGGTCATTCCTATTGATGAATCAGCTCCCAAGGGACGTCTGATTCTCCCCCAGCAGCAAACCATCCGCGATATTCTCGATGCAAACTGCAGCGTTGTGGCATGTCAGGACAGTGAGCTTCCCCGGACACTTGCCGCACTTGTCAAAAAGCCCAAGCTGGTCATTACCGACTCACAGGCGTTTGGCAGAGTATCGAAAATGACCCCCGAGGGCATCACGCTCACCTCCTTCTCCATCCTTTTTGCCCGTTACAAAGGCGACCTCGCCACGCTGGTGTGCGGAGCATCCGAGCTGTCGAAGCTGAAGGAAGGAGATCGCGTGCTCATCTCCGAAGGCTGTACCCACCACCGTCAGTGCGGCGATATTGGCACGGTAAAAATGCCCGCCTGGATCAAAAATTTCGCAGGCTGCACCCCCGAATTCAGTTTCACCTCGGGCGGCGAATTTCCGGAAGATGTGAGCGATTATAGACTGATCGTTCACTGTGGCGGCTGCATGCTCAACGAAGCTGAAATGAAAGATCGCATCCGAAGAGCCAATGAAGCCGGTGTTCCCATTGTCAACTATGGCGTCGCCATCGCTCATATGCATGGTATCCTGCGCCGCAGCCTTGAACCGTTCCCCACGATTTTGGATATACTGGATTGATAAAAAGCGTCGAGCTCAACAAAGCCCGACGCTGATTTTTTATTCATTTCAAAAGCCCGCTGACAAATTCATATGCTGCATTGTGAAATTCTTCAACTGTAGGCGCGATCTTCGCACCATCCACTGGCTGGAATGAGTGATCGGCATTTTGCAGAATGATCATATCGCACTGCGCTCCCGCAGCCTTTGCCACTTCATAATACTTGTAGCTCTGCTCGGGAGATACAATTGGATCCTTATCCCCCACACCAATCAGCACTGGCGGCATATCTGCTCTCACATAGGTAATCGGACTGTACTTGACGAAAGGAGTTGCATCAATGGCTGCATTGGCTCCGCTGCCAAAAAGATGCCCTAATATCGGTATTCCCTGCCACCATGTAGGAAACAGCTGTGTTTGTGTTTCCTCATCGATATACAGCATGGTTGGCGGTACCATCGCAACCGTACCGATCACATGATAATCAAATTCACCGTCATTGTAAGCACAATGCTCAAGAATCATTTCTTTCGGAGCACTTGCAATCATCAGCCCCACATGACCGCCTGCCGACTGACCAACCATCACTATGCGGTTGAGATCAATTTTAAAGAGCTCATTGTATCGGTAGATATATCCCAGCGCATCCACTACATCAGCAATGATATCAGGCATAGTCTCACCATTGTCCGATCCGCGATAACTGACTGTAATACCCGCATATCCTTCGCGAGAAAGTTCATTTCCACGCAGCAGATATCCGTAATAAGCGGTTACTTCATGGTGCGTCCAGCCGCCGCCGAGAATGTTCACCAGCACCGGTGAATATTCATAAACCTGTTTTTCCGGCTGAACCACATACATAGAAAGCTCCGTTCCCTCGCTTGTTTTGTAGACAAATAACCCTTCATTGCGTCCATCCGGGCTTTGACCTCCTATTTCCGTTACAGTTAATTTGGCAGGAGAGGGCTTCACAGACTCCTGTTCAGTCATTTCGGTCACTTCAGCTACAGCAGTTTCCATCATTTTCTCCTTCGTCTCATCGAATTCGTTCATTTCTTCATTTTCAGCTTCGCCCCGACAGGCTGCCGCACAGCAGAGGAGTATAACTAATAACAAAACACAACATGTTTTTTTCATTTATATGACCTCCTTGTCTTTCCAAATCCATTATATCATACCATATGAACAAATGCAATCAAGTTGCGAGGATAGCTATTGAAGTTGCGATGTTTCTCCATATACCAAAAAGGTGCCGAATTCTTTCGAATCCGGCACCTTCTTTTTACTCTATTGTCAGCTTCAGGCAAATCCTATCATGCCCCTGTGCATGATAAAGCGTATACGCACCGTTGCGGTTATAGAAATCCACACCGTCCGCAATCAGACTGCAGTCAGCCTCCACAGCATAACTGCTCCCTTCATAGAAAAGCACAATCCGATTCTCAGCTTTCTTAACCTCAGCTTCAACCTTTCCGTCAAAGCGGAAAATCGGAATAGCATAAGCAATCTCCCCTTCGCCGCTTACCGTGATCTTCACACCGTCAGCACTCACCTCATAGGCTTCGGTCAGCTTTCTGCCGCCTGCCGTACAGATAAGCTCAAAAGCGACAAGCTCACTGTCTTCCCGTGTCACAGTCACATCGAGAATCTGGGGCTCACAGCATGCATATATAATCCCATCCGCGGTGACGGATCCTGCACACATAGCCAGGGGATGCACATTTTCGCCTGCTGTCACATAATTCGCCGGTGTCTTTGGAAAAGGCACCGAAAGAGCAACCGTCGGCTTGGCTCCGTTTCTGTGAATCCGTCCAAGTCCGTTTGCATCGTATTTGAGATCTGCATTCAGATCAAACTCCAGCATATATCCGCCGCAGTTGGCGACAAACTTGTGAAAATTATCACTCGTTTTCAGCGTAAATCCGCCAACCTTTGCAGGGCAATCCAATGGCAAAATACTGTCGTCCGCCATCACATAAGCGCAGTAGATATTAGATGCCAGCGTAATCATGTACTTGTCAAAATAACCATACCCCTCACAACCAAAACCGCTGTCCTGCGGATAACGGTTCTTGATATGCTTCTGCCCCCCGCAATGATCGAGCCAGCCCATGATGTTGTCAGCCGCCAGTGCAGCCGCATCCTTGAACTGTCCGGCAAGCTCTTTATCCCCCATTCTGTGATAACGGTTTGCTTCAGCTTCACAGACGGCGGCAAGCATCGCCTCATTTAATAAGAACTGATTGCTTCGTCCGCCAAAGGGAATCTCACCGCAGGAGGACTGCAGCTTCAGCGTCAGAAGCCCGCCGCGCTTCAGATATTCATCTGCCTCATCGCGGAAGCGTCCCCTGTAGCCGTAATGAAGCATCACCGACAGGAGCACACGCACCGCCAGATCATAAACCATCGGACAGTTCGGATCACGATAGAGACCGCTTTCATCAAATTCCTGCAGCTGTGTGGGCATATGAAGCTCGAGGAAGGCAGATGCATCTCCGATCCCCGCAAACTCCCGCAGATATTCGCTGGTACAGCCGAACATCGCCCAGTTACCGACACTGTCGGTAGGCTTCTTCGCAATGCAGCTATAGCATTTGAAAGGATCAACCGCCGCAAGATCACGCCGCCATTTTGTACAGTCATATCCCATTCTCTCCCACTCAAGAAGAGCAAAAACAAGCTCTCTGATCGAAAAATCGTTGGCGGCCTTTCGATAGGGCAGCGTTTCACAGCAAAAATCCATCATATCGAGAAAGCGCTCCTTCAGATCACAGCGCCTTCCGTGAGCGATCAGAATACCAATGTTGGCAGTCAGCCGCGGAAAACCGTGTTCTGTGATGCCCTCTCTCTTCACACGGGCAATATATTCATCAATCCGCGCATCGGTATAAGCACCGAGTGCGCGCTCCATAATATCAATATAAATGTTTTTCATTTTGTATCCCCTTTTTTCTATTCCGATTTCCTGTTGACTCTGATAATAAACGATCAGACATCACACCCACGCCGCTGAATCAATCGGAAATAGTAGATTCGCTTTTGCAGATATCATAATAGACTTTGATTTCTTTATGCATTTTTTTCAAGCATCTCTACAAAGAAATCATACATCAGACGGTCAATTTCTTCCCTTGTGGGTGATATCTCCCCATCCACCGGCAGATAGCTGTGCTCACCATTCTTTACAACCACAAGGCGGCAGTCCGTGCCAAGCGAAGTGAGCTTTTCATGGAGCAGAATGCTCTGCTTTACATCTACAATGTTGTCCTTTTCTCCCGGGATGAGCAGAATCGGCGGCAGCTCTGCTCTGGCATAGGTCATCGGGCTGTAGGTCTTATAGCATTCCTCTGTATATTCCGCTCCTCCAAACATGTATTTGATGGTTATGTTCTCGGTATAGATAACGGGAAAGAGCATTTTGCCGCTCTCAGGATCGGGATAGAGCAATATCGGCGGCACACATGCGATACATCCCATTGCACGATAATGAAATCCTTCGCAAAGATTCACACAGCACTCGGTCATCAGCTCAGCGGGTGCCATCGCCACCATCAGTGAAACATGCCCTCCCGCGGAGTGTCCCATAGGTACAATACGATCAAGATCCAGCCCAAACTGATCATTGCGCGAATAAATATATGCCAGCGCATCGATCAGATCGGAAAGCAGCTCGTTCATCTGTGCTCCGTAATCGCCGCCCCGATGCCCAACTGTCAGAATGGCATACCCCTCATCCAACAGTTTGTCCTGTCCGGCAAATGCATAATAGGGTGCATCAAGCACTTCATAATGTGCCCATCCGCCGCCCACATTGTTCATTACCACAGGTGAAAACTCAAACTTCTTCACCCGCGGCTGTTCAAGATAAAAAGCCAGCTCCATATCGGGATAGCCTTTATAAATAAATCTTCCGGATTTCAGAGTCATCTAATTCCCTCCGTTCAGTGATATTCGTGAAAAATTCTGCGAATCGTCTCTTCCTGTCCGCTTCCTGTCGGGCAGGCATCCGATGGCATATTGGCACGGTATTCCTTTCCTGCCGTGAGCAGATAGCTGCCATCCTCGCGAAGCTCCGCTTTTACGCCGTCATAACGGCAGAATTCTTCAAAGTATTCCCTGTTAAAATCTTCCCCCGGCTTGTATTCAAAGTGCGGCTCATCCCCATCACAGCAGAGACAGCGTCGCAGCTGAGGCTGCAGAAAATAAACCTGCCCCTTGCTGTCACAGCAGGTATTTCTCAGTACCTCATCACAGTACAGCAGAAATTCGTTGCGGTAATGCTCCGGCTGAGTAGCAAACCAGGTGATATCGTCATATCCCCAGGGACTGTAGTTGTCATTCCATTCACCCACAGGTCCCGGTCGTCCGTAGTTGTCAAATTCCACGATGGTAGGCTGTACCTCGCACTCAAAGCCCAGCGGATGCTTACCGCCGACACTGCGCCCAATCCATGTACACCAATGCATCTCAGGAGAACCGATGCGGCACTTGAGAATGCCGTCCTCCTTCTTGTCATCCACCGGCACCATACCCGCCCCGACAATATCGAGAATCAAACGGTCCCCCAGCTTCATGTTGGAACCTCCGATAATGGTGTGGCAGTCAAAAAGCACAATCCCGCGGCGCGCATGCTCCTTTGCATAAGCTCTCGCCAGCGTTGTCACCCGATCCCAGCCTTCAAGATAGATGGGATTGCACCCCATCATCTTCTCCGCCTGTCCAAGATGCACCGCCTCAAAGCCTGCGTCAATATAACGGGTAATGTTGTAGTAGAAATACATCTGCGTCTCAACACTTCCGATAAAAGGCCATGCCGCTTCCCGATTCCAGAAATCACGGCTGCTCCAGTTGCCCCATGCGGTGTCACCGAAGTTAAAATCACAAGGGAAAATCATCTTTTCCCAGTCGAAATTGCGCTCCTCAACAGGCAGTCCAAAGGCTTCAAAAACATCCGCCGGAATGGGCGTCGCATCAACCGTTCCGCGGTAGATAATCTCAAACACACCTGCCTGCAATATCAGCTCGGGATCAGCCTCATGTACACGAGCCGCATTACGGGTTACGGTGGCAAAATAATTCTGCACCCAGTCAAAGTCATGGTGTCCGCTCCAGGAATACATCGCTGCACGTCCGATAAACTTTGCGCCCACATTCAGAATCAGACGGATACCCTCCTTCAGCGTCGCCCCGTGATCGCAAAGCGGAAGATAGGTCACCGCACGGGACATATAACGACGCAGCGTCACTTCATCCATGCTGCCGTTGAAATAGTAGGGAGACTGTGTCATGAGAATGCTCCTTTCGATTCGTGAAAATTGTTATCATCATTATATCATAAGAATTCTGAAAAAACAAGCCAGCAACAAGAAAATCTGATTCTCTGCAAAACGACAATAAACAGAAAACCGAAACAGACAGCAAGCTATCCATTTCGGCAAAAATGTGATGATAAATCATTTTTTCTCAGCAATCAGCACATCCATGCAATGCTTGTGCGGTGTGCCGCCGCTTGTACAGTCAAATAAGATCTCCTCATTTTGATAAAACATCCAATCATGATAATATAACTGCAGCTCACCGGAGTGCCAAGGATCAACCTGCTTTTCCGCATCCTCGAGATCGGGTGCTTCGCTTATAAACGGCTTTTTCACAAATACATTCAAGGCATGGATACCGTTGACAGAAGTATTTGCTTTCAATACTTCAAAAAACAAAGCTCTCCTTTTTGCCGAAATATAATGCAGCACGCCGCTGGAATAAATAATGTCAAAAGGGATATTTGGCACGTACTCATTAATATCCGCCTTAAAAAAATCGACTTTTACATGATGATATTCTGCCAACTTTTTTGCCTTATCCAAGCCTGTTTCGGCAATATCAAATGCAGTTACCTCATATCCGTTTTTGGCAAGAAACACCGCATCCTTGCCCTCACCGCAGCCAATGTCCAGGACACGGTATGGCTCGATGGGCGGTCGAAGCTTCATAATTTCATGGCACAGCTTGTTGGGCACAATTCCCCAATAATACGCCTCACCTCTGTATTTCTCCTCATAGTGCGTCCGTGATACATGTGTATGCCCCAAAATGGCATCAACAGAGGTGTTGAGAACAGCGGCAATTTGAGGAAGAAGCTGTATATCGGGCAGCATGTTTCCTACTTCCCATTTCGAAATCGCCTGAAAAGAGATATTCAACCTTTCCGCAAGCTTTTGCTGCGTGTATCCCATCTCTTTTCTTCTGCGAGCAATAAATTCACCAATATGATTCATCATGCGCCTCCTCCTATCGACAATTACATTATACAGCACCGCTTGTCCGAATTCAATAACCATGCACTCGAAATTCAGATTGATATTCTACTGACGGTTGATTATATGATTGATTTATCGGCGCAAAAACTGTCACCGGCAGATTTTCTTACACGTCCCATTCAGGTTTATTTCTTTTTCCAAACAAAAAATCCGAACCCGATGGAATCCATCAAGCTCGGATTTTAAAAGTAGAGACCTATTTTGATACAAACTGCACCCCCACAAGCTGTTCGTTAAAAAGTTTGAGGAGTAATTAAATGGTGCACACATGATTCGTGCCGAGATACTAAGAAAGCATTATTTCATAACGTTCAATTATACGCTCATCATCAACAAATTCTTCTAATAAATACCCACCGTTATTCAATATAGTATGTATGGCAGATACATTTTCTTTGCTGTTTGGACAGATATGCACTTTCCGGATTCCTTTCTTTTGACACTCCTTTAATGCAAGCGCAAGCATGACAGTACCATATCCTTTTCCTCTACACCAGGGAACGATTCCTGCGTGCAAATGTCCGCGCTTTGTGTCCTCATGATTTAATACAATACTTCCGACAATTTCCCTTTGCTCATTCAACGCAAAATAAAGAGTGCACGGAATTTGAGTTGCCAACATCGAGCCTGTTGTGCGATCGTCCTCACAATATTCAAGCCATCTATCGTAGGGAGTATTGCCCCTGCGCATTAACGAAGGTTGAATATTATCTTCCAATTGTTCCCATCTATCCATAATACGGCAATATTCCAATCGGTGTGTTTCATTTGGTATTTCCAGAACCAATGAAGTCATATTTTTCTCCTTCACTATAATGCAGTTTTGTACTCAGTGCGCAATAATGACAATCTCTGCGTTCCTTTCATCCGCCTGAACTCTCGCAGTTCCACCGATAGGGAAGGTCATAATTGGATACACATGACCAAAATCCGCGCCAAACACCACCGGGATATCCGACGGAATCTTATCCCGTATAATATCTGTAATTCGCTCCACGGTTAGACCGCAGCTTTCCTCAAACCGACCAAAGACAATCCCCTTGATTGTATCAGCCCCCTCAACCTGCAGTAAAGATTCCAGATTACGATCGAATTCATAACTGAAATATTTGCCCATGATGTTGTCGTCTTCCAAAAACAGCACCTTATTACGAATGTCCGGCATA
This sequence comes from Clostridia bacterium, assembly GCA_017399105.1. Taxonomy (GTDB): domain Bacteria; phylum Bacillota; class Clostridia; order Oscillospirales; family CAG-272; genus RGIG1743. Next base: position 9,094 of record JAFQEJ010000008.1, read on the forward strand.
TAGGGAGTCCCCTGCAGCAGATTTAATGAACATAGATTGCCGCCGATAACAGTTCCTTCGCAAACACCTTCTTGAATGGTATAATATTCAGATGCCGTATGAGAAGGTTCAACAACAATGGGAGCATCGTTCATTAAGCAATGAAAAAGCATTTGACTTGTGTATTCAGCCTCTCTATCAATACCCAAAGTGCTATAGTGCGGACCGTGATAAGTTACAAGCCCCGTTCTTGCATAAATAGCATTGAGTAATACCGTAATATCCGAATAACCGCAAAAAATTTTCGGATGTTTGGCAATCAAGTCAAAGTCAAGATAACGCAAGAGCTGATTTGAATTAAAACCGCCCAAACTGGTAATTATCATTTTTACATTCGGATCAAGGAATGCTTCGTGTAAATCTTCCATACGCGATGCAATGCTTGACGAGTGGTATTTATCAAGCTCACGACTGTTCTTGGAATATGTTAGATTAAATCCTGCTTTTTGCCAGAAGTCAACCGCATGATGATGCACATCCTGCCACACTTCCGATAGACTCATTGATGGCGCAATAACTCTGATTTCGTCGCTTGGTTTCAGTTTGTTTGCAATCATACGATTACCTCCTTAAATTATTTATATTGAACAAAAAATCCGAACCCGATGGAATCCATCAAGCTCGGATTTTGGTGCGAGAAACGGGACTTGAACCCGTACGGTAAAACCACACGCCCCTCAAACGTGCGCGTCTGCCAGTTCCGCCACTCTCGCATATGCCACAGGCGCTATTGCACCCGCAACAATATATATTATACTCATTTTATCAAATTTGTCAATACCTTTTTGAAAAATTCTTAATTTTTTATTCTCCTTCTGTTTCATCATTCTCTTCTTCGGGCATCACATGCACCGCAATCTCGAGAACGCGAGTGGTTTCGGTCTTTGTCACCGTCACATCAAGCCGCTCGCAGCAGAAGCACTCCCCTTCGGCGGGAATCTTTCCGATCTGTTCGGTAACCCATCCGCTGACGGTAGCCGCATCTGTTTCACAGGTCAGAGCAAAGGTTTCAATAAACTTGTCAATGGCAGTATTGCAGGAAACGATATAGTCCGCTTCCCCCACCTGACGGATATCCTCCTGCACCTCATCGTGCTCATCCCAGATCTCGCCAACCAGCTGCTCCAGCACATCCTCCAGCGTGATGATACCCGCAGTGCCGCCGTATTCGTCGGTAACCACCGCCATATGTACCTTTTCTTCCTGGAAAATCTTGAGCAGGTCACCGATCTTGACCGTCTGTGTGATATGAATAACAGAACCTACCGCATCCTTGATATCGCCGTCGCCATAGAGCACCTTTTCATAGTAATCCTTCTGATTGAGTACTCCCACGATGTTATCGATACTCTCCTCGTACACAGGAATGCGTGAGAAGCCGCTTTCCATAAAGCAGGCTGTAATCTCCTCTCTGTCCGCATTCATGGAGAGTGCTGTTACATCCACACGGGGCGTCAGAATATCCTGTGCCGAAAGATCGTTAAACTCAATCGCCGAGCGAATAATCTCGCCCTCATCCTCGTCAATACCACCCACACTTTCCGCTTCCTCCACGATGGTGAGCAGCTCTTCTTCTGTGACAATGTTGCTGCCCTTGATTTTAAAAATCTTCAGCAGAAGCTTTTTCCACAGCGTAAAAACCATATTGATCGGTGCAAGCACGAGCAAAATCACCCGCAGAAAGGGCGTGGCAACAAGCACGAAGGCTTCGGGCGCTTCCTTGGCAAGACTCTTGGGCGACACCTCACCGAAAATCAGCACAACAACCGTAATAACAATACTTGAGATTGAAACGCCATTCTTGGGAAAAAATAATGTAAAGAACACCGTACCGATAGAAGCAAGAGCGATATTTACGATATTGTTCCCCACAAGAATGGTGGAAATCAGCCTGTCATAATCTTCAGCAAGCGCAAGTGCACACTCGGCAGTACGGTTACCTGCCTGCGCCATATTTTTGACCTTAATCCGATTCATGGTAGAGAAAGCGGTCTCAGAAGCCGAAAAAAAGCCGGAAAACGCAATAAGCGCGATCATAATGCATAATAACGGAATACTGTCGGTATCCATGTTGATAGAAGTTCCTTTCGATTAAAAACATTTCGTGTGATGTCAGTTCTCAAAGTAATTTTTAAGACCGAGCATTTTTCTGAATTTAATGAGATAGAGAGTAATAAGCCGTGTCATCGCCACATCATAGAGGACGAATACCAAATTGCCCACTGCAAGCACGGGAAGTGTCAGCTCCAGTCCTTCATCGCCCAGATGCAGCAGAAATTGAGAAATCAAAATCGCAATAAGCAGTCCCGTATTGAATACACTAAGCTTGAGAATCCAGGAAACCACATAATGATAACGTTCAAAATTCGCCTTCAGAATGGGATAAAGACCGCCGAAGCAGAGATAAATCACACCTGTCAGCTTATTGGGCAGCAAAAGGATTGCCAAAATTGCAGTTACGCCGTAAGTGAGCCAGGGATAATATCCGTTCAGCTCGATAACGCAGAAAACCACAATCAGCGAAGCAATGGCTGTCATGGTGAGATCAAGCACGGTAATCACCGAGCCGATATAGAGGAACATAACGCCCATTGCCGCAAGAATGGAGCAAAGAGCAGTTTTACGTATCTTACTCATAGCAATACTCCGGATATCATCAGCAGCAGGAAATCAAATCGCCGCCGCAGCATTCACAGAGGCAGTCTGCACAGATCAGACCACTGCAGATATCGCATGCCGAAGCCCCGCTTGATGCAGTCGTAGTGCGATATCCCTTGCCGTACTGTGCGGCACTGGCTCTGATATTATTGAGCGCCGTGCGGTATTCCTGATTGGTAGGATCCATGTAGCAGGCTGTTTCAAAGCACTTCTGCGCATCAAAATACCAGCCGCGCTGAGTGAGAACGCATCCCTTGAGGAAGTTCCACTCTGCATTGCGTTCACTCTGCACCACCGAATCGAGAATCAGCTCAGCCTCGGAGAATCGGCGCATGTTGATCAGCTCACGCACTCTTGCCCACTCACCGGTATAGGAGCTGTAGCGCTCACCGCTGTCTGTATAAGTATCCGAAGTATTGTAGCTCGAGGAAGAAGATCCGGCGGCACGCTGCTTCTGGATGGCATCGTAAGCCTCGTTGATCTCCTTCATCTTCTCTTCCACCAGGTCGGCAAGCGGATTATCCACATAATTATCGGGATGGTATTTCCTTGCCAGCGCACGGTATGCTTTTTTGATTTCCTCGTCGCTTGCGTCTCTCGACACACCGAGCACTTTATAAGGGTCGGTCATATGCTGCTCCTTTAAATTCTTGTCAGTCTGCCGGCAGCCTCCGGCATTCCGAGATATATCACATTTTTGATGATGTTCATGATTCCCGCGTCGCTGCACTCGATCAGATTGACCGCTGCCTCCAGCCGCATCAACTCTGCCGTCATGGCACAGCGCAGATCATCGCCGCGATTTTTTATAATCTCCTCGGCACTCTCGCCGGGATAAAGCTTCAGAATCGGATTGTAAGAACCGTTTTTTTCGTCATCCCGCAGATCATCACAGGCATCCGCCATGTAGACAAACCGTCCGGTATGCAGTCCTGCTTCGTAAGCAATCCTTGCCTTCGCTCCCTCAAAGCCGTAGGAAAGCAGCTCGGCAAGCATCACCCCCGAGGTTTCGGCAGGCAGATCGCAGGAAGCACAGCCATTCCTCTCCAGCTCTGCAAGATCGGCAAGACTCACCTTCACAGCCTCCTCGGGAAGAGGAGAGCGCAGCGCTTTTTTTCGTATCCGCGATGCCTCGGGAAGCAGCAGCCGCGCGCCCATCCTGCGAATTCCTCTGCCGTCGGCAATATCATCCTTCAGCTTATGGTAGATCAGCAGCCCTGCAGCCCGCGCTGTGTATTCGATGGCAGGTGTCATCAGCGCAACCGGGCGTTTCTTCGTAGGATGCACAATACACCGGTGAGATTCAAGCTCCAGTTTTTCATCGGAAATGGCGGCACGGATGAGCGCAAAGAATACAAAGTCATAGCTCAGCGTCAGCCGTGAGCTGCAGGTCACACGCTTTCCCATCGCCTCGCACAATCCGCAGTAGAGAGCGCGATAGAGCTCATGCTCACAAACCCTGAGCTCGGGGATATGAGGTTTTACATAGCCGAACACAAGCGCCTCCGATAAATATTTATTGAAACATTTTACCCCATCATATTTGCCGCTTATTAAATGTTCGATAAACAATTTGTAAATTGTTGCAGTAATCTTCAAAACCATAATACTCTGCAAAAGAAAACAGCACCCCTTTTCCGTTTTCCTGTCGGCACCGCGAAAAATCGCCGAAAAAAATCCCTTCATGCAGAAGAAAATCCGCATTCACCTTGACTTTTCAAGCAAATCGAGTTATAATATATGATATATGGGATCATCTGCCCATTTCCATTTCATAAAAGAAAGCGCAGCTTTGCGTACAGGTATCATCATGATCAGAAGCATGACCGCATACGGAAGAGCCGAGGCCTCCGCAGACGGTAAAGATATACTCGTAGAAATCAAAGCGGTGAATAACCGCTACCTCGATTGCTCGGTCAAGCTCCCCCGCATGTACGGCTTCCTCGAGGAAAAAATCAAAACCCGCATCCAGAATCGCGGTGTCTCCCGCGGCAAGGTGGATGTCTATGTGGGCATCGATGTGGTTGAAACCATCGGTACCGAGGTTCTCCTCGACCGCGCCTATGCTGAAAGCTATATCAATGCACTCAAAGCTCTGCGCGACGAGTTCGGACTCGAAGACGACATCTCTGTCATGACCGTCGCTGCCAACCGCGAGATTTTCAATGTCAAGCGCCCCGATGAGGATCTGGAGCGCGACTGGGCGGTTGTCATGCCGGTGCTTGACGAAGCACTGGATAACTTCTTTGCCATGCGCGAAGCTGAAGGTGAAAACCTCAAGCGCGATCTTCTTGAGAAAAAGACCCGTATTATGGAAATCGCCGCAGAAATCGGACACATGACCGAAGGCAGGGTCGATGCATACCGGGCGCGCCTTGAGGCAAAGCTCGATCAGCTGCTTGCCGATAAGGGGATCGCCGCTGATCCCGCAAGAGTGCTCACCGAATGTGCAATCTTTGCTGACCGCACCGCCATCGATGAAGAGCTTGTCAGACTCCAGAGCCACTTCAAGGCCTATGATGAAATCTTCGCCTCAAGCGAACCGGTCGGCCGCAAGCTGGACTTCCTCCTGCAGGAAATCAACCGCGAAACCAACACCATCGGCTCCAAGGTCAGCGATGCCGATATCGCCCATCTTGTCGTTGATATGAAGGGCGAGCTTGAAAAGATCAGAGAACAGATTCAGAATCTCGAATAAAGCGCGTCACGAATCGCGCCTGAGTAATTGTTAAGCGGAGCTGTAATCACATGAAATTCATCAATATCGGTTTTGGCAATATGGTCGCCGACATCCGCATTGTTGCCATTGCTTCTCCCGAATCGGCACCGATCAAGCGTCTGGTACAGGATGCCAGAGATGCCGGTCGCGTAATCGATGTATCCTGCGGCCGCAGAACCCGCGCGGTCATCGTCACAGACAGCGATCACATCATCCTGTCGGCAATTCAGTCCGAAACCATCGCAAGCAGACTCCACGGTGAGAATTCACCGGGCGATGACATTTCGGAGGATACCGATACCGAAAAAGACACAGGCAATGACAAGGACGCCTGATTTGAAAGGAAGTAGTATCTTGCAGAACAAACCGGGCATTTTATTCATCATATCGGGTCCCGCCGGCAGCGGCAAGGGCACCATCATCAAGAATCTGCTGGAAGGAAAAGGAGATTTCGTCTATTCGGTTTCCGCCACCACACGCGCTCCCAGACCCGGCGAAGAGAACGGTGTTCATTATCATTTTATCACTCGCGAGGATTTTGAGGACCGTATCTATCACAGCACTATGCTGGAATATGCCGAATACTGCGGCAACTATTACGGAACGCCCCGACGCGAGGTCGAAGCTGCTCTGGCAGAAGGTCACAGCGTCATCCTCGAAATCGAGGTCAAGGGCGCAATGCAGGTCAAGCGGCTCTTCCCCGAGGCAGTCATGGTTCTCATTCTCCCCCCCGATTTCGCCACCCTCGAAGCAAGACTTCGCGGACGCGGCACAAACGATGAGGATGACATTCAGAACCGTCTCCAGACCGCCAAAACCGAGCTCTCCCACTTCGATACCTACGATTATTTCGTACTCAACGACAACGGTAAGAGCGACGAAGCTGCCGACACCATCCGTGCCATAGCGGAAATCGAACAGCATAAGGTCAAGCGCAATGCAGACTTCCCCGATATCTTTTTCGGACGCAAATAAAATCCATCAGTTATTTAAATCATGCGGGCTTCCACCGGCAGAAGCATCGCCGACAATACGAAAACAATCGCCGGAGAAACGGAATGAACCATCATGATTTATCCATCCATTGAAGAATTAACCCACCAGAACAAGTACAACCGCTACACCTTAGTCATCGCCACAGCCAAGTGCGCCCGCGAGCTCACCGATGAGTATGTTGAGCAGCGCGAGATCGCCGAAAAGCTGCTGGCAAACAAAGAGACCGACAAGAGCCTCGCATCGCTGATCAAGAAGGAATACCGCGACGAAAAGGCTGTTAAGTGTGCGATCAAGCGCCTCCACAAAGGCGAATACAAGATCGTCGATGAGTCGATCAAGGATATCGGAAGATAAATGACAGGTTAGTGGGCGATTTTTAATGTCGCCCATTCTTGTCTTTTTGGGCATGCAAACTACATTTTCAAGGAGAGGAGTGTAAGCATTTGAATATCGCTGAATTTGAAGCCGCTTCGGTATATATTCTGGATATTCCCTATCATGCCGATCGGGCATTTGATTATTTCATCCCCCTGACCATGCGCGGTCAGATTCGCATCGGCGGATTCGTGCATGTGCCCTTCGGCGGAGGAAATAAACCCAAGCTGGGACTTGTAACTGCTCTGCACAGCGATATAAAAGAACGCGAGCTGAAACCAATCTCCTCGCCCGTACCGCTTCTCAGCGATAATGTAGCACTGAACGCCGAAATGCTGGGACTCTGTTTCTTCATCAAGGAGCATACCTTCTGTTCCATGGGCGAAGCTGTCAAAAGCATCATTCCTCCCGCAGCTCTCTCCAAGCTTGAAGAAATCTTCCGAGCTGTGTCACGCCCCGCAGCCTTCTCTTCCCGCACCGCCGAGCTGATGTTTGAGAAAATCGCACAAACCGACGGAATCAGTATGCAAGCCCTCTCCCGAACCTTCGGAAACGACACAGCAGTGCTGCTGAGTGATCTCATCAATTCCGGAGCAGTCCTCCGCGATGTGGAGACGCGCGATCCCTCCAACATCCGCTATGTCAATATGATTGAGCTTGCCATCGACACAGACGAGGCACAAGCCTATGCAGACCGCCGCAAATCGCTTCGCAGCGATGCCTACCGCACTGTCATTTCCGAGCTTCTGTCAAAGTCGGACTATAAAGCCCCCGCCGCCGAGCTCTCCGCCAACCTCTCCCAGCTCCGTGCCATGAGCGACCGCGGCTATGTAAAAATCGTAAAAATCGACCTCTACCGAGATCCCTACACCGATCGAGAAGCTCCCACCCCCGACCATCTTCCGCTCACCGAGGAGCAAATCAACGCAGATGAAGCCATCGGTGCACTTCTTGCCACAGGTGAGCCCAAAGCCGCACTTCTCCACGGTGTCACCGGCAGCGGCAAAACCCGTGTCATCAAGGCTGCCATCGACCGTGTACTCGCTATGGGACGGCAGGTCATCGTGCTGGTTCCCGAAATCTCGCTGACTCCTCAGACGGTGGGATTTTTCCGCTCCTATTATGCAGACCGCATTGCGGTGGTGCACTCCTCTCTCTCAGCAGGTGAACGCTTTGACGCGTGGCGCAGAATGAAGCGAGGAGATGCCGATATCTGCATCGGTACCCGCTCGGCAGTCTTCGCCCCCTTCGAAAACCTGGGCATGATTGTCATCGACGAGGAGCAGGAGCACACCTATAAATCGGATATGAACCCCAAATATCACGCCCGTGATATCGCCCGCTACCGCTGTGCAAAGCACAACGCACTGATGCTGCTCTCCTCGGCAACCCCCTCAATCGAGAGCTATTACAAAGCAAAATCGGGCATCTACTCACTGATTGAGCTGAAGCATCGCTACAGCGACAGCGGACTTCCCACCACCGAAATGGCAGACTTGCGTAATGATGCAAAGCAGGGCAATACTTCCCCTCTCGGATCGGTACTTTTATCTGCCATCACTGACACCCTCGCCCGCGGTGAACAAGTCATTCTTTTCCTCAACCGCAGAGGATATAACAGTTTCCTCTCCTGCGGCATCTGCGGAGAAGTGCTCACCTGCCCCCACTGCAGCGTATCGCTTACCTTCCATACCCGCGGCAAGCTCCATCAGGATGAAGGCGAAACCTTAGCCCATGCCCATCTGAAGCGAGGCTATCTCACCTGCCACTACTGCGGCTACCGCATGAAGGTTCCCGAAGCCTGTCCCTCCTGCGGCAATCCCAATCTCGGCTACACGGGAGCAGGCACACAACGTATCGAGGAAGAGCTGGAACGTGCCTTCCCCGATGCCCGCATCATGCGCCTTGATGCCGACACCACCCAGAGCAAATTCGCCTATGAACAGATGCTAGACGATTTCCGTGCAGGGAAAGCAGACATTATGCTGGGCACACAGATGGTTACAAAAGGCCATGATTTTCCGGGTGTGACCCTGGTCGGTGTCCTTCTTGCAGATTCTTCCCTTTTCGTAGATGATTTCCGCGCAGGAGAGAAAACCTTCTCGCTCATGACCCAGGTCATCGGCCGTGCTGGCAGAGCCGACAAGAGCGGACGCGCCATTGTACAGACCAATTCCCCCGAAAATCCCGTGCTCCTCCTTGCTGCAAAGCAGAATTACGAAGCCTTCTACGAAAACGAAATTCTCCAGCGCCGTGCCTACCTCTTCCCCCCCTTCTGTGATATGGCGCTGATCACCCTGACAGGTTCTCACGAAAACGAACTGCTCACCGCCGCCGCCGATTACGACAGACACATCAAAGAGCTCCTCGAGCGCGATCCCGCCTACCGTGATCTCCAGCTTGTCATGTTTGGACCTATCGAAGCACCGATTTATAAAATCAACGAAAAATACCGACTGCGCTTTATTTTTAAGTGCCGTTCAGATATAAAAATCCGTTCACTTCTTGCCCGCATGATGCGCGAAGAAGGCGCAAAATTTGGCAAAAAAATCACCATCACCACCGATATCAATCCCAATTCTCTATAAATTCCATATTTTTTATTTCGAAAGTGAGGAATGCCCGATGGCAATATTGAAAATATTAAAGAATGACGATCCCACACTCCGCAAAACCAGCCGTAAAGTAGATGCTATCACCCCTCGCATCACAACACTCCTCGATGATATGACCGAGACTATGAGAGCCGCTAACGGATGCGGTCTTGCCGCAGTCCAGATCGGTGTTCTCCGCCGTATTGTCGTCATCGAATGTGAGGAAGGAAACGTCCTCGAGCTGATTAATCCCGAAATCATCGCCTCCGAAGGCGTGCAGAATGAAATGGAAGGCTGTCTCTCGCTTCCCAAGCGCTGGGGTATCACCGAGCGTCCCGAAAGGGTCACCGTCCGCGCCATGAACCGTAAGGGTGAGATCATTGAGATCACAGGCGAAGGCCTGCTTGCCCGCGCACTCTGCCACGAAACCGACCACCTGGACGGCAAGCTTTTCTCGGACAACGCCATCCATATGCTGACCCCCGAGGAAATCGAAGAAATGGAACAGGACGCCTGACACAGCGCGGAGGTATCACAATGAAAATTCTCTTTATGGGCACCCCCGACTTTGCCCACCGTTCACTCTGCGCCCTCATTGACGGCGGCTTTGATGTAGCTGCTGTCATCACACAGCCTGATAAGCCCAAGGGACGCGGTTATGTGATGACCCCTCCACCCGTCAAGGTGAGAGCACTTGAGGCTGGTCTGCCCGTTTATCAGCCGACCACGCTACGTGATGAAGCTTTCGCCGCACTTCTTGCCGAGATCAATCCTGATGTGATCGTTGTTGTCGCCTACGGAAAAATTCTTCCGGTCAATGTACTCGAATATCCCAAATACGGCTGCATCAACCTCCACGGTTCTCTCCTTCCCGAATACCGCGGCGCCGCTCCCATTCAGCGCGCCGTCATGGACGGAAGAACAACAACCGGTGTCACCACCATGTATATGGCAGACGGCATCGATACCGGTGATATGATCGACAAAGCCGAGATCACACTCACTGACGCCGATAACTTTGAAACCTGTCATGACCGCCTGGCTGAAGTGGGAGCCAACCTGCTCTGCTCCACCCTGCGCGACATCGAAGTCGGAAATATTCACCGCACCCCCCAGAATCATACTCTCGCAACCCACGCCGCAAAAATCGAAAAGCCCGACTGTATCCTCGATTTCTCGAGTGATGCAAGAGAGCTCTTCAACCGCATCCGCGGTCTTTCCCCCTTCCCCCTGGCATTTGCTGTACTGAACGGCAAAATAGTGAAGTTTGTCTCTGCCGAATACAGCGATAAAACCTATGATACCTTCCCCGGAACCGTCACCTCGCTGGATAACGGAGTAGTTACCATTTCCTGCGGCAGAGGAAGCCTCCGTCTCACCGGTCTTCTTCCCGAAGGAAAAGGACGCATGTCAGCGGCAGATTTTATCCGCGGACGCAAGATCAATGTGGGAGATGTCTTTGAAAAAGCCGAGCTGAACAAATAATCGCTCTGCCCCGAAAGGATTATTCTATGTTTTTTGATTGGACCTATATCGTTATCGTCCTGCCGGCGGTAATTCTCGCCATGCTGGCACAAGCCAAGGTCAAATCCACCTTCGCAAGCTATGACAAAATAACAACCTCCCGCCGTTTCACAGGTTATGATGCCGCACGCCGCATCCTCGATGCAAACGGTCTCACGCATATTGCGATCGAGCATGTACAGGGCGAGCTTACCGACCACTACGATCCCAAAGCAGGCGTCATCCGTCTCTCTGACAGCACTTATGCCAATACCAGTGTTGCGGCAGTCGGTGTCGCGGCTCACGAAGCCGGTCACGCGGTACAGCATGCCACAGGCTACAGCCCCATGAAGCTTCGCTCTGCTATCATTCCCATCACCAACATCGGCTCCAATCTGGCAATGCCGCTGGTGCTGCTGGGACTCCTTCTCTCGATGCCGCCCCTTGCCTATCTCGGGATTGCCGCATTCAGCCTCTCCACGCTCTTTCAGCTGATTACCCTCCCCGTGGAATACAACGCCAGCAATCGCGCGGCTGCCATTCTCGGTACAAGTGATATGCTCGATCAGACAGAGGTGAGCAAGGTTAAGAAGGTGCTCAGCGCCGCCGCGCTCACCTATGTAGCTGCCCTCGCCGTTTCTCTTGCCAACCTTCTCAGACTGATGATTATTGTGGGAAGGAGAAAAAGATGAGCGAAGCCAAAGCAGTCTCTGTACGTGAAGCTGCCTATCATTCACTTTGGAAATGCCGTGCTTCGGGCAAATACTCCAATATCGAAATCGATGCAGCCATAAAACGTCACAGCTTCCCCGATGCTGACCGTGCACTCTTCACCAATCTGGTCTATGGCACCATCGAGCGCGGAATCACGCTGGATCATATCCTCGCACAGTTCTCCTCCCTGCCGCTTGAAGAAATCGACCCCCGCATTCTTATCATTCTTGAGTTGGGACTTTACCAGTGCTACTTCCTAGATCGCATCCCCGACCACGCCGCAGTTAACGAATGCTGTGAACTTGCAAAAAAGTTCGCCAAGGCAGGCTCTGTCAATTTCGTCAATGCCATCCTCCGCCGTGCAATCCGTGAGAAGGAAAGTGTACATTATCCCGACAAAAAGAGCGATCCCATCTCATATCTCTCTGTCAAGTATAGCTTTCCCACCTGGCTCTGCGAGATGTGGAGCTCCATGTACGGTGCCGAAACCGCCGAAGCACTCCTTGCAGGCGCATCAAAAAATCCTCCCATCACCATCCGCACCAATACTCTGCTCTGTTCCCGTGAAGCTCTCGCAGAAAAGCTGGCAGCTGCCGAAATTACCGCTGTCCCCACCCCAAATGCGCCCCACGGACTGATTCTCACCGGCCGCGCCTCCTTTGATCAGTTGAATGAAATTGCGCCCGGCGCATTCTTTGTTCAGGATGAAGCCTCTCAGCTGGCAGTTGAAACCCTCTCTGCCCAGCCCGGCGAATTTATCATCGATACCTGCTGCTGCCCGGGAGGAAAATCCTTCGGATGCGCGCTGAACATGCAAAACAGCGGCAGTATCCTCTCCTGCGATCTCCATGCCAACAAGCTTTCGCTGGTGGAAAAAGGAGCTTCGCGTCTCGGCATCTCGATCATCGAAACCCGCGCCGCCGATGGCTCAAAGCGCGATGACTCCCTGTTCAATAAAGCTGACCGTGTCATCTGCGATGTTCCCTGCTCGGGACTCGGCGTCATCGCTAAAAAGCCGGAAATTCGCTATAAATCTCCCGAAGATATCGCCCGCCTTCCCGAGGTGCAGTATAAAATTCTCGATAATGTCAGTGGGTATGTCAAGCAGGGCGGCGTTCTCCTCTACTCCACCTGCACACTCAACAAATCTGAAAATGAAGTTGTAGTAAACCGCTTCCTCGCCGCACACGGCGAATTCACCCTCGATTCCATGCGTACCTATTTTCCCCACATCGACGGCTGTGACGGTTTTTTCACAGCAAAATTGATCAAAGCCTAACATAACCCAAAGGGATGCCACCGGTTCATACGATGACATCCCAAATTTTATTTCTCTTTTGCATACTGCTCATACAGCTCAGCAAGCTGATCCGGGCGCACAACTTCACAGTATTCGGGCAAATGCTCCTTCACCCAAATCAGCGGCGCTGCCCCCTCACGCAGCAAATAATTTCCAAGGACAAATACATTGATAAAACTCGGTGCATCCTCTGATGCAATCTCGCGGAGAATTCCCTCCAGCAGTACCTGTCCGTCCCCTTCTGCACTTCCCTTAGGTGCCAGACTGACCACTCTTGTATGGAAAACAGGCTTTCCCGCCAGCATATATTCAGAGCCGACAAAAGTATCCATATCCGGCTCACTGTTGTAACCGGTGTAAATTGCCGTCAGCTCGGGAATCGCTTCCATATAACGCGCTGCACTTGCATCTGTCACCGAATATGTAGCGTCGAAGATACGCATAACAGGCAGATCTGCCCGTCTGATCAGCTCTCTGCTGTGAGAAAGATATTCCGTCAGTGCTGCTTCTCTCTTCTCGGACGCAAGACGGATACCGTATATATCAGGATTATACATATCGCCGATACCGTTGCCGTCCAGATACCAGCAATCACTCTCCTCAGCATTGGCATAATACCACTCCAGCACAGCAGGCGCCAGATAATACATCGCCCCGGCGGTACTCCATCCGATGGCAACCTTACCGCGCCCTTCCTTGCGGTATGTGCTGTTCCAGAGCTGATATGCCCAGGCATAGTTCTCGCCCTCACTGAGCAGGAAGCTCACATATCGCTTTTCGGGATCGAGCGTCAGCTTCTTGTGTGGTTTCTGTTTCAGATTCCCTGCCTCAAGTCCCGAGAACAGACTCATATTATCCACGCTGAAGCTGTAAACAAAGAACTTGCCAAGCTCAGCACAGGCACGGAAAAGCGCATCCTCATCAAGAACGCTGTCATAACGGCTCTCACCGTTGCGGCTTGCAATACCGAGAACAGGCGTATTGGGAGGTGTCATCGCCAGCAGATCAAAGTAGAAATAATAGTCCTCTTCATCCTTGACCGCCGCACTGTTGAAGGAAAAAATTTTGTTCTGCACCAGATAATCGCGGCTGGAATCGGTAAAATGCAGGTCGCAGTCACCGTAGCTATGACAGAGAATACCGTGATGGCAGTGAGGCCAAAGCTCCTCTTTTGCCCACTTGTATGCCTCCACATCATCTGCAAAGCGGCTATCCAGTCTGAATCTCGGAAGTGAGCAGTCAATTCTGTCATTGCGTTCTGCCCCCGCATAAATATAATCCTTCACGCCGCATACCATCGTCGCAATATTCATCGCATAATCGGTCCCGTCACAGGGTGCAATGCTGCCGGTCACAACACCGTGATAATAATCGGAAAACTGCTCAAGTGCCTCCTCCAGCGTAATCGGAACAAGCTCTCTTCCCTTTTCCTCAAGCAATCGGTACCACTCGGTCACAGCATCAGCTCCCCGCCCATTGTAGCGACCATAATGCACATAGAGCTGAGGCTCTGCACGATTCACAAGTCCCTGCAATGTAACAGCAGTAAAGTAATCCTCTTTATTCAACTTGTGCCCATCAATAAAATAAATCTTCTCCGCAGGTCGCGCCGCCCTCGGAAAAACTTCCTCAAACGTCACCGGCGGCATGTTTTCGGTGGAAATCACATAATCTCTGCGGGGTGAGACTGCAGCTTCAATAGTCACTCTCTCCACTACAGCATCCGGATCACCGTCACAGTAGAGCGCAATCCGATCAAAATCCAGCTTCGGATCTGTAGGATGGCAGAGCAGCCGCTCACCGTAGAAGCATCCGTTCACATGATAGCGCACCAGTCCGAGCGATCGGTAAAGCTCAATCTTCAGCGAGTTCTCTTTTCCCTTGTATATATGCGGAAATGCACGAAGCAGCATCTTTCCCGCACCATGATACATCAAAAGCAGCGGATCCTGTGTCACGCAAAAGCGCAGAAAACGGTCGTCCTCTCCCTTTCCGAAGCTGATTCCCAGCTGGTAGCTTCCCTCTCCCTGACAGGTAAATCGAAAAGCAATCGAAATGTCACCTTCCATCATGTCAAGCGGAATTCTTATATTTTCATGAAGACTGTAACTCATATTCTTCCTCCAATACATAAAAAGCAGCGAACATGTCATCATCCGCTGCTTTTTGTTTTGCGGCAGTTCTTAACTGTTCATCAAGATTATACCGCAATCGTATTGGTTTGTCAATAGCTAATGCTGTTTTACACCGTACATTTTCGCATTAGTAATTCATGTTTTAGAAACAATCAGCTTTGCACTCTCCATTTTATGATCCTTATAAGGCGAGCATCCGCCCACATAAAGAGTAAAGCTTCCCGGTTCAACGACCGAGCTGCCATCCTCGAGCACCAGTGCAAGCTCCTCGGGTGTGATCTCAAACTCCACCGTAACCTTGTTGTGAGCGGGAATAAATACACGCTTGAAGCCCTTCAGCTGAGAGATCGGCGCATCGCAAGAAGTTTCGTCATCACAGATGTAAAGCTGTGCAACCTCATCCGAATCCATATTGCCGATATTTTCAATCTCAACGCTGCAGGTTACCGATTCACCAACCTTGATGGTATCAGCACTAAGCTTCACCGGCAAATAAGAGAACTTGGTGTAGGATAAACCGTAACCAAAGGGATAAAGCACATCGCCGTCATAATATCGGTAGGTGCGCCCCTTCATAGAGTAATCGCTGAAGTCGGGCAGATCCTCCACGCTGTTGTAGAAAGTCACAGGTAAACGTCCCGCAGGGCTGAATTCGCCGAAAATCAGATCGGTGAGCGCAATGCCGCCCATTTCACCGGGATACCATGCCTGGATCACAGCATTCGCCTTTTCCGCATGGGAGAGATTCACCGCGCTTCCGCTGAGATTGACCACAATCACAGGCTTGCCCACGCCGATTACAGCATCAAGCAGCGTATTCTGCAGACCGGGCAGCTCCAGATCAATCTTATCACCTCCTGCTGCTGCATTATAAGCATCGCCTGCTTCGCCTTCGATGGTGGGATCAAGACCGACGCAAACCACGCTGATATCCGAATACTCTGCTGCCGAAATTGCTTCAGCCATGCGATCGTTCTCCTCAGCACAGCCCTCAACCTTATTCTGGTATAGATGGCATCCCTCAGCATAGGTCACATCAAAACCTTCACTCTCCAAAGTGCGGAATCCGTCAAGCATCGTGTAATAATGAGATGCCGTACCGTTATAATTGCCCTCCAGCACCTTCTTGCTGTCCGCATTGGGACCGATCACCGCAATCTTCAGCTTTTTTGCGGGATCAAGGGGAAGCAAACCGTCATTCTTTAAAAGTACCATCGTTTTACGGGCAGCCATAAGCGCCGCCTGACGGTTCTCGGGCGTGTCGTTTGCTTCGTAAGGAATATCGTCATAGGGGCAGACCTCGCCGTCACCGCCATCCACAATGCCCAGCTTGATGCGCGCGGCAAGCAGTCTCTCGACGCTCTCGCCGATCTTTTCCTCAGTGATCAGACCGTCTTCCAGTGCCGCCAGCAGATGTGCATAGGATCCGCCGCACTCGAGATCACAGCCGGCATTGACAGCCATCGCCGCCGATTCGGCAGGAGTATTGGTCACTTGATGCGGTCCATGGAAATTGGATACCGCGCCGCAGTCGGAGACAAAGTGCCCGTCAAAGCCCATCTCACCGCGCAGCACGCCGCCAATCATATCAGGATCACCACAGCAGGGCTTGCCATTTATGCGATTATATGCGCCCATGACTGCCTCTACTCCGGCTCTCACACACTCGCGGAAGGCAGGGAGATAGGTTTCGTAGAGATCCTTGCGCGATACAATCGAATCAAAGCCGTGGCGAATCTGCTCGGGACCACTGTGCGCCACGAAATGCTTGGCACAGGCCGCCGCCTTGAGGAATCGCGGATGATCGCCCTGAATGCCGCGGACAAAGGCAGCGCCGATCTTACCGGAGAGATAAGGATCCTCACCATAGGTCTCATGACCTCTGCCCCATCTGGGGTCGCGGAAGATGTTCACATTGGGCGACCAGAAGGTCAGTCCCTTGTAAATGCCGTAATCTCCCTTGCGCTGAAATTCATTGTATTTCGCTCTCGCCTCGGTCGAAACAATGTCCGCGCAATCCTGAATCAGCTTCTCATCAAAGGTTGCCGCCAGACCGATCGCCTGCGGAAAAACAGTCGCCACACCTGCACGGGCAACCCCGTGAAGCGCTTCATTCCACCAGCAATACTTCTTAATGCCGAGACGATCAATCGGTGCCGCATTGTGCATGGTCTGAAAAACCTTCTCCTCGGCACTCATCTGCGCGACAAGCTCCTTAGCGCGGACTTTAATCTTTCTCTTATTCTCAGCTGTAATCATAATAATCCTCCGTATGTATGAGAAGAGCCGCAAAAGATGAATTTCGCGGCTCCTCTTCTTAAATATTGCTTATCTGTCGAACATAATCGAGTTCAGGATATTTTCAAGATATTCCTGTCTGCCGCTGTCCTTCGACTTCACATCGCCAAGCGAATGTGCGTAATCAGAGAGCGACTCAAGAGTAGCCTTGCCCGAGACAATATCAGCACCGATTCCGCTGCTGTAGGAAGCATAGCGTGCCTTCACAAACTCGTCAATTCTACCGTCCTTGATAATGCGCAGAGCCAGCTTGTAGCCGAGAGCAAAGGCATCCATACCTGCGATGAAGGAGTGAACAATATCCTCATCGGTCATCGAAGCGCGTCTTGCCTTGGAGTCGAAGTTCAGACCGCCGTTGGTGAAGCCACCTGCACGGATAACCTCGAGCATGCAGAGCGTTGTCTCATAAACATTGGTGGGGAATTGGTCAGTATCCCAGCCCAGCAGCATGTCGCCCTGGTTTGCGTCGATGGAACCGAATGCACCATTGATTCTCGCAACGCAGAGCTCATGCTGGAAGGTGTGACCTGCCAGTGTTGCATGATTTGCCTCGATATTGAGCTTGAAATCCTTTGTCAGATCATACTTTCTGAGGAAAGCAAGCACGGTGGAGGCATCGAAATCATACTGATGCTTGGTAGGTTCCTTCGGCTTGGGCTCAATGTAGAAGTCACCGGTAAAGCCGTGTGCACGTCCGTACTCGGCAGCCATCTTCAGCAGACGGGCAAGATTGTCCAGCTCCAGACCCATATCGGTGTTGAGCAGGGTTTCATAGCCCTCACGGCCACCCCAGAATACATATCCCTGACCACCAAGCTCGATGGTGGTATCAAGAGCGCACTTGATCTGAGCTGCTGCAAAAGCAAATACGTCTGCATTGCAGCTTGTGCCCGCACCGTGAACATAACGGGGATTGCCGAAGCAGTTTGCAGTACCCCAAAGCAGCTTCTTGTCATATTTCGCCATAAGCTCCTTCACTATGCCTGCGATATGCTTCACATTTGCACAGCTCTCGGCAATCGTTGCGCCTTCGGGAGCCAGGTCGCGATCATGGAAGCAGAAATAGTCCACACTCAGCTTGTTCATCAGCTCAAAAGCAGCATAAGCCTTGTTCTCATAGGTTTCCATCAACGTATTGCCGCCAAAGGATTTATCCATTGTGCCCGAACCGAACATGTCGGTGCCCTCTGCACACATGGTATGCCACCATGCCAGAGCAAACTTCAGCTTGTCACGCATCCTGCCGCCATCGATAATCTCATCGGGATTGTAGTGACGGAAAGCAAGGGGATTGGTCGAGCCGGGACCTTCATACTTGATCACGGGAATCTGCGGAAAAAATTCTTTCATAAGTCGTCTCCTTTATTTATCAGTGTAATAGATTTCTCATCTCAACATATTCATTTTAACATATATCCACCACGAAATATACAGATATTTTGCTTTTATCTGGACACATCTTGCTTTTTTCTTGCATTTTTCAATCGATTGTGATATACTGAACCCAGACAGGATTCAATCAGGTGAGGTAAGCGAATGAAAGACACCGCTCTGTACGAAAAAACCAACCGTGCCACAGGCAGCTATCCGTTTTTCGGCATCGAACACAATAACATCAATTTCATCAATCACTTTCATGAAGAGCTTGAAGTTGTCATTCTTCTCGAAGGAGCTGTACAGATTTCAACCGACGAAGGATTTCAAACGGTTTCACAAGACGAAATTTGCTTTATCATGCCGGGAGAGATTCATGGCTTCATCTCAACCGTACCCAATCGGCTCTATTTGATGAAGGTGCCGCTGATCTCGGAGGTCGAAAATGTCACCTTCCCTCTCATGCGTATGCGCGACAGTATTATAACCCCCGCACACCCCTGCCACAGCGAGGTCAAATCTCTTCTCTTTGAAATGATCCGCGAGCACAGCGAAAAAAAGCTCGGCTATGAATTCGCCGTAAAGTCAGCACAATTCCGTCTGATCACCATTCTCCTGCGCAGTCTGCCTCATGATTTTATCAATGCAAGCGAAAACGAACGGATCAAATCGGGTATGCAGCTTCTCAAGGCTGTCAATGAATATATCGAGGAGCACTACACACACGACATCAAGCTTTCGGACGTAGCCGCCTACTGTAAGTATTCCATCTATTATTTTTCCCACTTCTTCAAGGATATGACCGGCATCAGCTTCGGTGATTATCTCTCCATCTTCCGTCTGAAGAAGGCAGCCGCTCTCATGAATGCCACCGACGCAAAAATGACCGAAATTGCTTTTGCCTGCGGCTTCAATAATATCCGTTCCTTCAATCGCATGTTCAAAAAGCATTTCGCCGCAACACCCTCAGACTACCGCAAAGCCCTTAATTCATAAATTTCATGGAGGAAATTACCATGACTCTTTCTGATCGACTCTTTTCTGTCGGCGAGCCATATGCTGCCGGCTTCTTTGAATTCGAAGGACACTCGCTTCTTTATAATTTTGCAAACGCGCACCGCCGCTTTCTCGAGCAGGCAGTGCTTGCTCCATATGATGGCGGCAGACTCTATCCCTGCGGCCCCAATATCCGCTATTACCACGAAAATGCCAATATGGCGGTCATGCCCGAATTTTCCTACACCTATTCCTTCAATCATCCCCATCTTCAAAAGAAATGCCCTGAGGCTGCCGAAGCTCTTCTCAGCCTGCATCAGAAGGTCGCCCCCATTCAAACCCCGCATACTGTCGGCGGCGCAGGCTATACTCATGGCTTTGTCAATTATAAACGTATACTTGCAGAAGGTCTTTCCGGCTATCGCGCCCGCGTGACAGCTCTTTCCGACGGCGATTTCAAGGAAGCGATGCTCCTCCTCCTCGATGGTATTGAAGCCTACCGCAAACGCTGCGTCGTACTCCTTCGCGAGTCCAATGCTGACACTGCCCTCATCGATGCCCTCGAATATGTACCCGAACACAGCCCACGCAACATCTACGAAGCACTCGTCGCATGGAATTTCATCTACTATATCGACGGCTGTGATGACATCGGTGCCCTTGACCGCAATCTTCTTCCCTACTACAATGGCGAAGATATCGTTGACCTGATCCACGAGCTCTTCCTGCATGTCAATGTCAACAACGGATGGTCAGGTCCTCTCGGTCCCGAATACAACGAGATCACCCGCCAGTGCATCCGCGCCATACAGGGATGCCGCCGTCCCAATCTCCAACTTCTTGTCAAGCCTGACATGCCCGATGAAATCTGGGATGAGATCTATGCATCGCTTGCCACAAGCTGCGGTCAGCCTGCACTCTACAATTACAACCGCTACATGACAATGCTCAAATCACTGATGCCCGAGGTTCCTGATGAAGACTGGTCACGTCTCAGCTTTGGCGGATGCACCGAAACCATGCTGGAGGGTATCTCAAATGTAGGCTCCGACGATGCAGGCATCAATACGGCACTCATCTTCGACTGTTATCTGCGCGCCCATCTTGCCGACTGTACCGATTTTGACAGCTTCTATCACGGCTTGGTTTCACAGATTCGCCTTGAAATCGCCGAGGTCATGGATATTCTCAACGAATATCGCCGCACCCGTGCCCTTTACCGTCCGCAGCCTGTCCGCACCCTCTTTGTTGATGACTGTATCGACAGGCAGCGCGACTTCAACGATGACGGTGCCCGCTGGTACTGGAGCGTCATCAATGTGGCAGGTCTGATCAATGTCATCGATTCGCTTTCTGTCATCCGCGCTCTCGTCTATGAGGAAAAACGCTATACCGCAGAACAGTTCATCGAAAAAATGGATTCCCGCGATCCCGATTTTCTCGCAGAAGCAAGAGCGTGTCCCTGCTATGGCGTAGATGATGATCGCGCTGATCTGCTGGGCACATCCCTCGCTAAGGAAATATTTGACGCTTTCGACCAACGTACCTGCTACCCCCGCGGCAAATTTTACCCTGTCTCCAACCAGTTTGTGACCTATGCGGACGCAGGAATTCCGGTTGCCGCCACCCCCGACGGAAGATGCTGCAGTGCTCCCCTCTGCGACTCGATTGGTGCCATCCACGGCAACGACACCAAAGGTCCCACAGCACTCCTCAATTCTGTTTCCAAGCTTCCCTTCGACCGCGTCATCGGTACACCGATCATGAATCTGCGCATGAAGAAAGAACATCTTGACTCACTTTTAAAACCCCTGGTTTCGGTTTTCTTTGAGCGCGGCGGTATGCAGCTTCAGATCAGTTGTATTTCCCGCGAGGACATTCTCGATGCCATGGAGCATCCCGAAAATCACCGTAATCTCATTGTCCGCATTGGCGGCTACAGCGAATACTTCAACAGTCTCTCCCCCACCCTCAAGCAAACCGTCCTCGAGCGCACCGAATACTAACCCCACCGTACCGGTGCCACCGTGCCGGTGGACGGCATGTATCGGTGTTAGGTATACCGGAACGAAGCTGTATACCACGAGGGGAGAGAAATTTGAATATTTAATAGATTTTTATATAAAATAACAGGACTGAGTCATTTCAGATGCTTCAGTCCTGTTTGCATATTCCATTTAAAGAGCTCTGCGGCCTTCGATGGCGCGGTAGAGGGTTACCTCATCGGCAAACTCCAGATCACCGCCCACGGGAACACCGTAAGCAAGTCTGCTCACCTGCACGCCGAAGGGTTTGAGAAGCTTGGTGATATACATCGCCGTTGTTTCGCCCTCCACATTGGGATTGGTGGCGATAATCACTTCCTTGACCTCTCCGTCTGCACAGCGTGCCACCAGCTCCTTGACGGTGAGCTGATCGGGACCTATGCCGTCCATGGGAGAGAGAACACCGCCCAGCACATGATAGAGTCCGTTGTATTCGCGCACACGCTCAATCGACATCAGCGCACGGGTATCCTCCACCACGCAGACGGTCGAACGGTCGCGGCTCTCATCCGAGCAGATGGGACAAAGCTCCGCTTCGCTCAGATTGAAGCAGCAGCCACACCTGCGGATGTCACGCTTAGCCGAAAGAATCGCCTCGGCAAATTCAACCGCACGGCTCTCTTCCAGCTCCAGCGTCGCGAAAGCCATACGAACAGCCGACTTGCGCCCGATACCGGGAAGCCGCTGAAAGCTCTCCACCAGCCGCTCAAGAGGTGCAATAAATTCAGACATACGATCCTATCAGAACAGACCGGGCATATTGATGTTGCCGGTGATCTTGGAAAGCTCGCTCTGGTTGGTATCTTCAACCTTCTTGATTGCTTCGTTGACAGCAGCAATCAGCACATCGGAGAGAGTTTCAATATCGTCGGGATCGACAATTTCGGGCTTGAGATCGATGGAGAGAATCTCCTTCTTTCCGTTGATCTTGACAGTAACAACGCCACCGCCCGCATTGATCTCATACTCACGCTCATCGAGCTGAGCCTGAAGTGCTTCCATATCCTCCTGCATCTTCTGCGCCTGACGGATCATTCCCTGCATATTCTGAGGGCCGCCGCCCATTCCCTGAGGTAATCTTGCTTTCATGATTCATATTCCTTTCGTTTTCTGATCTTTATATGTTCGTGTGTGATATTCAGCTTTCGAGGTCGGCTGCAAGTGAATCGATATCATCGACAGGCATATCCTCTGCCTTTACACAGACCACCGTATAGTCGCTCACAGTCGGTGTGTTTGCGCGAAGCACAGCAAGCAGCTGAGGCTGTGTCTTATCCGACTCGAGGATCTTTTTGGTAAAGTTGTCTGCCACATAAATGATCACCCGATCACCTGAAATCGAAGCCTTCGCCTGCTTCAGGAATGCCGCGCCGGCTCTGTCATACCGCTCAAAGGTCTTAACGGCCTCCATCCATCCCGGATAAGAGCGCGCGGGAGCATTTGCTTTTACCTCTGCCTGTACTGCAGGAGCTTGCTCCTTCGACGGTTCAACAGAAGCTGTTTCTGTTGCTGAAGCCGCTTTTTTTGCTGCCGGCTGCCCCTGGCTCTGCTGCTGAACAGCCATTGCCGATGCCGCAGGAATACCGCCCATGGCGATTTTATCCTCCAGTGCCGCAATGCGTGCCGCCAGAGCCTCGGTGGAGCTTCCGTGCTTTTCGTTCGCCATGCGAACCAATGTCATCTCAGCACAGAGCCGCTTGTCCGAAGCATTTCTCTGCATAGAAGTATATGCTTCGTCCAGCAGTTTGCAGTGATAGATAATCTGATCGGTGCGGTATGCTGCCGCCGCCTGTCTGGTATCCTCATATTCATTGGGGGTCAGATCAAGATATTCCGCCGCATTCTTAGCGCATCTTGTCACCAGCATGTCACGGTAGAAGGAAAGCAGCTCACCGAAAAAGACCGACATATCCTTGGATGCCGCCGAAGCCTCAGCTACAATACCGAAGAGTGCCTCGATATCCCCCGAAACCACCGCGCCCGCCGTCCTTGCAAGCGTCTCTCTGCCCGCGCCGCCCGAAACCTCGTTAACACGCGCCACATTGACCGCAGCTCCCGATGCCGCGCACAGCTCCAGTAGGCTGATTGAGTCTCGCATGCCGCCCGAAGACAGCTTTGCAATCTGCAGTGCCGCCTCGCGCTCAAGCGAAATTCCCTCTTCCTCTGCAATATGTGCCAGTCTGTCTGCGATCACAGGAGAAGCGATTCTTCTGAAGTCAAATCGCTGACAGCGTGAAAGAATGGTCGCCGGAATCTTCTGCAGCTCGGTTGTAGCGAGGATAAAAATCACCTGTGCAGGCGGCTCCTCCAGCGTTTTCAGAAGCGCATTGAAAGCCGACGCCGAGAGCATGTGTACCTCGTCAATAATATAGACGCGATATCTGACCGCAGAAGGCGTATAGACCACCTCATCGCGAATGTCGCGGATGTAGTCAACACCGTTGTTGCTGGCTGCATCCATTTCAAGTACATCGGTTGCCCGTCCCTCATCAATCGAGCGGCAGGCATCACATTCATTGCAGGGATTTCCTCCAATCGGATGCTCGCAGTTGACAGCCTTCGCAAGAATCTTAGCACATGTCGTCTTACCTGTACCGCGTGACCCGCAGAACAGATACGCGTGATTGGTACGCCCGTTTGCAACCTCATGCGAAAGAACGTTTGTGATATGCTCCTGACCACAAACCTCGGAGAAAGTCCGCGGACGCCATTTACGGTATAAAGCCTGATGCATCGGCACATTCCTCCTTTATCCAATCAGACGGTTGAAAAATAAATACAACGGGATACAAAATACGACCATACACCGTTTCTTCGAACATGGTAACATAAGCGTTAACCACAGCTTCCACTCAGGACAGGCAGACTCACGGCACATCAACATAACCGCTTAATGCTGCTTGGTTCCCCACCTGACATGGTTCACAGCCTGCTGATTGCGCGAGACCCATCCCTCAACATGAAAACGTAAGGCGCAGACCAAACGTCGCCAGCCCTCTGAAACAGAAACCACCTCTGCTGTAGCGGATTGCAGATACAGGGCACCGCTGACTCCCCGGCTGGTATGGTCTTATTTCATATCCCGTTGTAATACCATGATATTATATCACATTTGCACAGATTTTGCAAGAGGTTGTGCAGATTTTATAATTTGTTTAAATCTTGCGCTGTTAACCGGGAATTCACATATAGTGAGTATAATGGATAGGAACCGAAAAAATTCCTGTTTGGGTATATATCTTCAATAAAAGGGGTTATACAAATGAAACGGACAGCAAAAAATCCTGCCTTCACCGGCATCTACACCGCCGATCCCTCAGCGCATGTCTGGGAGGACGGCAGAATCTACATCTACGCGTCCCATGACATGGATCCCCCAAGAGGCTGTGATCTGATGGATCACTACCACGTTTTCTCTTCCTCCAATATGGTTGACTGGCGCGATGAGGGAGAAATTCTCTCCTCGGACGATGTTGCCTGGGGACGTCCCGAGGGCGGCTTCATGTGGGCACCCGACGCAGCATACAAAAACGGTAAATACTATTTCTACTATCCCCATCCCAGCGGCAGCGACTGGAACCACACATGGAAGATCGGCGTCGCCGTCAGCGATCATCCGGCAAAGGATTTTAATGATCTCGGCATCATCGAAGGGCTCGGCGGTTTTGCCCTTATCGACCCTTGCGTCTTCGTGGATGAGGACGGCAGTGCCTACATGTACTATGGCGGAGGGGGAAAATGTCTTGGCGGCATCATGAATGAGGATATGATCTCGATGAAGCAGGAATGCATCCCCATGGAAGGCCTTGAAGATTTCCATGAAGCCGCATGGATATTCCGTCGTGGCAGTCTCTACTACCTCACCTACTCGGACAACCTCCACGGTAAGAATCAGCTCCGTTATGCCACATCCGACAAGCCCCTCGGCCCCTGGACCTACCGCGGTGTCTATCTTGAGCCCACCGACTGTGACACCAGCCACGGGTCTGTTGTAGAGTATAAGGGACAGTGGTATCAATTCTACCATAACTGTTCCCTCTCGGGCAGAGGAAACCTCCGCACAGTCTGCATCGACAAGCTGGAATTTGACGATAACGGCCTCATCAAGCCCGTACAGCAAACCACCGAGGGCGTCTCTGCAGTCGGCGAAAAAGAAGCTCCCCTTCCCAGCGCAGTCATCCCCTGCGATATAATGCTCAACAGTACAAAGCGTGCCGGCATTGCCGACCTTGACGGTCATGGCGGCTCGAGAGTCCAGATCACTCTCACCGCCCTCGAAAAAGATCATAAACGCGTTCGCATCTTCATCAACGGAGAGGACAAATCACTCCTAAACCTCATTGACGGAAGCGGTTATACCACCTTCAAGCTGAAGAACAGCAATACCAATTCCATTGAAATTGAAGCACACGAATGTGAACTGACACTGAAGGAAATCAAACTGGAATACTTGGACTAAACACCAAAGGGGCTGTCGCATTTGCATGCGACAGCCCCTTTGATATTGATTTTGCCGGTCAATGACCGTCATTTTCGGGCATTTTATGCCCGAAAACCAATCAATATGCGCCACAAAATCGAAGGTTTTGTGGCTGGGCTGTTTCAAATGTTCTATTTGCAACAGCCCTTTTTTCATATTCTTCTAACCTCTGCGAGTCTCGCCATCCCATCCTCTTCACCCTCAATAACAGCAAATGAAGTCGGTGAAATCAATGATACCGTAATCCTGCCGTCCTTCCTACGCGTGACTCGCTCCACATTATAGCGCTCACCGCCGATGAGGATTCTGACATAGATCGACTTGTTGCTTCGGCTGCTGCTCCCGCGGAGCTTTTTCAGCATCTCTGCATTCAGCCTCAGCTCCTCAAGTGGAATGACCTCAGAGGTGAGCTTTCCTGTCCTTCCACTCAGATCGGAAAGAGTCAGAATATTGTGCGGAACCCGATTTTTCATGGCAAGATGCCCTTTCTGCAACCGTAATAAAATGTTTCATATTACAATATATTGCAGATCCGCCCATCTTATTCGTCTCTTTTGGAATTGCCCGCATCTGCCTTCATTGGCGAAAAATCCCCATGCGGAGGTCTCTCACCGTGCGGCGGCATCCCGTGAGGCATCATTCCACCCGGAGGCATCGGAGGTCTGCCCCGATGAGGTATCCTGTTCTCTCCGCCATCTCCCGGCATGGGAAGCTCCATACCAACCGGAACCTCTGCTGACTGGGTAATGTAGCGCTTTGCCTGGGTGGAGAACAGCTCATAATACCGCCCCTGCTTCGCCATCAGCTCTCCGTGGGTGCCCTCCTCGATCACTCTGCCATATTCAAGCACAATAATTTTTGTCGCTGTCGCAGCACTCGAAAGCCTGTGCGAAACGAAGATGGTAGTCTTGTCCTTCTTCAGCTTGTCAAACTGATTGAAAATTTCCTGTTCCGCCATCGGATCAAGCGAAGCTGTCGGCTCGTCCAGAATGAGAATATCCGAATCGCTGTAGAAAGCTCTCGCAACCGCCAGCTTCTGCCACTGACCGATGGAAAGCTCAATGCCGTTCTCCTCAAAATAGCGCATCAGCGGCGTATCAAAACCGTCCGGCAGATGCTCTATAAAATCCAGCGAATTGCTGTTCACAGCCGCAGCCTGAATCTCATCCTCAATAATCTCCCGATCCGAATCACCGAAGGCAATATTTTCCCGCACCGTCACCGCATATTTTCCGAAATCCTGGAAGATGATGCCGAACATGTCGTAAAGCGCTTCGGTGTCATATTCGCGGATATCTCTGCCGTCGAGCATAATTCTTCCCGATGTGGGATCGTAAAGTCTGGTCAACAGCTTAATCAGCGTGGTCTTTCCAGCGCCGTTGAGTCCCACCAGCACCGCGGTCTCACCCGGTCTCAGCGTCAGATTCACATGACTGAGCACCTCACGCTCGGTTCCGGGATAGGAGAAGCATACGTCTTCAAAAACAATCTCATGCCCGCAGTGACGCGCAGGCTTCACCGGACAGGCGAGCAGAGGAACAATCTTCTTTTCCTCATTCATAAAGGTGATCATGTTGTCAATAAAGAGAGTTCCCTCATAAATGGTCGCCGTGGTGCTGATGATTGATCCGACACCTCCGATGATTGAATTGAGCGCACCTGTGTAAAGCTGATAATCACCCACATTCAGCTCACCCAGACTGACCTTGTAAGCAATATAAAGAAAGAGCGCACAGTTGACAGAAATGGTAATCACTGTAATACCGATGTTCCAGAGACCTTCCTCCATGATCAGTCCCTTCAGCCCCTTGAAATAGCGTCCGAATACGTCTTTGTACCTTCCGATGAAGATATCCGACAGGTCAAACATGCGAATTTCCTTCACCATGTCCTTGTTGACCATGAGATTGGAATAATAATTCATCTCACGTCTATCCTTGGAGCGTCGGCGCATATAACTGAAGGTCTTGCGTCTGTACACAAAATTGACAATCGCTGTAGGTACCGAAATAGCAATAATGATAAAAGGCGCAATCGGACTGACCGCCCATAAGATCGCAATAAAGCTCACCATGCTGATGATCGTACTCATGATGCCAAAGGTAGAGTTGAGAATCTGAATCGGTCTGTTGCCCGCCTCTCTGTTGGCATTCTCCAGCTTCTCATAAAATTCGGGCATGTCATAATCGGCAAGATCGATGTCCTTCGCCTTGTTGACAATTTTCACCTTGATGTGATTGGTCACCAGCTCTCCCGCAATGCTGCGCAGAATGTGATAAATCTGATTCACCAGCCGCTGAATAAACAGATATATAAACTGTACAATCAGCGCCGCCGCCAGTACCTTGAAGCCGATATTGCCCACATATGCGTCGGCAACCGAGTTGATCAGGTTGGCACTGATCAGCGCGCCGATCACAGGCATAACGCCCTCGAAAATCGCCATAAAGAGCATGACAAAGAGAATCCACGGCTTGGTCTCCCATACAAGACCGTATATGTACACAAGCCGATACAAAAATCCGCCGATCAGCCGCTTCAGATAGCCGGGCACTTCACGAATCGAGGTCGGCTTCGGCTCCTTCAATTTTTCATACATCTTGTCGTGCGGTCCGCCCGG
This sequence comes from Clostridia bacterium, assembly GCA_017399105.1. Classification (GTDB taxonomy): domain Bacteria; phylum Bacillota; class Clostridia; order Oscillospirales; family CAG-272; genus RGIG1743. Next base: position 37,940 of record JAFQEJ010000008.1, read on the forward strand.
TCCACCGGGGCCGCCCGGTCCGAATCCTCCGGGTCCCATAACATTTCTCCTTCTTTCACATATCCTCTCAGGCTCGTTTTTGCACAGTTTTTGTTCGATTTATCGATAGTTTCAGCCTTTATGATATGTTATAATGACTGCAGTGAATTCAAGCTTGGATTTCCGCAGATATTGAAATCACACTGTAAACACATCTGTATTCAGTATATCACAATCGGAGAATTTTAGCAACATTTGCATCATAAAACAAACTGATTTTAAAATCTGCAGCATCGATGCATCACATACCGAAGATATGCATCTCTTCGCAAATCCCTTTTCTCTCCCTTTTTCATGGCTCGTACCCTTGCACAAACTGCATCCGTCTCGCTCATAATCCTGCTTTTTTTCATCTTTATCCCTCTCCCAGTTCCCTTTTTTTACCATTATATAGAATAATTGATGAAAATTCTGTCATAAGCAGTCGAATAAAAATATAAATTTTCCCATAATTTATATTTTACATTGCAATTTCTGCTGTTTTGTGATATGATAAAGATATCCATTTAAAATTATTATCCCAAAGGAGATTCATACAATGTCAAGAGAATACGAAATCGCCAAAGAAATCTGCGACATCGGCAAACGCATCTACGACCGCGGCATGGTAGCTGCCAATGACGGCAACATCTCGGTCAAGCTCAATGAAAACGAGTTCCTCTGCACCCCCACAGGTGTCAGCAAGGGCTTTATGACCCCCGAGTATATCTGCAAGGTCGATGCAGAAGGCAATATCATTCATGCTTATGAAGGATTCCGTCCTTCCTCCGAAATGAAGATGCACCTCCGTGTTTACCGCGAGCGTCCCGATGTCAATGCGGTTGTTCATGCTCATCCCATGTACGCTACCGCTTTTGCCATCGCAGGCATGCCCCTGACCCAGCCCATCATGCCTGAGGCCGTCATTTTTCTCGGTGAGGTTCCGCTCTGCGAATACGGTCGTCCTTCCACCGACGAAATTCCCGAGTCTCTGATGCCCTACATCCAGGATTATGACGCAGTGCTCCTCGCAAATCATGGCGCACTTTCCTTCTCCGACTCGCTCCTCGCTGCATATCACAAGATGGAATCTGTTGAGTTCTACGCTCAGCTTCTCTACCTCTCCAAGCAGCTTGGCGGTCCCAAGGAATTCACCCCCGAGCAGGTTGAACAGCTCTATGATATCCGCCGTGCCTTCGGCGTCAAGGGCAGACATCCCGCAAACAAGTCCAAGAACTGAGTAATCCCGTCCATTCACTTCCGCATTCATAAATCATACTGTGAGGTGTACTTATGAAAACAGTCAAGGATAAATACCTTGTTGTAGGAGCCGATTTTGCAGGCTATCCGCTGAAGGAAGCAGTCTGTGCCCATCTTCGCGCCAAGGGCTGGAAAATCACCGATCTTGGCGTAACCGATCCCAATGTTGAAGACAGCGAGAATATGTTCCACCGTGTCGGACTTCGCGTTGGCGCTCAGATTTCCGAGGGAATCTTCGAACGCGCGCTCCTTTTCTGTGGCACCGGTATGGGTATCCATATTGCAGCTTCTAAGTGTCCCCGTGTACATGCAGGCGTCGTGGAAAGTGTTCCTGCTGCCCTTCGTGCCATTACCGGAAACGGCGTCAATGTCCTCGCAATGGGTGCATTCTATGTCGCTCCCCAGATGGGCTGTGACATCGCAGATGCCTATCTGAATGCAGAGCTGGCAACAGGATATGAATGGTGGCATAATTTTTACGAATTCCATAAGCTTGCCATCGACGAATTGGATGCTTTTGACTACGAGGAGTACAAGAAAAACGGCTTCAAAATGGAACACCTCGGCGACTATCCGCTGAAACTGGAAACAAAACCGGAATAATCCGAAAAGGGCTGTTGCAAATGGAACATTTGAAACAGCCCAGCCCCAAACCAAAGATTTGGGGGCGTTTATAGATTGGTTTCAGAGTATAAATATCCCCTGAAATGGTAGTCATTGACCTGCACAATCAATATCTAAGGGACTGTCACATACAAATGCGACAGTCCCTTTATCATAAATTTTCATCTGAACTTTACAGAAATCCGTTCAGGTAAACGTTCTCTTACTATTCCGACCGCTCTTTTCATTTCATCATCACGCTGTGCCCTATCTCCGAAGGCATGATATTTCATGCCGGCAATCTGATATTTCGACTCTGCCAACGGATTATAGCGCAGCAGCTCCACTTCTCCGACACCGTCTGCAAGAGATGCAATGATCCCGGCAAGTGATTCCAGCTCAGCTCTGTCATCATTGACAGTGGGAATGAGTGGAATGCGAACAACTATACTTCCCTTAGGAGCGACCTCGGCAAGATAACGCAGATTGTCGATAATCTTGACGTTGTCCTGCCCAACGAAAGCAAGATGCTTTATCGGGTCAGCCAGCTTCAGGTCAGCAAAAAAAGCATTGGTATAAGGAAGCACACGATCAATGGCTTCTCTTGGTACGAAAAGTGCTGTCTCGATGGTTGTATGGATTTTCATTTCGGTACAGGCAGAAAGAAGCGACCTGCAGAATTCGCTGTGCAGCAGACATTCTCCACCGGAAAGAGTAACACCGCCGCCCGAAATATTGTAATAACGACGATCCTTCTCCACCTCGGCAAGCACTTCATCAAGTGACATTTGAGTTCCGCAGACGCTCAACGCCTCTGAGGGGCAAACATCGGCACAGCGAGCGCAGCTTGTGCAGCCATCGCGGTAAAAAATCATATCATCTCCCACAATTTTGTGCTGCGCGGGACAGATCTCAATACATCTTCCGCATTTGATACACTTGATGGGAGCATACAGAATCTTTCTTGCGGCGGTGTAGGTTTCGGGATTATGGCACCATGCACAGCGAAGCTGACAGCCTGCAAAATAAACGACCGTGCGAATGCCTCTTCCGTCATGAAGCGAACCGCGGGAAATGTTCGTAATCGGAGCACTTACAGACATGTATGTTTCGTCCTTCCGATGATGTGATTCTGCAGCTCAGGGGAGAGCAGATTGAACTTCTGGCTGAAGCCCGAAACGCGGACTGCAAGATTGTTGTACTTTTCCGGGTTTTTCTGTGCGGCTACAAGCGTATCATAATCGATTGTATTGTACTGAACATTCGACAGACCATTTTCAACTGCGGCAAGCAGAATATCGGTCAGCATATCAATGTTGCTGTCGGTGAACAGCTTGGGATCAACCTCAACGATTGCCGAGGTAGTACCCGGTGTGCGTTTGGTGGGCAGGCAGCAAATCGAATTCATAAGAGCTGTGAGTCCGTTAAAGTCTCTTCCCTGCATGGGTGACACGCTGTACGCGATGATCTCTCCCTTGCGTCTTCCGTCGGGTGAGGCGGCACAACAGCTTCCCTGGGGGATCATCCAAAGGAATGTAAAGGGCTGAGCATGATAGCTGATGCCGAATTTTTCACTCATATCATCGAGAACGTCACAGGCATAATCGGTGATCGCATAGGCAATCTGATCGACCTCTGCAATATCGTTACCGTACTTGGGAGCCTTCTTGACAAATTCCATACGGACAGCTTCATCGGGGAAGTTCTCCTCCAATATCTGTTTCAGCTCGGCAAGCGTATATTTTTTCTCCTCGAAGACAAACTTCCTGATAACAGCCAGCGAATCGGCAAGATTGGGAATACCGCCGATGGATACCTGATAGTAATCATACAGTGCGCCTTGATTATTGAAATCCGTTGCTGTTTCGACACATCCTTCGGTGAGAAGCGATTTGAAGGGGCGAGGTGAGTTTATCTTTGAAGCATCCGCACATTTCTTTATTTTAGAGCAGGACAGCTCAATAATATGTGCAATCTGGCACTTAACCGCTTCAAAGAATTCATCATAATTTTTAAACTGATCGAGTGCGCCTGTTTCAACACCTATTTTCCAATCGGGATTCATCATGCTGTATCCATTTGTAAAAATGAATTCCAATGACTTCAACAAATTAACAATACCGGAACACGCATGCGGATTGGATTTTCCGGGAATAACCGTCTCAACACAACCAATCTCTGTATAATTGCAGGCATCTTCATAGCGGATACCCTTGGAGACCAGTGCGGGAATCATGACATCATCATTGAAGAAGAAGGGGACGCCTTTCTGCAGATGACCCACCACCTCAAGCGCACGGCGGACAAAAGCCTTTTCGGTATTCTTTGAGAGTCTTACAGACAGGCAGCGTACAAACTCAAGCTGCTCGGTTGCATCGAGCATCAGATAGGAAAGCTCATTGACCATGCTGCTTCCGTCGGGACGAATTCCGCCGAGACAGGACTGCTGAACATCATAGTTGCGGTAGAGCTTAATCCACAGACAGCAGATCAGCTCAAAGGCTTCTTCCTTGGTAATGATTCCGTTATCGATATCGTGACGGTAATAGGGATAGAGAATCTGATCGAGGTGACCGAGAGAATTGGCATTAAGCTGATCCTCCCACACGCTGATAATATGTGCAAAGAGCAGCGACTGAATGGCTTCGGCAAAGGTTTCCGCAGGTTTTCTCGGAACACGTGAGCATGTAGCAATAATATGCTCCAGATCTTCCTTACTGTACTCGGAATTGCCCGATTCCAAAAGCTCCTTAGCCTTGGCAGCATATTTGTCGCCGATAAGACAGCCATCTCTGCAGAGCATTTTTATGGCATTGTAGAAACTGCAGCTTCCGTTCTTCTTTTCGTACTCTTCCACCTTGGCAAGTAATCCCTCAAGCCCCAGCTTCAATACATCTTCAAAACCGATTACACTGTGGTTGGAATCACAACAAGCTCCGAGTGCAGTCCACTCATCCTGTGCCCATGTTTCGGCTTCGGTGAAGGCTTCGGGTGCGACACCCCGCCATCCCACATCAATCGGGTTCTCTCTGAAGGCGAAGAAGCGCTCGATATCCTCCTCAGAGATATGATTATAGCGCATCAGCTCCCTGCCGTCATCCGTATTTTCGGGAGAATAGCACTCGTGATATGCTCCGTCTCCGTAGCTGAAGCCAACAACCAACTCATGGGGAACGATCACAGGAGTGAATTTTTTCAAAATGCCGGATATACCGCTTGCCCATATTTCCGGGTTACCGTACCCCTTACCTTCACATTCAGCCCAACCGAGTGTAAAGTACACCACACGCTGAACCGCGAAGCGGTTGATATATTTTTTGGTATTGACCGCATCATCCCTGAGGATGGCACATCTGTCTGTAATAGGAAACATATTAAGTTTTCTCCTTTCATAATACAACTGTCCTGCCGCGGCTTTTCTTTTATATTCTCTGGGCAGACAGCCAAATTCTGTTAAAAACGCTTTCCCGAATCCGCCGGGAGTATCATATCCGTACTTGGATGCCACATCGATGATTTTCTTTCCTTCCAGGATTTCAAAGGAGGCGAGCCGAAGACGGAGATGGCGGACATATTCGGTATAGGTTTTACCGGTATAGCTTCGAAACCGCTCGCAGAAATACCATTTGGAATACCCAAATCGCTTTGCGACATCCGAAGCTCTGAGAGGTGTGCATATATTTTCATGAATATAACTTAATATCTCAAACATACTTAACCAATCGAAAGAATGCCATCTTCAATAGCATAGATTGTTTTCTTTGAAACTGCTTCCAGTTCCGATGCATAATTGTTTGTACCATTTTTGATTGATTCGTTGATAATACCGATAAGTGAAGACCAACCGTAAACAGCCGAAAAATCATAGGTTACAGATTCTACTGCCAGCTTCAGCATTTGAATCGAATCTTCATCTCTTGCCTGCTTCTGCTGCATTGTGGTTTCATACTGCGCAATCATGGAGGTATATCTTGAAAGGGCGGCATATGTATCAATGATGGTACCGGTTTTATCAATATCACTCACATTGATCGGAATTATCGCAGCAGTTCCTACACCGGTATTGACAGGGGTATAATATGACTCTTGATTCTCCGAAAGCTTTGGCAGAGGTAAAAGTCCATACTCACTTTCCATTTCGCGCAGGAAGGACAGGTCACAGGCAGCACAGGACAGGAAAAGCGCCTGATCATTTTTAAACATGTTGTTGGCATCATAAACCTCTTTCATTTTCAGCGTATGATCACCCGACAGAATTGAGATCATCTTATCGATAGCATCATAACTCTTCTGCGACATGCAGGTAATTACAGGTGTCGAATCCTTCAATTCCACCGTAGTAAGACCACCGGCTGTATAGTAAATCCAGAAAGTGCCGCCTTCGGGAGCAAGACCTACAAAATCATCCTTGGTAATTTTGCTGTCTCCATCCAGATCAATCTGACGATCCTTAATGATTTCACTCAAACGGTCAATCGTCCACTTACCGTCATACACCATCTGATATGGAATGTCAATCTGATATTCATCAAAAAGCTCTTTGTTGAATGCCATTAACCAGGATGCAACTACAGAACGGGTCGTAATATCACCTGTTGCCATGTGAAGCTTACCGTTTATGGTCAAATCCTTGACCACGTTTTTATTCCACCATTCCTTTGTCAGATCGATGCTGTCCACTTGATTGAAGTCATAGGCATATCCCTCTCCGATCAACTGAGGAAGCGCCTGACCTATACTGCTTAAAATGAGATCAAAACCCACTTCATCTGCCAGCAGATTATTCTTTGCTGTACTGACAAGGCTGCCGTCATAATCGTTCTGCTCAATGGTATATTTCAGATCAATATCATAATATTCGCTGAGCATTCGGTCACGCCTGTAGAGAGCATCGTTTACCGGCTCACCATTTTCCACATCATCGGGAGCCTGCTGAACAAAGATATACGCATTGTAATAATTGGTACAGAGAACGCGAAAACTGTAGCCATCGTAATTCTTTCTTTCAAATGAAGCAAGAACAGATGATGCATCTTCAGCAGCCACCGTTTCTACCGTGGTAACATCCTTCTCCTCCTGTTCAAAAGTCGAGGTGTCACCTTCAACACCGGAATGACAGCCTGCAAGAATCGTTGAAGCAAGCAGCAGTGAAGCATAAATTAGTGAGCGTATTTTAATTGATAAAGAATACATTTTCCAGCCTCCTTATTCTTGTTGATTCATTTTATCATATCTAAAAAACAAAATTCAACTCCATATTTGCGATTATTGCAAATCCGAAGCCAATCTTCGCAAGGCGGCGATGACTATGCAATCATGCCCCACGTCAAGTAGGCATCAATTGATTCCCCTCGTCCAATTTCCACCGAATCGGGTTCTTCGGCAAGCTGACACGAATGAAGCAAATAAAAAAGGGCTGACGCATTTGCATGCATCAACCCATTGGATATTGATTTTGCCGGTCAATGACCGTCATTTTAGGATATTTTATGCCCGAAAACCAATCAATATGCACCCCAAAATCAAAGATTTTGTGGTTGGGCTGTTTCAAAAGTTCCATTTGCAACAGCCCTCCATTTCATTATATGATATGTATTTCGGTTACCTTTCCGAATACGCCACCATGTCCGTGACACATTTCATCTCCATCACTTCTTCATCGGAGATCTCCACCCCGAGGCTGTCCTCGACGGCAATGATAATCTCCACCAGATCCAGCGAATCGGCACCAAGCTCTTCAGCCAGCAGCGCGTAATCATCTATGCCTGCAGCATCTATACCCAGCCTTGCCGCAATAATGGCTTTGATACGTTCCTTCATCAGTACCCCTCCGTTTTTCACAATATTATTATTAGTATATAACATTATAATGTAAATTTCAAGCCACTTCTGTCATTTTCATTTTTTACAATGTGAATATTGCTTATTTATTTGTTTCTTTTCTTCATTCACATCAAGTTCATGACTGTATGATAGTATAATCTTAAATTTTACTTATGAGGTATAAAAGAATGAAACAAAAGCTTTCCCTTCTTCTCGCCGCACTCATACTTTGCACAACTTTTACAGCCTGCTCCACCGATACGGCTGACAAAACCAATGAAACAAGCACCCCCAATGCAGGTGACAATGTAACTACCACAGCCGAAACAGATCCTGCAGAAACACGGCTCTATGCAGATCTCCCTGATGTCACCTTTGACGGTGAAACGTTCAAAACCGCACACTGGCAGTATGATACCGGTGTACATATGTATGATATGGATGCCGATACTCAGAACGGCGACCTGATCAATGATGCCATCTATGACCGCAATGTGGCTGTTGAGGAAAAGTACAAGGTTACCATCACAAATGAATATCAGACCCTCGGTACTCTGACCAGCAACTATAAAAAGATGGTTCAGGCAGGTGACCATTCCTGGCATGCTATTTTCATCCGCGCATACGAGCTTCCTTCTCAGTATAACAACGGTGTGCTTATCAACCTGTATGCACTTCCTCATATCGACTGGACAAACCCCTGGTGGGATCAGGACAGCGTAGCAGGTCTCTCTATCATCGGTGTACTCCCCGGCGTTGCATCTGATATCAACCTCGCCGACAACGGAGCAACCGCATGCGTCATGTTCAACAAGAATGTCGCAAACAATGCAAATATCAATTCCGACGAATTCTACCAGTATGTCCTCGACGGCAGCTGGACCATCGATAAGATGTACGAGATCGGCAAGCTTGTTTCTGCCGACACCGACGGTAACGGCGAACACAACGAAGGAGACCTCTTTGGCGTACTCGGTCAGCATGACCCCACCTACATGCTCTTCTTCGGCTCGGGTGAGCGTTATGTCAACTCGGATAGCGAAGGTGTCCCCCAGCTCGTGTTCGATAACGAGCGCTCCTACGCTGTCTGCGATAAGATCATCAATATGATGAATGATGAAGTCAACTACCTCGCTTCCTCCAAGATCGTCGACAACTTCGCTGCCGATAAGTGCCTCTTCATGATCGACCGTCTCTACCGTACCGAATCTCTCCGCAACATGCAGAGTGACTATGGCGTGCTTCCCATTCCGAAGTACAACGAGGAGCAGGAGGAGTACTACAACATCGTTTCCATCCATAACTCCACTCTTATGACCGTTCCCAAGACCAACCCCCAGCTTGAAATGACCGGCATTATCCTCGAAGCACTGGCATGTGAGTCCCGCTATACCGTCATTGATACCTATTATGATGTCGTTCTTCAGGAAAAGCTCACCCGTGACGCCGCATCCTACCAGATGATCGAAATCATCTTCAACAACCGCGTATTCGATATCGGCGAGCTCTATAAGGTCGGTATCTTCAGCGAAGAGCTCCTCCATATGGCTGCAGAAAAGACCGCTATGACCTCCAAGTATAAGACCTTCGAAAAGAAGATGCAGAAGGATCTCGATAAGATCGTCAAGCAGGCAGAAAAGATGATCGAAGAGACAGAAGAACTCGAGCTCAGCATGTAAATAAGTGTACATCAAAAGGGACTGTCGCATTTGCATGCGACAGTCCCTTGAATATTGATTTTGCTGGTCAAAGACCGCCATTTCAGGGCGTAAAACGCCCTGAAACCAATCAATATACGCCACAAAATCGAAAATTTTGTGGCTGGGCTGTTGCAAATTTTTTATTTGCAACAGCCCCTTCCTGTTATTCATCAATTATACATAATTTCGTGATATAATTTAGAAGTTGCAATACTTTTATAACATTTTTATGAGGTAGTATATGAAACGAACAATTTCTTTGGTTCTGGCAGCTCTCATGCTGTCAACCGTCCTAACCGCATGCTCCTCCTCCGAGGATACCGATAAGAGTGCCGTCACCACCGCAGCTCCCACCGATGTCACCACAGCAGAAACCACCCCTGAGGAAACCCGACTTTATCCCGATCATCTGCCCGATATAACCTTCGAAAATGCCGATGTCAACCTCGGTCACTGGGAATATGACTCGGGTATGCTCATCCAGGACATGGATGCCGAAGCAGAAAACGGCGATCTTGTCAACGATGCCATCTATAAGCGCAATCTCGCCATCGAGGAGAAGTACAAGGTCAATCTTCTGACCACCTACATCTATCTTGGCGACATGACCGCCCTCTACCGTAAAATGGTGCAGGCAGGCGACCAGACCTATGATACCATCTTTGTCCGTGCACACGAAATGCCCGCACAGTACAATAACGGCGTACTCCTCAATCTCCGCGTCCTTCCCCATGTCGATTGGACCAATCCCTGGTGGGATCAGGACAGCATCGAAGGACTCTCCATTCTGGGCGGACTTCCCGCTATCGCGTCGGATATCAACCTTGCCGATAATATCGCCACCGCCTGCGTCATGTTCAATAAGCAGGTAGCCACCGACAGCAATATCGATTCCGAACAGTTCTATAACTATGTTCTCGACGGAACCTGGACCATCGAGCAGATGTATGAAATCGGCAAAACAGTCTCTGCCGACACCAACGGTAACGGTGAAGCCGATGACGGCGACCTCTTTGGTATTGTCGGTCAGCAGGATCCCACCTACATCCTCTATTTCGGTTCAGGCGAGCATTATGTCAAGAATGACAGCGACGGTGTTCCCTGCCTCGCGTTTGATAACGAGCGCTCCTATTCTGTCTGCGATGCCATCATCAAGCTGATGAATGATGAAAAGCACTATTTCACCCCCACCGGTAAGGATATCGCCGATGTTTTCGCCGCCAATAAGTGCCTCTTCATGGTTGACCGACTCAAGCGCACCGAGCTTCTCCGCAACATGCAGAGTGACTATGGCGTGCTGCCCGTACCGAAGTATGACAACTCACAGGATGGCTACTCCAACATTGTCTCTATCCACAACGCAACCCTTCTCACCATTCCCAAGACCAACGCCAGACTTGAGATGACCGCCATCATCCTTGAGGCTCTCGCTTGTGAGTCCCGCTACACCGTCATCGAGACCTATTATGAGGTCGTTCTCCAGGAAAAGCTCACCCGCGATGCCGCATCCTATCAGATGATCGAAATTATATTCAACAACCGTGTCTATGACCTTGGCGAGCTCTACGCCCTCGGCGGCTTCAATGGTGAAGTTCTCAACATGTCACTTCGCAACACCGCCATGGCATCCAAGTATGCATCTGTTGAAAAACGCATGCAGAAGGAGCTTGACAAGCTGATCGAAAAAGCAGAAAAGATGATCGAAGAGTCTGAGGATGCCGTCATCTAAGCAATCATTTTTCAGGGCAGATCGAAAATGATCTGCCCTGTGTTATTTTTCTGTCAAATCTTCATGTACGCTCCAAGTGCGCGCTTCTTCCCCTCATCCGGCTGATTATGATAGCTTAAATATCCGCACCTCAGCGCCTCCTCCAGCACCGCACCGCGCATCTCGACGGGAAGTGCTCTGCAGGCATAATTCACCAGATGCGCCTCATCCGTCATCGTCTCAGGCACATCGGCAAGAATCTGCTCACAGCAATAGCGATTGTGCCCATCCATCATCCCGCGGACTTCATCGCTGATACGGTCATATTCCTCCTGCTGTCCTTCACTCAGCGCACCAATGTTATCACCGGAATAAACGTAGATCGTGGGAACATATCTTTCCTCATCACATCTAACATATCCGTATTCCACCAGCCTGTTCAGAATATGCTCGGGAATCCCGTCACCCGCGCCCTTCGCCACAGCCGCCAAAGCTCTTCCCAGCTCAGGACTCAGATATTCGGGCGTCTGACTGTAAATCCCCCCATAATAGAATTTATACTGCCAGAACTGCGACGGACAGACAGCCTCAACCTCATAAGATTCCTCACCGAGACATCCGTGACATCCCACGAAAAAAGGCTGCTTCCAGTCATAAGTCTCAAATCCCACCAGATCCCACGAGCCGCCGTTCGGACGCTTCAGTGCGCCTTCGCCGTCAAGCTGACTTTCATCCTCCGCAAGACCGGTAAACTCCCCGGGATCGGTTGTCTGAATAGAGTCCACCGTCTTCATCAGAAGAGCCCATTTCATGTCCTCAAAGCACTGGTATCCCTCGTGCCACCTGACACCGTTCTCCTCCCAGCATTTCAGCTTAAATTCCAGCAGCTCAATCATCTTCGCAGTCAACTGCGGCGTGATTCTTTCCAGATTCTCAAAAATCTTCGCCTGAACCTCCGCCGATACAATATAAAACCTTGTTGCATACCGGTCCCCAACCTTCTTCATCAACGTCGCCTCAACCAACCCGTCCAGCTCAGCCTGTGTATAGGGGAGTGCCACCCCAATTTCAATCGCAATCTCTTCGGCTGTCAGTGCTTTATCATAAGCGGAAAGCACTATGTTTTTACAGATTAATCGGTTGACAATGGAGTAGGGCTCCCCATTCTTACCGTCTCGTCCATCCATGATAAATCCGATATTTTCGGGTTTGTAGCTTCGCTTACCGAATTCACGTGCCATGTTCATACCTTCTTTCAACAATTTTCTGGAACGAAACAGCTTCGAGGTCACCGTTCCCTTTGGAATTCCCATCCGTGCGGCGATCTCCTCCACCTTGCGGTCCTCAATGTAATAGGCAAGAATGATATTCCGATAATCCTCGCGGATAAATGCCAGCTCCCGCCGCATCGCATGCAGATTATCTCTCAGCATTGCTCCCTCGACATAATCATCCTCCAACAAACATTCATCTGGCAGCTCAGATACACCGTCCAGTCCCTCCATCGAGACCACATGCAGTGAATCCTTATGCTTTCGTTCGGCAAAAGCCGCATATCGGTTGCGCGCAATCCGCCAGACCCATGCCGAAAATTTCCTCGGTTCCACGCCCTTTTCAAGTGAAGTAATCACATTCAGCGAAATATCCGAAGCCAGATCCTCCGCCGCATCTGCACTGCCGCACTTTTTCAGACAGAAATAGAACACTTTTTCCATGTAATCCGCGGTATATTCCTCTATCAGCTTTTCCGATTGTTCCGACATAAGCCCCTCCTGTTTTCCGTTCCATCTATATAGTGCCGCAATTCTCGATTTGATTGCAGGTTTTCGTCAAAAAGGCTGACGCATTTGTAATGCGTCAGCCCTTGGATATTGATTTTGCCGGTCAAAGACCGCCATTTCAGGGCGTTTTACGCCCTGAAACCAATCAATAAACGCCCCATAATCAAAGATTTGGGGACTGGGCTGTTGCAAATGTTCCATTTGCAACAGCCCCTTTATTACGCCTGTCCCAGTGCCATCATCTGCGCTCTGATTGCAATCTCCGCCGCATTGAAGGCAAATTCGGAATCCATCGCGCTGTCAGTTCGGTTAAAGCTGTCCTCAATCAACCGTCTGAAGAAGGGAAATCCCAGCATTCCCGATACATTTTCGGTATACTCCCCATCATCGGTCACAAGATAAACCGTGTTCGGGCGATTGTCTCGCATAAGATCACAGTTCTTGCGCACCTCAATAAATCCCTTCTCACCCACGATCACAGTACGCGCATCTCCCCAGGTGGAAAGCCCCTTGGGACTCATCCAGTCCACGCGGAAATAGCAGGGCACACCATTATCGCAGGTCATCATCACATCGCCGTAGTCATCAAAATCCGGATATTCCGGGCAGAAGAAATTGCCCACTCTCGCATGCTTGACCACACCGTTCTTTGCCCCTGCATAAAGCAGCATCTGAGGCGGCTGCTGAGAGCCGATATCCACGATGATACCTCCGGTACACTCGCGCTTGAAAAACCATTCGGGTCTGGTCGGAGCCGCAAGCCGATGCGGTCCGAAGCCCTGTACCTGCGCAACCTTTCCGATCAATCCGCGAGAGATCAGTTCAGCCGCCGCCAGTGCTCCCTCGTGATGCACCAGCTCACAGTAGTAGATAAAATACTTCCTGCCGGTTCTCGCACAGGTCTCCTTCACCGCATCAAGCTGCTCAAGACTGATCATCGGCGCCTTGTCCACAAAATAATCCTTCCCCGATTCCATCGCGCGGATGCCGATCGATGCTCGCTCCACGGGAATCGCAGCCGATGCCACCAGCCTGATATCGTCCCGGGCATAAATTTCCTCAATATCTGCACAAATAACCGCCTCGGGATATTTTCTTGCCAATGCATCCCTTGTAGGCACATCCGGCTCCCAGATTGCGACAAGCTCCGCGCCTTCAGCCACCAAGCCCTGACACATCGTGTGAATATGCCCATGGGCAGCTCCAGCCACAGCAAAGCGATATGCTCCCTTCTCAAGACCGAGTGAAGGCGTTCTTTCAAAAGAAAAAATTTCGTTTTTCGTCATTTTATTACCAATTCTTATATTCATTCGTTTCGGAAAGCAGCTTTTCTTCATCATAGCAGCGGCGCAGCAGCTCAGCCGCATCCTTAATGTACACTAAACCGTCCTCCCGCTCCAAACGCATATCCTCGCTGATCTGCTTAATCGGTATGTGCTGAAGCTTCGCAATAAAGCGCACCTGAGCTGCCGCTGTTTCAATACCGCAGAGCGGTTCGTAGACTTTTCCCTCAACCAGCGCATCAATCGCATACCAGTACTTGAGTGTTACATCCTCGAAAGGGTCCCCGTACTCGATTACCTTTCCGGTGTTCAGCCTGCCTACTACCTTGCCGATCACACTGTCATAGCTCACAATACCACCGCTGAAGCGATACTCAAATTCAGGCTCATTGGCAGTCAGCGTAGCGTGGGATGCCACATAAATACCCCTCGCGCCATTGTCAAGCGTGAAGCGGATTGTCGCCGTATCAAAATTCTCGATGTCGTTGGCACGGACAAGATCGGCGCTCAAATCGACCACCTCGGCAGATTTTCCAACAGCTCCGCCCAGCACATAGAAAATATTGTGCGGGTAATGCGCTGTCGCATTGTTAACCACACTGTCGTTTAAAGGTGTGCCGTCGTCAGCCTTGAGCTTGCCTGCCCAACCAATACCGCGGGTAAAATAACTTCTCGTGCGCGGCCAGAGCACAATGCTCTTCATAAATTCAGGCTTACCGTATCTGCCTGCCATAATATCTCGCTTTAAGGCATTGATCGCCTCCGAATAGCTCCACTGATAACCAATACTGACAAATTTGCCCGCTTTGTCCCTTGCTTCACAGAGAATCTTCTCATCACCCGCATCCGCCGACAGCGGCTTTTCACAGATCACATTGGAGCCATGCTCCAACGCACAGAGAATCTGTCTTGTGTGCAAATGAATGGGCGTTGTAATCACAGTCAAATCCGCACTCTTTTCGGTGAAGAAAGCATCCATGTCTGCGTATAAGGACACCCCCATGTCGATAAGCTGCTGATAATAGCGGCAGCCCTGCGGATAAACATCCACCACGCCCACAAGCTCACAGCCCGGATGCTGCTTCTTTAAATAAGATTCAATAAAAATATTACCGTAGCCGCCGATACCGACCGCCAGAATCTTCACCTTTTTCATATAATTTCTCCTTTTCTTTGCATCATTATATCATAAAATCTCTTTACATGCAATCATTATTGTGATATAATATGGATAACATTTACGATAGTTTTTATTCATGTTTAACCAATAATATCACTTTTTACCGGAGGCGATCATGAATCTGTACACTCAAAACATCAGCGTCAGCTCTTCCCATGAGATTCTCTTCAGCCATGTGCGCGACATTCCGCGTGTAAACGGGCACGATTTCCATCTTCACGATTTCATGGAGATCTTTATCTATGTAGAGGGCGACGTGGATTTTATCGTCAATCAGAACTACATCGACCTGCATCGAGGCGATATTATCCTCGCAAACGAAAATATTCTTCATAAGGCGGTTGTCAAAGGGACTGCATGGTATGAGCGTTTTTATATCGGAATCCCGCAAAATGCCTTTTCTCATATGGATCAAAGCGCCAATCCCCTTGCCTGCTTCAGCCGCGGTGTCTGTGTCATCTCGATTGGAGAAAACGACTTCCGCAATATTCTTTCTCTTCTTCGAAAGATGGCTGATCTGATTGAAACCGATCTTCACAGCAATGCCTATACAGTCTACGGTTATCTGCTGCAGATTCTCTCGATCCTCAACCGCAAAACTACCATAGGCAGCAACGGAACTCCTCGCCGTGATTCTCCTCATGAATTGATTTCCCGCGTGCTCGCTTTCCTTGAGAACAGTGCAACTCAAGTCAACAGCGTAGCCGAGATTGCCGAGCACTTTCATGTAAGTGCATCCTATCTCTCCTCGCTCTTTTCGCAGGATATGGATGTCACCCTCAAGCGTTATCTGATGATCTGTAAGATTTCGAAATCCAAAATCATGCTCTCTCAGGGCGAATCGGTTTCCAATACCGGACTTGCCTGCGGATTCTGCACCACATCTCACTTCATCTCAGTATTCCGCGAGGTCACGGGCATGACCCCCAACGCATACCGAAGAAGCTTAATGGGATAAACAGGGCTGCTGCAAATGCTTCATTTGCGACAGCTCTCTATTAATTTTGATTAATAATTTTTCCGATGTGCCTCAATCATGGATTCGACATCGCTCATGGCTTTTTCCTTGATTTTCTCATAAGCAGAAAGAAACTCACGCTTGTATGCAACTGCATACTCACGGAGAATGGTATTACTTCCTCCAAAGTTGTAAATACCATTCAGATCGGTTGTCATATTTCTGTAAATCAAATCAATCATCAGTTTGGAGTCTTCATCGCGTGCAACCTTTTCTTTCAGTACAACCTCGTTGATCTCGGGAACAACAGTTGTCTGCGACAGGAATGCCAATGCCTCCATTACATAACCCACAATATTCATTCTTCCGCAGGTTACAGGAACACAGGAAGCCACAGGGAAAAACGAATTGATATGGCTGTAATATTCGGTCTGTGTATCATCTAACTTAGGGAACGGCAGAATTGCGTAATCATCTTCCATGCTGCGGAAATTCAACAATCCCCATTGCATAGGAGAAGCACAGAACATTGTCTGCTGATCTATAAAGAGAGCATAACGATAGTCAATTCCGGCTTTGTTCTTTCCGAGCGAGTCGGTATAAATCACATTATCTGCATCACAGAGCGTGTGAAGCTTGTCCAGAATGGAAATCGACTTTTCGGTGTCCATCATCAGTGTAACACTGTCGTCCTTTTTATCAACCGCACTCATTCCACAGCCTACATAGAAGGCTTTGCCGGCCTCTGCGGTAACAGACATACCGAAGAAATCATCAGCAGCCCTCATCTTACCGTCGTTATTGAGATCGCTTCCAATATCCTTGATCATCTCACCCAGCTTGTCAATGGTCCATTTACCGTCCTTGACCACATCGTAGATATCTTCCATCTGATAGTCTTCCATCATAGTCAGGTTTGCAAAAATGGTGTAGGGCGCATAACAGTAGCAAAGAGCAATCGGGCCTGCAGTCGCCAGTACCTTGTTGTTAAACTCCATGGTTTCATTCATCGACTGGCACCACCACTCATTGCTCAGCTCAATGCCTGAAATCGATGCCAGATCGGCAAGATAACCGCCCGGAGCGAGCTGATTGATTCCCGCGCCGGGAACCGCAATGATCATATCGTATACATCCTCATCCGCGCTGACAAGCTTAATTACGTCCGCGATCTGAGAATCACGGTTCTCATAAACCGTATATACCACCGAGGTATCGAATATTACACCGACCTTTTCATCACGTCTGTAAAGCATATCGTTGATAATTTCACCGGTTTCCTCACCATCATGAACATTGGGGCGGTCATACTGGGAGTTGACACAGATCTTGAACTCTCCCCCCTCATAGCTGACCACATTCAAAGCTTCAAGATAGGAAGTTTCCACTTCCGTTTGAGAAACAGTTGTAACATTTCCTTCTGCTTCCTTATCAGCATTAGGCTGATCTTCTCCGCAGGCTGCTGCCGACAGCACACACAACAGAGCAAGTAATAATGATAATGCTTTTTTCATTTCGTTTCTCCTTGTAAAAACATTTTTGTTTTCCCGCTTTTATTGTACTATATTCCAAAAAAAGAGAAAACCCAAATAATGATATAATAGGGAGAAAAAACGAAACTAACATCTAAAATCCGTCCCACCGGCAAGCGCAGGCAGGACGGATTCATCATTTATCCAGCTTGGCAAGTGCTGTTTTCATGTCCTCTATCAGCTGATTCAGCTTCGATTCCACCTTTGCCATGCGTGAAGCAAGACTGCGGTCATCCGCCTTGAACATTGACTGGAACTCGGTATCACGCAGATTGTCACACCAGAAGGTGTCACCCCAGTCAAAGACACGGTTTGCAAAGATGATATCGAGCATCTTTGCCGACTCCTCGTCACGGGTAACCTTGGTCTTGAGCGAGAGATCATAGTAAACAGGAATAACCTCGTTCATCGATTCGCATGCCATTGCCTCGATGATCGCACCGGTGCGCTCCAGATTCTCTGCCGTGATCGGTACGCCAAAGAGCTCGGCACCCTCAACACGGGTTAAATAGTTCTCCTGATTTTCGTCCCACTTGGGATAGGGAATGATACCGAAATCTGTCTCCATATCGCGCAGCGCAGGAATGTAGAAGAAGGTCATGTCCATGAAGAGTCCCTTGTTGTTCTTGAACATATTGGTAAGGGCAGGCTCTTCGTTCTGCTCATAGGTATTGGGGTACCAGGCATTGGTGTCCCATGTGATCTCAAAGATACGCTCGATGACAGTAGAAAAATTTGTATCCGAGGTCAGATTGAATACAGGATAATTCTGATCGTCACGGTCGATCGACTGCTCGCCGGCACCAATCCAGAAGCCGGGCAGAACCGCCTTGGGCTGAGAAAGCAAGCCGTAAGAGTCATCGTCATTCATGGTGGAGTCACCGTTGATATCCTGGGTTGCACCCTTGGAAAGCCGCTCAAAGGCTTCAAATGTCCACTTGTTGCTGTTGACCAGCTCATAAGGATTCTCAACCTGCTGCTGCTCGATCATGTCCTTGTTGAAAACAAGCGTATGTACGAAATCATAAGCGGTCAGATTGAATGCACCGGTAGCCAGATACTGCTCGTTACCGATCTTGAGATCCTCGTTCAGGCTGGCATCCCAGTATCCCTTAGACAGATCAATCAGATCAATGTCGCTCACCTTGTAGAGCAAACCTTCCTGTGCAAGGGTAAATGTGCTGATGCAGCGGGTGCTGATCATATCATAATCGTTGTCACCTGCAGTAATCGCTCTGCGGGCAGCGTCCATCTCTCCGTAAACCTCGGAGATGGTGATGTTGAAGCGCTCCTCCAACGTGCGGTTGCGGGCATAAATGGTGTCATCCAGTACATCACCTGTTTCCTCAACAACAAGCTCACCGTTAAAGAAGTTGCGCTGACGGGTGTGAATGCGGAATTCATGCTGCTCAAAATCATATTCGCCCAGATCATCGATGTAAACGATGGGCCCCGTTTCGGCGGCAGTTGTTTCCTCCACGGCGGTGGTCACATCGCCTGCAGAGAGATCATCGTTTGCAGGATCGGAGGTCGAGCAGGCTGCAAGAGTCTGACTGAGAAGAAGTGCAAGCAGTAAAAGCGCGATTTTGCGTTTCATAACTGAAATTCCTTTCATATTTGTTTATAATACTTTTATTTTGTTATCGTAATAATACCGACAGACACTGTATCGTCAATGCTCATGTCATGGAAGGCAAGCTTATCCGAAGCGGGGCTGAAGCAAGGGTGCGGATGACAGGGATGCACCCAGTTGGTGCGTGCCTTGACCAACATCGACTCTTCACCGGTTGTGCGGTCAATCAGGCAAACGCCGCTGTAAGAGCCGCTCTGTGTATCAGCTCCCACATAGCGACCGTCCGGCGAACAGGATACATGCCAATATGGATACTTGGAATAAAGCACCTGCACCGAATTGTCCTTGGCAGCAAGATCAATATAGCAGATACCCCTCGGCGGCGTAGGAGAGAGCGAATACTTCACATACCACAGTCCCTTTCCGTCAAAGCTCCAGCACTCATGACCCACGCAGTCGCCAAGATCATAATTCTCGGTCAGATTCTGCTTCACAATGCAGTAGGGCTCCTTCCCCATCTCAGCCATCCAGAGACGATTGGAGATGTACTGCGTTGTTCCCTCATGGGAAAAGAACATCATGTTCGGATTGATAGGCGAGATCATCATGTGATTTGCTACATTGAAGGGTGCCGAGAAATTCTTCTGCAGAATGATCTTTGTCTCATTCTTCTCAATATCATAAATCACACCGGTGCACTTGCCGTCGACAGTGCTTGCAAAATTCATATATCTGCCGTCGTTTGTCATGTGCGGGAAGCCAATGCCGCCATTGTAGGTAAGCAGCTCACGCTTCTCACCGGTCTTCAGGTTAAACACCGAAAGCGTACTGCCTTTGATATAATAAAGCAGCTCATGCCAAACCACAAATTCCGAGAAATCGTTCACCACAATGCCCAGCTCATAAACCGCGCGGTTCTTCATATCCACCGCCACAAGCTCGCAGTTGTGAAAATCCTTCGCTTCCTTGCCCCGGGACATGATGATCACATCGCTGTTCACCCAGGGATTGTTGGAATAATAGCCGAAGGAATAGTGATATTTTTCGGATGTTACATAAATAAAATCGGTGCCGTTGCGCGAATCGTCCTCGATTTTTGCATTGGTGTCAATCTTGCAGCCAAGGGATGCAAAATCAAGCTCGCCAAGTTCATCATAATAAGCGGCAATATCCTCCGCAGGCGTTTCCACCTCAACGGGAGCTGCAAAAATTTCGTCTTTGGTATCAGCGGGAAGCATGTCGTTTTCCTCCTTTGTCTCATCAGCTTCTGTCATTGACTCTGTATCTGCGATATCGGTGACCTCATCCCCGCTGCCGCAGCCTGCAGAAAAGGTGAGCAGCATACAGAACAGCAGCAGAAGCGCCGTCAGTCTTCTTTTCATATGCAAACCTCACTCTCATGATGGTGTAATTCCATTATAACATACTATTTTTAGTATTAATATCATATTTTTTGGTATTTGTATCATATTTATTATATTTTATATGCAGGATGCATAAAGGGCTGCAGTACATACCACAGCCCTTTGTTTATATACCTCTGAATTACTGTGCCGACCACTTTACATCCGCGATGCGGATAACGCCAACCGATGTATAACCGGTATCCGAGTTAGCATTTTCAAACATATACATTTCCGAGTTTCTGCTGAAGCCGGGGTGAGGATCGAGACCTGTTCCCGGAATCCACAGCACATTATCGAGTAGCACATTTTCCTCGCCTGTAGCAAGATTAATCAGTACCACCTTGGAAGGACCGACCTCCTGAGTATCACCTGCAACATACTTTCCGTCAGGCGAGCAGGATGTGTGCCAGTATGCATAGGAGGAGAACTTAACATCTACCGATTTATCCGAGGAACTCAGATCAATATAACAGATTCCCTTGGGACCTCTGGGAGAAACACCGTACTTCACATACCAAAGTCCCTTGCCGTCATAGCTCCAAGCTTCATGACCGCAGCAATCGACAACATTTACCTTGCCGTTCTTCAGCACCTTTGTCTGCTGATCAACAATGCAGTAGGGTTCCTTGCCGATTTCATACATCCACAGTCTGTCGGGAACCTTCGTGGTGTCGCCCTCATGTGCAAAGAAAAGCTTGGTATGATCAGTCGGACAAATCATATGGTGATTGGCAACCGGATTTTCGCCTTCAAACAGATAATCGAAAATGTCA
Organism: Clostridia bacterium; assembly: GCA_017399105.1. Taxonomy (GTDB): domain Bacteria; phylum Bacillota; class Clostridia; order Oscillospirales; family CAG-272; genus RGIG1743. The sequence goes on from JAFQEJ010000008.1 coordinate 59,538, forward strand.
ACGATCTCGCGCTTCTCCATATCAAAAATTGTCGCACGGTACATTCCGTCCGCTTCAGGGCAAGCGTATGTGGTCAGACTGATATATCTGCCGTCGTTGGTTACTTCAATAAATCCGCCAACCGTATAGTCGAATGTATAAACAACCTCATTTACACCGGTTCGGATATCAAAAACACTCAGTGTACGCTGATCTCCGCCCGAATAATAAATCTTCTCACCGTATACTAAATAGGTACTGATACCACCGCAGGATATGCCTAAGTTATAAACAACCTTTTCGTTCAAATCAGCTGCCACAAGACGTGCTCCTTCACATCCCACAAAAATATAGCTGTCTACAAAATAATTCTTATTGTAGTAACCGTATGCCAAGTGTCCATTGGTTGAGATAATATTCAAATAAGGTGTAATACCGTCGGTAACCTCGATCACGCTCTCGGTCTCAGAGACAGGATAAAGATCGGCTAATTTAATGTCTCCCAACTCAACAACCTCCGTTTCAGCTTCTGTTGCCGCATCATTTGTTTCCTCAATTTCTGCCGGCTCATTTGTGCTGTCGCATCCGACAAGCAGCATTCCCATCAGCAGAATGCTGCAGATAATTTGCTTCAGGTTCTTCATTTTTCATTCTCCCTTCGTTCTTACAGGATTTGTTACAGAGTTCCTCTCGTTTTTCCTGCCGTTATCGGCTGGATGCATTTTCATTATAGCACAGCATTTTTGGTATTACTATCATATTTACATGTAGTGATATCATATTTTTTGGTTAATTTGGTTAAAATACAAAAGGGCTGTTGCAAATACAACTTTTGCAACAGCCCGTCCCCATAATCTTTGATTTTGGGGTATTTATTGATCTTGGAGGTCCTTGACCTCCAAGATCAATATCCAAGGGGTTGACGCATGCAAATGCGACACCCCCTATCATTCGTTAATTTCATTTATCCTTCATTCTTAATCGCCTCAAGCGCACTGATCTTAGTCGCCCTCATAGCGGGAATATATCCCGAAATCAACCCAATCAGCGTTGAAAATGCAATCGCCGCCGCCACAAGCCAGAGCGGAATCACCGAAAGCTGCGTCTCCACGCCCTGGATCATGTCACTGCCCAGCGCCTGACTGAGTCCCTCAATGTTGTTGAAGGCATAAGACAGCCCGAAGCTAAGTCCCACACCGAGAATACCTCCGATAAAACCGATCATTGCCGCTTCAAAGAGAAACATCGTCTTGATGTTGGCAATCTTGCATCCCAGTACCTTCATCACGCCTATCTCGCGGGTGCGCTCATAAATGCTCATGATCATGGTGTTGGCAATACTGATTGCCGCCACAAAAAGCGACATCATGCCGACGCCCAGCAGCACATACTGAATGGATGCCTGATTCTCCTGCATCGCCTTTCTTGTATCCGAGAGGCTGTCGATGGAATATCCCATATCCATCAGCGCCAACTGAACCTTATCCGCTGCTGCCATATCCACCGCCTTGACAATCACCTGATTATAGGTGCCGAGGATGGAATTCTCCGCCGCAACCTTATTCAGCTTCTCCTGCTCGGCAATCAGCTCCTTCACAGCCTCGATGCTGACAATGTCGTACCACTGATATTCATTGTTGTTCGTGTCCGACATCACCCCCACCGTATTCAGCGGGATTTTGGTAAACTTTCTCGAATTGTCAACCTGCTGACCCGTGGAAGGATCCCACTCATAGCTGTAAACCAGCATCTTTAAATCAGCGGTCAGCACATCCACCTTAGGCGGCTTGCGTGTACCGTCAGCATTGTAATATTCCCGCTGCCAGTTGCGCACCACCTTATTCGGATCGCGGAACTGATAAGGGGTCTCGCTGCTGAAGATAACAAAATTCTTATCACCCTCCAAAGGCAGCTCTCCCGATGCAACCTCAATATTCAGATAAGGCAGAATCGCAGGATCTATTCCCATCACCGAAGGCCACTGATACTTGTACCGCTGCCCCGCCGTAAACTGAAACTGATACTGCCACTGCTGAATCACAGGCGACACGGCGAGAACTCCCTCCATATCACGGATGGTCTGCACCAGCGCGTCATCCAGCTTGTTGGTTGTCACATCATAAACACCCTCATCGTTAGGCTTCCAAACCTCACTCTGAATGGTAATCAGCGTCAGATCTCCCATCTGTTCAATGGTCTTATCCAGACTGATGTTCATTCCCACCACAAGACTGACCATGACCACAATTGCCGCCGAGCCTACCACTACACCCATAACAGTCAGCATCGTACGCATCTTCCTGCGAAAGAGACTGCGCAGCCCCATGGTGATGATATCAATAATCCTCATCCTCAGCCGCTCTCTTTCTCTTCTTAACGATCACCGCAACCGTAATGATGATGATTACAAGCAGAATTCCTCCGATAGAGTACCATATCCACCAATCAAGCCCGAACCAGCCGCTATTCTCACCTTCAACCGCTCCGGGATCAATGGGATTGCCGAACTCATCATAGACCATGTCCTCCATCCCCACATCGGGCATCACAATTCCCACGTCTCCATACATGTCGCCGGCTTCCATAATAAAGAAGGAAAACTCCTGCACCTCGCTGAAAGCCTCGCCGCTTGAATCTTCATAACTGTAGGTAATCGTACCCGTCGCCTGTCCGGCACCGTTCGGCATCAGATAAAAATCATAAGACAGATTCTTTCCCGATTCAATATTACCGGCATAGTATTCGGGCGAATAAGTGTTAAAGCCCTCACCCTCCACCTTGACCACCACATTATAAATCATGCTCATGCCAAGGTTGCCGAAGTTGACAGTCAGATAAGCCTCCTCATTGGTGGTGATATCTGTAAGCGACGAGATCTCGCCCACATTGAAGCGAAGCTTCTGCTTGACAGGCACCGTGATCTTCTCTGCGTCGGTCTTGGAAACCCCTGCAGGATTCTTGTATTCAAAGGAAACCGAAATACCGTAAGATTTCGGGTCAACGGCACTGGCAACCGACAATTCAATTGATCGCTGAATCTTCTCGCCGGTGCCCAGTGCTTCGATAAAGAAGGTGTTGCTCGAGCTGACCGGTGTAAAGACAGCTCCCGCCGAAGTCGCATCGGCATTGTCCACCGTCACCTTCATATCCTTCACCGCCGAAGTCTTGGAGGTGTTGTAAAATTCCAGTGTCAGCACAAAAGTACCGCCGCCGTAAACATCTTCGCCGAAATCGTAATCGCTGATGATCACCACCGGCATATCCACACTGTCGGACTCATCCTGCTCCTCGCGGTTAATCACATTGATGCTTGTGTATTGCTGCGCCGAAATACCCGTGCCCTCCACCGTCACCGAAATCAGATTGGAACCGTTGGGCGCACTCTTGTCGGTGAGGAAAGTAATCTCCCTTGTCACACTCTCCCCTGCCTTCAGAGAAGCGATCTGAATGGTGCTCTGGCTGGTCGGCACAATACCGCCTGCATTTGCCGATGCTCTCAGTACAAGCTCCCCGGCATCGCCGCCCTCATTGGTCACCGTCACACTGAGCTTAAAGCTGCCGCCCGCCGTCACCGATGCCGCAATGCTGTTTGTAATTCGGATGTCGGGCTTCGCTTTTGCATTGATCAGCGTACCTGCCGCTGCACTCTTCCCGACGGATTCTTCACTGTCCTCGGAGCTGTAGTCCAGCTCAATCTTGACAGGACAGTATGCAGTCGCCGCATCCTCCGGCACCATATATGTAACCGAATAGGTCTTAGTCTCACCGGCAGCAATCATCGCCTCAAAGGGATTGTTCGCCGTCTTGTTGATCAGCCCCGCATCACAGGTCACCGCCATCTGCACATTCAGTGCATTCACCTCAGAGGAATTCTTCACGCTGTAGGTAACGGTAAACTCCTTCCCCGCTTCCACTGCGGTAGGAAGGTTGATATCGGTAATCTCCAGCTCAGCCTTAGCCGCTGCCTGTGCCGCCGGAACATTGACAATGGCATAATAAGTCTTGCTTACGCTGCCGCCTGCAATGTTTTCATAGTCCACATTGAAGGCAAACTGTACCGAGCCTCCCACAAGATCGCTCGAAGGCATCATACGGAAGCGTATCTCAGCATAGCCGCCCGAAACCATGTCCACCACCTTGCTGTTGGTATCGTCCACAAAATAGAATCCGCTCGCCGGCGACATGGTCACATTGATCCCCTTCAGATCCACACGGGTGATATTCTTGAGAATAATACCAACCTCACACACTTCCCCCGGCTTCACTGTCTCGGGGGTAATGCTGTCCAGCAGCTCAAAGGGATTCTTGCTGGTCATATCCTCGTAATATTCGTTGACAACCTCCACATAAACAGGCACGCTCAGCGTCTTGGTCTGCGATGAGGTTTTATCCGAGGGCATCAACCCAAACATCGGATTATAGCTGGTATAAATCGACATTTTGTAGCTGATGTTCACCGTAAAAGAATAATATCCCGGTACGGCATCTGCAGGAACATCTACCACATATTCTGCATATCCGCTGCCCCCCGCCGAAATCGCAGGAAGATTCTGAGAAAGCGCCGTCATGAAGGTAAAGGGCAGCTTCTGCGCCTCGGCAGGATCAACCACACCGACCATCTCATCGGCAAAAATCGGCAGAAAAACATCCACATAATCGTGAATCAGCGGAATCTGAATCGCCGCACTTCCCCCCGCACTGATCACAAAATTGGTCGCAGCAGTGCGAAGCGTCGCCTTTTCCAGCGCCGAAGCCACATCTGTTGTCCCTACCGGTGTCTGCCCTCCGCCAAGCTCCTCCGCGTTGGACGCAAAGACGAGTGTGGATGTCAACATCAGCAGGCACATGCCGACTGCCAGTATTCTTTTAAGCCTTGATCTCATATTCATTTGCTGTATTTTCCTCCGAAATTTCTTCTGTTGCAATTTTCTTATCGGTATATCTGTCATCCACAATGTTGCCGTCGATCAGATGAATCACACGGTCAGCGTACTCGGCAATTTCGCTGTCATGGGTCACGATCACCAGCGTCTGTTTGTGTTCCCTTGCCATACGGCACATCAGCTCCATCACCTCAATGGTGGTCTTGGAGTCGAGGTTTCCCGTAGGCTCATCGGCGAACACCACCCGCGGATGAGCGACAAATGCCCTTGCAATGCCCACACGCTGCTGCTGACCACCGCTCATCTGAGAGGGCAGATGCCGCATGCGTGTCCCCAGATCCACCGCCTTCAGCATTCTCTTGGCGGCAAGGATACGCTTTCGCTTTCCCACACCCTTGAAGACCAGTGGGAGCGCCACATTCTCCAGCGCTGTCTGAGAGTTGAGCAGGTTGTAGGACTGAAAAACAAAGCCCAGATTCTTCTGGCGAAAAAGCGCCATTTTCTTCTCGCTCGTTTCACTGATCCTCACCCCGCATACAGTCACACTGCCTGCGGTCGGCCGCTCAAGTCCCGCCAGCATGTTCAGCAGGGTCGACTTACCGCTTCCCGATGTACCGAGAATACAGCAGATCTCCCCCTCATGGATGACAAGATTAATTCTGTCCAGCGCCACCACACGTTCGCTTCCCAGCCTGTAGACCTTGCGCAGATTTTCCACTTTAATGATTGGTTTCATTTATCTCCTCGCAAATCAGATAATCTGTCCTGTTAGACGATATAAGTATGTATTTTGTTTCACAAATTCTGCCAAAAGATAAAAAATCATTCCCGAATTCACGATCTTTTTCAACGTGTATCCGGGAATGATCTGCGTCCGATTCAATTATCTCTTGGCAAGCACATCTCGCTCGTAGCTTCTGACCTCATCCAGCCAGTTCATGCCACCGGGAACGCCCTGCATCTCGCAGTATTTTTCCCATACAGCACCAAAGGGCATCGAACGACACTCTTCAAGCAGCGCAAGACGGGAGGTAAAATCCCCCTCGTGCTCATATTTAACCAGTGCTTCTGTAGGCTCAAGAGCCGCATAAAGCAGTGCCTTCTGCATGTTGCGTGTACCGATAACCCAAGCCGCAATGCGGTTGATGCTGGCATCAAAGAAGTCGAGACCGATATGAACTCTCTTCTCAAATCCGCCGCGCAGAATTTCCTGTGCGATTGTACGAAGCTCGTCGTCAAAGATCACCACATGGTCGCTGTCCCATCTCACAGGACGGGATACATGAAGCAGAATATCATCCATAAAGAGCAGTGCCGAAGAAATTTTGTCCGAAATCATCTCGGTAGGATGGAAATGACCCGAATCGAGGGTAAGCAGCAGCCCGTTCTTCATCACATAACCCATGTAGAACTCGTGGGAACCGATGGTGCAGCTTTCAGCACCGATACCGAATACCTTCGACTCCAGCGCATCCAGATTGCAAGCCTTGTCGCAGGGATCGGCAAAAATTCTGTCATAAGATTCCACAAGACGCGCTCTCGCACCGTAGCGATCCACCGGAATGTCCTTGAAGCCGTCGGGAATCCAGTAGTTGGTCACAACCGCGTTCCTCAGTTCACCGCCGATGTACTCAGCGATTCTTCTCGAAGCCTTGCAATGCTCCACCCAGAAATCACGCACCTCTGCACTGGGATGGCTGAGAGTCAGACCGTCCGCACTCATGGGATGCGAGAAGCAGGTGGGATTAAAGTCGATGCCAAGATCCTTCTGCTTTGCCCAATCCACCCAGGAAGCAAAGTGCTTGGGCGCAATATCACAGCGTCCCACCTTATCACCACAGGAATCAGCATAGATAGCATGAAGGCTGATGCGCTTCTTGCCGGGAATCAGCGAAGCCGCCTTCTCAAAATCACAGCGAAGCTCATCGATACTGTGCGCCGCGCCGGGATAATTGCCGGTGGTCTGAATACCGCCGGTCAGATCTCCGTCGGGCGTTTCAAAGCCGCGCACGTCATCTCCCTGCCAGCAGTGCATGGAAACCGGAATAGAAGCAACTCTCGCAATAGCGGCATCGGTGTCAACACCGTAAGCGGCATAAGCTTCCTTCGCCGCTGCGTAAATTTCATTGATATTTTTCATATGTCTACCTTACTTTCCAAGAATCGAGAGGAAGCGCTCATATGCCTCGTCCCACATATCCGAATGATTCGGTTCATAGCATTTAATCTCAAAGGATTCTGCAATCATTTCTCTTGCCTCGGAAATACCCGAAAGCTCACCTGCCGCAATCGCCTGGGAGGAAAGATTTCCGATAGCAGTCGCCTCAACAGGACCTGCATATACTACCCGTCCCGAAGCATCAGCCGCAAGCTGGCAGAGCATTTCTTCCTTGGTTCCGCCGCCGACAATGTTGATGGCGTGGGATTTTACACCCTTGATATCATCGATGCACTCGGCAACCTGTCTGTATTTCATCGCCAGACTGTCGAAGATACAGCGAACAACCTCACCCTTTGTCTCAGGCACGTGCTGTCCGGTTCTGCGGCAGAATTCACGAATGCGTCCGGGCATATTGCCGGGGGCGACAAAATCGGGAGCATCGGGATCGATGAAGCATGCAAGAGGCTTCGCCTGCTTTGCCATCTCGGTCAGCTCATTGAAGGAGAGCTTCTCGCCCTCTCTCGCCCACTGACGGCGGGATTCCTGCTCCAGCCAAAGTCCCATAATATTCTTGAGGAAGCGGATCTTTCCGCCCGCGCCCCCTTCATTGGTGAAGTTGTAGCTCATTGCCTTCTCATTCAGGCAGGGAGAATCAAATTCAGCTCCCATCAGCGACCAGGTTCCGCTGCTGATATAGACAAAGTCACTGCCCTTCGCAGGTACGGCAAGAACCGCACTCGCTGTATCATGAGAAGGAGCCAGCAGCACCTTTGCATCTCTGCAGCCAAGCTCCTCACGAAGCTGAGCTGTAAGCAGTCCGACCTCGCTTCCCGGCTGAGAAATCTCACCGAAGAGAGAGCGGTCAATGCCAATAAGATCGAGCACCTCTCCCGACCAGTTTCCGCATCTTGCATCAAGCAGACCGGAGGTGGAAGCGATGGTATATTCGGTCATCTTATTTCCCGTAAGGAAATAGTTCAGCAGATCAGGCACAAACAGGAAGTGCTTCGCCGCAGCCAGCAGCTCAGGATTGGTCCTCTTTTCGGCAAGGAGCTGGAAAATGGTGTTGAGCGGCACAATCTGAATACCGCAAATGCCGTAATAAGCCTCGCGGGAGATTAGCTTGAACAGCTCTTCGGGCATATCTTCGGTGCGCGGATCGCGATAATGTACCGGACTGCCGATCAGCCTGCCTGTACCGTCGAGCAGACCGTAGTCCACGCCCCATGTATCAATGGCGATACTGCGGATGTCCTTATCCTCCGAGAGCATGCAGTTCAGAATGGAAGTTTTAATCTCATGCAGAATACGCAGAATATCCCAGGAAAAGACGCTTCCTGCCTGCACGGGATCGTTTGAGAACCGGTGGTTTTCCTCCAGCACCAGACGTCTTCCGTCAAAGCGTCCGATAATCCCTCTTCCACTGGATGCGCCAAGGTCAATGGCGAGCATTTTCAAATCAGCCATAATTACCTCGCTTGTACCGATTATTTCAGGTTGCCGATAATGCCCTTCAGCGCATTTGTAGCCGCTGCAAAGGCATCCTCGCTTGTTTCATATGTATCCACGATCTGCGTCGTGTTCTCGCCGTTTTCCAGATCCTTCAGACCTGCGAAAACCTTGAGATGAGGCTCAAGAGTTGTGTACATATCGCGGTTGCCTTCAGCCAGCTTTGCGAGAATTTCGGGAATGCGTCCGACACCGCAGCCGGCAGGCACGATGGTGTTGCCATCGGATGCATCCTTGATATGCATATAATAGATGCGGTCGCCCAGAATGCTGAAGCCATCCTCATAGGGCTTATAACCACAGTTGATGAAGTTTGCGGGGTCAAAAATCAGCTTGATGCGGTTTGCGAAATACTCATTGATATCAAGGCATCTCTCGGGAGAATCGCCGTAGATTTCCTTCTCGTTTTCGTGGCAGAGAATAATATTCGCCTTGTCTGCAGCCAGCAGCATCTGCTCCATGCGGTCAAGCACCTCAGAGCGGTAGTTCGCAGGATCCTCGCCCTTGGGCATAAAGAAGCTGAAAATACGCATCTTGTCGGTGCCGAGAACATGAGCTACCTCCATGGTGCGCTTCATATTCTCAAGGTGCGGTGCGAAATCGTCCTTGATACCGATCTTTCCGAAGGGAGAGCCGATGGAGGAGACGCGCACGCCGCCTGCATCCAGCTTCGCTCTGATCTCGCGTGCTTCCTCCACAGTCAGCGCAGCTACATTTTTACCGTCCACGCCGCGGATCTCCATAAAGCCGATGCCATGCTTGTTCAGTCCCTCAATCTGACCTGCCAGACTGGGGGAATATTCATCTGCGAATGCAGAAAGATAAAAGTTCATATCGGTTTCCTCGCTGTCGATTAGTTGAATTCGTATCTTGCGGTCAGGTTGTCATAACTCATCTTGAGACTGTCGAAGGGATTGCCGGGACAGGTATCCTGCTCAACCATATGCCAGATGATGCCTGCCTTATCGCATGCCTCGAGGATGCGGTCAAAGTTCATGTTTCCGTTGAGAACCTCAGCCATCGTGGGAGCGCCGTTCTTGACCATCATATCCTTCAGATGGGTCACATAAATGCGGTCGCCATGCTTCTCGATGAAATCTGCGGGATCAACACCTGCATGCTGTGCCCAGAAGGTATCGAAGGTCAGCTTGATTGCGTCGGGATCGGTGTTCTCAAGGAGAATATCAATGCCCAGCTTGCCGTCGAAACGCTCAAACTCAAAGCCGTGGTTGTGATAGAGCAGCACCTTGCCGGCAGCCTTGATCTTCTTGGAAGCCTCGCAGAAATCTTCAGCGAATTTCATAAAGCCTGCGGTGTCATGAGTATAGTTGCCCATGCTGCCAACACCGATTGCATCGCAGCCAAAGAGATCATGCTCGGCGATGATTGCCTCAGTATCATTGATGATGCGTGCAGGATTGGAATGAGTCAAAACAACAGGAAGATTATACTTTTCGGAAGCTTCCTTGATGCATGCGGGAGAAACCGCACCGATGCCCGAGACCTGTACATACTGATAGCCGATCTCCTTGATCTTGCCCATGGTCTCCATAAAGTCTTCCTCTGTCTTCATAAAATCGCGCACGGTATAGAGCTGTGCGCCAAGATGCTTAACGCTCATAATAAGTTCCTTTCTTTATCCCATTATTTGGGTTTGTTTTTATTTATTTCAGTTCAACAACAGTGACACCCATATCGCCCTCGCCCCAGGCGCCGACTCTAAAGGATTTCACCCGTGTATCGCCTTTTAACATTTTGTGTAAGAAGGTACGCAGCGCGCCGGTTCCCTTTCCGTGGATCAGCGTAACCGAATGAACGCCAACCACATGCGCCTCGTCCAGATAGCGATCCACCATAAACCATGCGTCCTCGCCATTCTGACCGCGCAGATCCAGCTCAGCCTTAAAATTACGCTGGAGCGTCTGCTGATATGCAGCCGGAGCGTGAGCCTTCTTTTCCTTGGTCGTAACGCTGATGCCCGCATCCTCGGCAAGCATGAGATTCTTTGTATTGGTGCGGGTCTTTAGAATACCCGCCTGTACCATGACGTTTCCATCCCTGTCAGGATCATCCAGCAGAGTGCCGCTCTTGTTGATGTTGACAATCACCACCGCATCTCCCTTTTTGAAGGGACGCTTGGGTGTGTACCCCTCCAGCTTCACCTCTTCCACCGGATTGACCTCATCGTCGCTCTGGCGAAGCTTGCGTCTGATATCCCGCCGAGCCTTATCCAGACTCTCGGCAAGCTTTTCGCTCTCCCGCTGACGCTTGACCTTTTCAAGCTCCTCAAAGATATATTCGCTGGAATATTTTGCGCTGTCAAGAATACGCTTTGCCTGCTCGCGGGCACGGTTCAGCTCCTTGTCAGCAGTCTCCAGCTTGGCTTTCAGCTCAGCTTCATTCTTAGCGCGGAATTCTTCATATTCCCGCTTCATCTGCTCAGCCTCGTCACGGAGCCGTTCCATCTCCAATCTGCTCTGCTCCAGCTTGCCAATCACATTTTCAAACTGCTTGTTCTCGCTGTTGATGAGCTGATCGGCACGCTTGACAATCTCCTCAGCCAGTCCCAGCTTCAGCGAAATCGCAAAAGCGTTTGACTTGCCGGGCGTACCGAGAATCAAACGGTATGTCGGACGCAGGCTTTCCACATCAAACTCACAGGAAGCATTGCATACCCCCGGTGTGTCCAGCGCATAAGCCTTCAGCTCCGCATAATGCGTCGTCGCCGCACAGAGAGCCCCCTTTGCACGCAGATGATCGATCACAGCCACCGCCAGCGCCGCGCCCTCCACAGGATCGGTACCGGCTCCCAGCTCATCGATAAGCACCAGCGATTTATCCCCCGCATTCCCGGTGATATTCACGATATTCACCATGTGCGAGGAGAAGGTGGAAAGCGACTGCTCAATGCTCTGCTCATCGCCGATATCGGCAAAAATTTCATCAAAAATGCAGAGTGTCGATCTGTAGTCAGCCGGAATATGCAGACCCGACTGTGCCATCAGCGAAAACAGCCCCAGCGTTTTGAGTGTAACCGTCTTACCGCCGGTGTTGGGACCTGTGATCACCAGCGAATCCCATTCACCGCCAAGCTTGATGTCGATGGGAACCACGCTTTTTTTGCTGATCATCGGATGCCGTGCGCGGAATAGCTCCACGATATGCTCCTCGTTGATCTTCGGCTCCACCGCATCCAGCTTTTCGGATAACCTTGCCTTGGCAAAAATAAAGGCAAGCTCGGTAATGTTGTAATAATTCAGCCGCAAAGCCTCACCCGAAGCCGAAACATCGGCAGAAAATTCTGCCAAAATCCGCTCAATCTCCGCCTTTTCCTTTCCCTCAAGCACACGAAGCTCGTTGTTCGCCTCAACCACCGCCAGCGGCTCCACAAACATGGTCGCCCCCGAAGCAGAAGCATCGTGAACCAGACCCTTGATCTCATTCTTATGCTCCGCCTTGACCGGGATGACATATCGTCCGTTTCGCATGGTGACGATGTTGTCCTGCAGGAATTTCGAGTAAGCTGTACCCGTGATATACTTCTGCAGACTCTCGCGGATCTTGTTGTTTGTCGCACGGATCTTGCGTCTGATATCTCCGAGAGCAGGCGAAGCCTCGTCGGCAATCACATCTTCGCTGACAATGGCGCGAGTAATGCGATCCTCCAGATAGCGGTTGGATGCAAGCCGCGCAAAAATCTCGTCCAGCACTGTGTCAAACCGCTTGTCATTGTTGATATAATCAATTAAAACGCGGGAGGTTCTCAGCACATCCGCCACATCCAGCAGCTCGCGCGGTGTCAGCGTCGCGTCCTTGTCGGCACGATCTACCGCGGGCAGGATGTCCTTGATAGCACCAAAGGAAGGCGTTCCCTTCAGCGAAGCAAGCTTTTTTGCATCGCTCGTCTGGGTGAGCAGTCTTCGAATCCGCACAGGATCTCCCGTCGGACGAAGAGACGCCGCCAGCTCCTTCGCTCCCATAGTCGGTGCACAGTCGCAGAGCATATCAAGAATCTTGTAATACTCCAGCGTGTGCAGCGCTTTATTGTAATTTTCCATTCAGTAAAATATCCTTTATTTTTCAGCGCAGACTGTTGTAAAATTCCAGCGTTTTAAAGCTGCGCTCCATATGATTGACAAAATAACGTTCACAGACCACCGTAAAATCGGCAAGATCATGCTCATTCATCGAAAAGGAGAATAACCGTCCCAGCGGCGCGCGAAGTACATATCGCATTCCCTCAAGCACATCTGGTCCCACATTCAGCAGAATAAAATTCGTCCCTCTGGCCGCCATGGCAGCAGGATCAACCTCCTCGGCACATCCGCCGCAGATCAGATGCCCGTTCATCACGTCGAGATACATCACCTCAGCCATCTCACCGCATCCCGCACACACACCGAGATCGGGCATAAAGCCTTCTTCGCTGATCGCGCGCAGTTCAAATGCTGCTTTGATAATCGCCTCGGGCTTGTCTGTATAACTGAGAGCATAGAGCGTGTTCAGCGCCAGCCGCAGCAAAGCGCCGCAATCCTCGCACTCAGAGGTCATCTCCCCCAGCACCTCAACCACATACTGCGCCAGAGCCAGCCGCTCGAAAGAATTCCGCAAAGCATAAAAATTGTCCTGCAGCACTGCCTCCTTGAGCGTATAGGTATCCCCGCGCGAGGTGATCACAAACTCATTGTAACAGAAGAGCTGCGCTGCGGCAATATGACGGCTCTTCACCGACCGCGCACCGTGGCAGTAGACCGAAATCTTACCAAGCTCGGCGGTCAAAACCGTAAGGAACTTGTCCTGCTCCTTCACTGCCGTCTCGCGGATCACCAGTCCGTGAAGTGTGTGGGTCATTGATCGTTATATCCGAAGTTGGAGACCATGGATGCACTGTCTCTCCAGTTTTCCTTGACCTTAACCCAGAGATTCAGATAAACCTTGGTATCAAAGAAACGCTCCATGTCCTCTCTTGCATAGGTGCCTACCTTCTTCAGCAGCTCACCGTGATGTCCGATGATAATACCCTTGTGAGATTCTCTCTCGCAGAAAATCTCGGCGCGGATGCGTACAATATTCCGCTCCTCCTTGAATTCTTCGATCACCACAGCCGTACCGTGAGGAATCTCGTCATCCAGCGTACGAAGCAGCTTTTCGCGGATAATCTCAGCCGCAATCTGACGCTCGGGCTGATCGGTAATTGCGTCCTTCGGGAAGAACCAGTCGCCCTCCGAGAGCAGCGGCGCACATTCATCGAGCACGATCGAAACACCGTCCTCCTTCATAGCGGAAATTGGAATCACCGACTTGAATTCATACAGATCGGCATAACGCTTGATAGTCTCGCCGACCTCTACGGGATTGCTCCGATCGATTTTGTTAATGATGAGCAGCGCCGGCAGCTTCTCCTGCTTCAGACGTGCAATGATGCCAAGCTCGGTCTCTCCCGGCTTCGCACCCGCTTCCACAACCAGCAGAGCCGCGTCCACATCGGCAATGGTACCGGTCACCGTTTTAACCATATATTCGCCCAGCTTTGTACGCGCCTTGTGCATACCGGGTGTGTCGAGAAAGACGAACTGATCGTTTCCTTTGGTAAGGATTCCGGTGATGCGATTGCGTGTAGTCTGAGGCTTTTTGGATACGATAGCAATCTTCTCGCCCAGCAGCGCGTTGAGCAACGTGGATTTACCCACATTCGGGCGTCCTACAATGGCAATAAAGCCTGTCCTTGTATCGGAAGTCATCCTGTTATTCATGCAAACTCCTGTTTTACTTTCACTTTTTAATGTATTATATCACATGCAGTGCTGTATTGCAAGTGTAATAATTGTTTTTTCCGTTGCGAATCCTGTTATTTATGCATAGTTATTCGCCGTTTTCCGGCTCATCTGGTAATCCCCAGTTCCTGCAGAATAGCCTCCTGCTTTGCGAACATCTCTTTTTCCTCTTCCTCGGAAATCTCATGGTCATAGCCCAACAGATGCAGTACCGAGTGTACACAAAGGAAGGCACATTCCCGTTCAAAGCTGTGACCGTACTCCTCCGCCTGCTCCTTTGCCCGCTCCAGCGAGAGCACAATGTCGCCGAGAATCAGCTCCCCCAGCGCCTCGTCCTCGTCCAGTCCCTCATCCTCAAACATGGGGAAGGAGAGCACATCGGTAGGTCTGTCCACATCGCGGTGCTCCAGATTCAGCTCATGGATGCGCGCATTGTCCACCAGCGTCACCGATACCTCGGCGGCATCCTCAATCTCCTCATATTTCAGCGCTCCGGTGATTGCCTTCTTGATCAGCGTACGCAGAGCCGGTGTAACCGGAATCAGCTTCTGCTCATTGGTAATATAAATCGTGTGCTTCATAATCTCCACCTCAATTCCGTCTGAAGGTTCGTTTTTCCGCCCGTTCCGCTTCTTTTCTCTGCAGCTCACGGTCATGCTTCTCATAGGCAAGGATGATCTGCTGTACCAGACGGTGTCTCACCACATCACGCTCGGTAAAGTGATGGATTGCAATATCATCGATACCGTCAAGAATTTTGATCGCCTCCACAAGACCGCTCTTCTTGCCGCTCGGCAGGTCGGTCTGGGTCACGTCACCGGTCACCACCGCCTTGGAATTGAAGCCCAGACGGGTCAGAAACATCTTCATCTGCTCGGGTGTCGTGTTCTGCGCTTCATCGAGAATGATAAAAGAATCGTCCAGCGTACGTCCGCGCATGTATGCCAGCGGCGCAATCTCAATGGTCTGCCGCTCCACATGCCGCGCATATGCCTCAGCCCCCAGCATCTCAAAGAGCGCATCGTAAAGGGGGCGCAGATAGGGGTCAATCTTGTTCTGCAGATCGCCGGGGAGATAGCCCAACTTTTCGCCTGCTTCCACCGCCGGACGGGTCAGAATGATCCGGTTGACCTCCTTTGCCCGCAGCGCTTTCACCGCCATTGCCACCGCAAGAAAGGTTTTACCCGTACCCGCGGGACCGACACCGAGAACAATGGTGTTCTGCTTGATCAGATCCACATAACGCCGCTGTCCCACCGTCTTTGCCTTGATGGGCTTGCCCCGGTGAGTGATGCAGATGCAATCTCCGTCAAGGGCAGCCAGCTCACCCGCTTTTCCGTCCTTCACCATCGAAAGCACATAGTCCACATTCTGCTCGGTAATATGACCGCCCAGCGCCGCCGCCTTCTTCAGATATTCGATGGCTTCGCAGGCAGCATTCACGCTGTACTCATCCTCCGAAACCACTGCAATGCTGCTGCCTGTGGAGGTCTGGGAATCCCTCTGCCGAATCTCCACCCCAAGGGCACTCTCAATCCGCTTGAGATTCACATCAAAATCGCCGAAAATCGCCGATGTCACTTCAAAGCTGTCTGTTGTTATAATTCTTTCCATTTACGGAAATCCTTTCGTTTCTGTTATCATGTTTTCAGGGAGTAATCCGGATGTTTCTCAAACTGAAAAATGCTCGTTTTTCAGTTTTATTCAGTATGCGCAGCATCGGAAATTTCGGTACCGACGGCAATTCCGGCCGCTTCTCCGATATCCTCCAGCATGGTCACCGAAGCGCGGAGAATCAGCATCTCATCCTCCACACTGTACTGCCGTGACAGCCTGAGCAGCTCCCCGTCGGAAATTCCGGAAAGCTGTCTTGCAAGCTCTGCTTCTGCCGCCGCCCGAGCCTCCTCTTCGGTGAGGTTTCGTTCTCTTTCGTCATAACCAATATAGGCGGTTGTATGAAGGAGAATTGGCAGCTCAATATCCTCAAAAAGGATTACACGCTCCTGTGTCTCTATTTTATCATATTTCCACTCCGGAATGCTACTGTTTATGAAAAGATTTATAATTTTTCCGAATATTTTTAATGTTTTTTCTTCATAAATACGACCGTTCTTCAGCTTTTCGGTTTTCATGAGAGGAATTTTGATCTCAAGCTCCCGCTCGGTCTCGGCAATCACCATGCCGCTGGCTCTCTCCAGACGGGTGGAAGCATCCTTATTCTCCACCACGCCGCTGATGAGAAGGTCTCCCTTTTTCACCGGCATATCGTATTTTACCTCGGCGCGCCCATTGTAAACCGTCACCTGCCGAACATATCCGTCCCGCTCAGCAACAATATTGGCAGGCTTATTGATTGACGCCTCGCGCTTGTCGGGGAGCGTTTCACGGATCACCACATGTCCGACACTCCCCTCCATATTCACCGAAATCCAGGCTACATCCTGTCTGGCAAGGAGAAATTCGGTGCAGATGCTGTAGTAATCGATGGTCGGAATATAAACGCCGGGTGCACAGCCCAAACTCTCCAGCGTAGCGAGAATCTCTTCCTCGGGAATGGTGGTGTTGCCCTCCACATCGAGATTCCAGACAAACATGGTGGAAAGCTTGAGAAGCAATGCAAAAATGACAGCTCCGACGAGAATACCCGGACGCCTTTTATAACGCAGAATGTGCGCAGGCAGTCCGCAGAGCTCGGAAGTAAAAGCAAAATCGGTCTTTTTCAGCTTTCCTCTGCCCGAGCGTGAAACCACAAAATGAAGACAGCCGCCCTCATCCCGACTCAGCCTCCGGTAGTCAATGCCCCGCTTCATCATGCAATTGAGCAGCCGCTCGCCGCCGTCTGAGGTAATTTTATAATATCCTGCAATAAAATCAAGGAAATCCGCCAGCATTTCACACCTCAAAGCGCAGTGCTTCGATGATCCCCGATATGAGAATACGGTCTCCGAAGTAGGTTTTCATGGTGAGATAACAGCCCTCCACCGCCAGATTAGCGTCGGTAAGCTCCAGCCTGATGCAGCGCTCGGTGTAGCAGGCAATCCGCTTACAGCCTGTAATGAGCACCTGCTCCCTGCCCTCCACTGTCAGCGTCATGCGGCTCAGCTCCTGCCGCAGAAGAACACCGTCGGATATGATATGCGACACAAGCCGCTTTTCACGCTTTTTCAAGGTATATCCACCTCATGCTTCCGAATAGATTGATACTAACAGATTTATGCGAGGTGATCGAAATTCATACCACATCCAAAGTGAGATGCCGCCCCACCGTCTTTCTCACGCCGATTTTGCTGCTGTTTATGCTGCTTCTCCTCATTCGCGCCGAAAATGCCTCCGACAGCGTGCGAAATGCCCTTTCGATCTGTGCAAAAACGGTAATTCCGTCGCTCTTTCCTTTTATGATTCTCTCCAATCTTATGGTCAGGCTGGGTACCGCCGATGGACTGGGAAGGCTGTTGGCGCCCCCCTTCCGTCGGCTTTTCGGGCTGGATGGAGCATGTGCATCTGCGCTGCTTCTGGGGGCAGTCTCGGGCTTTCCTGTGGGAGCGAAATCGATTCTCTCGATCTATCGTGAGGGTGGCTGTTCTAAGGAGGATGCAGAGCGCACGCTTGCTTTCTGCAACAATACAGGTCCTGCTTTTGTCATCGCAGGAATCGGTGGCGGCTTTTTCGGAGATATGAAAATCGGCGTGAGCCTTTATATCATCCAAATCACAGCGGCACTGGCAGTGGGACTGCTGATGCGAAAAGGACAGGATAAAAAAGCAAGATCTGTCCATTTAAGCAGTAGCGAATCCACCTTCACGGCGGGACAGTTCACCACTTCGGTGACCGATGCGGCAATATCGGTGATCCATGTTTGTGCCTTTGTGATATTTTTTGCTGTAATCGCCGATTTTATTGCCGAATTTACCGTGATGCTGGGCTTTTCGCCTCTCCTGCGCGCCGGAATAGTAGGTTTTTTCGAGGTTACCGGCGGTGAGCGAATGGCGGCAATGTCGTGCAATGGGGTTGCTGGCTGTATTCTCGGCGCGGCGATGCTGGGATGGTCGGGGATGTCGGTTCACATGCAGACGCTGGCACTCACTGCGGGAAGCGGGCTGTCGGTGAAGTGGTATTTTTGGGGAAAGTTGCTGCAGAGCATCCTGTCGGCGGTGATGGCATGGGGATATTTTTCCGTAATATCCATGTAAATCCGGGTGATTTTTTGCAAAAAAGTGAGGAATTCTGCTTGTTTTTTACTCAAAAGTATGCTATTATAGTAAAAACATACCCCTTTTTGGAAGCTCTTTTTTCTTATAAATCAGGAAATTGACGCATAGAGGAAGTTTATGGAACAATATGTTTATGACGGTTGGGTCATCCTTGTAATTCTTTTCGTGATCATTCTTATGCTCATTCGATTCTTCGTCGGTACTCTGCGTCCCAAGCCGATTGAGCAGGAGGATGCGGAGGAACTGCCGGATCCCGATTTGATTCACGCACAGGCAATTCGAAAAATTATCTATGGAAAAAATTCCGGCGGTAAGGTTTCAACATACCTTGTGCATTTTTCGATCATTTTCCGCAAGGATGACGGCAGCGAAGAAGAATTCGAAATGACACAAGAGCAGTTTGATGCCATCGAAGAGGGTGAATTGGGATTGCTGATGACAGTAAACGGAAATTTTATCGATTTTGGTCCGGAAGACATTGCAGCAAATGATAATTGATAATATATAGGGCTGTCGCATTTTGATATGCACCCCAAAAGATAGACACTTTTGGAGGTGCATATTTTTCATGGAAAAAACGAGAAGAAAAAACAAAATTTATACGCAAGAATTCAAAATTCGTGTTATAATGGATATGCGAGAACACCGATTGAGTTACCATGAAACCGTTCGAAAGTATGAGTTGGGGAATGATCAAACAGGCGGAGCGAGAGCAATGCTGCAAAGGTGGGAACGTATATTCTTAGAAGAAGGAGCCGAAGGTCTCATGAAAGAACGCCGAGGCAAAAACAACACCAGCGGAAAGCGTGGTCGCCCACCTAAACTTGATCGTAAAGTCGAAGAAGATCTTATTGCCGAGAACCAAAGACTCAGAATGGAGATAGAGTACTTAAAAAAACTGAGTGCCTTAGTTCTTGCGGAAGAGCAAAAGAACGGTAAAAAGCGTTCATAATTGCTGAACTAAGGCAAAAGTATCCGCTTAAAGATTTATTAGAGCATTCCGGGATAGCAAGAAGCACGTACTATTACTATCTGAAACAAAAGGATAAAGACAAATACGAAAGCGAAAAACACGATATACTGGAAATCTACAATACTCACAAAGGAAGATACGGCTACAGACGTATTTGCTCTGAATTAAAGGCAAAAGGTTATTCAATCAACCATAAAACCGTGTTAAAACTGATGAGATCGCTTCATTTGCGTGGAAAACAGAGTAAAAACGGCAAATATCATTCCTACAAAGGTGAGATTGGTAAAGTGGCAGACAATTTTCTGAAAAGAGATTTTCACGCAGACAAGCCATTTGAAAAACTAACAACAGACGTTACAGAATTTAAGATCGGCGATGAGAAAGTCTATCTTTCGCCTGTGCTGGACATGTTCAACCGTGAAATTATATCCTACTCTATTTCTACAAGTCCTAACTTGCAGCAGGTTAGAGATATGTTGAACGGATTGTTTGAAAA
>JAFQEJ010000001.1 GCA_017399105.1 Clostridia bacterium
GAGAAGATTATTGAAATCATCGGTATCCCAACAATCTCGGATACCGAACTCCTCAGCACCTTTATCAAACTGAGCCATGTCGAGATCGTCATCAATCATTGACTCCTTCAGCGCAAGCCATGCCTTTCCTTCTTCACGGTTCCAGCAGAGCGATGTTGGGAATCCGAGCGTCTGATCGCATTGGAAATCGGGTGAGACCTCTGTATTGCTTGTATACAGCCGTTCCACTTGCTTTTCAAACGCACTCTGATTGAATCCGCCAAGCCTGTTCGGGACATAGTCGGAAAGCCAGGTTCCTACGAATGCGCTGTGGGTCTTAAGTCGCCACATGGCGAGTTTTCCGATATTCAGCTTGACATCGTCGGTGAAGTGGAAGAGGAGATTGGTCAGTCCGTCATGCTTGAAGGCATCAATCTTGCTGAACTTTGAATCACCCAAAAGGATATCTTCTTTTGTAAGCATTTCATTGATGCCGTCTACCCATTCCTGAAGCTCACCGCCACAGCCCTGGAGGATGATTCCTTCACTGCGCTTCATATTGCGGAGGTCCTCGGCAGTGACAATTCGTATTTCACTCAAGCTTGAAACCTTCTTTCGTTTCGAAATCGCCTTCCATGAACTGCTTGAACGTGATATCTTCCCCCATAAAATTAATAGCGTTGTTTTTATCAAACAGAATGAATCCGCTGTTGCCAAGATCAAGTGGTTTGTCCGTAACAATCGAACCACCATGATCGACCGATACTTTCTTCTCGATACCGCTGAATTGTTCACCGTTTCTTCCGCTTCTCAAATGATAGAGGTGAAGACCTTCTGGAATATCATCTTCGGTAAGTCTTCCGTTTGAGAACAGACCGGGCTGTCCGCACACAGAAACCAACTCATACGTGTCATTATCGATGTTCACATAAGAGGTTTTTGATGCGCTCATAACAAGCCCATAGTCTTCTTCGAGGTCGTATCCCCAAATAGATGCCGCCGCCTCAAGCTGTTCCACATCGCTATCGGGTTCGTCGTAATCGATCATCTCACCGCCGAGATAGGTTCTGCTTCCGCAGTCCTGCCACAAGTCTTCATTGGCCCACATGTGTCTGATCGTCACTTCGGGGTACATTTCCGAAAGCTTTTCGATAATGGGATGAGGGGCTGACCATGCGGTTTGGAAGCAGATTTCATTACCACCATCATAGGAGGGGCTGTAGGAGTTCCACTTGGTGTTCCAAGTATCACCGCGAGTACGCCAATCGTACCATGTGGTGGCCCCGTAGTTCATAAGATTTTCAACTGCGGTCTTGCCGAGCTTGACAAGTTCATCTGCCGATCTGTACCTCGTGCAGTTCGTAATTTCATCCTGTGATAGCACTGTCTTGTGAGGGAGAAAGTGTCTGTGACCGCTCAGCCTTTCGGAAAGTGCTTTGAATTCACGGGGATTCAGTTTCTCCGTACCGAAGTATTTTACATTCGGATTGATTGATGTGAGATAGAGGTTGATACCATGGTTGGTGTTGCTGCCGTCCTCGATGTCAAGACTTGGCGGCATCGGCGTGATCTTGTTGAAGTCGATGGTACCGATACCGGTGGTTTCAACTTCCGCAGAATCGTCGTAGCAGATCTCGGCGAGGATCTGCCTAAGTCGTTCTTCGGGGCAGTCGAATGTAAGGCGGTTAATTACATGATTCGGCATTGTCATTTTCCTCCTTTTTATTAGATTTTTTGAAGTGCGAGAACAAGCGATTTGCTATTGTTGCGATTCGATGGAAGATGTTCTTCGCTTTTTTATCTTCCTTCTCAAGCTTCTCGACTTCTTGCATCAGCTTCAACCCGACAGCGGTTACGACATTCGTTGTCACTGAGTTACCTGCCATCTTGTATAACTGTGCTTCGGGAATGCCTGCTTCTACAAGCTTGGAGAACTGCTCGTCAGCAAACCCCTGGAGTCGGAAGCATTCCTGCGGCATCAATCTTCTCACCCAAAAGCCGCAAACCACTCCGTGTTTGTCCTGAGCTGTTAGTGTGAACATCGGCTCACCCGGTTCTTTCATCCGTCTGCCTTGCTGTCTTACGTTTTCTCTTTCGGGAGTCAGCACGGCTCTTGCGTCTGACATGAGCACGCCGGAATGCTCGCCTCTCCGATTGCTTATACCCGCAAGATATCCTTGCAGCACTTCGCCGCGGCGAAGTGCTTGATACAATCGCGCTTCGGATGTAACGACGGGATTCGGATTCATATCGACAAAATAGAGTCCGGTCTTCGCGCCCCAACCGCCACCTTGACTTGTCAAACATGTGCTTGCTCCTTCGGGGCTGTAGACTCGCTGTCCTTGTCCTCCGGGTATAACTTGCCTAAGAGGCGCTCCATCGCTCTGGGTGAGAGGAAATATTTTTCCGGACAGTCGGCTATCAAGATATCCGACAATGTACACCCGCCTTCGCTGCTGCGGGACTCCGAAATTCGCGCTGTTAAGCACACACCATTCAAGAGAATACCCCAGCTCATGTATCGCGGCAAGGATAGTTCCGAAGGTTTTCCCCCCTTCGTGATTGAGTAGCCCCGGGACGTTTTCGAGCAAAAGATAAGCAGGTCGCCGGGCTTCATGCCACAAGCACTTGCTTCGCAAGTGCTGACGATCCTCATGAAAGAGAGTGCCTCTTGTATCAGCAAAGCCGAGTCTTCTGCCGCTGACTGAAAATGGCTGACAAGGAAATCCGGCGCAGATAAGATCAATTTCGGGGAGATCTTCTGGTTTGATTTGGGTTGCGTCATCACAAAAATATTCACCTTCCGTTTCGTATAACGCTCTGTAGGCTTTCTGTGCGTGCTTGTCTATCTCACACCAGCCTACGGGAACAAAAAAATCGCCGACATTTGTGAGCCCTGTTCGGAACCCACCAACGCCGGCGAACATATCTAAATATTTGATTGGTTTCATTCGAGCTTCACCTCATTTGACTGATCGGTAGCATAGTTCAGCATTTCGGTGATCTCATCGGGGCAGTTATCGAAATCCACATGATGGTCACGCTCCAAGACCGGAGTATACCAATACTTGTACACACCGATCTGTTTTCGCATTGCCATCATATTATCGCTGACGTCCTGGTCATCGATCGTACCTTCCGGAGTGAAAAAGAATGTACCCCAATGTTCACCCGAAGACGTTACATCAAGATCAAGCAGTGCGACATAAGGTTTGCCGTCTGCACCTTGTACAACTCCGGGGACGGTTACGAAACCATAATCGTCATCGAGGTAATCGGTACCGTATACTTCGAGAAATTTCTCATGGAGATCCTTCAGAAGATCCTTCGGTACATCCATGATGTTTTTCTTGTAGGCATTACGCATACCAACCCATTCGACACAGGGTATGACTTCGTTATTGACCTTATCGATGAATTGCTTCTGAAGCTTTTCGCTCCTTTCATCGAGCACCTCATCCTGCGTGAGTACACGGAAGCTGTCTTCCTCGGGAATGATACCGAGCCGTCTGCCGTTATCGAAAGTACAGTGGATCGTGCCGAGATCATCGACATGATCAACCGTGCCTCTTGTGCCGGGTTCGATGGGGCGAGGATCGCTACCCATCATCTGAAGCTCGATTCGTGTCCCTTGCGGATACAATGATTTGTACTGCTTTGCGAGGCGTTCGAGCTTTTGGAATTCGTTCAAGTTTTCACCTTCTTTGTAATCGATAATGTGGAACCCCTGCGGATAGGGATCGAAGTCTTTCATAAAATCGAGCGGGATTGTCTGCCCGTTATCATCCCGAAAGACCGTCACCACCATAGGAGCACCATAGTAATTTTCGTGTTTCACCGATTTGAGGAATTCTTCTTCGGTGTAATAGTAGCAGGTTTCACCGACCTCTCCATTCGTATCAAGGAAGTCGATCTTACCGACCGGTATCTTCTTTTCCATCACATCGACCTCATTTCATAGCCGAGATTTTCGTCTGCGAACATCGAAATATAGTCGTTGATGGTATCTGAGATTCGCTCGATTTCATCGCCGGTCGGCTTAAATCCATACCATCCCATACAGTTTGGCTCATCCCAAATGTAGGGATCGTAGCCGTTTTTCGGACCGAGAATATCTCTGAATGGGAATACGGTTTTATCGATCTCTCCCTCAGTTCGATTGAGAACAGTTACCTTCATTGCGTTGTACTGCTTGGCAATGTTCGTTGAAATGAATTCGAGCTTGACGCGGACATCCTGATCGATCTTGCCTATCATCATCTTTCCGCTGAACATCGCTTCTGAGAACAGCTCGCTTTCACCGAAGAGAATTCGCATCTGTTTTTCAAAGTAGTTCATGGTTTATCACCTTTCCTTTCGTAATTATAATTCCACAAAATCCTGACCGAACAATTCGTCCGGATACCACGACTGATTGAAGTCGGATTCGCCGATGCAGTCGCAGTGTCCCGAGAGGAAGTTCGGATCGTTCTGATCCCGAATCGTCATGTATGCGACTTCTTCGGGAGTGGCTTTTACCGTTTCGCCTTCTCCGTAGAGGTAGGCTACTGCGTGAATGTTCACGATGGTATCCTCGGTGATCTCATCGAGGAATTCGTGATACGCGGTCCAGCCTTCGAGGTCATCCGGCTCCTGGGGGAAGCCAGAGACGAAGAATTCGGATTCATTGTAGTCATCCCGCATGGTGACTTTGGAGAAGAGGATAGCCATTACTGGATACCTCCCATCTCAAGATCATGAAGGTAGTTGTCGAATTCGGATTCGTTGTACATGAAGTAATCGTCTCCGCTGTTCCAGAAGCTGACGTACATTTCGCCATCGGGAATTCGAATTTCTCGCTGTTCGAGTCCTTCGCCGTAGCCGTCCGCACACTGACCGATGAGATATTCACGAATTTCTTCGTTCTCCTCCGGCGTGAGCGGTTCAGTCAGCTCCACACGGATATCTCCGTAGAGGACTCCGTCCACGTTTTGTGTGCCGAAGTGTATCTCCTTCAGCTTGCCCACAGCACCGTTGCTTCCGTAGAAGTATGCGGCGAGATTTTCTGAATCCAGTCCGTCCTCACGCTGAATAAGTTCGCGGATGCGGTCTTCGTATGGAGAGAGAAAGTCGCCTTCATATTCATTGGGGAAGTCATCGCAGTTGCCGTATTCGTCACGGAAATAAACACTTGCAACGAGCGGACAGTAGAAATGTTCGGTGACATTGTTTGTGTGCTGGTTCATCAGAAGCATACCGAAATCCTTGAGAGAACTCACTTCGCCGTTCAGAACGGCGGCCTGAACTTTTTGTTTGTTGAAGTATGGCAGGTTGTGATAGATATCGCACCAACCGTTGACTCCCTGGATTGAATTCTCCGGAGAAATAAGAGAAGCGAGCTTGGCATCAAACTCGCTTTCTCCGTAGATCTTCACTTGGATGGGTGCATCTTCTTCATCGATGCATTTGATGTCACTGGGCTGTGAGCGAATGCCGATGGAGGCAAGGTGTTCCGCAAGGAGCATCCGCTTGCATGGGAACTCGAGGAGAAGGGTATTGCCTTTGTGGGTAATGATTGCGTTGAGCATATTTTTTTATTCCTTTCACGAATTATTTGATCGGCATGCTTTACTCAACTAAAGTGGGTGCGTACCAAATCATAATCGCACCCACTTTAGTTTGTTAAAGTATTCGAGGGTATATAACGTGTCTCTCATTCATTTTTCTTTTTCAGAATCCGCATATCATAACGATATAATTCTTGAAGTTTGCGATCATTACGGTTTGCAATATCAGAATCCAACTTTATTTTTTCTTCAAAGCAACAACAATGATCACGCTTGCATCGTCCGCGACTGTAATACATACAGTACTTGCAGTTTAGGTCTTCTTTTTTATAATCATAAGCGATTATTATTCACCTCCAAAAACAAAAAAGGGCGATGCCTGAAAAAATTTTCAGACATCGCCCAAATATTTTGATTGAAACTTTAGATTACAGCATTTATAAAGGGTAGACATAGAAAGTTAACAAATAAAATCAGAAATAATTGCGGAAAATCTTGAAAAAAAGTTGCCAAAACACCTCAAAAAAGGGAAGTCTGAGGTTCAAGTCCCCACCGACACCCCTAAAATGCGTTTTGCATCTTTTTATCCGCATTGTTTTTTGATTTTTGAAAAAGCGAGAAAAACGGCGAAAAAAGAAGAAAACCCGAGATTTTCTCGGGTTTTCTGGGGTGCATCTTTTTTGACCCCTCTTCTTGGTTGCGGGAGTGGGATTTGAACCTCACGACCTCCGGGTTATGAGCCCGACGAGCTACCAGACTGCTCTATCCCGCGATATATTGGTGCCGGAAACCGGGGTCGAACCGGTACGGGAGAGTATCCCACGGGATTTTAAGTCCCGGGCGTCTGCCTATTCCGCCATTCCGGCATGATTGGATTTCCGACTGCCTATACAGTATAACACAGGAAAGCATTTTTGTCAAGACTTTGCATAAAAAAATGTGCAACAAAAATCGCGATTTGAAAATCGATGATTTGTGATATTTTACGGAATTTGTACTGGACATAATTTGGCAAGTAAGCGACGGAAATTGCTGAGTATTGTGAGTATTGTTGACAAAGTTCACAGTAGGTTTTATAATAAAAGCGTGAAACGGAAGCATTCAGCAGCCCATGAAAAGTGACGGTCTATATACATTTTGTTGAGTTTGCTTTGATATGAAGCTGATTTCACGTATTTATAGGGTTTTGGGGCGAATCTTGCGGTTTGATCCGAGGGGAGCTTCGGGTCGCCGCAGATTCATCTCAGCGTCGAAATAATCGGTGTATTATACGATAATTGAACGATCTCTATCATTTGTGGTGTGGATAATAGCATAATATTTGATAAAAAGCGTACTATGGTACGCTTTTCGTCATTTGTTACAAAAAAATCATATAAAATTTGACGAAATAAATTTCACAAAAACTATTGACGAGTGTAGAATATTTGTGTATACTAAGAATGTAAAACAGCATTACTGAAACAGGATGCATTGAAATAAGGAGGATTACACTATGTCTATGTCAAGAAAAGTTGAAGGCTTCATGAAGCTGCCCGAATCCGAGCTGGAGATTATGCAGATCATCTGGGATCTGGACAGAAAGGGCGTTGAACCTATTCATACCGGTGTAATTTACAAGGACTACAGTGATGTTGTGGGCAGACTGAAGCTCACGACCGTACTTACTTTGATTACACGTCTGGCTGCTAAGGGGTACATCGCCATCGAAAAGAATGGTCGCTTCAACAGCTACAAGCCCAAGATGGATGAGGATACCTACAACAAGCTGGCTGCAGCAGATTTTGTAGCAACTGTCTACAAGAACGATACCAAGAGCCTGCTGAGCGCACTTCTCGGTAACGGAGACATCACAGAAGAAGATATCCTGGAGCTGAGAGCGCAGATTAAGAACGGAGAGAATAGCAAGACGGAGGAATAATGCCGTATGATCAGCTTTCTTTTGAATTTGCTGCTGATGTCGCTGATGCTTGCATTGCTCGGCATCGCTGCGCTGATCTTTCGGACGAAATGGCTTCGCGGAAGAAGCGGTGCCATGTATTCGGTCTGGGCATGCGTACTGCTGCTCTGTATGATTCCTTTGCGGCTCTTTCCCGGACTGAATTTAACGGGTAATTATGATTTCGACAGTCTGATGCCCGAGAAGGTGATTCTGCCGGGAAGTGAGGCAGATGTTCTTCTGCCCGAGGCGGGAGATTTCAAACTGACCCTGATCGGTGATGTCGGTGAGGTAAATGCAGGGGAGCGTTTGGATGCGCTTTATGCCATTCAGCCGAGAGTGATTACAGGTGGTCTTGAAATGACCCCCCAGCGGCTGCTTGATCAAACCGACAGTTATCTATTTCCATTCTTCACTGCCGCACTTTTGGTCTGGGGTACAGGCTGTGTGATGAGCTTTCTGTCATCGATTGGGGACTACAGAAGAATGAAGAGGCATCTAATGCGCTATTCATCTGCTTATTCCTATCGGATGGATGGCGGACGGATGGCTGATCTGCTGGAGGCGGCTATCCTGCAGGTTGGCGTCAGACGGCATGTGAGACTGCGCGTGGTTGACAGTTATGCGTCGGTTTCTCCCTGTGTCTGCGGTCTGCTTCGGCCGGTGATTTTTGTGGGCGAAGATATACTGCAGATGGACACGGAGCAGATCACGCTGATTCTGACTCATGAGTTGGTGCATTGCCACCGTCTGGAGCTGATCTACAAAATGGCTGTCAGTGCGGTTGCGGCGGTGCATTGGTTTAATCCGCTGATGCCCGAGATTATGCGTGCGGTGTTTGAGGATTGTGAGTTGTCCTGCGATTCGAGAGTCCTTGCTCTTTGTGGTGAGGATACCTGCGATTATTACATGATGACGCTGCTGGATGTGGCTGAGATGTACTGTAATACCGGTCACACAGGCGATCGTGCTCTGGCAAGCGGTGTTTATCTTGCAGGAAGCACGGGAAAGAGTTTTTTAAAGAGGAGGTATATGAATATGAAGTGCGGCACAAGAAAAGGTATGCGCAAGGGAAGTGCCATTTTCCTTGCACTCTGTCTGCTTACAAATGTTGTGATTATGAGCGCATGCGGTGCCGGCGATTCTAAGGAAACAACCCTGCAGAATATGGAAACCAAGGAACCTGAGGCAGCGGAAGTTTATAAGTTCAATCCCATAGCTTCGGCTGTTTACAATTATCTTGGTCTGGTCGAGAACAGCGAAATATCCGATGAACAGCTTGCCGAGGTTAAAAGCATAGAAATAAAGCTGGTGACTCCTGCTGAAAGCTCTGCACTGGAAGAATATTACGAAGATATGACGCTGCTCTGCATCTATATCAACGGTGAATATTCGCAGGCATACGGAAAATATGTTCCCAAGGAAGATTTTGAAGATGTCCTTGCTTCAGTCAATGCAGTAAGCGAAATTAACTACAAGAAATTATTCGCATTCTACACGCTGAAGGATCCGACTGATCCTGAGCTTGAAGAAGAAGGTCTTGCGGAGATGCTCGAGGCTTACCCGATGGTGGCGGAGGGGGCACTTTATATATTTGATCCCTATTCTTCACCGCGTGAGATTAATTATTTGGCTTCTTTCATTGAAAGCGGTGGTGGATATGTTCCCTTTGAGAAAACTGTGGAGGGTCTGACCGAATTGGCAAACACCTATATTGATGAAATGGGTCTGGACTGTACGCTTTCAGTTGTAGAAACCACTGTTAAAACTGAGAGCGAGCTTGGTATTCCTCGTAAATCTTGGAGCAATACTTAAACTTAATACAGATGACAGCGGTGCCGGTGTATTTACATACGTCGGCACCATTTTTTTATTTTTTTGATAAAACTTTTAACCGGAAAAATGGTTAATTTTCAGATTGTATTGATTTACCAAAATAAATATGCTATCATGAGAATGGCAAAGCAGTTTGCCGAAAAATATGAATGAACAGAGGTGTTTAATATGTCATACACCAAAGAAGAATTAACCGCCCTTGCCGGCACTCCTGTCGATCTTGCTCCCTTTACCTATATCTGGAGAGCTGACCGGAAAGTTCAGGAGAAGCCCGAAGCTGATTTCATCCCGCGCAGAATCAAGCGCCAGGATGAGGTTTACCGTACACTGCTTCCCACACTGGGAAAGGATGCCGACAGCATCTGCTATGCGAGACAGCATGATACCATGGTCGAACAGCTTCCTCCCGCAAAGGGCTCGCTTCTCACAGGAGCCATCTGGGGAGGCAGCATCACCGATTATAAGATCGAGCTGGTCTGGCCTGAGGGGGCTGTGATTCCCGCTGAGGAGGATATCGAGGTTCGTGTGTATCCCACTGCATGGGGATGGTTTGGCTTCTCGCTGGATAAGAAGCTCATCCGCACTGAGGAGAAGGGCAATGTCTGGGGATATCCCTGCCTGCCCGATGAGACGATGGATATTGCTTACAATGCTCGTACCAAGTCTGCGACAGAGGTGGTGGCTGTTTTTGCTCCTGAGGGGACTGCCGTTCCTCAGCTTGTGATTACAGGCGACAGCATGGGACTGTGGAAGGAGCTGACCTTCACGGTAGAGTGGGGCTTTGATCCTGCGCTTCCCGCTTTTGAGGGTGAGATCGAAACCTTCCTTGCGAAGGCTGTTGTCACCGAAATGGATAAAGAGAACAAGCGCGCGAAGATCACCTGTCTCTATTCGGAGGAGGCTCGCTACGGTATCGATTCCAAGCTGACCTGCATCACCGATAAGGCTGAGCTGCTGGGCGCGACCGTTCTTCTTCGTAATCTGGCAAAGGCTCCGATCTGTGTTCCCGAAGCAGGACTCTTCTTCTGCCCCGAAGCAGTTCCCATGACCGCGGCTGAGTATATTGCCGCACAGAAGGCAGAGGGCAAGAAGTCGATTCGCGAGAAGGTGCGCGAGCATAAGGAAGCGGCTGACTGGGAAGAAATGATGCGGAATATCCGTCTCTGGAGATGCCCCGACGGAACAGAAATGCCTGCTTTCCCCGAAGCACCCAAGGCTTCGGCTGTACTCCATGTTCCCGATAAGCGTTGGGAGACCATGTACGAGCTGGCGGTTGAACAGCTCCGCGGTCACCATATGTGGGGTATGCTGTCGGCAGAGGTTGCCCGCTCCACCCTGGCAAGCGAAATGATGGGACTGCGCGATGAAGCTGACCGCATTTATGACTACTTCCTGGAGTCCCCCGGCTTCAAGCCGGACGGCGATTTTGAAACGACAGCCGGCTGCTTTGAGTGGGGTAAATCCATGCGTCACGATATGGGATATGCTCACGAGGGAACTCACCATTCCACCGGTAAGCTGATCTATTCCATGATGTACCGCTATTATCTCTATGAGGATAAGGAGTGGCTTGCTGCCCGTCTGCCCAGAATCAAGCAGGCTGCCGATTGGCTGATCAGAGAGATCCGAGACTATATGAAGGATACCGAAAATCGCCGTGATCTTCATTGCTATGGATTGGTTCCGCCCTCCATGCTGGGTGACTATGCGCTGCCTGCCTGCGACTGGAGATGGCAATACTGCGATAACGCCTTCAATCAGATGGGTCTGACCGCTTTTGCCGATGTGCTGACCCTGATCGGTGATCCCGATGCGGATTATTATACAAAGGAAGCGAAAACCTATGAAGCAGATCTGCTGGCGGCTGTGAAGCGTGAGGCACTCTATGCTCCCGTAAGAGAGGCACGCGACGGCATGTCGAGATCCTTTATCCCGCGTATGGCTTATGGCGGCGGTCTGCTTCACTACGGAAAGGAAACCAACATTCCTCAGTTTGCCATGGGTATCAACGATCTCTTCCAGGCAGCACTGCCCCTCGGTGAGATTGGCGGTCTGCTTGATTCGCTTGATCGTCGCATGGTTGGTACGCTGGATGCCATGGAAGAGGGCGGCATGAATATCTCTGTTGCCGACCTTGACCGACTGGATCATCCCACCGCGACCGCAGAGGAAAAGGAAGCGCGCGACAAAATGGAA
The DNA here is from genome assembly GCA_017399105.1 of Clostridia bacterium. Lineage (GTDB taxonomy): Bacteria > Bacillota > Clostridia > Oscillospirales > CAG-272 > RGIG1743. The sequence goes on from JAFQEJ010000001.1 coordinate 11,497, forward strand.
GCGGCTTCGGAGCAGATGAAGCGTACCGCGAAGGCTCCCGTTCCCGCGGATGATCTCTGGTTCTGGAATACCTTCTCCAATCTGCCAAAGATCTCCCATAATGCGAACATCTATCTGCGTCAGGACGATATCCCCAACTTCCTGCACTTCTTCTTGAATCATGCCATCGTGATGGTTGGTACCAACGGAAAGCTCTGGGAGCATGCACATCCCAATATTTATGTGGAGTGTAAGGATCCCGACAACGGCACGGCTGCGTGGTTCACCGAAAACTTCCGCAATATGCTGCTCACCGAGGATGCGGGTACCTTCTGGCTGATGAAGGGAACACCCCGCGCATGGCTGAAGCAGGGCAAGGTTATTGAGGCTCTGGATGTTCCGACTATGTACGGTCAGCTGACCTATACCACTACATCGGATGCGGACAACGGCAGAATTACTTCTGTGATCGATGTTCCCGCCCGCCGCGAGATTCCCGTGATGAAGCTGAGATTGCGCCATCCCGAGGCGGCAAAGATCAAGGCTGTTACTATAAACGGCAAGGCATACGACTGCATTGATGCCGACGGTGAGACCATCACCTTTGTAAAGCCTGCCGGCAAGCTTGAAGTTGTTGCGATGTATTGATTTGAATTAAATTGATCTGAATTGAATTGAAAAATCGGCATAGCTTTCGCTATGCCGATTCTGTTGTTTTGTGGTTTACTCAGCGGATGCTGCGGGCTTGATGATGATCGAGGTAACGGCGGTGCCGTTGGTGATAACCTCAACATCCTGCTGATATGCATCTGCAATTGTCTTTGCGGTGACGGTTGTGCCGTTGAGGGTGACAATCTTCACGTTTGCGTCAAGAGCATAGACCTGCTCGCCGATGGTGACGGTTGTGCCGGTGTAGCCTGTTACGCTTCCCTCAATGTGTGCTTCGCCTGCCTCGGTGGTAGAGATGAAGGCGTTGGTGTCGAGGGCGAGGACAGCATTTGCGGTGAGGTCGCCGTGGATGGATAGTCTGTTCTCAACAGTACCTGTCTGGAAGTTGTAAACCGAGTAGATGGTGTAGACCGTTCCGTTTACATACTCATGACCTGCAGGAGCGAGAATCTTGACGAAGCTGGTGGTTGCTGTTGCATTGGCGATGTGACCGTTTGAAACATAGAGGAAGGAGAGACAGTCAACCGTGCCGGGCTTGTTCAGATGGACTGCGGTAACCGTAGCACCTGCGTTGATGTCGATGGTGTGATTGAAGATGCCCTTGTGTGTTTCGAGGGTGCCGTTATTGTTGACCAGGATGAGAGTGTTTGCATCGGTCACAAAGTTGATGCCCGCGAAGGTGTAGTAGGGCAGGGAGTTGTGGGAGATGGTGGTGTTCTCGGAAATCTCGTTGTGAGTGGAGAACTCGTGGGACTGGGTGAAGTATGCGGAATCTCTTGCGAAGAGGGCATAGACACCGTTTGCGTCCTGAATGTAGCGGTAAACGTTACCCTGTGTGATGGTAGGATCGGTGACAATAATCTGTGCTGCGCTGCCGTTTATGATGGCATTGACTACATACTGGAGGCTGCCGTTTGTGAATACGGGAATCGCATTGGAGGTGGTCACCAGATACTGGGAGTCGGATACAATAACGGGCGCATTGACGATGGCGAGGAGCTTGCCGTCCTTGGCGATGAAGGAGATGTCGCGTCCGATGGTGATCGAGGCGAGGAGCGATGCGGGATCAACACCTGCCTGTGCACAGCCGATGGTGTACTCGGTGCCGCCGATGGTAGCCTTGCCGCCGCTAATCTTGGAGACGAAGCCTGCGGAGGGGGTGAGCTTTTCGGAAATCTCAAGAGACTTCACTGCGGGATTGTAGTAGAAGAGTACATAGTCGCCGTGGGAAGCTTCTGCCTTGTTGCTGTAGCCGCCTGTGAGCTCTGCCTCGGTGAGACCGCCTGCCAGGTTGATCTTGCTGTTTGTGGTGTCAAGCTTGCCGAAGGTGTAGTTCTTGACGATGGCGCGGTCTGCGGTCTCGGAGGACTTGGAGTCGAAGATCAGCTCGATCTCGAAGTAGCCGAGGAGATTTGCCAGAGCCGCATTGGAGGTGATCTGAGCGAGCTTGCCGTCATTGTCATAAGCGAAGACAAGCAGCTCGTTTGCGTTGGTAGCGAGGCTGTCGGAGAGGGTCTCGACTACATTGTACTTCTGAGAGCCGAGGGTGACAGATTTGTTGTCCTGCTCAAAGGCTGCGGTGGTGACTCTTTCGGATCTGCCGTTCCATACAGCTCCGAGGACATTGACCAGCTTGTTCTGAGCATCCGATTTGCAGATGACGCGAAGCTCACGTCCGAGCCATGCATCGGGGGTACCGTCAAGACCGAGCTCCTCGAAGTTAACCGAGAAAGAACCATCCTCAGAGGTGAGGGTGACAAAGCCGTTCTTGACAACCGTGTCGCTCAGACCGATGGCATAGTTGTTGGTTGCGGTGACAACCGCGTCCTTGATCTCGTAACCGAAAACATTTTCGATGATAGAGGTCTTCTCCAGATAGGTCATGCCGTTGGATGCGGTCTTGGGGATGAGGTATTCTGCGGTGAGAGCGTTGTAGAGAAGCGCGGCAACCTGACCTCTGGTGAGGGTCTGGGTATAGCTGATGCCCTCCAGCTGATTGTCCAGCTCCAGCTTCAGACCTGCGTCGATGTAGGTCCAGGGATAGCCCTTGTTCATGTTGGCGTTGCTCTGACCGAGGGCACGGACGAGGACGGTCATAGCGTCCTGCATGGTGATGCCGCCTCGGGGATCGTAGCTGTTCTCACCGGTGCCGAGGATATAACCCGAAGCATATGCCCAGGAGATGGCACCGAAGTAGGTCTCATCGGTGATATCGGTGAAGGGCGAGCTGTTGACGCTGCCTGCGTTGTTTCTGCCCAGCATCAGGCGATAGAGAAGCAGTGCCATCTGCTCACGGGTGACCGGCTCCTCGGGGGAAAATTCTGTCTCGGATGTACCGAGGATGACACCAATGTCGGAGAGCAGGTCAATCTGCTCTGTATAAGTGTGATCGGAGTTGACGTCCTCGAAAGTCTTAGCGCTGACCATCAGGCTGCTGCTGCCGGCTGCGATGAGTGCTGCAAGCGATACAGCGGTCAGTCTTTTGACAAGTGTTTGAAACATTCTTGCGTTTCCTCCTGTGTGATATTCGGGTCGGATTAACATTTCCGACCGTGGCTATATCATATCACAAGAGTGGAATTTGCGCAAGAGAAATTATGCGAATGTAATAAAACTGTAATGCATATTCATGTACGGTTAATACAATATGCACAAATATCCAAAAGAGGAAAGGATTGCAGTGGTGCTGCCTCGCAGGCATGTATACGTTTGTATACGTGGTTTTTGTAAACTCTATATAATATTTTTCTATAGGTACTTTACATAATAGGCGTATACAACGTATACAAGGGGATATCGCTTATCCGAGCTGTGTAATGGCTCTTCTTCCGATGGCTGTCAGTCCCATGCTGCCAAGCTCGAGGGCGGCAATGTCAAAGACCGAGTTGAATTTCTCGGCTCCCTCGCGCACAGTATCGACGAAATAGGCATACAGGGGAGAGTCCTTGATCTCACGCTCATTCGCATTGTCAAGGGGCGTTTGATAATCGATTTCGATCAGTCCCTTATCCGCAAGGGCGTTGAGAAGTTCTGCGGTGTGAGAGGCGGCTTTCACATCATCCTCGGGGGAGAGCAGAAAAACAGGAGCGAGGGCGATATTCCTTGCATGGGAGGTTTTGCTGCTCTTCATGACAAAGCGCGCCGCGGGAAGATAGGGAGAGGATGCAAAGAGCCTGAGCAGGGCGGCTTCCTCTTCGGTGAGGATGATTTCATAGCGTCGGCGGCATCCTCCGTGGCATGTGGAGCAGCAGGAACGCCCTCCTGCCGGTATTCTCGTATCGCAGGAATGACAATGGCTGTGGTGTTTCATAAACAGAATCCTTCTTTTAATAAAGTAAAATCGTTCTGTCTATATCATACCACAGCCGGGGGTCTTATTCAATTGCAATTTAAAAATTTTCTCCCAATTACCTTTTGTGTTCCCACACGGAAGTGATTTCTTATGTAGGGCGGGGCCTTGGTCTCGCCGCCTGAAAGAGTCGAAATTATACGAACAGGCGGGAGCAAGCCCCCGCCCTACGTTGAAATTGCATATTTTCGGACAGCGGGAATATTTTGTCGAATTGGGAAAAATTTTAGGATTATTCGTTTGAATTATTTTCCTCTTCGGCGGGAATAACCATATCTTCGATCGCAACAGGGAGCATCTGCTCGGGAAGTGTGCCCGATTTGGTGAAGGTCAGCGTCACCTTGAACAGATCGCCGTCGAGGGTGAGATCGAAGCTGCCGCCGCAGACCTCGGTATAGGATTGAGCAATCGACAGTCCCAGACCCGAGCCCTCGGTGGAGCGGGAGTTGTCGCCTCTCACAAAACGAGCGGTCAGCTCATCGGGGGAGCAGAGAATTTCCTCGCGGGAGGTGTTTTTGATGATGTAGCGCACCGACAGCTCCTCCGGGATGATATCGATGAAGACACGCGAATGGGGAAGGGCATACTTCAGCGCATTTACCGTGAGATTCTCAATGACACGGCGCAGGAGCATGCCGTCGCTGGTGATCACCTGGGGCTTTTCGGGGGCACGGTAGATGAAGTGCAGCTCCGATTCCTCGATTTTGTCGGACAGCTCGGCGTGAACCTGATTGACCAGGCGCACCAGATCCAGCGGCTCGGGATGGTAGGCAATATTGGCTGATGCAGCCTTGGAAAGATCGAAGAGATCGCCGATCAGAAGCTTGAGCCTTGCCGACTTTTTCTCGAGGATGCCGATGTAGTCGCGGGCTGTGGGCGAGAGATTTTCCTCCTTGGAAAGCAGATCCACATAGCTGATGATCGAGGTAAGCGGTGTTTTCAGATCATGGGAGACATTGGTGATCAGCTCCAGCTTCATGCGCTCACTCTTCAGCGACTGTTCGGTGGCTTTTTTTACATGGGTATAGATGTTGTCAAGGGATTCCATCGGCGGAATGAAATGTGAGCCTGCAGGCAGGTCGCAGGGGGCATCGGCTTCACCTCGCTTCATGCAGTCGATACGACAGAGCAGGCGCTCGATCTCGCGGTTTTTGTGATAGAGATGGATGCCGAAGAGCACCGACACCGCCAGAATAAGCAGAAAGAAGATGAAGAAGAAGAAGATCGCCCAGCCATCCAGCATGCCGACGAGCAGGAACCAGACGGCGATGACAGAGAGCAGCCCTTCAAGAGAGATGAATATAATGTAGGTAATCAGCTCGGCACGTCCGAAGGGCTTGAGCGAAAGCAGCTTCTTTAATGCCTTGATCGCCTGGTTGGGGATATTATTTGTGAAGAATTGCAGGCGGTTATGGCAGAGATCCGAGAGGAGCAGGAAGAGTTCAAAGAAAATGAAGTAGCCGGCGAAAAAGAGGTATATCGCTTCCCAACGCAGTCCTTCTTCAATCAGCATGAGGTCGATGGCTATGGCGAAGAAGTAGAAGATCAGCTTGAATTCGAGGAAAACATGGCTCAGAAGCTGCGCGACACTTTCGGAGGCGTAGGTCAGGCTTCGTCTGTTGAGGATGAGATAAAGGAGCAACAGAAAGGTGACAACCACTCCGAGGACAATACCAAGGGCGAGAAGCCGCATCCACATGAATTCATTTTGTGCGCTGTGGAGAGGGGAATATGTATTGGTAAATCTGACGGGATCGGAAGAGAAGAAAATTCCCACCGTATCATCGCCAAGAGAAGCTTCAAGCCAGGTGTCAAGATCGTTTTGGTAGTAGAAGCTCCTGTAGAAGTAGCCGGCTGCATCGATGGAACCGCCCTCGAGGGACTTTGTCCACAGGTGAAGCTGTCCGCCCTTCCAGAGAAAGCCGTAGGGGTAGTCATCGCTTGGCGGTCCGTTCACAGCAACCTCGGGATTACAATATAGGAAGACATTCTTATTTGCAATGTCCGATTCAATGTATTCGTAATAGCTGTAAACATTACCGGCATAATCGACGCGTGATGGGAGGTATGTCTCTCCTACCTGTGCCGCAATATCGGTAAAATAGTTGAAGGTCGTACTTACATAGGTTCTGTAGTCGGTGATATCTCCGCGAACCAGGGAGGAAATCGTAGTTGCGATCATATCCCAGTTGCCGTCAATCGATTCTGCGACCAGGGTGGCTGCACCGGCGATGTAACAAACAAGCAGCGTTGTCGCGATGATCAGCGCAAGTAAGGTTCGTATCGGCTTCATTTTATTTCTTTTCGATTTTGTATCCAATTCCCCACACCACCTTTAAGTATTCGGGCTCCCGCGGATTGATTTCGATTTTTTCGCGGATGCGCCGTATGTGAACCATAACGGTATTTTCGCAGGCATAGGCGTCTTCGTTCCATACCCGCTCGTAAATTTCTTCGGCAGGGAAGACGCGCCCTGCATTGGTCATGAGAAGCTCGATGATTTTGTATTCGGTCGCAGTCAGCTTCACCGCATCTCCCGAGACATAGAGCTGCTTTTGCTCCCGATCAAGGCAGAGGGCGCCGTTTGTGACTGTCATGCCCGATTTTGCAGTCGAGATGCTCCCGAGATCTGTATAGCGTCTGAGCTGCGCACGGCATCTGGCGATCAGCTCCTGGGGATTGAAGGGCTTGGTCACGTAATCGTCTGCTCCGATGGAAAGACCGAGAATTTTATCGGTATCCTCGCTTTTGGCAGACAGAATGATGACAGGAATGTTTTTATCTGCTCTCAGCTTCATAATGGCTGACAGTCCGTCCATCCGGGGCATCATAATGTCGATCAATAAAAGATGGATTTGTTTTGATGAAATGATATCGAGGGCTTCCATGCCGTCGTAGGCTTTATAAGTTCGGTAGCCTTCGTTTTCGAGGTAGATTGAGATGGCACGTACAATGTCGCGGTCATCGTCTGTGATCAGTATGCTGTAATCCGAATTCATGTTGTTTCTCCGTATGTGTATTGCGTTCGTGTAACATCATTATACCATGGATGGCGCCCTAAATCCAGTGGTTTGTGAAATGTGTCCATTTCGATTTGTGTTTGTTACAGCTAATATGGTAATCTATACATATTACGAAAAAAGAGGTAAAAAACTTAAAAAATCTTTAAAAAAGGTGTTGACAAAGAAGAGTAGATGTGGTATACTAACAAAGCTGTCAGCGAGAGAGCGGTGCAAACCGAGACTGAGCGAGCGGAAGAAAAAAAGAAATAAAAAACTTTCAAAAACCACTTGACAAACTCGAGGCAGTGTGATATAATAGTCAAGTCGCCTGAGAGCGACAGCGAATCACAAACTTGGTCATTGAAAATTGAACAACAAAGAGATGAAGTACAAAGCGAATGATTGGAAGATCATTCAAGA
>JAFQEJ010000009.1 GCA_017399105.1 Clostridia bacterium
ATTCATACTGCCACACAAAGAAAACTGTACAAGACGAAGGCGGTATTGTCATTAAAATGAACAATAAACTGCACACTCCCGCAGTTGCTTATGGATGCAAAGAGTGCAACTTGATTATCGTAGATTGCAATTAGATAAATTCCAATTTATCGAACAAAATAACCCCGACAGATGTCGGGGTTATTTATTTGTTTACAGCGGAGCAATTATTAAACAACCGTACATAATTCTCCGTTAATTTTGCACGCCCTTGTACCTCTCCTTTGTTATTTCGCTCAGTTAAACTTAAACTTCACAACCTGACCGCTCTCTGCCGACTCGAAAGCCGCCTCCATGACATGCATGACAAGGCGCATCTGATCGTGGGTGACCATCTGCTCGCACTTGCCGTCGATGGCATCGCAGAAGTTGCGGTAGTAGTTGTGTACATCCGAGATGGGACGTGCACATTCGTAGGTGTCAACCGTAACCTCGTCGCGGGGAGCCATGGTCTTGGTAAGACCTGCGGCGGTCTGAACCGGAACGACCTCGCTCTCATGCCAGTGCTTGCACTTGACCACCTGGCAGTTTTCTCTCCAGTCGCGGATCATCGCGGTTCCCTGCTTTGCGCGGACATAGAAGCGGGGCATAGCGATAAAGTTGTAGGTGCCGACCTCGATGTAGGCACGCTTGCCGCCCTCAAAGCAGATGGTGAGACGGAAGCCGTCATCCACCTCTTGATTGGTGATGTGATCAAAAACGCAGTGGATGGAGTCGATGGGATCCTCAATGATGCGGAGCATCTGATCGATGAGATGTACACCCCAGTCGAGCACCATGCCGCCGCCGTGCTCCTTTTCGCCTCTCCAGTCGGAGGGAATTCCGCGGGAGCCGTGGATGCGCGACTCAATTTCGATCATCTCGCCGATTTCACCCGAGTCGCGAAGTGCCTTGACTGCGAGGAAATCCACATCAAAGCGGCGGTTCTGATGAACAGAGAACTTTTTACCGTTGCGGTTTGCCGCCGCAATCATATCCTCAAGCTCTGCGGAGTTCATGGCGACAGGCTTCTCCGAGATGGCGTTGATGCCTGCATCGAGCGCCTTGATGACTACTTCCTTGTGGGAGTCGTTGGGGATGGCAACCGTGACGAGATCGACGCGCTTATCTGCAAGCACTTCCTCAAGGCTGCCGTATGCATGAATGCCGCGGGATTCTGCAAGCGTGCGGCGCTCTTCCTTTATATCATAAATACCCAGCAGATTGACAGTGTCACTCTTCAATGCATGCTCGCAGTGCCAGCCGCCCATTCCGCCGTAACCGATAACAACAAGATTCTTTTTCATGATAAATTCCTCCGGGGAGAGTAAAAATGTTTCTGTGTTCATTATAAACCAAAGTTTCACCGATGTCAAGGGAGTTTCCCAAAAGTGATGGAGGTTGTCAATATTGTTCGGATATGTGGGAGCGCCTCATTTATCCCCGTAACAATCCTTCCAGTTCTCCGATCGCCTGAATCTCATACTCCGCCGTCACGTCCTCGGGCAGCTTCTTCCCCCTTTTGTTATAGAAGCAGACATCCATCCCCGCAGCCTTTGCTCCGATGATATCGTTTGTGACCGAATCGCCGATCATCAGGCATTCATCCGCATTATAGCCAAGATCAGCGAGCATGTGCCCGAAGAATTCCACCGTCGGCTTGATGTGTCCAATCGCTTCCGAGATATACAGCTTGTGGGTGAAGGGCAGAAAATCCTTTACCCGTTCCCGCTGCATGTCGGTCAGTCCGTTTGTCGCCAGTGCAATGCGGTAACGCTCGGAAAGCATGCGGCAGACCCGCAGTGTATCCTCCTCCATCGGAACCCGTGAAGCGGTGACGCTCTTCAGATAGCAGTCGGTCAGCACAGCTCTGTCTATATCCATGCCCAGCTCGCGCAGCAAATATGTATAGTGTCCCTCCACATAGCGCATGTAATATTCATGATAGTTTGCCTGCACATCGGAAGAATCGGTTTGATCAAGTCGGCTTTCTACCCATGCCTGCCAGCCGCAACGGTCATCCAGCTCGGCGAAGGCTTGGGTGTATGCCACCCCCAATCTCCGTGCGATATCATGCTGTGCATCCTTGTAGGCGCGTGAAAAGTCGAGCAGTGTGTCATCCACATCAAAAATCAGACAGCGATAAGGCTTCATTGGCAGATCCTCCGTAAAAATAATTGTTTTATTATACAATAGCCGTGAAGGATATGTCAAGTATAATTTATCTTGTTATATTTCACAATAATGCGCCAACGGATTTGTGCACATCTCCGATATTTGAAAATATGTCCTCATTTTTACGCTGTACGCCTTGAAAAAAGATGCAAAACGGGTTATCATATAAGTAATCTTGCAAAAGAAATTTATCCCATTTTTTGGAGGTTCATTATGAACGCATCTGATATCATTCGTGTAGGCATCATCGGCTGCGGCGGTATCGCCAACGGCAAGCATATGCCCTCTGTCAAGCAGGTTCCCGGCGTAGAAATGGTCGCATTCTGCGATATCGTTATTGAGCGCGCCGAGGCTGCTGCAAAGCAATACGGAACTCCCGACGCAAAGGTTTACTCCGACTACAAGAAGCTGCTGGAGGATAAGACCATTGACGCCGTTCATGTTTGTACACCCAACCGCGCACACAGCTTTATCACTGTTGACGCTCTCGATTCGGGTAAGCATGTTATCTGCGAAAAGCCCATGGCAATCAACTCCGAGGAAGCCATGAAGATGATCGAAGCTGCAAAGCGCAGCGGCAAGAAGCTGACCATCGGCTATCAGGGACGCCAGAGAGCTGACTCCCAGTTCATGAAGATGGAAGCCATGAAGGGCACCTTCGGCGATATCTACTATGCTGAAGCAATCGCTATCCGCCGCCGTGCGGTTCCCACCTGGGGCGTGTTCCTCAACGAGTATGAGCAGGGCGGCGGTCCCCTTATCGATATCGGTACTCACGCGCTCGACCTCACCCTCTGGATGATGGACAACTATAAGCCCAAGTACTGCGTAGGTACCACCTATCACAAGCTCAACAATGACACCCAGACCGGCAACGCATGGGGCGACTGGGATCCCGAGAAGTTCACCGTTGAGGATTCCGCATTCGGCTTTGTCGTGATGGAAAACGGCGCAACCATCAACCTCCGCTCCTCCTGGGCACTTAACTATGCAGATCCCAGAGAAGCCATCACCACCATCTGCGGCACCAAGGCAGGTGCTGACATGCTGGACGGCGTTCGCATCAACAGCATCATCAGCGGCAGACAGGCTCTGACCAAGGTGAACATGAGCGCAGGAGGCGTTGCCTTCTATGACGGTGCAACCTCCAATCCCGAGGTTAACGAGCAGATTCAGTGGTACAATGCTATCCGCAATAACACCGATCCCTGCGTACTTCCCGAGCAGGCTTACTGCGTGACCCAGATCCTCGAGGGTATTTACAAGTCCGCAGAGAGCGGCGACATCTACCGCTTTGACAAATAAGTCGGCGCGAGAAAGGAAATGATAGAATGAAGCTTTCTGTTCTTGCCAATTTATACGGCGCACTTTCGCTGGATGAGGCGCTTGCAAAAATTTCCGCTCTCGGCGTAACCTCTGTCGAGATCGGCTGCGGCGGCTATCCCGGAAAGGATCACGCCGATCCCGAGGTTCTGCTTGGCGATGAGAAGGCGTTTGCCGAGTTCAAGGCAACCTTTGAAAAGTACGGCGTGGAGATCTGCGCTTTTGCTACTCACGGCAATCCCGTTCATCCCGACAAAGCGATTGCAAAGCAGTTCGACGATGATTTCAGAAACGCGGTTCTGCTGGCTGAGAAGTGCGGTGTTGATACGCTGATCACCTTCTCGGGCTGCCCCGGTGACTCGCCCGATGCCAAGTACCCGAACTGGGTAACCTGCCCCTGGCCCGAGGACTTCCTCGCTATCCTTGATTGGCAATGGAACGAGGTACTCATCCCCTACTGGAAGGAAACCGTGAAGTTTGCCAATGCACACGGCGTGACCAAGATTGCGCTGGAGATGCATCCCGGCTTCTGCGTATACAATCCCGAGACCTGCCTGAAGCTCCGCGCTGCGGTAGGCGATACCATCGGTGCGAACTTCGACCCCTCGCATCTTATCTGGCAGGGCATGGATCCCGTGGCTGCCATCCGCGAGCTTGAGGGTGCCATCTATCACGTTCACGCCAAGGACACCAAGATCGACAAGTACAACACCGCCAAGAACGGCGTGCTCGACACCAAGCACTACGGAGACGAGATCCACCGCGCGTGGGTATTCCGCACTGTCGGCTACGGCAACGGTCTCGATTACTGGCGCGATCTGATCAGCAATCTCCGACTTGTAGGCTATGACAAGGTGATGTCCATTGAGCATGAAGACAGTCTCATGTCGATCGACGAAGGTCTCTCCAAAGCAGTTGCTTTCCTCAAAGAATCAATGATCGCCGAACCCAAGCCCACCACCATGAGCTGGGCATAAGTCGCGCCTCGCGGCGGGCAATATCGGCGTTAGGCATACGAAGTCGTATCCGCATACCCCGAGGGTGACGGTCGACGGCGTCGACGGGCAATATCGGCGTTAGATATACGGAGCCGCATCTGCATACCCCGAGGGTGGCGGTATACCCTACCCGGTAGGGGCGACCGTTGGTCGACGGCGTCGACGGGCAATTTCGGCGTTAGGTATACGAAGTCGTATCCGCATACCCCGAGGGTGACGGTCGCCCCTACCCGGTAGGGGCGACCGTTGGTCGACGGCATCGACGGGCAATTTCGGCGTTAGGTATACGGAGCCGCATTTGCATACCCCGAGGGTGACGGTATAGCATCCTCATCATGCGGAGAATGTTATCCCAAACAATTAGGATCAACCACAAAAAAGGAAGCTGAAAGTCATGTTCAGCTTCCTTCATTTTTTTTATCAAGCTCCGTGAAGTCGGATTCTGCCGCAGCTACCTCGCCCGAGGCGGTACACACGCAGATCACATATCCCTCGGGCGCCGCAAGCTCGGTAAACACATGGGGGAGCGTATAATCCTTCGCGAAAACACCCTCGCCGGTGAATTTGCCGTAGCTCTCGCGTTTGGTCCAGGCGAGGATGGCTTCTCTGCCCGTGAGATGAGCATTCCCCAGGTAGCGCTCAGCGACACGGGGATGAATGGGACGTATTTTCTCAATATCCACTCCCACCGGCTCCTCTCCGATGGCGAGGACAGCATAATCCCCGGCATGGGAAATATTGTAGCAGATTTCGGGGGCACCGGGAAAATAGGGCTTTCCGTTCTCACCGCGTGCTATGGCAAGACCGACTGCGCTCTCGCCGTAATATTCTCTGAGAACGCAGCGAAGGAGCGCATCTGCACAGGCACGCTGTTCAGTCAGAGTTACTCTGCCCTGCTCCTGTACATGCTCGCTCCTTTGAATCTGCCGGATAAATACGCGGATCATGCTTCCTCTGTCTGTTTGTTCAGACGGGTGATGACAATTCCGCCCTCGCTCTGACGCTTGCCCGACCAGATGATCTTTCTGGGGCAGGCTTCGACGCAGGCATCACAGCCGGTACATTTGCTGTAATCGATGGAAGCGAGATTGTCCTTGACAGTGATTGCGCCGGCGGGACATTTCTTTTCGCAGATGCGGCAGCCAATACAGCCAACCTCGCAGTTGGCACGGGTAACGCCGCCCTTATCGCAGGACATACATCCAACCCAATGGGCGCTGTCATAGGGAATGAGGCGAATGATATGCTTGGGGCATGCCGCCACACAGACACCGCAGCCACGGCAGAGGTGGTAATCGACAGCCGCTACGCCCCCGACGATACGGATGGCACCGAAAGGACATTTTGCCACGCAGGAGCCGAGCCCCATACAGCCGTTGGCGCAGAGCTTATCTCCGCCGCTCAGTTTGACTGCGGCAGTACAGTCGCGTGCGCCCTCATAATTATATTTTCGCTTTGCATAATCGGAGGTTCCGCTGCACATGACCTGTGCGCGCATACGATTGGTGGTTTTGGGCGGCTCCACACCCATGATTTCGGCAAGTGCGGCTGCCACATCATCACCGGCAGCTTTGCAGCCTGCGCAGTCGGCTTCGCCTTTGACGATGGCTTCTGCAAAAGCGGAGCAGCCTGCATAGCCGCAGCCGCCGCAGTTTGCGCCGGGGAGACATTCGGTGAGCTTGGGGATACGCTCGTCGACATCGACATGGAATATTTTCGCGGCGATGGCAAGGAGCAGGCCGAGGATGCCGCCGATGAGGGCAAACCAGAGGAATGCCCACAGAATATTTGTAGTGTTCATATGTACCTCATATGAGAGTGGAATGTGATGGGTTTTAGCGGGGATTCTTTTAGCGGGGAAGCACCCGGCTTTGCCGTATTATCCCAATTTAACCCCCGAAAATCCGGCAAACGCCATCGCAGCCAGCGCTGCGGTAATCAGCGTCAGCGGCATCCCGCGGAATGCCTTGGGGGGATCGGCGAACTCCAGCCGCATTCTCACACCGGCGAAAATTACAATCGCCATGGTGAATCCCAGCGCTGCCGAGAATCCGAATGCAACCGAATACATAAAGTCATGTCCGCGCTCAATGTTGAGCAGCGCCGAGCTGAGTACCGCGCAGTTGGTGGTGATCAGCGGCAGATAAATGCCCAGCGCCGTGTAAAGGGCGGGAATAAACTTGCGCAGAAACAGCTCAATAAACTGTACCAGTGCCGCAATGATCAAAATGAAGGCAATCGTCTTCATGTAGGCAAGACCGAACGGCTCGAGGATAAAGTGATAAACCGGCCAGGTAACAGCAGAGGAGAGGGTAATGACAAACATAACAGCGCATCCCATGCCCAGCGCCGTGTCGGGCTTCTCGGATACACCGAGGAAAGGACAGATGCCGTAGAAACGGGAGAATATAAAGTTCTCCACCAGAACGGTGCTCAGCATCAAAAGGAATAATTCAATCATGCCTGCACCTCACTTTCATCGGATTGTGTTGCGATCTCGCTGTCTTCCATCACAGTCTCCTCCTCAGCGGGCTCCTCTGTGACTTCTTCGACTTCTGCTTTGACGGCGGGAACGGGAATCGGCTTGTTCAGCTCCTTCTGCTCTGCCTTGCCGCAGGCAAACTGTACGATGGCAATGACGAATCCCAGCGTCATAAAAGCACCTGCGGGCAGAATGAAGAACATGATCGGTCGGAAGCTATCGCCAAAGAGCTGGATTCCGAAGATACTGCCCGAGCCGAGAATCTCGCGGATCGAGCCGATGGCAAGCAGTGCCAGTGTGAAGCCCAGTCCCATGGTCAAACCGTCGATGGCAGAAGGAAGCACCGGATTCTTCGATGCAAAGGCTTCAGCGCGCGCCAGAATGATGCAGTTGACAACGATCAGCGGAATGAAGAGTCCCAGCGATTTGTCAAGTGCGGGGAAATATGCCTTGATCAGCAGCTCCACCGCCGAGACAAAGCCGGCAATGATAACAATGTACGCCGCAATGCGAACCTGATTGGGAATCAGCTTCCGAAGCAGCGAAATGAAAACGTTGGAGCAGATCAGTACGCAGGTTGCCGCAATGCCCATGCCGATGGCGTTGGTCGCCGATGTGGTGACGGCAAGAGTCGGACACATGCCCAGCAGCTGCACCAGAACCGGATTCTTGGTGATGATGCCTTCCTTGAACTGATTCGCAATGTCTTTGGTTGAAATCATTTATGCCTCACCTCCGTCATAGCATGACAGCGCCGCGTTGACTCCTTCAAAAATTGCACGGGAGCTGAAGGTGGAGCCTGCAATGGCATCCACATCCTCGCCGAGCACCAGAGTGCCGCTTTTCCCGCGATAGGTGTTTAAATAGTCATCCTCGGCAGCCTTGCTTCCGAGACCGGGGGTTTCGGTGTGGGAGATCACACGCACTCCCTTGACAGCACCTTCTGGCGTGATGGCAACCATCATATCAATCTCGCCGTCGAAGCCCTTTGGAGCCACGCGCACACAGTAGCCGGCAAGACCGCCGTTGGCGAAGATTTTGTAGCGTCCGGTGACAATTGAGCCTCCGGGAACGGTCAGCTCCTCGGTTTCAATGCCCTCGCCGAAGAGGGCGGAGATGGAGGCTGTGACCTCGATCATTTTATTCTCTGCGATTCTGTCCTCGGTGAGCGAATTGACCGCAGCAAGCATCACGGCGATGAGCGATGCGATGATCAGAAGGGACGCAGTGATGCGGATGTAGAAGAGCGCGGATGAATCGGTTCGCGCGGAGTTTGAGTTGGTCATGGAAATGAGTCTCCTTAGGTTGGAGTTGAAAGGGGGAATGTGAATCATCCCCTGCCGTTATGCCTGCTTCTTGAGTCCGCCGAATTTTACCGGCTTGGTGAAGTTGTCGATATAGCGGACGAGAAGGTTCATGATGAGAATGGCGAAGGATGCACCCTCGTTGTAGCCGCCGAAATAGCGGATGAATACCGTGATAATACCGCATCCGATGCCGAAGATGATGCGTCCGGTTCTTGTAATGGGGGAGGTCACATAGTCGGTAGCCATAAAAATCGCTGCAAGCAGCAGACCGCCCGAGAAAATCTGGGAAAGCATGAACTCGTGGGGGATGAAGGCAGAAGAAGAAGGGAGCAGATAACAGATCAGCGCCACGCTTCCCACATAGGCAATCGGAATGTGCCAGGTGATAACCTTTCGTACCATCAGATAAATGAAGCCGGCGATCAGAAGCAGCGACGAAACCTCGCCGATGGTGCCGGGACAGCTTCCGATGATCAGATCCATCAGCGGAATGTCGGGCATTGTGCCCTGCTTTAACTGAGCAAGCGGCGTCGCACCTGCGAGAATATCGGCATCGCTTACCGATTCAAAGGCACCGATGGCACTTCCCGGCGGAACATAGCGGCTCATCAGATCGGGGAAGGACATAAAGAGGAATACTCTCGCCGCAAGGGCAGGATTGACCACGTTTTTTCCGATGCCGCCGAACAGCCCCTTGACCACCACAATGGCAAAGAGCGCCCCCAGAACCGGCATCCAGAGCGGAACGCTCACCGGCAGATTGTAGGCAAGCAGCATGCCGGTGACCACCGCCGACAGATCGCCGATGGACTGATGTCGCTTTAAGATCAGGTTGAATAGCCCCTCGGAGAGCAAACATGCCGCCACACTCACCAGTGTCACGGTCAGCGCTCTCATGCCGAAAATATAGCAGGCGAATACCAGCGGCGGCAGAAGCGCAATGACAACATCGAGCATAATGCCGCGCGTGCTGTCGGTCCCCTTGATGTGAGGGGAGGGAGATACGGTCAGCAGGGGCGGAAGTCCGCTGCCTCCCTCAATGGTTGTATTCTGATTCATAGGGTTCTCCAAGATTTATCTAAGAATGAAATAATCGTTATTCTTCGTCAGCAGACGGCGCTTCTGCCTCTTCCTCAGCAGGCTCTGAATGCTCGACAGGGTGGGGCGCTTCCTCCGATGTACTGACATCTTCGGGCATCACAGCCTCGTCTTCGAGTGCAGCTTCCTCTTCGTCAGCAGAGAGCGCTTCAGCCCTTGCCGCTTCCTTTGCCGCCAGCTTTGCAGCTTTGGCAGCGGCAGCTTCAGCCTTTTCTGCGGCTTTTCTTGCCTTCTCGGCAGCTTTTGCCGCGCGAAGCTCTTCTTTGGTCAGAGCAGGTACAGCTTTCTCGGGCTCGGGAGATGCCTCGGCTGTTTCTTCGGCTTTTGCTACAGCTTCAGCCTGAAGCTTGGCTCGCTCCTCTTCCCGTGCCTTTGCAGCCTTCTTTTCCTCGTTTACTCGAGCCTTGGCTGCGCGGATATACTGTACAATGGGAACTTGTCCGGGGCATATATAGGAGCAGGTACCGCACTCTACACAGGAGAGAATGTCCCATTTTTCGCAGGCCTCCAGATTATCGGAAGCCGCATACTGTGCCAGATAGGCGGGCATCAGATGCATGGGGCATGCCTCAACGCAGCGTCCGCAGCGAATGCAGGCAAAATGCTCACTCTGCTTTGCCAGCTTTGCCGAGAAGCAGAGGATTGCCGAGCTGCCCTTCACAATGGGAGCGTTCACATCCCATACAGCATTTCCCATCATGGGACCGCCCGCGATGATCTTCTTGGGCTCCCCCTTGAAGCCGCCGCAGAAATTGATCACATCAATCATGGGCGTACCGATGGGGACAATCACATTGCCCGGCTTATTCACGCAATCGCCGTCCACCGTCACAATGCGCTCGATAAGCGGCAGTCCCTTGGCGAACGCCGTAAATACAGCGGCAGTGGTGGCGGCATTGAAGATCACACAGCCAACCTCCGAAGGAAGCTTACCGGCAGGCAGCTCCTTTCCCGTGAGAGCGTAAATGAGCTGGCGCTCGTCCCCCTGCGGGTATTTGGTTTGGAGCTCCTTCACCGAGATCAGTCCGCCCTCGCCGAGCAGCGCCTCTAATTTATCAATGGCACCTCTCTTGTTGTCCTCCACCGCAATGATACCGTGACGGAGTCCCAGCGCCTTCAGTAAAATCTTTGTTCCGTTGATCACCGACGCCGGATGCTCAAGCAGCAGTCTGTGGTCTGCTGTAATATAGGGTTCGCATTCGGCACAGTTGACAATCAGCGTTTCAACCTTGCCCATGGCTGAGGAGAGCTTCGCATGGGTCGGGAAGGAAGCTCCTCCCATACCGGTGATGCCCGCCTCGCGGATGATGGCAGTAATTTCCTCGGAGGGAACATCGCCCAGCCTGCGTCCGAGGGGAGCAACAGAAGGATCGAGCGCATCCTCGCCGTCGTTTGCGATAATAACCGCCATGCTCTTTGTGCCGTTGGGCAGCGTGACATTGTCAATCTTCTCCACAATGCCCGAAACGCTGGAATGGACGGGAGCACCGAGGCCGTTCACCTCGCCGAGCTTCTGTCCGCGAAGAACTCTGTCGCCAACCTTCACGGTGCAGACGGCAGGAGCACCGATATGCTGCTGCAGGGGAATATAAACGCGAGCGGGAGCCGGCATGCGCACAGTCTGGCATTTTGCCGTATGCTTATGCTCCTCCACATGAAATCCGCCTTTGAAGGTCAGTGGCATCAGATCACCTCGTAAAATGTTGGTTTTTGCTGTTCTGCAAGATTTAACAAAGTACATTATACTACGAATTGCATAAAAAGGCAAGAGAATTTCGCGATTTTTTCACATTTTTTACGATAACAAAATTTTGCGTAAAAAAAGTTAAAAAAACACTTGACAAACAATCTGCGTTGTGATATAATAATCGAGCGCAAAAGATGGCGGAATAGCTCAGTTGGCTAGAGCATCCGGTTCATACCCGGCAGGTCACCGGTTCAAATCCAGTTTCCGCCACCATCCACGGCCCGTTGGTCAAGCGGTTAAGACACGGCCCTTTCACGGCTGTAACATGGGTTCGATTCCCGTACGGGTCACCAAAACAGAAAACCACTCATCAGAGTGGTTTTTTTGTTTTATTATCCATCTTTCTGAAGAGAAAGCGATGTTTAGTTTAAATTGTCTATTGATTCTGGTGCTTCTTTTTTAACATTTCATTAAGTTTGGCAGTATTCCTTTTGATCATCGAATATATGATCACCCATATAACGATATAGCCCACAATGAAAATACCCGAAAAGATCAAGATGGGAGCTGTGCCCCCTTCCAGCCAGTCGTTGAGCAGATAGGTGCCGAGATAGCTGATGTATAAAACACATCCATGAATTAAAATCGCCGCCATCAACGGCAACCGTTCAATTTGGTAGAGGGCATTCATTCCGCCTGCGATAAAGGCAAGTGCGGTTAATGAAAATATCCCCATGCAGACTTGATTTACGGTTAAGGTGTCAATAGCAGCAGTCTGCTGTAAAATCAGATAAAGTATTGCCAATACGATCGGACCAATACCGCAAGCGATTACCCCGCGGCGCAAAAATTCCAAAACAAACCTTCTCATATTCCTTCATACCTCCTTCTGATTTCTGTAAAGCACCGTCTTGAGACATATTCCCGATATCCGCAATAAAACACAGCATCTACGCCGCCGCTGAATACCGCATCAAAACGCAGAATACGATGCTCATTGGCAAGGGTGGATTTGTTAATGCGAATAAAATAAGAGGGCAGAACAGCCTCCAGATCACGAAGTCGATCCTTGAGCGAATAGCGATTGCCTTTTATATCAATGGCAATCACTTTTCTGTTAAGAACGGTAATACATTCAATTTCCCCAAATGATAGCTTCCGCATCTCATCATCTCTGTATCCCATTATGTTGTCTGCACCGGAAAAGCTGCAGATAAGATTTTCTATTTGTTCGGTCAGCGAGGAAGGAGCATGGGCGACTACGGTTATTTCTTCTTCAGCATCCTTGTCAATAATGAGTTTGTACTTCATCTCTAAAAATCCTTACTGTTTTTCACTTGCCTGAGGAAGCAGAGCACAGCAGCTGTCGTTATGGTTACACTGTATAGAAGAATTGGCAGAATGTGTGCTGCTGCAAGCTCAAGGCTTCGGTTAAATAACGCTTTCTCCATTTCCGCTGCGTGAATAAAAGGGAGCGCGTTCGCAATTTTCTCGAATGAGCCGCCCACAAGCTTCAAATCAAACCACACGCCCGAAAGCCATGCAGAAAGATTGGTCAGCAGTGCTCCGCAAATACCGCCGACCTGCTTCACGCTAAAAATACTGCCGCACAAAAGCCCCAGTGCGATATGGAATACAGCCATAGGAACAATGCCAATGACAGCATAAACAATATTTACGTTAATGGTCAGCCCCAAGGGGATCGCAAGCAGATAGCAAATTGCCGTCTGTACGAGAGCAATGGGCAAGAGCGGAAGCATATATCCCATGATAAAATCAAAGCCCGTAAGAGGTGTTGTGTATAATCTTTGCAGGAAGGCGCTTTCGCGGTCTTTGGCAATCAAGGTTGCGGAAAACAGTGTCATAAACGACAGCCCGAACACGGTAATGCCGGGAGTCAAAGTGTCAATTTCAAACAGGCTCACGGGTATGTTTGACTGTATCGCACTGAGAAGCAGCAGTAAGATCAGAGGAAATCCAAAACCGAAGCCAAGATTGATCGGATCACGCAAAATCTCTTTTGCGCATCTTTTAGCAAAGGTGATCATTCTCATAAAGCAGCCTCCTTCACAATAGCAACAAATGCCGCTTCAAAATTTTCGGTTCCTGCTTTTTGCTTCAATTCATCCGCTGTTCCCGTTTCAAGAAGTCTGCCGCTTTTCATAATGCCTATGCGATCGGAAAGCACCTCGGCTTCTTCCATATAATGTGTCGTCATAATAATCGTCACTTTGCCTTTCAAAGAGCGAATCCCGTCCCACAGCTCGTGTCTTGCAATAACATCCAAACCAAGTGTAGGTTCATCCAGAAACAGAATTTCGGGTTCACCGATAAGTGCCATTGCAATGCTGACACGTCGCTGCCAACCGCCGGAAAGCTTGCCGACTTTTCTTTGCAGAACGGTATCTAAGGCAAATTGCTCGGAAAGCTCTCTGATCTTTGTTTTCGTCTTTTCTTTGGTTAATCTGTAAATACCGCAGATCAGCTCCAGATTCTCCTTTACAGAAAGGTTCGGCGCGACGGCAGTTTCCTGCGGAGATACACCAATGATCTGCTTTACCTGTCCAGCTTGCTTCATTATGCTGTAACCACCCACGAAAGCATCTCCGCCGGATGGTTTGACCAAACAGGTCAGCATTTTTATTGTCGTTGTCTTTCCCGCACCGTTGACTCCCAACAAAGAAAACAACTCTCCCGGTTGAATATCCAAATTGAGATTGTCCACAGCGATCAGATCTTTATACCGCTTTGTAAGATCTATTATTCTAATTGCGTACATACAGCATGATTCTCCATTTTGATTCTTGTTTACAGCTACTATTATATCAAATAAAAACAGAAAAAGGGCATTTATAGCCTGTTCGGTTGTTTGCGGTGTCTCATCGGTTATGGAAAGCTTGTGGCATTAGAAATCATCACGCATCACAAAACATTCTGAAAAGCACGCAAGGACTGTCCCGCATGCTCACCTTTCGACGGCGACATGATTGGGCACACTCCCTGCTTATCCTGCCGGTGTCGAATCAAATGTGCTCTGATGATTTATATTCACCATAAAATGCGGATTATATGATGCGGTCTTCCCCCACATTGCCACCTCTTCCTCGCTGATTGCCGAAGGTACCTATTATGACCTGACCCAGCTTCCCCATGTGGACTTCACGCAGCCCTGGTGGGATCAGCGCTCGGTTGAAGATCTTTCGATTAACAACAAGCTCTTCCTTGTGGCGTCCGATATCACCATTCTCGACGATGATGCCACATCGGGTATCATTTTCAACAAGGCAATGGCGCAGGACTACAATTCTCCCGACTTCTATGAGCTGGTCAAGACCGGCAAATGGACGCTTGATGCACTGGTCGATGCCACCAAGGAAGTTGCGGGCGACCTCAACGGCGACTCTGTCATCAATGAAGAGGATCGCTACGGCATCATCGGACAGCTTGACTTTGCCCATTCCTGCTTCATCGGCGCAGGCTCGAAGTTTGCCGGGAAGAATACGGACGACCTGCCCTATGACTCCTTCTATAACGAGCGCAATGTGGCAGTATGCGAAAAAATCCTCGATATCATGTACAACACCGACAACTTCTACAACGCGCACAGGCTTCCGGTCAAGGGAAATGAAGTCTTTGCAAACAACCAGGGGCTCTTCAAGTGGATCCGTTTGGAGGATATCACCAAGCTGCGCCGGTACGATGTGGAATTCGGTATTCTGCCCACCCCCAAGTATGACGAGCAGCAGGATACCTACTACAGCGCGGTCAGTTCCCACAACGGCACGCTTCTGACCGTTCCCGTTATCCACAACAACCCCGAAATGGTGGGCTGCATCCTCGAAGCGCTTGCCGCAGAGTCCAAATATGTCCTTATTCCCGCCTACTACGATCTGACACTGATCTCCAAGGGCATCCGCGATGAGCAGTCGGAGGAGATGCTCGACATCATTGTCAGCCAGCGCTCCTTTGACTTCGGCGACATCTTCGGCTTCGGCGGCTTTGCAGAGACATGGCTCTACATGACCTATTATGATCAGAAGGATATCGCTTCCCTCTATGAGAAGACCTCTAAAAAGATCGGCAATGACATCGAAAAGCTGATCGAAAAGGTTCTTGAGCTTGATTGACAAATAAATCAATAAAAAGCGGTCTGACGCATACCAAAACGTCAGACCGTTTGTAGTTTATGAGCGTAAAGCCGAGGTATTTGTGCAAGGTGCTTTTCACGGTGCTGCGATTTCAAGCAAGCGCCTGATTTGGCGGAGAAATCCCCGCCGCAGAGCAAACAGCGCATGCAGGTCGTCAGCTCTCCCCATCCGGTTCGATTATGACCAGGTTGCGGTACATATATCGGTTAGGGCTCAACGTCCAGCCTTTTCCCGATTCCGAGGTGAAGCCGGAGATGGTGATGACCTCGGTGGGATGGTAGAGATAACCGCCCTTGTCCGCCACCTCTTTCTCGTAGCCCGCATCGGTCCAGGCGGGAACAATGTCGCCCAGCAGATAGATGCTCTTGTGGTTGCCGGCGCGCTTGGAGTCATCCACATGCAGACCGTCGATGGTGATGGAGCGGGGCATATAGCACTCGTATCCGAAATAGTGGAAGCCGGTATAGTTTCCGCCAATCAGCACATTGTTGTTGACCGGATCGCCGCAGTTGGGGATCCAGGTGCAGTTTTTGATCACCACATCGCCCTTCCAGGTGGAGCCGTAATCGGCACGGAGATTGATGAAGGAGGAACCGTACAGGGTGGAGTTCTCCACGGACAGCGTGCCGCAGCCGATGGCGTTGAGGCACTGATGTCCCAGGGTGGAATTCCTGATGGTTACATTAGCTACGCCCTGATGCGCGTCGAATCTGGAGAAGGAGCAGCCGTCCAGTACGATATTCTTGCAGAAGTTGGAATTCATCAGCCCCCAATATGCCGGATTGCAAATATCGGTGGTCTGTCTGCAGTTTTCAAAGGTCAGATTGACAGAGCGTGCAAGGAGGATGTCATAGGAACCCATCTTGGAGTTCTGTTGGGGATCCTGTGACTGATAGGTTTTGTGTCCGGTAAAGGTGCAGTTTCTGACGGTGATATTGGCACAGTCGCTGGTTTGCAGAAAGCCGCCATAGGGCGCGCCGTGACTGCCTTCGCCGGTGATCAAGTGTACAATCCCCTCCACCACCACATTGGAACGGGAGATGTGAATGCCGCGGGCATAGTAGTTATAGTAGGATTCAGACCGGTTGGCAATCGTGGTGAACTCTCCGCCCCTGACGGTCAGTACCTCTGTGTCAACAGGCAGGTATGTGGCGTCGGTGATTACATCGTAATCCCACATGATGGGAGCGCGGGGGTCAATTGTGCCGTCGGTATCGACCAGAAGAATGTCGGTTTGATAGTTTCCGTTGGATGCATTGACACCTGCACGGATATACTGCAGGACATTGGTATTATTGACAATGACAATAGAGGGGGCTTGCAGGGTAATACCGAGATTCTCCTGTCCTGCCTTCAGGGTGGTCAGCCCCTCAAGAGGGGAGGGAGTATGGGCAGAGACAACATGAAAGATGTTGACAAGTCGCTTGTCAATGCCAAACTGCGAATCGTCGATGATGAACTTGGCGCCGGTCCAGTCGGTATCTGTACGGATGACAGCACAGGCATTTGCCTCGCCGATATAGTAGACCGCTCCTTCGTCTGCTTTGACGGGAAGATTTTTGGTATTAGCGTACTCGTGGGCAGCAATGATAGCGCTCATATCGTCGGTTCTGCCGTCTCCCATGGCACCGAATTGGCTGTAGGATACAGTCTGCATCAGATCGAAGGAGCAGGAGGGAGAATCGAGGGCGACAGTCCCCTCTCTCCCTGCAAGGGTATCATACAAGAATTGGAGGAAGCCGCGGGCATAGCCGCCTACAGCGGTACTGCTGCGGATAACCAGATCGCTGTCCGCAAACTCCAACTCGCAGAAGCCCTCTTTAGCAGGCGCCTCGTCGGAAAAAAGAATGGCAGGACCGTTATACGCCTCATCTTGCTCTATAATGTCCAGCCACAGACCATACTTATCATAGAGATGGGACTGAACGGTTTTGGCATCGTTCTTTGCTTCGGTAGCGGCGGTACGGATCATAATTGCGAACTCAGACAGGCTTCTTTTGCCGAGGGTAATCTCCTTCAGCGCAAACTCCTGTGCCTTGATGTTGGAATAACCGGCGGGGACGGTCAGATCGGTGACAGTGACAGCTGCTTCGGGATCTCCGGTATAGCCGAAAATGTCGGTGAGGAAGGTCTCCACGCCCTGCATAACAGCAGCATCTGAGCCTCCTCCCACATAGATGCGGGTACCCGAGGAATAGGCGTAGCAGCCCTTTGGACCTACCGAATGGGGATCGAGGAGATTTCCTTGCTCAGAAGAACGAAGCGCGTTGCCCACGACAATCTCAAAATCCGATACGGGATTTTTTTCCCAGTCGGTGGTGATCGTGGGATTGAGACCGCACTTTTCCATATACTTGCGCAGATAGATGGCAGCATCGGTCACAACGCTCGAGGAAGTATCGCTGCGGACAATGGTATATCGGGTCGCGCCGCCCGAAGCCAGTATAATATCCGCAGCGGGAGCCAAGGCGGCGGAAACATCGATATCAGCCGAGGTATCTTTCGTGTCGATATTATCTCTGCCGCAGCCCGTAAGGACAAACACTGCCAGCAGTGTGAGCGTAGTCAGAAGGAAGCAGATTCGTTTCATGATTGTTCTCCTGTACTTAGGATGTGTGCCTGCACGGTATATATTTATCATGTATTATAACACAGGATCATGCCATACAATAGGATTATTTCATACAAAGTATCAAGATACTGAACAAAAATGACTGTACATCCAACACGAAGCCGAGATGATTCAAATTACCTCGCAGGCCTCAATAAACTTCGGCAGCCACCACTCACTGTAGCCTGCAAGCGTGGGATGCACCGGATCTGCCATATAGCGGGCGTAGTCCCCGGCACTTACAGCAAGCATATCGGGATCATTCCACAAATCCAGGATGGCAAAGCCGTATTCCTTCTGCAGAGAGCGGAGCAGCTCGATCATGCGCTCGTAGGGAACGCTTTCAAATTTTGTGCCGGTGTAAAACATGATGGGACAGTCGAAAACCTCGCGCACATAGCTTATAATTTCGCGGATGGCAGCCTCGGTCTGCTCAAGAGGAATCCCCCTGCCCGCGTCGTTGGTGGAAAGCTGGCAGATGAAAAGATCGGGGGCACAGCTTGGATCTGCTCTCTTCAGCCGCGCCACATAGGAGCTGTCATCGATATCGGCAAGGGTTGTGCCCGATACCGCCTCCTTGATGGCTTTGATGCCGCAGCGCTCGACCATCAGATCGGCGAAGGAAATGCCCCCTGATGCCGAACCATAGGTCACCGACGAGCCGAGGAAAAAGACTGTTTTGCCTTTCAGTTCCATAAAATCACTCCAAAATACACCGCAGAGCATCTCCTGACACTCTGCGGCGAAAATTTTATTCTTTTTCTTTTTTATCTTTTTTATCCGATTTCTTTGCGTCACGGTCGGCGTCTTCGTCTTCCTCTTCCTTGGGATTGATCGAAACCTCCGCCCATTCCACTCTGCGGTCGGCAAGAGCAAGCACCTTGATGTGCAGTCCGCAGACATCCACCTCGGGATGCGCACCGTCCTCGGGAATCACGGTGAGCTGGCTGAACACAAGACCGCCCAGGGTGTCATATTCGCTGTACTCGTCGCCGTCCTCATCGAAGGTGATATCCAGCTCCTCAGCCAGTACATCAAGGTCGGTAGAGCCCGCAACCTTCCAGAGATTTTCACCCAGCTTGACGATGTCCTTTTCCTCGAGGGGGTCGAATTCGTCGTAGATGTTGCCCACGATCTCCTCAAGCAGGTCCTCCATGGTGACGATACCGCTGGTTCCGCCGTATTCGTCGACAACGATCGCCATATGAATCTTCTTCTGCTGCATGTCGCGGAGCAGTACGTCGGCGCGCACCGTCTCGGGGACGAGGTATGCAGAATAAATCAGCTCACGGATAGGCTTGGGATGCTCGGAGCGCAGGTTCAGAAGGAACTTTCTGGTGCTGAGGATACCGATAATGCTGTCGATATCATCCTCATACACAGGGAAGCGGGAGAGTCCCGACTCCACGATGATCCTGACAATTTCGTCAAAGTCCTCATCTGCCTGGAGTGCGGTAACGCCGGTGCGGTGCACCATCAGATCGGCGGCGGTGAAGTTGTTGAATTCGAAGATGTTTTCGATCATTTCCTTTTCGCCGGTTTCGATAGCACCGTTTTCCTCGCCCACATCCACCATCAGACGGATGTCCTCCTCGGTGACATTCTCCTCATTCTCGTGAGGATTGATGCCGAAGAGACGGAGCACCAGATTGGTGGAAACGGAAAGGAATCCGATGATGGGTCGAAGCACGATCGAGAGCACACGGATCACGCCCGAGGTGAAATTTGCCACCTTTTCGGGGTTCTTCATGGCGACGCGCTTGGGCACCAGCTCACCGAAAACAAGGGTGAAATAGGAAAGAATCAGCGTGATCAGCACCAGCGCGAACTTTTCCACCACTTCTGCGGGGACAAAGGTCACACCAAGCGAGATCAGCCAGTCGGCAAGTCTGCCCGAAAAGCTGTCGGCAGCAAATGCAGATCCCAAGAATCCGGCAAGCGTAATGCCAACCTGGATGGTTGAGAGAAAGTTTGTAGGCAGCTCGACAATTTTTAGCAGCTTTTCTGCCTTTTTGTCACCGTCCTCGGCAGCCTTGCGAAGCTTTTTTTCATTCAGCGAAAGCAGCGCGATTTCGGTGGACGCAAAGAATGCGTTCAGTGCAATGAGAATAACCTGGAGAAGCAATTGACTCCCTATCGGGTCAGCAGGCAAAATGATACCCCCTTACAACGGCGCGGCGCAGACAAGGCTCCCTCTGACGCAGCATATGTAGCAGAACGGCACGACATTCGTACCGCACGGAGCGGAAGGTCGGCATAAAAATAAATCTTTTGCCGACACACATTCCCCACGCGAATTTGCGATGGGTATATGTATAGATAATATAGATTATATAAGGTAGTTGCCGAAAAGTCAATGCTTTTGCCGTTTTTTTCGAAAAATTCCCCATAAAATCAAGATTTACCTTTACAAACAGCCTGATCTGTGATAAAATAATCGGAGTTAACAGCGAATTTGAAGCATACAGAGCAACTGCATACAAAATCTCTACAGAACAGGAGACTCCCCATGAAATGCCCCATGTGCGGCTTCGCCGACAGTAAAGTTATCGATTCCCGTCCCACCGAAAACGAATCCATCCGCCGCCGCCGTGAATGTCTGCGCTGCGGAAAACGCTTTACAACCTATGAAATCCTCGACTCGGTACCTCTGATGGTGGTCAAAAAGGACGGCAAACGCGAGATCTTTGACCGCAACAAGATTATGACCGGTGTTGTGAAATCCTGCTATAAGCGTCCGGTTACCAATGAGCAGATCGATGCCCTCGTCACCGATATCGAAACCGAGCTTGCCAATTCTCTGCGCTTTGAGTTTTCCACCGAGGAGATCGGTTCGATGGTCATGGAGCGCCTCCGTGCTCTCGATGAAGTTTCCTATGTCCGCTTTGCCTCGGTCTACCGCGAGTTCAAGGATGTGGAAACCTTCATGCGCGAGCTCCAGCAGCTCCTCGCCGGCGGCAATGCTCCGAAAAAATAAAAAATATTTTTAAAAACCTATTGACAATTCCGCAGCCTTGTGTTATAATAATCTCCGTTGCAGGGCTACACGCTGGTGTGGCTCAATGGCAGAGCAGCTGATTTGTAATCAGCAGGTTGTTGGTTCGACTCCGATCACCAGCTCCAAGCCTTGTAACATATGGGGGAATTCCCGAGCGGCCAAAGGGGGCAGACTGTAAATCTGTTGTCAGTGACTTCGGTGGTCCGAATCCACCTTCCCCCACCAGAACGAAAATCCTGTCGATGAAAATCGGCAGGATTTTCGTTTTGTATTATTCATTTAACAGGATTTTCAATGAATAATGAAATCGCTTACGCTGATGAATAATGAATAATTGATTTAGCCGCCTACATGTGCTATAATGAATGCAGCGAATTCAAACATGACTTCCTTATATTTGGATATCGAAGTCATGCTATAATACATAAAAGGGCGGTGATTTATGTGAAAGAAAACATACTGATAGATAAATCTGTTGTTTTTTCAGCAAGAATTGTAAAACTGTATCAGCATTTGCTTAAAAATCAAAAAGAAACGGTCATATCAAAACAAATTGTCCGCAGCGGAACAAGTATTGGTGCCAATATAAACGAAGCCAATTACGGTCATAGTAAGGCGGACTTTCTTTCAAAAATGCACATTGCATTAAAAGAAACTGCCGAAACGGAATATTGGATTAAGCTGTTGTTTATGTCCGAATACATAGACAAAAAAAGAGTAAATCATTGCTTAATGATTGCCTTGAAATCAAAAGAATTCTCATTGCCTCAATAAACACCGCAAAGGAGAATATACATGGCTGAAATTGTATATCAGTTTTCAAGAAAACAAGTTGGGAAAAGATCATCCAATATTCGCTGGATTACCGTAAACGATCTAACTCTGTTTAACAAACACCTATCCCTTTGTACTCAGAAGAGCTTAGAACAAAGTAGTTGGGATGAAATATACAAAGAGGGGACAATGTACTGTCTGCTGTTTGAAAACAAAATTCCTGTCGCACGGGCTTGTGTTGAAAAGTATTCAAGTGAAGCGTGGGAAATTGCTGATGTTAGAGTTGTACGGTCGTTCCGTAACAGAGGATTCGCCTACGAAGTGTGCTCGTATGTTTTACGATATATCTTGGATAACAGTAAAAATGCAACCATTAGAACTGAAACGGATAACTACCCTATGCAGCGACTGATTGAAAAGCTTGGTTTTGTTCCTTTAGAATCTGAAAGATCGGTCATGTTCAGCGGTGTTAGATATGTTCCGATTGCCGATTTGGGATTAAGTCAAATTTACCTGAACGATGACAAGCTGACTCGCATTAAGCAATGGTTTAATCCAAATGATATAACCGGTTTTCAGCCTTTGCCCGTTTATGATTTCGGGAATGGGAAATTGACACTGACCGACGGACACAGCAGAGCGTTTGTTGCTTATAAAACAGGACTTTGCGAACTTCCAGTTATTTATGATACGGATGAAATTGTAACTTCAAAAACAGGACAAATGCTGTACAAAAATGACATTATATGGTGTGAACGATTTGATTTAAAAAGTATCTGTGATCTGGAAAAACGCATCGTTTCAAATGAAGAATACGAAATACAATGGATAGACCGCTGTAATAAAGCTTACAATTTATTAACCAAAACCGATGAACAACAGCGTGCAAACTGGCAGCGAATGCATTCCGAGTTATATCTATACGGTGCAAGCGAGGATTTGAAAAGCTTATTCTTTGAGGATATACATGGAAACAGTTTTTCATTCAGTACGGCATCCTGATTTCATTATTAATTTGAATTAAAAATCAAGTCTCATACAGCTTCACATTGTGCTAAGCACAACACTTCACAAAATCCCCGAGGTGATCCCATGACGCTCCTTCCCCGACTCAAGCTGCATCTGCCGGAATATGATATCGAGCCTGTAACGCTGCAGAATTTGTCCAAATACGAGCCTATCTTCTACTGTAATACCGAATACTATCTCACAACAGACGGCCGCCCTGCCGAAAAGCAGGATTGCATCGACACGGTCGAATACGGCAACGATTTTCCCGACGGCATGTGCTATTGCATCGGCTTTTCACAGGAGGGGGAGGCGGTAGCTTTTCTTGCCCTTTTGGAAGGCTACCCCGAAGCCGATACGCTGTATATCGGGCTGTTTTTGATGAATGAAGCATTCAAGCGCAGAGCGATCGGGACGAAGCTGATCACCGCGCTCATTGACGAAGCGTTTAGCCTGCAATTCAATTTCGTTAAGCTGTCGGTGCAGGACAACAATATCAGCGGCTCCGCCTTTTGGAGGAAGCTTGGCTTTGATGTTGTATCGACCTGCGACTGCGGCGGCTTTCGGAATTTATCGATGGAGTTGAAGCGAAAAGAATAGGAATATTGGTCAGATTCGTCTGTTTTCACCCATTGTGGGCACCACAACCGTAATTTGCCGAAAAACTACCATACGTTGGTGGCATGCAGAAGTAATTTTCGCTATAATAAAAAGGAAGAACAATTGTCAGCATTTATGGAAATAACAAATCGCTTCAGAGGGCTGTGTCAGAGGATGCAGCCCTTTTCTGCGTCATGAAAAACCGGGCAGCATCTGTTATTCTGAATAATAGAAGTATGCAAAGGAGGAGCAGTACGGAATCGAGCTGTCACTATGTCACCGATCTGTAGGGATATTGCTGCTGCATCACGTTTGAAAGCGCCGATGATTTTGTCGTTTCGGCAGTATGCCGCCGCTGATCGTCGATGTGAAGGCGCTGGAATTCCGCTCAGGCGCCGCCGTGGGTTTTTCGAAGATTAATCGCTGATGTACGAGCTATCGGAAGGCGTGCTCTATCTGCGCAGGATGGGATGTGCCGCCAAAAATGCACCGCCTGTATTCGGTGTGGCTCCCGAGCGTCATGCGCAGTTTTGTCAATCATCCTGCCGACAACAGCGGCACTTTTTCGGTGGGCAGAGACTTTGATTACCGCTTCCGGAAGCATGATGAAACGACGCGCTCCGTGCCCTTCTGTCCGGAGGTTTATAAGAAAAACGGCGTTTTGCAGATTGAAAAGGGATATGTCGTTCATATGCAGATTGAGTAACAGAGGCGGCAGTCCTCTCCCGAATGGAACGCTGTGATTCTGCAGAGAATACAGCCGTTACATGCAATATCCGCTTCCGTTTTCCATGCGGATAACCACATCTGCCATCGCCGCGATATCGGGATCGTGGGTCACCATCAGCAGGGTCTGTTTATACTCCGCCTTGGCAACAAGCAGCAGCTCAAGCAGCTCGGCGGCGGTTGTTTTATCGAGATTTCCGGTCGGCTCATCGGCGAAGAGGATGGAGGGTCTGTTGACCAGTGCTCTTGCCACAGCAGTGCGCTGCTGTTCGCCGCCCGACATTTCACCAGGAAGGTGATGGACACGGTCAAAAATGCCCAGAGTTTTGCAGAGAGACAGCACATAGTCTGCATCCGGCTTTTTCCCGTCCATGAGGCAGGGCGTGCAGATGTTCTCGAGGGCTGTCAGCGTGGGAAGCAGACTGTAGTCCTGATAAACGGTTCCGATGCTTCTGCGTCTGAGTGCCGCCCGCTCTCCTTCGCTCATGGCATAAATATCTCTGCCGTCATAGATGACACTGCCCGAGGTCGGCGCTTCAAGGGCGGCAAGCGCACGGAGCAGCGTGGATTTTCCGCTGCCCGAAGGTCCGATCACAGCGGTGAATTTTCCTTCCTCGATGCTGAGAGTGACATCCTTCAAGGCTTCAATCTCCTTGTCGCCCTGTATGTAGATTTTGCTTAGATTCTTCGCCTCAATCTTCATGCTTTTTCCTCCTCTTGATTTTTTCATCTGCCGCGGCAATCCGATCGCCTGCGATGAGTGCAAGGACAATGCCTGCCGCGATGACAAAAATTTCGCCCCATGCCGGACTGAAGCCGCTGTACTGATATGCCTGATTCATGCGGATGGTGCGGTTGATGCCCCCGATGTAAAGTCCATACAGAATACCGAAAAGCCCAAATCCCGCGGCGGCAGGCAGAAGGCTCTCAAAATGCATCAAGCGGAACAGCTCCTCCCTGCAATATCCCAGCTTCAGCAGTATGGAGAATTCCTTTTTTCTGCCGAGCTGACGCTGGGTGTGAAGGAGAAAGACCGACAGAACGGCGATACAGCAGATGAGCAGATTCATAGCGGCGGCAATGCTGTTGATCATCTCGCCGTTATAAGCCTCCATCGCACTCGCATCTCTCTGATTGACCGCACGCGCTCCCGGACGGTACAGCCTGAGGGGGAGTGTCCTTTTGAGTGCCGCATACTCTGCATCGGTGATGTTCGGGCGCAGATAGACGTGCAGCTCTTCGGTGAGTGCAGCTTCTTTTGTTATGGCATCAAGGGTATTGCCTCCCACAAAAAAGCATATCCCGCCGCTGTCCTGCGGAAATTCGGTGAGCAGTGCGGCAACCCTCAGATCAATGCCCAATGCATCGCAGCGAAGCCGATCGCCCACCGACAGTCTGCCGCTGTTGTCCACAGCCGCTGCCGCAAAGTCTGTCTGCATCACCTCATCAAAGCTGCCCGCGCTGAGCCATCGATCAAGCTGAGACGCGGTGTATGCATCCAGCTCCATGAAGCCCGCATCTAATGTAAGCTCTCCCGCGGCAAGCGCATAGCTCTCGCAGGTCCTGCGTACCCGATGAAGCGATTCCACCCCAGGAATTTCCGCGATATCTGCCGCCATTCGCTCGGTGGCGTCTGTGATTATATAGTCGGCATCGGCAAAGAGCGTTGCTTCTTTCATCATTCTGCCCGCGCCGCTGGTGGCATACATGCCTGCTACAATCAGCGGAAAAGCAACGACAAAGATGAAAAAGAGCGTGTATCCCTTATTCCGCATCATCCGCAGAAGCGCATAGCTCGGGACAAAGCGGCGCGCGCCGGTGTAGAAATCCGAACTGCACTTGACATAGGTGCGATCCTCCCGCACATCACGCAGAATGAGAAGGAAAACGAGGACAAGCAGCACCGCCAGAAGCATCCCGAAAAAGACGGCGGCACAGACTGCGGCAAGCCTCGGTGTGCAGATAAATTCATAGGTATAGATATTCGCCTCAAGCCCGATTTTCCCCCGGGGAGCCAGCCTCGTAAAGAGCAGTGCGGCAAGGGCAAAGGCACCCCCGAAGGCAGGCAGGCTGAGCGGCATCACATCAGCAAGCGGCAGCAGCACCCGATGACAGGGAGCAAACCCGAGATTTTTCATCCTTCTGTAGTCGGCAGCCTCATTCTC
Source organism: Clostridia bacterium (assembly GCA_017399105.1). Classification (GTDB taxonomy): domain Bacteria; phylum Bacillota; class Clostridia; order Oscillospirales; family CAG-272; genus RGIG1743. The sequence goes on from JAFQEJ010000009.1 coordinate 26,119, forward strand.
CAGCTTCAGCTTGAGGGTGCAGACAATGCAGAGCAGCGCGAAAAAGAGATTGGAGAGTGCAATGGCAAGATCACCGGTATAAAGGTTAAACTCCTTCCTCGTGTAAAGATCGGGGAATCGATGACCGAAGCGCGTCGACGAGAGATCTAGCTCACCGAGAGGCGTGCCTTCAAATTCAGAGGCATAGAGCTTGGGAACAGCTCCCTCGCGATAGTCGCAGAAGATCAGCGAGCACTCGCCGTAAGCCTGTCGGCGCAGAGCGTCCATCAGTTCCTCATCACAGGTGAGAATCGAAACCGCTCCCTCAAGAAGATCACCCCAGACCCCCTTGATCTTCAGCTTCAAAACCTCGCCCTCGCTGTCGGTCAGTCCCTCGAGGGTGAGGATATCCCCGCGGATATGCGAATCAAAATAGTGGTAAACATGGCGGCTCACATAAACCTCGCCCTTCCCCGGCAGTGTGGGAGCACTGCCATAGTCAGTGTCATAGGCAGAGTCATTTGCACTGCCACCAGCAGCAGAATTTGCCGCAAAAAAGGCAGCGGCAGCAGAATCGGGTGAGGTCAGCGCGAAATTGAGACTGTCCCGGGGAAGATTTTCGTCGATGGCGGCAATCTCCTCCCCATAGAGCGGCATCAGATCCACATAGGGCATCTCTTCCCGCAGAATCAGATTGGTATATTTCTCAAGCCCCTCATGAAGTGCCGCACTCTTTTGATTGCTGACGCTGTAGATCAGCATATCATACGGCGAGACAGCGCTCTCCTCAAGCGGCTTCCGATCGAGGGTCAGGTAAAAGACCGATGTGCAGATGAGCAGTCCGCTGAGCAGGCAGGAGAAAAAGGTGAGAAAATAGCTCCCCTTTCGATGCTTCAGATTTCCTCGGATGTACAGCAGAAGAAAACGCATGAGATCACCTACTTTTACATTTGTTCTACTTGAATTATATAATATTTTTTACGATTATACAAGAAAATTTTTCGTGAACAAAACGGGACTGTCGCATGCAAATGCGACAGTCCCTTTCCTGTGCATCTCCGCAGCAAAAAAATGCTTCGTCTCAGCTGAAGTTGAGCTTGGCAACCTCGGCTTCGATCATGGCATCGAGCTCGTCCTCATTCCAGGTGATGCCCCTCTCCTCGAGGAAGCTGCGTACCCAATCCTTCTTCTCGACACCGGCGGCAGTTTCACCGCGCATAAGCTGTTCGGCGGCGGCTACAGCTACAGACACCCAGCCGCGGATGCTTCTTCGCTCTGCCTCGGTGGTGATCCTGCGAAGATAGGGAACAAGCAGCCCTCCCACAAGCGCGAAGATCAGCGAAACGATCGCCTGAGCGATTTCGGTTACATCAAACATGATCATCCCTCCTTTCGGATTGATCATAGCACAAAATGAATTCTGATTCCATAGCAAAGCGTCGCATTCCGTCGCAAAAATCTGAAAGGGCAGATCATTTTCAATGAATATTTTCATTATATCAGAATACTCCGCTTGCAATGGAGACGCGACTGTGTTACAATAATATAAATATATGCATGTTTCGTCATGAATCCGAACTGACAGGAGATACCGTAAATCATATGAAAAACAAACTACTGTTACGCGCTCTCACCGCCGCATTGACTGCGCTTCTCCTTTGCGTGCCCGCCGCCGCAAAGCTGCCCGAGGAGAGCGAATACATCCTCTCTTTTTCGAGCGCAGAAGCCCGCGACGAAGCAATGGAGCGCGGCGGCTTTACCATCCTCGACACCTATGACAGCATCTTCGCCGGCATGGCTGTGAGCTGCAGCAATCCCGCTCTGCTCTCCTCGCTTGACGGGGTTCTCTCGGTGGAGGAGGTGCGCGAACACACGGTTCTTGCCGAGGAAAGTGCCGCCTTCAACGTGGGACTGACTCCCTTTGGCGGCGATGCTCCCGCACTCGACTACCGCGGCGAGGGAATGGTGGTGGCGGTGCTCGATTCCGCCTTTGATGTAACCCATCCCGCCTTCGTCCTCTCCGATGAGGAAAATCTGATGCTCGACGCCGAGACGGTGACAAAGCTCATCGACTCGCATATGAACGTGGCAAATTACTACAGACTCTACCCCGATGAGTCGCCCTATTACAGCGCAAAGCTCCCCTTTGTTTTCGATTACTACGACACCGACGGCGATGTCTCGGGAAGCTCTGTCCATGGAACCCATGTGGCGGGCATCATCGGCGCCAACAAGCGTGGCGATCCCACACTCGGCTTTGACGGCATCGCCCCCGAGGCACAGCTTCTTCTGCTGAAGGTGGGCAACGGCTCAAGCTCGATCAGCGACCGCGCCATCTTTTCTGCCTTTGATGATGCCATTTCGTTGGGCGCCGATGTGATCAATATGAGCTTCGGTACCATCGCCGGCTTTGATTCACTGGCGCTGACTTCCTACAATTACGGCTATCTCTTCACCACCGCCGATGCGCTGGGGATTCATGTGGTCTGCGCCGCAGGAAACTCGGGACAGGTGGGCGAGGGCAGCAGCTACGGCACAAATCTCCCCCTTGCCATCAATCCCGACACCGGACTTATTGCCGAGCCTGCTTCGCTGAAGACCACCGTAGCGGTGGCGGCAACCGAATCGGGCTGGCTTGTGGACGGCTGTTACATCGAAGCGCCCGACGGAGAGCGGATTTTCTTCACCGAATCGGACGGTGAGCGCGGCTTCGGCGATACGCTGGCAGGGGGAAGCTATCCCCTTGTGAAAATCCCCGGCATCGGCGAGGTGTCCGACTACGAGGGCATCACCCTCCCCGAGGGCGCCGTTGTCCTTGTGGAGCGCGGCACCATCACCTTTGAAGAAAAGGTTAAAACCGCGGCCGATCACGGTGCTGCGGCAGTCATCGTCTCGGACAACACCGAGGATGACGGCTTCATCATGGCGGTGGGCGATGCCCCCATTCCTTCGGCATCAATCACCAAAGCCGACGGCGCAATTTTAGCGAAAGCCGACCGCATCACTGTCATCCTCGATACCACCCTTCGCGAGAATGAGTACGCAGGACAGCCTGCAGACTTCTCGTCGGGAGGCGCTACCCCCGATCTGAAGCTGAAGCCCGAGCTTTCGGCTCCCGGCACCTATATCCGCTCTACCCTCCCCGACGGCAAGTATGGCAGTCTGAGCGGCACCTCCATGGCGACTCCCTATGTAAGCGGCGCGCTGGCATTGGCATCCCAGGCATGGGGAGAGGATGCAGCGATCAGACTCATGGCGACGGCAATTCCCATGCGCGATGACAAGGACGTGGAATACTCCCCTCGCAGTCAGGGCGCCGGCGAAATCGATCTGGCGTCTGCCCTCTCCTGTCAGCTTGTCATGACCTCGGAGAAGGGCACAGGCAAGCTTGAGCTGGGCGAGCTTGAGGGCGGCAGCTTCGATCTCACCGTCAGACTCATCAATCCCACCGATGAAGCGGTTACGGGAAGAATTTCCGCCTCCCTTCTGAGCGATGATACCATCCTCGAATCGGGACTGCACTTCATCTCGGGCACAAAGGCACTCACAGGTACGGTTATCCGCTATAACGGCAGCCGCAACATCAACATCCATCACCGTGCCTTCAGGGAAGGTGCCGAAATCACGCTGGAGCCGGGCGAAACAAAGGAAATCACCCTCACCGTCACCCCCGGCAGAGGAGATACCACCACCCTTGAGCAGATCTTCACAAACGGCTATTTCCTCGAGGGATATGTCTATTTCGAGACCGATGCGCACACCCTCAGCCTTCCCTACATGGGCTTTTGCGGCGACTGGTACGGACTGCCTGTCATCGACACCACCGATTACATCGGAGACGAGGGCTTCTATCCTCAGTATGCCATCACCTGCGTGGTGGAGGGATATGAAACCACCTATATCCGCCTTGAAGACAACGGCGGCAAAGTCAGCTTCTCTCCCGACGGCAACGGTATGGGCGACACACTGGGCTTCATCCTCAATCCCCTGCGAAATGCCGACGAATACGGCTACATGATTTACGATGCCGAAGGAAAGCTCATCTGCGGCAACGAAGATCTGGGGCATCTCACCAAAGCAACGGTGGAGGAGGTTCTGGAGGGCACCGCCATGGAGCTTCTCTGGGACGGCACCGAGCCACGCAACGAAAACTACATCTACCCCGACGGCGAATATAAGCTGGTGCTCTTCATCCTGCCCGACGAATATTCCGACCGCTATCAGTATATCACGCTGGAGTTTGTCATCGACACGGTGAAGCCTGAGGTCACGGATTATCGCTTCATCGAAGAGGGAGGAAAACGCTATCTCGAGGTCGAGATCGGCGATGACCGCGGCATCAGCTATGCAACCCTCTACCAAACCGGCGATGGAGACTTCTCCGAGATGATTACTTCCCCCGAGGGCAAGCTTCGCTTTGATGTGACCGGCATCGAGGGAACGCTCTGGCTGGATGTATCCGACCACGCCATGAACATCACAACCGAGAAGATCAAAAACTGAAATAACCGATTGAACGACAGACAGAATACTTATGAAAACAAATAAATTGCTGATTCAAATTCTATCGATCCTGCTGGCGCTGACCCTTACGGCACCGATTCAAGCCGCAGAAGCCGAAGAGAGCACCGCTCCCGAGCGATATATCCTGCTGCTTGAAGAGGGCTGCGACGCCGAAAAGCTTGCGAAAAAGCTCACCGACAGCGGCAGCGAGGTGATCTATATCTACGACAGACTGCTTGATGGCATCTGCATCTACACCTCGGAGGACCGCGGGACGCTTGCCGACACCGAGGGCGTTTCGGCGGTTCTGATTCCGCAGATTTATACCATGCTGGCAAATGAAAGCACCCCCGCCGGTATGCTTTCCGATAAAGAGTCGGCAGAAGATGCCCGTCATGCTGCCGCCGCCATCGAAAGCGTTGAGGGAGCAGACGGCAGAGGCACTGTCGTTGCCATCCTCGATGCAGGCTTTGACACAAAGCTCAACTGCCTTACCCTCACCGACACCACAGGCGTAAAGCTGACAAAACAGGATGTGCTGGGATGCCGCAGCTCGCTCTGCGCCGATCAGCAGGGATTTTCCTACTGGCAGGATGCCTGGGGACGCTATAAGGTTCCCTTTTCCTATGACTATGCCGAATATGATCAGGATGTGAGCACCGCCGACAATACCCACGGCAATCATACCGCCGCCATCGTCGCAGGCAACGGCGAGATGAAGGGCGCCGCACCCGAGGCTCAGCTTCTTTTGATGAAGGTTGCCGTCAACCTATACGGCAGCAGCCTTGCCGATGAGGGAGACATTCTGGCGGCACTGGAGGACAGCGTAACGCTGGGAGCCGACGTGATCTGCCTGCCCCTCGGCGCGCCCCTGATCACAGGGGAGGACGGTACCCCCGGTTATGCCCTCTCGCTGGCGCTGGATTCTGCTGTCGGTGAGGGAGTCAGCGTGATTGCCGCGGCAGGCAATGACGGTGAGCGAAGTGAAGCTCCCGCAGACTCTCCCGACACCTCGACGCTCCACGGCTTTGCATCGCTTCCCTCGGTCACTGCTGTCGGAAGCGCCGATTACTTCATGCGTACCCTTCCCGCACTCGAAACCGAGGGCGGCTTCCGCTTCATCTTCACCGACACAGGCGAGGATGTGAGCGGCATCTCCTTCACCGACGCCCTCGATGGAAAAAAGCTTGAAATTGCAGTCATCCCCGGCATCGGTTTACCCGAGGATTTTAAGGACATCGGCCTTGATGGAAAGCTTGCCCTCATCAAGCGCGGTGAGATTTCCTTTGCCGACAAGGTCAACAATGCCGAGGAAGCAGGTGCGGTCGGTGTCATCGTATATAATAATGAAGAAGCCGCCGCTCTCGTGAACATGCAGCTTGATAACGGCAGCATTCCCGCCGTCTTTGTCAGCATGGAAGCCGGCGAAAAGCTTGCCGCCGCGGCTGACAGCCAGCGTCTTATCATCGCCTCCGAGGCCTACATGCAGGTGGAGGTTGACGGCGGCGGTCTTGTCTCGGAATTTTCCTCCCGCGGCATCGGAAAGCCCGACCTTGTCGCCTTCGGTTCCGCGCTGACTCCCCCCGATGCCAAGACAGTCTACGACACGGTGGAGGGTACCTCCTATTCTGCGGCACTCACCGCAGGCTATACAGCGGTTCTCATTTCACAGCGCAGAGCAGTCGGCGGCGATACAACCCCCGAGGGCATCCGCACCGCCCTCATGAACAGCGCAGCTGTCATCGAGATTTCGGATGTCCCCCTCTCCACCCGTTCCCAGGGTGCGGGACGGCTCTCACTTGCGGCAGCCCTTGAAAATTCCCTCATCCTCACGGCAAAAGACGGCGGTGCATCGCTTTCACTGGGCAATATCGGCTCAAAAACCACCTTCACGCTCACCCTCAAAAACGGAGGAAAGACAGCGCGCACCCTCACAGTCACAGCCTCTCCCACAGCGGCTGATACCTACAGCTACAGCTATGACGAGGAAAGCGGCATGCTCCTGCCAAGCGATGAATCGGACGGACACTACCCCTATTATGTGGGCAGTACCCAGGAACCCCTCGCCGATGCATCGGTCATGCTGATGGGCAGCGAAATCAACCGCTTCGCAGAAAACCATGCTCCTATCACCCTCACCCTTGCTCCCGGCGAGAGCACAAGTCTTGCCATCATCCTCGATCTCTCAAAGGTTGATCTTTCAAAAGCCTGCGAAAACGGCTGCTTTGCCGAGGGCTTCATCGAAATCCGTGAAGAAAACAGCACCGTTGTCAGCCTGCCCTTCTGCGGCTTTACAGGCGAGCGCGAGGCACTTTCTCCCGTCGGTCTGATCAGCTTCGCATCCTATGCGGCAAACAGCTATATCTTTGACACCTGGCAGCTGGGCGCCAACGCCTTTGAGGAAATCGCCATCGAGGGAAATGCCTTCTCCCCCAACCGTGACGGCAGCTATGAGTATGCAACTCTCAGAATGGAGCTACTGCGTGATATCGACCGCTTCTATTATGAGGTTCTCACCGACGGCGGCGAGGTCATCTACACCTCACCCGATTATATCGACCTCTACAGCGCGGCATCGGGCGGTGCCGTGACGGTGGATGTCTGGGACGGAAGCGATCCCGAAAACGCCCGCTACATCTATCCCGACGGCGATTACAGCCTGCGCCTCCACCTCTATGACGGAGCCTTTGCACATACCGTCGAGCGTACCCTCACCCTTGACACCGAAAAGCCTGAAATTGAGGTAGAAAGTCTGAGCGATGACACCCTCACCTGCGCATTCCGCGACAGTGTGGGCATCCAGTATACCTGCGTCTATGCCATCGATGAGGACGGACTCTTCCACAGCTTCTATACCGAGCATATCCCCTCTGCAGACGAGTGTGCCGGCTTCACCCACACCTTCGATCTGACCGGACTTGAGGAGGGTGCCGGCTGGCTCTATGTGGAGGTCTGCGATTATGCCTTCAACATCTATACCCTGCGCATCCCGCTGGAGGGCACGGAAGCATGAGCGGCTGCAGACTCTGCCCGCGAAGCTGCGGGATCGACAGAAGCCGTACTCCCGGATACTGCGGTGTAACCTCCACCCTGCGGGTGGCAAGAGCCGCTCTTCATCACTGGGAGGAGCCCTGCATCAGCGGAGAGCGCGGCTCGGGCACCGTCTTCTTCTCGGGATGTCCCCTCCGATGCATCTTCTGTCAGAATCACGAAATCAGCACCCACAGCCTTGGACGCGAGATCACAACAGCACGGCTGAGTGAAATCTTCCATGAGCTTGCAGAGGCGGGAGCGCACAATATCAATCTCGTCTCGCCCACCCAGTATACCCCTCAGATTCTCGAAGCCATGGAGATGGGCATGCCCGATCTGCCTGTCGTCTGGAATACCGGCGGCTATGAAAAGGTCGACACGCTCCGCACCCTTGCGGGGAGGGTGGATATTTATCTCCCCGACTTCAAATATGCCTTCAGCGATACCGCCGCACGCTATTCATGTGCTCCCGATTATCCCGAGGTCGCTCTTGCTGCCATCGGGGAGATGGTATCGCAGACAGGCAAGCCTCAGTTCGGCGAGGACGGTATGCTGAAGCGGGGGGTCATCCTGCGCCATCTGGTGCTCCCCGGTCATCGGAAGGAGAGCATCGAGATCATCCGCCGCCTGGCAGCTACATTCTCTCCCGATGATATTCTGCTGAGCATCATGAGCCAGTACACCCCCTACGAGGGCTGTGAGCTTCCGCCCGAGCTTCGCCGCCGCGTCTGCAGCTACGAATATGACAGCGTGGTGGAAGCGGCAGTCGATGCAGGCTTCGGCGGCTTCATGCAGGATCGCCGCTCGGCAAAGGAGGAATATACCCCCGACTGGGATTTCAGCGGCGTTTAAACCAATCAAAACAGAGGTTATCACCATGAAAAAAATTTCACAACCGATATCCAATGCCTTCTGCCCCCAGGGACTCTATCTCTACGGCACTTATACAGCCGACAGTAAGCCGAACTACGGGCTCTTCTGCTGGGCAACCTACTGCCATAGCAACGGATTTCGCTTTGTCGCCTGCATCGGCGAGGATAAGCTGACCCGCGACCGTATCCGCGAAACCGGCGTCTTTTCGGCAAGCATTCTCACCGAAGCCCTGCTCCCTGCCGCCGACTGGTGCGGTACCCATGCAGGCTATGAGCATGACAAATCAAGTGTCATCCCCTCGGAGTGCGGTTCGGTACTGCATGTACCCATCCCCTGTGAGAGCGTATGGAGCTTCGAGTTGAAGGTAGAGCAGATCCTGACGCCAAGTGAGGGAAGCGATATTTACATCTGCCGCATCGAGCAGCTCACCGCCGATGCCCGTCTTTCCGCCCCCACCCTTTCCTTTGAGGAAAAGCTGAAGCTGGTCTCGCCGGTCGTAACCATGGATCAGCGCTATCTTCCCGTTGCTCCGCACTCGCTCGGCGAATGGGGAAGTCTGGCAAATTTCTGACTTCATCGCGTCTTAAATTCCGATTTTTCCTTGATATTGTGTACTTTTCACAACATTTCACTCGCATTTTTGTGCATTAAACAGCTTTTTTTCAACCAAGTTATGTGGTAAAATATTTTATAATCATTTTTATCAGTATCAGAGGAGTTTATCGTTTACTATGAAAATTGCAAAATTATCATCCCTTTTTCTCGCCGCTCTGATGCTATTATCGTCGGTATCCTGTTCAGCTCCTGCTGACACCGCAGGAAATGATACCACAGCTCCCGAAGCAAGCGTCACTTCAGCTGATACAAAAGCCCCCGAGGAAACAAAAATCGTTTACAGCGCCGATATTCCCGAGGGAACCGACATGGATGGCTACGAATTCCGCATCATGGTCAATGATGAATCCCATTATTGGGTGGATATCAACTTCATGCATGAGGAGGAAAACGGCAACTACATCAACGATGCGGTGCTCTTCCGCGAGCGTGCCGCTGAAGAAAAGCTGAATATCAATCTGCTGCCCATTCCCTCTCCCAATGCATCGGGTGCAACCCAGAAGTTCGTCTCTGCCGACGAGGATGCCTCTGATCTGGTCTTCCTCTCGCCGGCTGGCACGATGAATCTGATCACCGAGGGCATGTTCCTTGAGCTGAATCGTGATGTACCCAATCTCGACCTGACCAACCCCTGGTGGGATCAGAATGCCGCCGCCGACCTGTCAATGGTTGATAAGCTCTTCATGGTATACGGCGATATCAGCATGATGTACAAGCGCACCATGAGCGTCTGCCTCTTCAATAAGAATCTGGTCACCGACCTGAGTCTTGCCAATCCCTACGAGCTTGTAGAGCAGAATAACTGGACCTACGAAAGCGTTGCGGCTCTGGGCAAGGGTGTCGCGCAGGATATCAACAACGACGGCGCCTACACCATGGGCGAGGATATGATGGTCACCGGCTACTCCGCTGACCAGCTCCCCATCCTGCTCATCAGCGGCGGAAACTTCATCACCACCAAGGACGACGAGGATATCCCTCAGCTCACCTTCTATAATGAACGCATGGTATCGGCATATGAAACCCTCGCCTCCTGGCTCTTTAACGATGAGCTTGCACAGCTGAGCGGCGGAAGCATCGATGCCTTTGGCGCAGGAAAGCTGCTGATGGTGCTCTGTGAGATGCATTGTATTCCGCATCTCCGCAATATGGAGGAGGACTTCGGTATCCTTCCCTTCCCCAAATATGAAGCTTCTCAGGATCGCTACTACCATGTGATCAATCCCAACGTTGCCTGCGCCATGATGATTCCCATCACGGTTGCCGATCCCGCACAGGTCGGTCTTGTTGCCGAGGTTCTGGCTGCCGAGGGAAAGAACTACATCACCCCCGCATATTATGACTACAACCTGACCTCCCGTGACACCCGCGATGAGGAGTCGGTCGGCATGCTCGATATCATCTTTGCCACCACCACCTATGATGCGGCGCATATCTACGATCTGGGCGGCGTGGGCACCATGCTCCGCGGTCTGGCAAGCACAAAAAATGAAAATATCACCTCTGCCTTTGAGAAAATCTCCAAGAGCGTACAGAAATATATCGACCGCTCGGTGGAAAAGTATCAGGAAATCGAAGGGGTAAATTAATCAGTAAGCGATTTTTATTCATATAAAATTTTAACCCGGAGGTAATTATGAACAAATTACGCAAAATCGCATGCCTTCTGCTGGCACTGCTGACCGTAAGCTCCGCTTTCGCAGCTTGCTCTGAGAGCAGCAATACCGATGCCAAGGAAACCCAGGGCAACGCCGGCGGTGATGAAGCCGCTGTGACTACCGCAGCTGAGGAAACCGAGATTGTCTATAAGGCAACCGTTCCCGAAGGCACAAACCTTGACGGTTACAAGTACCGTGTCATGGTCAACGACTCCAGCCAGTACTGGGCTGACCAGAACTTCGTTCATGACGAGGAAAACGGTAACTACATCAACGACTCGGTTCTCCGCCGTGAGCGCGCAGTTGAGGATATTCTCGGCTGTGACATCGTTCCTACCCCGATGCAGAGCGTTTCTTCCACCACCCAGAAGTTCGTATCTGCCAACGAGGACTCCGCAGACCTGGTCTTCATTTCCCCTGTCGCTTCCGCAGGTCTCGTCACCAACGGTACCTTCCTTGAGCTGACCACCATGGAAGGCCTCGATCTCTCCAACCCCTGGTGGGATCAGAACGCCGCTGCCGACCTTTCGATCGCAAACAAGCTCTTCATGGCATACGGCGACATCAGTATGATGTACAAGCGCACCATGAGCGTTGTCTGCTTCAATAAGGACATTGTCAACAACAACCAGCTGACCAGCCCCTATGAGCTCGTCGAGCAGGACAACTGGACCACCGAGACCATGGCAGCTCTCTGCAAGGGCGTTGCACAGGATCTGAACAGCGACGGTCAGTATGTCATCAGAGAAGACATAATCGGCGCCTCCATGACTCCCGACCAGTTCCCCATCTCGCTCATCGCCGGCGGAAACTTCATCACCACCAAGGATGAAGACGACATTCCTCAGCTCACCTTCTACAACGAGAAGATGGTTTCCCACTTTGAAGCGCTCACCTCATGGCTCTTCAACCCCGAGCTTGCAACCGTAGCCGATTCCGGTGCCAATACCGACTCCTTCGGTCAGGGCAAGCTTCTCTTCCAGTTCTGCGAGATGCACTGCATTCCTCACCAGCGCAACAGCGAAACAGACTTCGGTCTGCTTCCCTTCCCCAAGATGGATGCTTCCCAGGATCGTTACTACCATGTCATCAACCCCAACGTTGCCTGCGCAATGCTGGTTCCCGTAACCGTCAGCAACCCCGCTCAGGTAGCACTCGTTGCCGAGGTTCTCGGTGCTGAGGGTAAGAACTGGGTAACTCCCGCTTACTATGACTACAACCTGACCTCCCGCGACACCCGCGACGAAGAGTCTGTTGCAATGCTTGACATCATCTTCGATACCACCAAGTATGACGTTGCTCACATCTATGACCTCGCCGGCATGGGCTCTCAGCTCAGGAGCGTCGCTTCCAGCAAGACCGAGAACATCACCTCTGTTTACGAAAAGATCGAAAAGCGTCTCACCAATGAAATCGAAAAGATCGTTGAAAAGTACACCGAAATCGGCGAAGAATAAGACTCAGAAAAATCATATACATCGGAAAAAGACCCCGTAAGGGGTCTTTTTTACATTCTTATACATCCTCAAAGGAACATTTCATCACTCATCCAGTCCGTAAAAAATTCATCATAGGAGCAGTTATACATCTTTCGTAATGTCACAATAACACTCGCTCTGATATTCAGCTCTCCGGCTTCATACTTCGCATAAATCGATCTCCCGATATCGCAGCCTCTTCGCTGCAGCTCCGCGCACAGCTTTTCCTGCGATATGCCGTAATCCTCCCTCAACCGTCTGAGATTGTCCCCCATATTCAGTCCCGTCGAATCTTCTGTTCCATCGCATGCCTCAATCTTCGTCATCCTCAAAGGAATACTCATTCAGTTCTTCGAAATCAAGAAATTCCGAAAGCGTCATATTAAACGCAATCGCAATCTTATGCAGCGTTTTTGCACTCGGATTCTTTGTCAGGCCGCGCACGATGTTATCAAGGGTTGACTGCTTGACGCCGCTCATAGATGCAAGCTTGTTGATCGCAAATCCGCGCTTCCGACACAGTTCACGAATGCGGGTTACGTAGATTTTCGAATACTCCATTATTCGTCCAGTCCCTGAAAGAATTCATCATAGGAGCATTGATACAGCTTTCGCAGCATCACAATAACGCTTGCCTTGATATTCAGCTCTCCGGCTTCATATTTCGCATAGGTCGATCTCCCGATATCGCAGCCTCTTCGCTGCAGCTCCACACACAGCTTTTCTTGCGATATGCCGTAATCCTCTCTCAGCCGTCTGAGATTGTCCCCCATATTCAAATCCCGCCGAATCTTCTGTTCCATTCTGTCAGCCCCCTCATTTTTAACCAGTATTGGTTGCAATCATTAGTATTTTATGATATACTAAAGAAAAATATTGTCCGCTATACTGGTCAATATACAGGAGGTACTATTATGATAACCTGTACATTCTTCGGGCATCGGGACACACCGAAAAAAATAGAGCCGATTCTACGATCGACTCTGATGGACTTAATTGAAAATAAACATGTGGAATTGTTTTTTGTAGGTAACCAAGGCAGCTTTGATGCACTTGTCAGACGGAATCTGAAGCTGATGGCATTTGAATATCCGCACATTACATATGCGGTTGTGCTTGCCTATATGCCAACAGACATTAAAGAATCCGACTGTGAGGATTATGGCGATACAATCTTTCCTGAGGGGCTGGAGCACACACCGCCGAAATATGCCATTGATAAACGAAACCGATGGATGCTGGATAACGCCGACTATGTCCTAACATATGTTACACGCTCAGGCGGAGGTGCGGCAAAGTGGATGGAGCTTGCCGAAAACAAAGGGAAAAACGTGATCAATCTTGCAGATATCGCCCCTCAAAACACCAACTGCACCAGCAGCATATAGCACACCGTTCCCCCCACAATGCTGACCAGCGTCTGCCGCTTCCATACATGCAGCGCGACGACAACGGCGATGGCGACAAGCTCGGGGATTCCGTGGGGAGCCGCTGCAACCGACACACCCTTGAGGCAGAAGACCACCAGCATACCCATGATTGCATAGGGCAGCACCCTTCCCAGATAGGTGATTGCCGCCGGCGTTTTTCGCTCGCCGAAGAGGAGAAAGGGCAGGAATCGAATGGCTGCCGTCACAAGCGAGGCGGTGAGGACAATGAGAAACGCATTGAGATCAAACATCTGCTGCTTCCCTTCCCCGCATAAGCATGAGCGAGACTGTAATAAGAATCATCGAGGGAATGAGGAAAACATCCGCACCGAAGATCACCAAACAAAGCGCTGAGACTCCTACACCGATGAGAGCGGGGAGATGGCGCTTTGTGCTCAGCCATTGCTCGACGAAAACGGTGACGAAGAGTGCCGTGAGAGCGAAATCGATGCCCTCGGTGGAAAAAGGAAGATGCGCCCCCGCCATCGAGCCGATGACGCTGCCCGTAACCCACCAGATCTGATCAAAAAGCGAGATGAGGAAGGAGCGGGTATGGAAGACTCTGCGATTTTCCTCGGTCACCTGCTCGGCGCAGAGGAGCGAATAGGTTTCGTCGGTGAGAGCGAAGATGAGGTAAGGCTTCTTCGCGCCGGCGCTTTTATATTTTTCGACCATGGAAATGCCGTAGAAGAGATGACGCGCATTGACCATCAGGGTGGTCAGTGCCGTGGTGATGATTCCCGCGCCGCCGGTGATGAGATCGATGGCGACGAACTGCATGGAGCCGGCGTAGATGAAGAGGCTCATTCCCAGCGCCCAGAGGATGCCGTAGCCCTTGGTGGCGAGAATCACGCCAAAGCCAAAGCCCAGCACAAGATAGCCGGTCATCACGGGGATGGTGGCGACAAGCGCCGATTTCAGTTGTGTTTTCAGATTCATGATGATCAGAAAAAGCGGGAGTGTGAGTCCCGCTTTTGTTGGTATGGTGTTTATTTCTTCGAAGTGGGTTTGTGCAGATGGATGTGGGAGAGACGCTCGTACTCGTTGTAATCCACATTGCGGAGGATGTTTTCAAGCTCCTCGTCGCCCATGACAGTGTTTCTGCCTCTTGCATATTCCTCGTCCACAACCTCCTTCATGCGGGTGACCAGCGGGCTGCGCTTGTCCACAACCTCGTCCTCGCCATGGAGACGGAAGAAGGAATTGATCCAGTGGGTGATGCCTGCCGCGCCCGAATGAGAATCGACAGCAACCGTAGCCGGGCGTCCCAGCAGCTTGGTGGTATTGAAGATGTTGTAGATCTCCTCGTTCTTGAGCAGACCGTCGGCATGGATGCCCGCACGGGTGACATTGAAGTGACGTCCCACAAAGGGCGTGCGGGGAGGAATCTCGTAGCCAATCTCCGACTCGAAATATTCGGCGATCTCGGTGATGACAGGCAGATTCATGCCGTCGGTGGTGCCGCGCAGCGATGCATATTCGATGACCATTGCCTCGAGGGGGCAGTTTCCGGTACGCTCACCGATACCGAGCAGCGAGCAGTTGACGCCGGATGCACCGTAGAGCCATGCGGTAGCGGCATTGGTGACCACCTTATAGAAGTCATTGTGTCCGTGCCACTCGATCATGGACGAATCGATGCCCGAGTAATGCATGAGACCGTAGATGATGCCCTGTACGCTTCTGGGGAGCGCGGTGCCGGGGTAGTTGACGCCGTAGCCCATGGTGTCGCAGGCACGAATCTTGACCGGAATGCCGTATTCCTCGCCCAGATGGCGAAGTGCCTCTGCAAAGGGAACAACAAAGCCGTAGAAATCGGCGCGGGTGATATCCTCGAAGTGGCAGCGGGGACGGATGCCCAGATCAAGCACCTGGCGGACGATGTCGAGATATTTGTCCATCGCCTGACGGCGGGTGAGACCCATCTTTTTATAGATATGGTAGTCGGAGCAGGAAACGAGAATACCGGTCTCCTTGATTCCGTAGGATTTGACCAGCTCAAAGTCCTTCTGGCTTGCACGGATCCAGGTGGTGATTTCGGGGAACTGATAGCCCAGCTCCAGACACTTTTCCACCGCCTGTCTGTCCTTTTCGGTGTAGAGGAAGAACTCGCTCTGACGCACCAGACCCTTGGGGCCGCCCAGCTTGGAGAGGAGCTTATAAATATGCACAATCTGATCCACCGTAAAGGGGGAGGTGGACTGCTGACCGTCACGGAAGGTGGTATCGGTCATCCAGATCTCAGCCGGCATATTCATGGGCACATTTCGGTGGTTGAAGGCAATCTTCGGAATGGTATCGTAATCGAAAAGATTGCGGTAGAGGTTGGGATCCTCACGCTCCTGCAGGCTGTAATGATAAGCCGCCAGCTCAAGGAGATTGGACTGGGGCGAATATTCGAGAATGGGGTTCTTTTCGCTCATGATGAGCTCCTTTCATAAGAATGGATATTATGAATTATTATACATGATATCCGATCAAAATACAATATGGGATGTAGACAAATTTTGCTGTATTTTCGGAACAATTTGCGTCATTTCGCAATACCGCGCGGCGGAATATGTATATTTATGCAGCTGCATCGCATTATTTTTCAAACAATCCCGCGGCGATTCTGCAATGAAAGCCCGAGTTTGAAACCGGTTCTCCCCCTGCATAGAGGTGGGAGGTATCGCCAATCTGGACAAACCTTGCCTGTGCCTGTCCCTTCACCGGTGCGAATTTCTCCATGCAGACGGAGGTAACCGAGGTGGTGGGCAGGAAGAAGGTCTCCCAAGTCACCGTCACCGGAATGCGCGAGAGTATGGAAATAAGGGTAAGTCCCAATCCCATATGGCAGAAGAAGGCAAGGCAGCGATCCTCGTCGGCGGAGGGATCAATGTCGTAAAGGGTTCCGTTTTTATGATAGCCGAAAGAATCGATGAGTGAGTCCAAATTAGCGGCGATGGCATCATAGACAGGAACTGCCGGTGCATAGAGCGGATGTTCTCGCCAGCCTTTCTCGGAGAAGAGCGACTCCTGTCTGCGCCAGTATTGGGGATAGACATCCCAGAGACAGCCGTGGCGGGGCAGATCATCGGGCAGACCTGCTTCGCGGTAGAAGGAATCGGGTTTGCCGCCCGCGGGAAATTCGCGCAGCCAATCGAGGACAGTGGCTGACAATCCCAGCTTTTCAAGGGTAGGACGGGCGGTATCGCGCGCTCTTCCGAGGGGAGAGACGAAAATATCGGTGATGCCCTCCTTCACGAGACGTTCGGAGAGGAGTTCGGCTTCGCGCCAGCCTTTCTCGGTGAGCGAGTCAATGGAGTAATCGGGATCGCCGTGGCGGATGATGAGAATTCGCATATGTATGCTCCTTTGGAGGATTTTTTGGGAAGATTATCACTTCGAATGAGGTTCAGCGGATGTGAATGTACCGATTTCTTACTTTGCTTTCGCTCACACGAAAGAAAGTAGGAACCCTGCAGATTGAAGTTTAGCTAAGCTTCGACTCACTTGCCCTAAACCTTACCCCTCAGCACTCTGCAGATACGCCGCCTGCTTCTCGGAGAGCACATCCACACCGGCACCAAGAGAGCGCAGCTTCAGCGCCGCAACCTCGGCATCAATCTCGCGCGGAACCTGATAAACCTTCTTCTCCAGCGTTCCCGCAGTCTTGACAAGATACTCCAGGCTCTTCGCCTGAATAGCAAAGCTCATATCCATAATCTCCGCCGGATGTCCGTTTCCTGCCGCCAGATTCACAAGACGTCCCTCTGCAAGCAGATTGAGAATCCGTCCGTCGGGCAGTCTGTAGCCGGTAATGTTGGGCTTGCGCTCCCATATCTCTTCTGCCATGTCAGCAAGTGCTACCTTGTCTATCTCCACGTCAAAATGACCCGAATTTGCAAGAAGCACGCCGTCCTTCATCTTCTCAAGATGCTCGCGGCGAATGACATCGCAGCAGCCGGTCACCGTGATGAAGAGATCACCCAGCGGCGCAGCCTCCTCCATGGGCATCACGCGGAAGCCGTCCATGACAGCCTCAATCGCCTTGACGGGATCGATCTCGGTCACAATTACAACCGCACCCATGCCCTTGGCACGCATTGCAATGCCCTTGCCGCACCAGCCGTAGCCGGCAACAACGACCGTCTTGCCTGCAATAATCAGATTGGTGCTGTTCATGATGCCGTCCAGCGTCGACTGACCGGTGCCGTAGCGGTTGTCAAAGAGATGCTTGCAGTCGGCATCATTTACATCGACCATGGTATAGTCCAGCTTACCCTGTGCCTGACGGGCAAAGAGACGGTGAATGCCTGTGGTGGTCTCCTCAGCGCCGCCGATGAGATTCTTTCCGTATTCGCGGCACTCGCCATGCAGCAGGTGAGTCAGATCGCCGCCGTCATCAATCATCACGTCGGGGCAGAGCGAGAGCGTCTTCTTCAGATGCTTCTCATAGGTCTCAGCATCTACGCCGCGGTATGCGTTCACCTCAAAGCCCTGAGATGCCAGAGCTGCCGCCACATCGTCCTGGGTAGAGAGCGGATTGCAGCCGGTCACCCAAACCTCAGCGCCGCCGGCAGCCAGCGTCATGGCAAGATAAGCGGTCTTCGCCTCCAGATGAATTGACATGGAGATCTTCTTGCCCGCAAACGGCTTGGTGCGGGAAAATTCCTCGTTGATGATGTTAAGCACGGGCATGTAGCTGCGCACCCAGTTGATTTTATCCATACCGGATTTGGCAAGGTTGATATCTTTGATTTCGCTCATGATTGTAATCCTTTCGATCTGAACAGAATAGATATTGTTGGTTATATTATAGCAGATAATGGAGATTTCGTCAACAAAAAAAGAGGACAGCTTTCGCTATCCTCCTTTGATGAAGCAGTTGAAATGAATGAAATCCAATACAAGCCCGCCGACTCAGTTGCAGCCACAGTCGTAGCCATGATCTCTGCCACAGACGCCATCGCCGCTGCCGCACATGGAAATGATGATGAGCAGAGCAATCAGAATTACCCAGAAATTGCAGTTTTCAAAGATATTGTTAAAGCAGCACATAATTTTGCTCCTCCTTTTTTATTGGGCGAAGCGCGCCGAACCTGACGGCGTGTCGCTCTGATAATAGAATATGCAGAAGGGCGTCGATTGCTACTTTTTTCTGCTTACTGACCGCGGGCAATGCGGATATTCTCCAGGTGCTCAGGTTCTGTGGTGGCAAAAAGGCTGTAACCGTTTGGTTTTGCCACAAAATAATAATATTCGGTCTTGTCGGGATAGAGCGCATAGCTGATCGCATTGAGCGAGGGGTTGGAGATGGGGCCGGGAGGAAGTCCCGGGTTGGTGTAGGTGTTGTAGGGCGAATCCAGCTCGGTATCCTCGTGGGTCAGCTCACTCTTGCGGTCGGTGCCCAGCGCGTACTGAATGGTCGCGTCACTGTCAAGTCTCTTCATAAAGGCAGATGACTTCAGACGGTTGTGGAATACCGACGAGATCGCGCCGTATTCCTCTGCGTACTTCGCCTCCATCTGAATCATCGAGGCGAGAATGATCACCTCGTCCACGCTCAGACCCAGCTCGTCACAGCGCTCCTTGTAGGCGATGTCAAACTTGGTCGCAAAGTTGTCGAGCAGCTTGCGCAGAATCTGCGTCTCTGTCCAGTCGGTGTAGAATTCATAGGTGTCGGGGAAGAGATAACCCTCCAGACGGTAGCGGCGGTCGGGATCCATGCTGCCGTCAAGCTCGGCGATGAACCAGTAATCCGAGAAATCGGCATTCTGAATCGCATCGGCAAAGCCTGCCCGTGTGCCCATGCCGTAGGAGACAAAGAGATCGATGATCTCGTCCACCGTGTAGCCCTCGGGGATGGTGATACGCTCGATTGCACGAACACTCTTGGGAAGGAAGGTCTTGTAGAGATAGTCGTAGTTCATGGAGGTGCTCACCATGTGCTCGCCTGCCACGAATTCGACCTCCTCCAGATCGCGTCTGATGCGGGTGTAGAGCGAGAAGATCTTGGGGTATTCGATGACGCCCTCTGCATAGAGCTCCTCGGCGATGTCGTCGATGGTGGCATTGTTCTCAATCTGCACGGCGATTTCCTCGGTAGGCTTCACAAAGGCGAAGACATCGTTGGCAATCACAATGATATAGTAGCTGAGGAAGCCCGAGATCACCAGCACCGACATGATGTAGACAATCGCCTTGAGCAGACTGCCCAGCGCAGAGCCGCCCACATAACGAACCTTGACCTTTTTCTTCTTTGGCTTGGCTGATGTGGATTTAGGTGCGGTTTCCGCAGGCTTTTCGGTTTTTGCTGCGGCATCGGCAGATGATGCATTGCCGGGGCGCTTGACATTTACATATTCAATGCCTCGGGGAGCGGGTTTTTGTTCCCTTCCGTTGGTTGGAACCGGAGCCTGCCGTCTTTCGGTCGGAACCGGAGTCTGCCCCTGTGTCGAAGCCTGTCTCTGTCCGGCTGCAGACTGGGGCTGTACCGGACGCGGTGTGCCCTGATTCTGCGCGGGACGGGATTGTGCAGGGTGCTGCGGCTGAGTCTGTGCGGGGCGCGCTTGATTCTGCTGTCCCCGGGTCGGTATCACGCGAGTCTGCATGTTTGCAGGATTCTCTGTCGGTCTTGACTGAGCCTGCGCCGCGGGAGTTTGCGTTGGTCTTGACTGAGCCTGCGCCGCGGGAGCCTGCATCGGTCTTGACTGCGGCTGTATTACGGGAGCTTGCGAGGGGCGTTCCTGCATCTGCGGGGCGGTACCTGCCTGCTCGGATGGAATTCGGCGGGCGGCGCGGCGCTTTTTCGGCTGCTCGCTGCCCGGAATTTGCCCGTTCGGGGTTGTGTTCATAACAATTCCCTTTCTTTCAAATGGGATAACGATGGATATCGTTTATTGGTATAAAAATCAGCGGCATCATATGCGGGCATTATATGCGGGCATTATATTATATGCCTATCATCGAAATGATGAAGAAGATCAGTACGCACACCAGAAAGGCGGGCGAGGTGATCACGCTGAAGAGTCCTGTGAATTTTTTCCTGTTTTCCTTATAATAAGACGGTGTTGCCAGCGATTGTGTTCCGTAAATATAGTAAATACTTTCCGAGGTGCCCAGCAGTGTGATCATAAAGCCGAGAAAAATCAGGCAGACAAAGAAGCGCAGAAAGATCGCGTTTGTCGGCTGATTGAGCAGGCTCATGACCTTCTCGTCGAGGAAGAGCACCCAGGCGCTGTAGCCGAAATGGATGAGCAGGGGCGCGGTGACGCTGCGGGTGGTGTAAAACGCCATGCCCAGCAGGATTCCCATGACAAAGAGCAGGGGAAAATCGGCAGGCGAGAAGGCAAGCATTCCGTAGAGTGCCGCCGAGGTGATCACCGCCGTGGGACAGCCGTACTCGCTGTATTCGGTGAGCAGGATGGCGCGGAAGATGAATTCCTCGCAGACCGCAGGTACGATGGCGAAGGAGACTAGGATGTAGAGAAAATTCGCGTCTCCCACCGAAGCGGCAGCCTCCTCCAGTCCCGGCATGATGACAGGCAGCGAAGCCTCCATATGTCCGGTGAACATGCGGATGAGCAGGGAAAAGGAAATCAGCGCGCCGAGTACGGTCAGACAGAAGCCGATCTTTCCGATGCCGATGGGAGAGAAGCCGAGACGCAGGGTGTAGCCGCTCTCCTTCAGCTTCACATAAAAGATGCCCGGAACGATGAAGACCAGCAGTCTCACCGCAATGGTCGACAGATAGACGCTCTCCTCACTGCCCAGCGAGAGCAGATCGAGCCCTCCCGACGCGGCGATGAGGATGTAGACCACCAGCACCAGAATGGGAGCGGTCAGCGCAGGCGTCATGCGAGGCTGTTCTTTTTTGGGAGTTGTGGTTTTAGTTGACACTGAGCGCCCTCACTCCCTTGTCGGTGACCATTACGTCCACCGCCAGATCATAGCGACCTCTCGGCACGCGGTTCAGGATGAAATCCTGATAGATCACGCCCACCTTTGTGCCCTTGAAGGCAGGCAGATAGCGGTCGTAATAGCCCTTTCCGTAGCCCAGTCTGAAGCCGTTTTTATCAAAAACCAGCGCAGGAACCACACATACTGCATTTCCCTCATCGGTGAGCGGATCATAGACCGGCAGCGAAGCGTCCGGCTCGAGAATGCCGAAGGCGCCCGGCTTCAGCTGAGAGCGCGAGGTGATGAAATGATAGGTCATCTTCGCCCGCTCGGCATCACAGCGTGGGAGCGCCACACGCTTTCCCAGCTCCAATGCACGGTCAATGACAGGATTGATGTCGATCTCCCCGCTCTTCGGTGCGTAAAGCAGCAGCGTGTCGGCGAAGCGGAAGGTGGCAAGCTGCAGAAAGAGACTGCACACCTTGGCATCCCGCGCTCTCTTCTGCTCGGGAGCAAGCGAGGCTCGCTTGTCCTTATATCGGGCGCGGATTTCGTTTTTTTGTGTTCTGATTTCGTACATAGCTTATGCAAAAACCGATTCCTTTATTTTGTCAGCGCAGCTTTTTCCGCGCAGTGCTTCAATCAGTGCAAGACCAAATTCCACCGATGCACCCATGGCGATGGCAGTGATCAGCTTTCCGTCGCGCACCACATGCGCTTCCGAGAGCCGCGCACCGGTCAGCTTGTCCTCAAAGCCGGGATAGCAGACAGCCTCTCTGCCCGCTGTCAGACCAAGCGCGCCCAGCACAGAGGGAGCCGCACAGATGGCAGCTACAAAAGAGCCTGCCTCCCACGCCGCCATGACCGCATCGGTCACCGCTTTACATGCGCCCAGATTCAGCGTACCCGGCATTCCGCCCGGCAGCATCACAAGCTCGGGGATGTCATTGCCAAGCTCCGCCGCCGTTGTATCGGCGATCACCGTCATTCCGTGGGCAGCCTTCACGGCGGTTGTTTCGTTAATCGAGACTGTCACAACCTCAATTCCCGCGCGCCGCATCAGATCAACCGGGCAAAGCCCTTCAATCGGTTCAAATCCGTCTGCAAGATATACATGTACCATGGTAATTCTCCTTTTCGTTATTCACCGAGCCGGGTTAAACCGGCGTGGATACCGCCGCAAAAATACGGCTTATGATTTTACAGCTTAATCTTCAGCTTTTCTTCCACCACGCGGTGAATCATCTCTTCCACCGCCTCGATTGAGAGCGGCTCATCGCCCTCATAACATCTGATTCGCGACCATCCCAGCTTGTCCGAGGCATACATCGCCGCGTCATAGCTCCGCCGCATGAAATCACGGTCGAGCTCGTGAATATCCTTCACCTGCCCTGTGGCAGAAGATCGCTTTTCCACCAGCTTCGCCGAAATTTCGGGGGTCTGCTCCAGATAGATGGTCAGATCGGGGGTGGGGATGCCGAAGCGCGCAAACTCCAGATCATAGAGCCAGGCGAGAAAGCCATCCCACTCACAGCGCGGAAGCTTTGCAAGCTGATGAACTGCATTTGCCGAGGTATAGCGGTTGCAGATGACAATTTCGCCTGAGGCAAGCTTGTTTCCCCACTCGGTTTTGTAGGAGATATAGCGGTCGCAGGCATAGAATGCCGATGCGGCAAAAGCGTTGGTATCGTCGGGAGAGCTTCCGATGCCGCCGCCAAGGTAGAGGCGGACGAGGGAGGAGCTTTCGCTGTCGTAGCGGGGAAAGGAGATCAGCGATGCAGGGTGGCCTGCGCGGGCGAGAGCAGCCTGAAGAAGCTCGCTTTGTGTGCCTTTGCCTGAGCCATCCAGACCGTCGATTGCGATAAGATATGACATGTTCGTGTACCTATAGAGTGTTTATTTTCGATAATCGTTAGTAATCGGCAACTTCGTTGCCGTGCGAGGGGGATAGGAACCAATCTCTAAAGCGAACCAGAGGTTCGCTTCTGAAAAAGCCGGAGGCTTTTTCCAATGCCAAGCGGAGCTTGGCTATGCCGAAGTTTCCTC
The DNA here is from genome assembly GCA_017399105.1 of Clostridia bacterium. Classification (GTDB taxonomy): domain Bacteria; phylum Bacillota; class Clostridia; order Oscillospirales; family CAG-272; genus RGIG1743. The sequence continues at coordinate 49,618 of JAFQEJ010000009.1, forward strand.
CCCCTCACGCTCCCCCAACCTCCTTGGCTGGCGTCAAGGCTAAGGGGGAGAGAAAGTGGTATTAGTCCAAAGCAGTATTCCGTAACACCATCTCCATGGAGATGCAGGTGCACTTAAATATCGTCGTTTCTCAACACCATCTCCGTGGAGATGCAGGTGCATTTAGATATCGTCATTCCTCAACACCATCTCCGTGGAGATGCAGGTGCATTTAGATATCGTCATTCCTTAACACCATCTCCGTGGAGATGCAGGTGCATTTAGATATCGTCATTCCTCAACACCATCTCCGTGGAGATGCAGGTGCATTTAGATATCGTCATTCCTCAACACCATCTCCGTGGAGATGCAGGTGCATTTAGATATCGTCATTCCTCAACACCATCTCCATGTATTCCTGCTTGGAGATGAGCACCTTGCGGGGTTTCTGACCTTCGGGAGCGCTGACGATGCCCATTTCTTCCATGCGGTCGATGAGCTTGGCGGCGCGGCCGTAGCCTAACTGCAGACGGCGCTGAATGAGTGAGGTGGAGATTTTGCCCGATTCCACCGCAAGCTCGATAGCGGGCTTAAGCATGGAGTCGCCCTCGAAGTCACTGTCGTCATCGGCTGCATCATCGAAGCTGCCTCCACCCTTCTTGGGCTTGTCACAGCGGGCGGCTTCGCGCTCGATGCCTGCCATGACGTCGGTATCGTATTCACCCTCGCCGGTCTGGCGCTTGATGAAGTCGCAGACCGCCTCCACCTCCTGCTCGGTGACAAATGCGCCCTGTACACGGAGCGGCTTCGCCATGCCCACCGGAGCAAAGAGCATATCGCCCCGTCCGATAAGACGCTCGGCACCGCCCATGCCGAGGATGGTATTGGAGTCGATCTGCGAGGAGACGGTAAAGGCGATACGCGAGGGGATGTTCGCCTTGATCAGACCTGTGATAACGCTGACCTGAGGACGCTGAGTACCGATGATGAGATGCATCCCGGCAGCTCTCGCCTTCTGTGCGATGCGGCAGACCGAATCCTCTACGTCATCGGGCGCGGTCATCATCAGGTCGGCAAACTCGTCGATGACAATGACGATCTGGGGAAGCTGCTCCTTGTCGGGATCGTCTGCGATGGCGGCATTGTAGCTCTTGAGATCGCGCACGCCTTCTCCCTCGATCAGCTCATAGCGGCGCTCCATCTCGGTCACCGCCCAATGAAGTGCACCTGCCGCCTTCTTCGGCTCACTGACCACAGGGACAAGCAGGTGAGGCAGACCGTTGTATATATTCAGCTCGACCTTCTTCGGGTCGATGAGGATAAGCTTAACCTCGTCGGGAGTCGCCTTGAAGAGCAGGCTCATGAGAATGCAGTTAATGCAGACCGACTTACCCATACCGGTGGCACCTGCAATGAGAACGTGAGGCATCTTCGCAATGTCCATGAAGATAGGCTCTCCGGCAACGTCCATGCCCAGCGACACGCAGACCTTGCTCTGATTCTGCGCAAAGCGGGGATTTTCGAAGAGCTCACGCAGCCAGACGGTAGCCACCACCTTGTTGGGCACCTCAATGCCGACAGCGGCTTTGCCCGGGATGGGAGCCTCAATACGAACGCCCGAGGTAGCAAGATTCAGGGCGATATCGTCCACAAGATTGACAATCGAGCGCACCTTGACACCCTCCTCAGGGGCAAGCTCATAGCGTGTGATGGTGGGACCGCGGGAGATATTCACGATGCGGGTACGCACCTTGAAGCTTCGCAGGGTTTCCACCAGCTTGGTGGCGTTTGCGTGCAGCTCCTCGCTGATATCGGTGTTGGAGGGCGGTCTCTCCAGCTTGAGCAGCGTCATGGGCGGAAGCTGATAGGGCTTGGGCGTCGGTGCCTCATTCTCCTCGGGAGTATTGTCCGAGAGGGGAGCGGCAGAGGTCGCAGGGGTCTGGATGATTCTGCGCCGTTCAACCGTCAGCTCCAGCTCGGCAGTGGCTTCGGAGGGCTCGGTGTCCCCCTCATCGGTGAGGACAGCCGCCCCGTTATTTTCCTCGGGATCGGTGAAGATGCCCGCCAGATCGATTCTTCCGTCGGGGGTGCGCAGATTGCGCTCGGGCTTTAAAATCTCAAGATCCTCGGGAAGCTCTACCGGCTCGCTCTCCTTCGACTCTTCCACGCCCAGCGAGTCGTTCATGCTGCGGATGACCTCGTCAAAGACCCCCTCGTCCACGATGGTATCCTCCCGACCGCTCTGAGAAGCTTCCTCCTCTTCTGTGGGAGCTGACTCGGGGGCAAGCTGAGAGGGGGTGTCGTCGATGTTGTAGGGATTGTCGTCAATGGGCGGCTTTTCGTTCTCCAGCGCCACATTGGTGTTGAATTTGCCGTGCGTTTGTGAAGTGTTCTCCTCCTGCGGGATGACAGGCGGCTCGCGGAATACCTTCGGCTTCTGTTTGGGTGAGGATGCCTCGGCTTCGCGGCGTGCGGCATTCTCCTCGCGCTTTTTATGGAAATAGTATTGGATGTAGATGCGCAGGGTATGCGGCGTCAGTCCGAAGAGGAAGAGCATGAATACCACCAGCGCCGTGATGCCGATAATCAGCGTGCCCGCCTTGCCGAAGCCGCGAAGCAGAAGTCCGCCGATCACGCCGCCGATTACGCCGCCGCCGAGGAAGTGCTGTCCGTTCTCCCAGAGCGCCTTTGCCACAAGCGAATCACCGCCGCCGGTAAAGACATGCAGCAGCACCGAAATCAGCACCAGACAGATGAAGGCAAAGAGCAGCTTCCAGCGTCGGATGCCCTCGATCGTGTCCTTTTTCCAGAAAAATGCCGCTACCAGAATGAAGAGCGGCACAGCACAGGCTCCCCCTGCAAACAGTCCGTAGAGCGTCGAGCGCAGGAAGCCTCCGATCACGCCGGTCGCCCCGGTCATCAGAAAGCAGACCGCAATAAAGAGCGCCGCAATCACCAGCAGATAGGGAATAATCTGATTGGCAATCGAATCGGGATTTACCTCGCGCACAGGTGCACTCTTAGCCGCAGCTTCCGCCTTAGCCTTTGCCGCCGTCTTCTTCGCAGCCGCAGATTTTGCATCTGCAGCTTTCGCGGCAGTTTTCTTCTTCGCGCCGGATGTAGTCTTCGCGGCGGTAGATTTTTTCTTTGTATCCGGCATAATAAACTTCCTTTCTGTCATTTTCCCCACTCCGTTTCGACGCAATGCGTTTCAAACGCCAAGCCAGGGAAGATAGGGAGAGCGCGAGGGGGAAAGGAAACTTCGGCAATGCCAAACAATGCATGTCAGCTTGGTATTGGAAAAACCGTTGGTTTTTTCAGAAGTGAGCCACAGGCTCACTTTGGAGATCGGTTTCTTTCCCTCTCGCACGGCAACGAAGTTGCCGCTATCAAACGCTTATAACTGTCTGAACACTCAACAGTATATCTTCAAATTAACCAAAAATAATCGCAATCAACCCTACTGCCACACAGTAGTAAGAGAAAAATCTGAAATTACTCTTCTTCGAAATCAAAATCAGCAGCTTCATCGCCAGCACACCCGACAGAGCCGCTGCCAGCATTCCAAGCAAATACGCCGGAATGTCTGCCGCCGCAATCGGCGATGCGATCATATCGGGCACCTGCATGATGTTCGCACCCAGTATCGCCGGAATCGAGAGAATAAAGGAAAACTTCACCGCAAACTCCCTCGAAAATCCGCAGAGCAGACCGCCTGTAATCGTCGACCCCGACCTCGAAAGCCCGGGGACGATGGCACAGAGCTGACAAAGCCCCACCGCCAGCGCAGATCTCGGCTTTGCCGTAGCCGCTGTGTCATTGCCCCTGGCAAGCTTATCCGAAATGAAGAGCACCACCGCATTGAACAGCAGAATCGCACCGATGATCTTGGTGTTTGACGCGATAAACTCCACTCTGTCCTGTAAAAAGATCGCAGCAGCAAGGGGCAGTGTCGCAATAATCACCATCATGCACATCCGCTCGTCGGCAGTGTATGCATCCGGCTTGAAATTCCCCCTGAAAAGCTTTCCAACCATGCGGAAGAATGCGGGAATCAGCGGAAAAATATCCCGCCAATATACAATAAATACCGCAATCAGCGTCGCCAGATGGAGAAGAATATCAAAGGTCATTCCGAAAGCCTCGGGATTCTCCATCCCGAAGAGATTCTGTGCAATGTTCAGATGTCCCGAGCTTGACACCGGCAGAAATTCGGTGACGCCCTGTATGATTCCGTAAAAAATCGCCAATACTATCGACACGGTTTTGCTCCTCTCAGTCACTAAGGCATAACTGATTATATAATACCAGAAACGGCGCGAAATTACAAGCCTTAGGATGTAAATTTAAGAAGGATTTATATAAAGATAATAAAATGTTCTTCCGATTCGACAAATTCACCCTGCTTTTGATGCTCACCGGTCTTGCCGCAGGGCTTGTAAATGGTCTGCTCGGCACCGGCGGCGGCATTCTCGTGGTGCTCATGCTGGGATATCTCTACCCAAAGCTCCCCCCAAAGGATCGCTTTGCCTGTGCCCTGACCGTCATGCTCCCGACCTCTCTTGTCTCGGTCTTCTTCTGGGCAAAGGAGCTGCCCGAACTGCCCCTCATCCTGCGCTATGTGATCCCGGCGGCGGCAGGAGGTCTGCTAGGAGGATTTCTGCTCGATAAAATCAAAACAAAATGGCTTGCGAAGCTCTTCGCGCTCCTCACAATATATGCGGGCGCGGTGATGCTCATTCGCGCGTGAGGTGATCCTATGGAGCTGATTTTTGATATCATCGCATCGATTACAGCGGCATCGCTCTGCGGCATGGGAGTGGGCGGCGGCGGACTGCTTGTCATCTGGCTCACCCTGGTGCGGGGGCTTGAGCAGCACATGTCCCAGTCGCTCAATCTGCTTTTCTTCATCGCGGCAGCGGCATCCTCCATGGTTATTCACCTGCGAAACCGCAGCCTTGATCTGCGCGTCACATGCAAGCTGGCACTTCCCGCTCTGATCGGCACGATGGCGGGGAGCATAATCGCAATGCATCTCTCGGCCCCTCTTCTGCGGCGGATTTTCGGCGGACTGCTGGTACTGAGCGGAATCAGGACGATGAGGAAGAGGGAAGAGAGCGAATAAACAAAAAAGGGACTGTCGCATTTGCATGCGACAGTCCCTTTCAAAGAGGGTAAATGAAAAAGTACACTCGAGCTTATTTTTTTTTTTTGCTTGCGATCACAGCCCCTGCAGAAAGCGCAAGAATTGCCACCGCGGTAAGAATGCTCATATCAGCAGTAGCGGGAGCCGCAGGAGTGACAGGTGCAGTCGGTTCTGCTGCGGCGGGAATATCGGCTGCGGGTGCCTGTGTCGCGGGTGCTTCGGTTTCAACAACCAACTTGGCACCGAGAGTTACATAATCGTATTTTTCGACATCCCAGGATGTGGGCTGAAGCGAGGATTCCATATAGTACACACCTGCATAGGTGGTAATATCGTCGTTACCGATATCATTGATCTGAAGCTGCAGGCCGATGGAATCACCTTCAGTCAGGGCAAACTTGTCCAGATCGATCATCATCTCGATGCTGTAGCCATCCGAATTTTTGCGGGCAGCATATTCATCATAATACTTGCTTGCCGCGTCAACACCGTAGGCTTCGACTGCGCCGCCCTCTTCATAATAGCAGGGAAAGCCGGTATAATCCACGCGGTACTGCTTGACCAGATCGGTGTGCATGTTACCAAAGTCAAACATCATCTCAACAGAGTCGGTGAACCAGGGAGCGGTCATCTGGTTTTCGGTTGCTTCGAGAACCTCTGCATCCTTGACCTCGATATATACATACCATGCGCCCTCTGTCCAGAGCATATAGGCTACACCCGAGGTGTCGGTGCCGCCGAACTGCGGATGAGGCACGTTAATATTGACAGTCAATGCCTGACTATAAATATCATCCATCTCGCCATCGATCACAACAATACCTTTATCAATCATGGGAACCTCGCCGATCAGCGCGCCCTCCTCACCGGCAAAAACAGGCAGTGAAAGAGTCAGCAGCATCAGCAGGGCAGACATGAACAAAAGAACTTTTTTCATAAAAATCGATTCCTCCTGTTAAATTACAGATTTATTTTTGTATACAAGAAGCTTCTTGGTTCTATTATATCAAATTGTTACAAAATGTCAACCGTAGTTTGTTTTCGCATTATATACAGATTATCCAAAAAATCGTTACATACAAAAAAGGGGCTGTCGCATGCAAATGCGACAGTCCCTTTATCCTATTTTGTTTCATCCTTCACCAGCACCATCAGCACCAACGCCGTAATCGCATAGCCGGCGAGCAGATAGATCACCGCCATCATGTATGGCTCCAGCAGATAGATCAGCTCGGTGCGGTTGATAGGTGCGCCGTACTCGAGAAGCAGAGGAAGTGTCACGGTCAGCTCGCGGATCACCGTGGTCACAAAAACCAGCAGTGTCGCCGCAATACCGGCAAGATTGGCTGGATTGTCCCGACGGAATACAGCGCCGCGGGAAGCGATATCGAGGCTGCCCTTTTTCTCAGCGTGATCGCGCAGCAGCCTTGTCAGCAGAATGACACCGACCGTAATTGCCGCATCCACGAATATGCCCGAGAAGGCATAGGCGGTAAAATAGCCTGCGGTCAGGGTGGGATTGGTCTGCAGCTGATACTGCCAGAAGGCGGCAAGCAGAGCGGCGGTAACCTCGCAGAGCGCGAAGATGATCAGCGTCGCGGTGATGCACTTCTTTTTTCTTTCAAAGACCGCCGTGATCAGACAGCCGAGGGCTGTGAAGAGCGCCACGCAGGAGATAAAATCCGACACGCCGCTGAGGGCAGCATATTCGCTCTCCAAAAGCACATCGCCCTCGATGTAAACGGTGATGGGCTGCAAAATACCGCTTCTCAGCAGGGTAGGCAGCAGGCAGAGCAGCAGCATCACGAGGACATAGCGCAGGGTGGGTCTTGATTTTTTGATGGGTGTGGTATGAGCCATATCGATCTCCGGAAATTCAATGATATAAAAATTTTACCACAGCGGCAGAGCATTGTCAACGCCGCCGCCTAAAAAATCACACAGAAATCACAAAGCCTGCCCCTCTTCCGCCTGTTTCTGTGCGGCAATCGCCTCGTCCACAAGATCGGCAAGGGTGCGCGAGTCCACATAGCCGTTGATCACATCGAAGTACCCCTGCCAGAATTTGCGTGTGGGGCAGACAATGCTCCGTCCGCAGCCGGGATTGCCCTCACGCAGACACTCAATGGGCGCAATGCTTCCCTCGGAGGCGCGGAGAATGTCGCCGGCGGTGTATTCTTCGGGAGCGCGCGAAAGTCTGTAGCCCCCCGCATTGCCGCGGAGACTGTGCAGAAAGCCTGCTTTATTCATGAGCGAGATGATCTGCTCGAGATATTTCATGGAAATTTCCTGCCTCTCTGCGATTTCGCGCAGGGTTACATAGCCGTCGCAGCTGTGAATGGCGAGATCGATCATGACGCGCAGAGCGTAGCGTCCTTTTGTTGAAATCATGGAATCAACTCCTTTTCCCTATTATACTATAGGAATGGTAGGAATGTCAAGAGGAGGAAGAAAATTTTGTTGGGGAAGAGAAAAAGAGGACAGCCATCGCTATCCTCTCTTGATAAAGCAATCAGGGAGGCAAAACGCCTCCCTGATGAATTCGGTTCATATTAAATTCAAGCTGCCGCCGATTATTTTTGGAATGCTTCGATGAAGGCGTCGCGGTCCTGGATGATCTTGGATTCGATCTTCTGATAGGTGGATGCGAGAGTATCCTTCTTGTTGTTCAGTAGGTCGCGGGCGAAGGAGCCCATGCCGCCGAAGCCGACGCTGAAGCCGATATCATAATCGAGGGTAGAGAAAATCAGGTCGAGAATCGCCTCAGACTCGTTGTCGCGGGAGCCCTTACCCTTCAGGTAGGTGTCCATGTAAGCGGGAGTCAGAATGTTCTTCGACTCGGCACCGAGGGTGTCAAGCACATAGGCGGTACGGGTCAGGTCGCGGTTGGTTACCGGAATGGTGATGCAGGAGCCGCAGACCGCATGAACGCTGTGATAGTAGGACTCCTGTGTGGAATCGAAGAGCGGCATGGGCAGGATACCGAAATCGCCGTCCATCTGGCGGAGCGCTTCGATCTGATAGAAGATTGCATAAGTGAAGAGACACTGTCCCTGGGAGAACATGCGGGCACGGTCGTCCGAGCCGGTTGTACCGACACCGTAAACATGCGCTTCATCCGAGGAGAAGGCAAGAATGGTGCTGAAAACCTTTTCGGTGCGCTCATTGAAGAAGGAAAGCTGAGGAATGTCGTCGGCATCCTTGGTGCAGAAATCAACGCCGCAGCCAATCAGCGCTGCATTATAGATATCGATCGGAATCAGAATACCCCACTGGTCGGCAGTATCCATCTTGGAGTCACCGTTCAGGTCATTGGCTACCGTCTTGACCGAATCGGCAAAGAAATCGAAGGTCCAGGTCTTGTCCTCTACCTTTTCATAGGGGTTCGGAAGATTATTCTCAGCATACATTTCCTTATTGAACAGAATGGAGCCGATGGTCTTCTTATAAAGGATACTGATATCGCCCTCCAGCATGTAAAGCTTGTGAGCAATGCTCATCTCATCGATGGCATTCTGATCCCACCAGGGTGCATCAAGCTGAATGTCGGTGGTAAAGAGGTCGATGAGGGCGTGCTCTCTTGCGGCATTGTAGGCGTTGGTAATGCCCAGGGATGCGATATCATAGGCATCCTCGTCGCTCTTGACAGCGTTGAGCAGCTTGACATTGCTTCCTGTAGCGGCATCGGGACGGGCAATGATGTCAATGCCCAGTGCCTCCTCGGTGTTCACCATACGGCGATAAACAGCGTCATTGATGGTGTCGCCGGTTTCGGTTTCGGCAGAGAAGTCCACATCATGCCAGACGGCATTGGACTGGTCATAGACGCAGATGCGGAACTCATAGCCGTTATAGTTGGTGCCTGCGGGAACATTTGCAGTGTAGGAAAACGCTGTTTCTTCTGCAGAAGCTGCCGTGGTGACTGCGGTTGTTCCGTCGACTGCGGCATCACCGCTGCCATCTTCCGAGCCTGCGCATCCTGTAAAGGCAGAGGCCGCCATCAAAAGTGCCAAAAGAAGAGCCGCGCTTTTCTTTTTACTGAAAAACATGAAAATTTCCTCCTGTGATATGTGATATAATTGGACACAAAGATACATGATAATTATATCAGACAATATCTGATGCGTATATGTCGGAACTTGCTGATAAGTTTGCAGATATTGCGGTCATGCACGGGCAGCAATATCTGCGTGAGATCGCAGCTCCCACTTGACATTTTCTTCTGTTTCATATATAATGACCTTAACACAATCCGATCGATCTAAGGAGGAATCATCATGATCTTCAAACAGCAGTGGGAGGGCATCCGCGTCGGCGAGGACAAGCCCTTTCCTGTCACCGTTCCCGGCGATATTCAGGCTGACTATGCCGAGGCGAACAATTTCGGCGATGTAAATTACGGCGAAAACTGGGCGAAATTCAAGGCGCTGGAGGATGACACCTGGCTCTACCGCACCCATGTGGTCTGCGAGCGCAGGGATGGCGAGCGTGTATACTTCGTTACCGACGGCATCGAATATGAATACGAGGTCTTCATGAACGGCAAAAAGCTGCTCTATCACGAGGGTATGTTCTCCCATGTGGAGTGCGACATCACCGACGAGCTGAAAGCCGGCGATCTGCTTGAGATCAAAATTTTCCCCCATCCCAAGCGTGCAGGTGCTCACGAGGACAGACAGCAGGCAGACCAGTGCTGCAAGCCTGCGGTGGGCTATGAATGGGACTGGCATCCCAGACTGCTGGTATCCGGACTCTGGGAGGAGACCTATATCGAGACAAGAAATGCCGACAGCATCACCGATGTGGAGGTTTTCTATACCCTCGACGATGACCTGAAGGGTGCCGTCCTCCGCTTTGATATCGCCTGCAGGGGTGAGGTTGAAATCGAGCTGATGGATCCCGACGGAAGCCTGCTCTACCACGGCAAGGAGCGCGAAATCCGTCTTGAAAATGTGAAGCTCTGGTGGTGCAACGGCCAGGGCGCGCCCAACCTCTACCGCTGGTGCGTCAAGTCCGCCTCCGACATCAAGTGCGGCAGAGTGGGTCTGCGCAGAGTCAAGCTGGTCATGAACGGCGGCGCATGGGCAAAGCCCGACGACTTCCCCAAGACCCGCAGCACGCCCCCCATCACCATCGAGCTGAACGGCAGAGCCATCTTTGCCAAGGGCTCCAACTGGGTCACCCCCGACATCTTCACCGGCCGCGTCACAAGAGCCGATTATGACGCCCTCATTCACCCCGCTAAGGAAGCCAACATGAATATCTTCCGCTGCTGGGGCGGCGCCAACATCGACAAGGAGGCATTCTTCGACCTCTGCGACGAGTACGGCATCATGGTATGGCAGGAGTTCCCCCTCGCCTGCAACAACTACATCGGCACACCTCACTATCTGAAGGTGCTCGAGCAGGAAGGCATCGCCATCATCAGGCGTCTGCGCCATCATGCCTGCCATGTGATCTGGTGCGGCGGAAACGAGCTCTTCAACAACTGGTCGCGTATGACCGATCAGTCCCACGCTCTCCGTCTGCTCAACAAGCTCACCTACGAATATGACTTCGCAAAGCCCTACATCCCCACCTCTCCCGTCATGGGCATGATGCACGGTCACTATCACTTCTACGAAATCTCCACCAACCGTTATGTCTTCGAGCGCTTCAATGCGGCGCAGGGTACCGCCTACACCGAATTCGGCGTTCCCTCGGTTGCCAGCCTTGAACAGCTCAAAAAGGCAATCCCCGAAGACGAGCTCTACAATCCCGGACCTCAGGGCAGCTGGAAGAGCCATATGGCATTCGGCGCATGGGCGAAGGAATCCTGGTTCTGCCGTGAAATTCTCGACTCCATCTTCGGCAAGCAGGAGACACTTGAAGACTACATCGAGGTGAGCAACTGGGCACAGTGCATCGGCTACAAGCACATCTTTGAGGAAGCGCGCCGTCAGAAGCCCGCCTGCTCGATGGCGATCAACTGGTGCTACAACGAGCCCTGGATCAATGCTGCCGGCAACAACCTGCTGGCATATCCCGCCGTGAAGAAGCCCTCCTACTATGCGGTAAAGGATGCGCTCCGTCCCACCCTGCCCAGCGCACGCATGGACACTTTCGCCTATAACGGCGGCTCCACCTTCACAGCCGAGCTCTGGATGCTCAACGATTCCACCGAGGCTGTATCTGCAACCGTCTCCGCCTATCTCATTGTTGACGGCAAGAAGCAGCACATCATGGACTGGCAGACCGGCGAGGTTGCGGCAAACACCAACAAGCGCGGTCACAAGCTCCAGGTACAGCTCCCCGACACCGCCACCCAGCAGTTCATTCTGCGCCTCGAATCCGAGCAGGGCACAAGCGAATACCCGCTGCTCCTCCGCGGCAAGGGCAAGCTGGTCGAAACAAGACAGATGAATGTATAGGCAAAGCCTGCGGCTTTGCCATTGGATATTGATTTTGACGGTCGGCGACCGTCATTTCGGGACGAGAATCGCCCCGAAACCAATCAATATCTCGCTGTTTCCTCGTGGTTGGTGCCATTGGATATTGATTTTGATGGTCGGCGACCGTCATTTCGGGACGAGAATCGCCCCGAAACCAATCAAATAGGCAAAGCCTGCGGCTTTGCCATTGGATATTGATTTTGACGGTCGGCGACCGTCATTTCGGGACGAGAATCGCCCCGAAACCAACCAATATCTCGCTGTTTCCTCGTGGTTGGTGCGGCTTTTATAATCATAACGAAGAAGGAAGTCATCTGCGGCTTCCTTCTTTTTTCACAACCGGTGTTAGTAGAAATAACAACCCCTGTTCGCTTGTCCGACTGTCCCTGCCGTGATATAATGGAATCATAATCAAATGCAAGGAGGCATCATTATGAATATAGGCACCACACTGGCGAGGCTCAGGGCTGAAGAAAAGATGACACAGGAGCAGTTTGCAGAATGCTTCGGTGTATCCCAGCAGGCTGTTCAGAAATGGGAGAGCGGCGCATCAACCCCCGATCTTGACAAGCTGATCGCCATCTCCAAGCATTTCGGTCTGTCGCTGGACACGCTGATTCTTGGCAGCGACAACAGAGTCAGGGAAGAAACCAACCGCATTATGAACATCACCCCCAGATACGAAATCATGCACAAATGGGAGTTGTATTCGGGCAATCTGGCAACCGAATATCAGCAGTCCGTGGAGGAAGGGCTTGACATCGAGCTTTACAAGGATGTATTTTCCGCCGCTGCCAAGCTGCCCAACGGCGAGGTCAAGAAGAAGCTGGGCGATGTGCTCTTCGACATTGTTTGCAGCGCGAAAACGAGAGAGGGCTATCCCTACATCGAGCCCTCCGATCTGGCATCCATCAAGGAGCTGAGAGCGTCCGATCCGAGTGCTGTTCTGCCCGAAAACAGACCGACCGATGCTCTTCTGGAGAACAAAATCCACGGAGCCTGGGTGGGCAGAATGTGCGGCTGTCTGCTGGGTATGGCGTTCGAAACCGTCCGCACCAACGAGCTGATCCCCTTCCTCAGGGAGACCGGAAACTATCCTCTGCACCGTTATATGCTGAGCAGTGATATAGACCCCGATCGGCTCAGCAAGTATAAATTCAATTTTGCCATCCACGCCCAAGCCGACCGCTTCCACGCCATGCCTGCCGACGATGACACCAACTACACCGTACTGGCACAGGAGATCATCCGCCGCTACGGCAGAGATTTCACCCCTCATCAGGCTGCAGGCGCCTGGCTCGATCTGCAGAAGAAGAACGCCTACTGCACCGCCGAGCGGATAGCCTACTGCAACTTTGTGCGCGGCTTTGTACCTCCTCAGTCGGCGATGTATCAGAATCCCTACCGCGAGTGGATCGGTGCACAGATCCGATGCGACTACTATGGCTACATCAATCCCGGTGACCCCGAACGTGCCGCCGAAATGGCTTGGAGAGACGCTTCGATCTCCCACACCAAAAACGGCATCTACGGCTCAATGTTTATCTGCGCCATGATTGCAGCTGCCGCCGTGACAGACGACAGAGAGCTGATCGTTAAAAGCGGTCTTGCCCGGATTCCCCGCACCTCCCGCCTCTATAAGGATGTATCCGATGTGCTCGACTGCTACAGAAGCGACAAGCCGTCTTCCGAATGCTTCGCCATGATCCACGAACGCTATGACGAGTATGACGGACAGGGTTGGTGCCATGCCATCTCCAACTCGATGATTGTGGCGGCAGCACTGCTCTGGGGCGGCGGCGATTACGGAAAATCGATCTGCATGGCTGTAGAAACCGGATTTGACACCGACTGCAACGGCGCGACCGTCGGCTCGATCGTCGGTATGATCATCGGCATTGACAATATCCCCGATGAGTGGACAAAGCCGATCAACGACACGCTCCACACCACCATTTTCGGTGTGGGCACCGTGAAGATCTCCGACCGCGTGAAGCTGACGCTGGAGCATATCGGGAAATAAAGAATAATGGACTGTTGCAAATGGAACAAATCAATATCCAAGGGGCTGACGCATATCAAAATGCGACAGCCCCATTTAATATTATTTTCTTGCCTTAATAACCGCCAGTGTCTTTTCCACCAGCTCATCCACCGTGACCTCGCTGTAATCCATAATCGCCGTGCGAAGCCGCTCGTTGTAGGGCTCAATCCAACAGCGGTCAATGCCCGAAGCACCATTCAGCACGCCCACAATGGAGCCTACCGTCGCGCCGTTGCAGTCGGTGTCGTAGGCAGCCTGTACCGCCAGACAGATCGATTTGCCGAAGTCGCCGCTGCCCCAGAGAAGCGCCATGGTGACAATCATATCGTTGGGGATGGTGTCGAAGATGTTCTCCCAGTTCTCCTCGGGGAAGCGCTCACGGATCCGATCCATCACCTCGACTGCGTCGGCACCTTCCTTGTACCATGCAATGACCTGACGCATCGCCTCATAATGGCGGCTCTTCTGCGGAATCTGGGCAAGACCGGCTTCGATGATCTCTTCCACATCATTTGTAACCGCCGCCGCTGCGATCATGGCGCAGATATACATTTCGCCGTAGATGCCGTTCTTCACATGAGAAATCCGTGCGTCACGCCAGCCCAGCTCAGCCGCAAGCTCGGGCTCGCCGGGGGTGATGAAGCCGAGGAAATCGCCTCTGATGCGTGCGCCCACCAGCTCGCGGAAGGGGTTGAGATGGGTCGCCGTCTCGGGCGGAAGCAATCCCTGTGCCGCATTGCGGTAGCAGATGCGCTCTGCGGTTGCCACCTGCAGATAGGGATTGTAGATCATCCACCCCTCCATCACATCGGCAGAGCGGAAGTTCCAGCCGTAATTCTGCAGAATACGCAGATAGAGCACCGGATAGTTGGTGTCGTCGTCGATCGGCTCCACACCGCCGATGGTGTCAGCCCAGCAGCGACCACCGTTTCTGAGGGGCCATGCCGAGCGCGCACAAAGCTCATCGGTGAAGCCGTCGGAGGTGATGTAGCGGTGCATGGGCCAGTTGCCGGTGGTCTCGAGGATATCCTTCAGATTTGCATAGCGGATGCCCTCCACAGGCTTGCCCAGCAGACAGCCCGAGATGCGTCCCAGCCAGGCACCCTTCACCTTGTCGCGAAGCTCTTCGGAGCTCATCGTTTTGGCGTTTTTTTCGAAGGCGGGACGGCATTCCTGACGCTGGGCGCGGATTTCCTCCAGCTCACAGGGTTCAATGTAGGGGAAGTCGGCGCGGATGGGAGAAGCGAGCAGCAGCTTTCCCGCCTCGATGGCGAGTGCGTCCTTTTCGCCCTCCAGACAGTGAATTGCCATGATGAGATTTTCGTATTTGTCGATATCTCTGCCTTCAGCCCTGCAGGTCAGCCATTCGGAGAGAATGTGTGGGCCGTATTTGATCCAGCTTTGATTTTCCAGCATAATAAATACCTCGTTTCGTTATATGTGGGAATTGACATTTTGTTCATCCGGTGATATAATAGCAGAAATAAAGGCACAAAACAAGCGAAAAAAGAGGGAATACTATGCAAAAACGAGCTTTATTCGGCAGATATATCGATATTCCATTGAAGGAAGAGCCGCTCTATTTCTTCCCCTATACCCAGCGCTACAGAACCAAGGGGGATATGCATTATCACAACGGCGTGGAGCTGGGACTCTGCATCGGCGGTGAGGGTGTGTTTTTTCTGGAGGATCGGCTCTTTCATTTCTGCAAGGGATCGGTTTCGGTAGTGCTGACCGGAGAGCGGCATGTTGCCCAAAGCCCCAATCACAACCCCAGCGAATGGTATTTCCTCACCATCGATCCCGAGGCGCTGGGACTGCCCTTTCCTGATTATATGGCAAACCCCGTCCTGTCGGATAAGAATATCACTGATCTGATGCAGCTCATCTGTCGTGAGCTTGACGGACGGCAGGAAGACAGCGCCGATTATGTAATTTTTCTGCTGCGCTCGCTCTGCGTACTCTTCCATCGCTCCAATGCAGGAAGCGAGCCTGTCACCGAATCGGAAAACTCCGAAGCCATCCTGCCCGCCCTCTCCTATATGGCGCAGCATTATATGGATGAAATCACCGTCGAGCAGCTTGCAAAGGAATGCTTCCTCAGCGTGCCCTACTTCCGTCGTATCTTCAAGCGCAGCACCCGCACTTCGCCCATGAGCTATCTGGCTGAGGTGAGGCTGAAGATGGCAGCGGTTCTCCTGCGCACCACCGACGATCCCATCTCGGAAATCGCGCTCAATGTAGGCTTTATCACCCTGTCGGCATTCAACAGGAAATTTCACGATTACTACGGCATGCCGCCGCGGGAGTGGAGAAAAAGCTTGTAGGATGAGAGCTTCAGACAGCCTTCCCTCTTCGTCATACACGCGCCCTGCCCTCTCTCCCGAAGGCGAGAATAAAATTACAAAAGCCGCACATCCGATTCGTTCGGGTGTACGGCTTATCTTTATGCCTGTTTGGATTCCTTTACCTTTTTATGTCTGCGGTGCACCGATGTGCGGGCGGCAGCCTTTGCCGAAGCTTTGGCTTTTTCCTCTGCCGCGAGGGCAGCATCCCGCTTTTCGGTGTAGTATTTCTTTGCCTTTTCGTCTGCCTCGTAGAGCGTTCTCAGCACACGGTAGCTGCCGTTTTCGCACTTGAGGAACTGGATGCGGCAGAAATAATCGCCGTGCAGAGAGCATGCTGGGAGCGAAACCCGCTTGGATTTGTTCTGGCGGTAGAAGCCATCATACTTCATGCGCTCGCCGCAGATCGGACAGGGGATGGTGCGAACCTTGCGCGATGCCTGTGCCTCCTGCTTGGTGGCAAAGCCGGAGAGGACGATGTGATCAACCACCTTGAACTGCTCGTCAAGGGTGAGCAGATCGGCAGGATCGTACTCTGCCATGCCCCGCTTGATATCCATCTTCTGCAGAAGTGCGGCGGTATAAAGTGCATCATTCAGCGCATCGTGAGCCGGAATATCCAGCGTGATGCCCAGCACCTCTGCCGCATAGGTGAGCGTCCACTGGCGCTTTTCGCTGCCTGTCTGGGCGCAGTAGATGAACTGCAGGTTATAGCAGGGGGGAATCCAGGAGAAATCCAGATTCCAGATCGCCATGTTTTCTCCCAGGACAGCGATATCGTCAAAGCCCCAGATGAAGAGGGTAAACTCCTCGCCGCACCACTTTTTCAGATCATGGGCGGCATCGGGAAAGAGCAGTCCGTTTGCCAGATCCTCGGCAGTGATGCCGGTGAGCTTTCGCACGCCGCTGTGGAGCTTGGTGTAATAGCAGGGCTTGATATTCAGCCGCAGTGTATCCTCGACAGCCCCGTCCTCGCCGATCTTGACAGCGCCGATCTGAATGATCTCGCCGGAGAGAGGCATGGGAAGGCTATCGACGCATCTTGATGAGTGGGCCTGATTCCACTCCATATCAAGGACGATGTATTTCATAGGAAGGGTTCCTTTCGTTACGAAATATGCATAACAGATATAGTATATCACACTTTGACGGCTTATGGAAGAGGAATTTTGAAGAATTATGAAAATTTATTGCGAAATAGTCCGATCAGCCCCGCTTTCTCACCACATCGAGCAGATGGTGGGTTGTGCCGATCATATCGGCTCGCTCGCAGATATAATAATGGTAGCGCAGATAAAGGGCAAAGGTTTCCTCGTCCATCCTGTCCACTGTGTCGGCGATATAATTTGTCGCCATGTCGGTGCCCACCAGATGCAGGCGCTCGGTGTCAAAACCTGCCATCAGCGCGTCCACATCCTCGATGCGGTAGAGCTGAAAAATCTCAGCCGGCGTGGAGGCGCACTTGAAGGTGACCGGATCGATCAGGCTTTTGTAGGGCTCCTTTGTAATGCCGCCGCGGCAGAAGCAGAAGCCGATCACACTTGCGTCATTCATGCAGTAGGCGGTGAAGAGGATGCCCCCAGGCTTTGTGACCCGCAGCGCTTCGGAGAGTGCGGCATGCTGCTCCTCTTCGGTATAGAGATGGTACATGGGCCCGAGGAGAAGAGTGATATCATAGCTGTCATCGGCAAGATAGGGCATGTGGCAGGCGTTTCCCTCTGTGACGGTGATTCGTTCGCCGGGGAGTGTATTCCGACGGAAGACCTCGATGTTGTGGGGGATGAGCTCCACCGCATCGACCGCATAGCCTGCCCGGGCGAAGTAATGGGAATAGCGTCCGGTACCTGCACCGATCTCGAGGATGCGGCTGCCCTCGGCAAGATAGCGCTCAATATAACGGAGGGTGGTGAGAAATTCCACCGAGCCGTGGCGTGAGGTGAGACGGGCATCCTCGTCCTTGGCATTGTAGAAGGAATTGAGATAGTCAAAGGTGTTCATGGGAATCTCCTTTCGGTTTATAATATGATATTGCGGAAAAGAAAAAGTCCCGGTTCGACAATGTGTTCCCGGGTGAACGCGGCTTTCATTTGGGCGCGATCGGGAGAGCGAGCCGAATATTGCAGCGGGAAAACAAAAAAGCAGCACAAGCAAAAACATATGCCTGCACTGCTGTTTGGCTATAGCTTGAGGGCTAAAATGACAACAGCGAAGCAAGCCTGACGAAATAACGCCAAGCGAAGCTCATTGTCATCTTAGAATGATTCATGAGAAGGATCCTCTCAGATCTTGAAGGTTTTGTGTCTGCGGTTGTACTCGGAGCGGGGATTGATGATCTCACGCCAGTCCAGATCACCGCGGTCGAGGGCGCGCACAAGAATTTCTGCGGTAGCAATGTTGGTCGCCACCGGCACGTTGTGGATGTCGCACATGCGAAGGAGAAGGCGCTCGGTTTCGCTCACCTCAGCATCCTGCTCGGCGGCGGCATCACGGAAATAGAGGAGCAGATCAATCTCATCATAGGAGACACGGGATGCAATCTGCTGAGCACCGCCATGTGTCCCCGACAGAAGCCTCTCGATTTTAAGACCGGTGGCATCCGAGATATATTTTCCCGTGATTCCGGTCGCGCAGAGGCTGTGCTTGCTGAGGATACCACAGTAGGCGATACAGAACTGCGTCATGAGCTCTTTTTTCTTGTCGTCGGCGATCATAGCGATTTCCATAGTGTCAATCTTCAACCTTTCTTTGTTTTTTCAATATGTTATTTCGTAGTTGCAGTTATAACAGTGCCCGGCGCCGCTTTGCCTTCATTCCCGCAAAAAGAGGGACGGTCTGACCGGTGAGGCGTGCGGCAATATTGGCAAATGCTCTGTCTGCGGAATCCTTTGCAGAGCGAGACTTCTGTCCCACGCAGAGCTCACCCTTTTCCTGCAGAAGCGAGAGGGAGCTGTCCTCGGGGATAACGCCGATTAAGGGAATGCGGGTCATATCGATGATCTCGCTGACACCGGGACGGATGCCCTTTTTGGTCAGCACAGCACCCTTCATATCGAAGCGGTTGATGACCAGCTTCTGTGCGGTAATGCCCATCTCATAAAGGAGCTCACCGGTTTTGCCGGCGCCGCGGATGGATGTGGGAGAAGCGCCCGAGAGGATCATGGCGCTGTCGGCAATGGCAGCCGCAAGTGCAGTGGATGCGCCCATATCACCCGGCGTATCGAGCAGAATGCGATCAAGCCGAAGCGCCTCGGCGGCAGTCTCAAGGTAGGAGGAAAGCTCCTCTGCCGTTATGTCGCATCTGCCGCTGTAGGGAGCTGCCAGGAAGAAAAGCCCCTCGGCATCGGGAATTTCCACGCAGGCTTTTTCGGGGGAGATGCCACCCTTTACGGCGGAGCGCACATCCTGCACAACCCGATCCTCCACGCCGAAGATCAGATCGAGACAGCGCATGCCGAAATCCAGATCGACAGCCAGCACCCGCTCGCTGCGCAGAGCAAGGGCAGCCGCCAGATTGGCACACACCGTACTTTTGCCCACGCCGCCCTTGCAGGAGGTGATCATGAGCACATTTGTCCCCTTCATTGCGCGACTCCTTACAGTTTCACTAAACACTTGTTATATATCATACCACATTATAGTGCAATCTGTCAATGTTTATCCTGTAAATTTTTGCATGAATTCTGAAGAAGAATCAGGTAAAATTTTGGTGAATTAACGCATTAACACGGTAATTCCGACGTGATCCCCTGCAAGGATGGCATCTCTGCCGCCGAAAAATCTTCCACCGGTCTATGCGGCACTTCACCTGCAGCGATATTACACGATCATGCCGATATGCTCCTGCATATAAAAAAGGGACTGTCGCATTTGCATGCGTCAGCCCTTTGCGGATTCGATTTTGTCTCAGTGTACGCTGATGGCGCGGGCGGTCTCGTAGAGCTTCTTCATAGCGTCCAGCTTCTTGTCGCAGAATGCCTGCATCTCAGCGATGGTCTCGGCGGAGTAGCCGTCCAGGTCGCCTTCCTTGAGAGTACCCTTGTACATGCGGTCGAGCTTGAGGGCGTGGGTGATCTCCATAGAGGTGAGCTTGTCGTCTCTTACGCAGACAACCAGGTTGCTCTTGCCCTCGAGGAGGAGGTCAACTGCTGCAGCACCCATCTGCGAAGCCAGTACACGGTCGCGGAGGGTGGGATTGCCGCCGCGCACCACATGAGCCAGACGGCAGAACTTGCACTCGATGCCGGTCTTTGCTTCGATTCTCTTGGTGAGCTTTTCGGAGTAGTCCTTTTCATCAACCGGAACTGCGCCCTCGGCAACAATGACGATGAAGTTGCGCTTGCCCTTTTTCTTTGCGGCGATGATGTCGGCGATGGCAGCCTCCTCGTCAAAGGCGATCTCCTTGAGAACAATGGCAGTAGCGCCGCATGCGATACCGGTATTGAGGGCGATATAGCCTGCATTTCTGCCCATAACCTCGATGACATTGAGGCGTGCGTGGGATTCGCAGGTGTCGCGGAGGCGGTCAACGCACTCAACGACGGTGTTCATCGCTGTATCATAGCCGATGGAATAATCGGTGGAGGTGATGTCGTTGTCGATGGTGCCGGGGATGCCGATGGTGGGGATACCGCGGACAGACAGGTCGGTAGCACCGCGGAAGGTTCCGTCGCCGCCGATGGCAACGATACCGTCGATCTGATTCTCACGGCAGGTTGCGATTGCCTTCTGCATGCCTTCCTCGGTCTTGAACTCGAGGCAGCGGTCGGAGTAGAGGGCGGTACCTGCGATATTGATGATATTGGAGACGTCGGTATCCTTGAATACCTTCATGTTGTCGTGGATGAGACCCTTGTAGCCCTCGTAGATGCCGACAACTTCAACTCCCTTGTCGATTGCGGCACGGGTAACAGCTCTGACTGCGGCATTCATGCCGGGTGCGTCGCCGCCCGAGGTCAGGACGCCGATTCTTCTGAAATTCTTTGCCATTTTTGATTGCTCCTTTATGTTGACAGATATTTTATTCATATAGGAATATAATAATACATTCGATGTGAAAAATCAATATCAAAATTGCGAATTTTAACAGAATTTGCGGAATTTTGTTTGTGGAAAGAGCGGGAGAGTTTTCCACACGGGATTTACACAGGGTGTGGAAAAGTGAATTCACCCCGGTGGGCATGCATAATTATCATATGCAGAGCGGCGGCAAAGGTTCCGTATTTATCGCGCATTTTCGACAGCAGCTTCACGGAGGGGAGGAGGAGGTGCATATTTATTCCTCCAGCGCCTGTGGATATTTTGCGGACTTTTCCACAGTTTGTCTGTGGAAAAGCGGAAAAATCGGTGGAAAACTGCTGCGGATTAACCTTTTAACAGGGTAAAGTGACGGGACTGTGCTTGAATTTCCGATGAAAGTTACAAAATGCTATTTTATTCCACGCGAAATTGTGGTATACTGTTTCTGTTAACGATCAATCAGGAGGTAATATTATGCCCAACTATAGACGCAGCCGCATCAATGACGAGGTTGCACGCGAGCTTGGCTCGATTCTGCTGACCATCAAGGACCCCCGCATTGCAAAGCGGCTTGTCAGCGTGACCGGCGTGGATGTAACGCCCGATCTGAAATTCTGCAAGGTTTATTTCTCTGCCGTAGGTCCCAAGGGAGAGGACGTGTCGAAGGACACCACCGCAGGCCTTGTCTCTGCCACAGGATATATCCGCCGCGAGCTGGCTTCCAGACTCAATCTTCGCATCACCCCCGAGCTGCGCTTCATCCCAGACGATTCCATCAAGTACGGCGCCCATATCAACGACATTCTGAAGACCATCGATCTCGGTGAAGAGGAGGAGACAGACGAAGATGGAGAATAATATCATCCCCCAAACCAACATCACCCTGCCCGAAATCGCCGAGCTGCTCCGTGAAAGCGATGACATTCTGCTGCTCTCTCACACCCGCCCCGACGGGGATACAATCGGCTCCGGCTCCTGCCTTTACCGCGCGCTCCGCGAAATGGGCAAGCGGGTAGCCTATCTCTGCGACGAGGAGATTCCCCGCCGTCTGCGCTTCCTCTGCTCGGAGGATGACGCACTTTTTATCACAACCGAGCTGCCCTGCGGCTTTACTCCTTCGCTGACCGTGGCGGTGGACATCGCATCTCCCTCGCTGCTGGGAAAGCTGGAGGGTGAATACGCAGACAGGGTCGATCTCCGTATCGATCACCACGGCACCGGTGAGCTGATGGCAGCCCATCTCTATGTGAACCCCGAGGCTGCCGCCGTCGGCGAAATTGTCTATGAGCTCTGCATGCTTCTGGGATGCCGCGATAAGACCGCGCTCTCCTGTGCCTATGCCGCCATTTCCTCGGATACAGGCGGCTTCAAATACTCCAACGTCACCCCGAAAACCCATCGCATCGCCGCTGAAATGCTCGAGCTCGGCGTGGATTCTGCCGATATCACCCAAAAGCTGTTCGGTGCGCGTCCTCTCTCCCAGGTGCAGGCATACTGCGCGGCGGTGGAAATGATGCACTTTCCGCTGCCCGATGTGGCGGTGATCAACTTCCCCGAGGGCTACAGACTCTTCCGCGGCTTCACCGAAGAGGATATCGGTGATCTTTCTTCCATCCCGCGCCAGATTGAGGGCGTGCGTCTGGGCATTGTGATCAAGCAGCGCTCGGATGAGGTTGGCAAATACAAGATCTCCATGCGCTCGGACGGAAAAATCGACTGCTGTGCTCTCTGTGCTCTCTTCGGCGGCGGAGGTCATGCGGGAGCGTCGGGTGCTGCCATCGAAGCCGAGACTGCAGAGGATGCCGAAAAAGCGATCCTTGCGGCTGTACTCCCCGAATTTAAACGCATGAAGGAAGAGCTCGGTCTGCAGGACTGATGCGGATGCAGCAAAAGCAGCAAAATTTATGTAAAGTATATAGAATATTTTTTATAGAAAAGCTACATAGAAAATGCTGCTTTTGCTATATCGCCTTCGTAGGGCAGGGGCTTGCTCCTGCCGTCAAACAATTACCGCAGAATCGGAGATATCACATGACAAAATCCACCGAAACCACCGCCTCCGGCGTTATGATTATACATAAGCCTGCGGGCATGACCTCCCACGATGTGGTGAATAAAATGCGGCGGCTCTATGCCACCCGCAAGGTCGGACATACCGGCACCCTCGATCCCATGGCGACAGGGGTACTGCCCATCCTCATCGGCGGCGCAACCAAGGCTGCCGAGCTGATTACAGCCGAGGACAAGGGCTATACCGCCACCCTGAAGCTGGGCATGACCACAGACACCGGCGACACCACCGGAGCGATCCTCACCGAAGGTGCTCCCCTTCCCACAGCGGCGCAGGTGGAGGCAGCCCTCGATTCCTTCCGCGGGGAGATTATGCAGATTCCCCCCATGTACTCCGCCCTCAAGGTGGACGGAAAGAAGCTGTGCGATCTCGCCAGACAGGGCATTGAGGTGGAGCGGCAGGCGCGTCCTGTAACCATTCACAGCCTTGATATGGAAGTGATTGACGAGACTGCCGGCGAGTACAGACTGGAGGTTCTCTGCTCCAAGGGTACCTACATCCGCACCCTCTGCTGTGACATCGGAGAGGCACTGGGCTGCGGCGGCGTGATGGCATCGCTTGTTCGCACCCGCTCGGGAAGCTTTACCCTTGAGCAGTCCTACACCCTCGAGGAGCTTGCGGAAATGGAGCTTTCGGCAAGGCAGGCGCTGCTGATCCCCTGCGAGGCACTCTTTGCCGATCTTGCAAAGCTGACGCTGAAGCCCTTCTTCGAGCATCTTGCCCGCAACGGACAGCCGGTATATTTAAGAAAGATCGGACTTCACGCCGCTCCCGGCACCCGCTTCGCTGTTTACGGTGAGGAGGGATTTTTTGCCCTCGGTGAGATCGGGGAGCAGGAGGGTGAGCCTGTTCTGCGGCTGATCAAGCGCTTTTAGTGCAGCGGGATCGGAGACAGGGTGCATTTTCGCTGTTGTCCTTAACGAAATAATGATCATAACGAGAATTTCCCACAGACCGGGCAAACGGTTTGTGGGAATTTTATTTATATAGGAAGAAGAAAGAGGAAAAAAGGCTCTTTCCACCACTTCGTGGTCTCCCTCCCTCTCGGAGGGAGGCTGCAACCTGTCCTTTGCATTTACCGCCGAGTTTGCATTTGTCTTGTTTTTGTGAAGTTTTTGCATATTGACATGAAGAAACGCCATTGTGTCGGCTTTGCGCTTTATGATAAAATGAAGTTGATTTAATATACATCAGGAGGATTACCATGAAAAAGAAGCTTACCGCACTGCTGCTTGCGTCGTTGATGCTGCTTACTGCTGCCTGCTCTGCCGATGCGGGTGAGGAGACTCCCGAGACGACGGTTACTGCCGCCCCCGTAACCGAAGCGGAAGACAGCGAAACGCAGGTTACCACCGATATCCCCGAGGGCACCGACCTTGCCGGCTATGAATTCCGCATCATGACAGGCAACTGGATGGATGTCAAGAGTGACTACTATGATTTTGAATCTTTGAACGGCGATGTGGTCAACGATGCAGTCTACAACCGCAACCGCAAGGTGGAGCAGGCGCTGAACTGCACCATTTCACAAACTCTGTCGCTCAGCGATATCATCGGAGGCAGCGATATCAAGCGTCTGGTGAAAAGCGGCGACGATGTGCTGGATGCGGCGGTCAATCTCGATCGCTTTGCCATGCAGCTTGCACTGGACAACTATCTGATTTCCTTCACCGATCTGCCCGGGGTTGATCTGACAAAGCCCTATTGGTATCAGAATGTCAACGATCAGCTCACCTTCTACGGACAGCTCTATACCGCCGCCAGCTATTACGATCTCACCTGTGTGGATGCCATGTTCATGCTGATTTTCAACAAGGATCATTTTACCAACTACAAGCTTGAGGATCCCTATGAGCTGGTGCGTCAGGGCAAATGGACCATGGATGTAATGTATAAAATGATCACCGACGTGACAGGCGATCTGGACGGCGACGGTGAGATGACCGATAGCGACCTCTGGGGTGCGGTTTTCAACGGTGACCAGTGGCTTCGCACCTTCCTTGTCAGCAATGAGGCGCTGGCAGTCGAGGTTGATAATGAGGGAAATCCTTATTTTTCCGCCTACGGAAACGAGCGCTTTTTTGCCATCGCGGACAAGCTTGCCAATTATTTCACCTCGCCCGATCTCTACTTTGGAATGGGCACCCACAAATCCCGCTTTGATTCCACCTATGCAGCCGACCCCTATGAGCGCGCCATTCAGCTCTTTGCGGCAGGCAATGCCCTCTTCCATCCCGCTCAGCCCAGCTACACCGTTCAGCTGCGCGGCATGGAGCTGGACTACGGCATCATCCCCATCCCGAAGTTTGAGGAGGTTGAGCCGGGCACACCCTATTCCTCCCGTCTGGGCGGATTCCTGCCGCTGGTCATTCCTGCCTGCAACAGGCATCCTGAGGAGACCGGCTATATCCTCGAAGCGCTCTCCTGCGAATCCTATCTGAGCGTGGTTCCCCAGTATTACGAGATCATGCTCAAGCAGAAGCAGACCCGCGATGAGGATTCGATTGAAATGATCGAGATGATGGATGCCAACCGCGTCTGCAACCTGGCAGAGAACTACTGGCTTGAGACCTTCTCCTTCATTGAAAACTCCCTGAAGGACGGCGAAAACAAGCTTGCCTCCGAGATGGAAAAAAATCTCAAGACGGTGAACAAGACGCTGGAAAAATTCATCGAAAAGATGAGCGAAAAATAAAATGCGTCACAAAATAATCGATCGGACCAAAATGCCACTTGACAAGCCGGTTTTACTGTGATACGATTATCCTATCAGAACATATCCATATGAATATCATACATCGGAGGTTATTATGGGAAAGCTTACATTTATGGGCGCGGGAAGCACCGTTTTTGCCAAGAATGTCATCGGCGACTCGATGCTCACCGAGGCTCTGCGCGACTTTGAGATCGCCCTCTACGACATTGACGCCGAGCGTCTGGAGGAATCCTACATTATGGTAGATGCCCTCAACCGCAACATCAACGAGGGACGCGCAAAAATCAGCAAGTATCTCGGCGTGGAAAACCGCAAGGACGCACTCCGCGGTGCCGATTTCGTTGTCAACGCCATTCAGGTGGGACTCTATGACCCCTGCACCATCACAGACTTTGAGGTACCCAAGAAGTACGGCCTTCGTCAGACCATCGCAGATACTCTCGGTATCGGCGGCATCTTCCGTGCGCTGCGTACCATTCCTGTTCTCGAGGATTTCGCCCGCGACATGGAGGAGGTCTGCCCCGACGCTTACTTCCTCAACTACACCAACCCCATGGCAATGCTGGCAGGCTATATGCAGCGCTACACCGGCATCAAGACGGTCGGTCTCTGCCACAGCGTACAGGCATGCTCGAGAGGACTTCTGAACATGCTGGGCATTGAGCACAGCGAGCCGATTTACGAGCGCATCGCCGGCATCAACCACATGGCATGGCTGCTTGAGATCCGCGATGCTGACGGCACCGACCTCTATCCCGAGATCCGCCGCCGCGCCATCAAGTCGCTGGAGGATGGCAACGGCCCCGACCGCGTTCGCTTCGAGTACATCCGCCGTCTCGGCTATTACTGCACCGAATCCAGCGAGCACAACGCTGAGTATAACAATCTCTTCATCAAGAGCAGGTATCCCGAGCTGATCGACCGCTACGGCATCCCGCTGGACGAGTATCCCCGCCGCTGCATCAATCAGATCGCAGGCTGGAAAGAGGCGAAGGAGCACTATCTGGCAGGCGATGTCTCCCATACCCGCACAGGCGAATATGCATCCTACATTATGGAAGCCATCGTCACCGACAAGCCCTACAAGATCGGCGGCAACGTGCTCAACAAGAACGGACTCATCCCCAATCTGCCCCGCGAAGCCTGCGTTGAGGTGCCCTGTCTGATCAACCGTGCCGGCATTCAGCCCTGCGCGCAGGAGCCGCTTCCCCTTCAGCTTGCCGCAATGAACATGACCAACATCAATGTTCAGCTGCTCACCATTGAAGCGGCGGTCACCAAGAAGAAGGAGCACATCTATCAGGCAGCAATGCTCGATCCCCACACCTCAAGCGAGCTCTCCATCGACGACATCGTTGCTCTCTGCGACGACCTCATCGAAGCCCACAAAGGCTGGCTGCCCGAATACCGCTGAGGGATCTGCACGCACGTGGGGTGCGGCATCTTAAACAAATCGAATTAGTTTTTATCGAAAGAGGACGACGATGGTCGTCCTCTTTTTGGGTTTGCGAAATTTGTGCATATTATATAATAAACGATTGAGGAAGCGGTTTATTACAAAAATATTACACAAAGTTTTTGAGAAAATTATGTATAGTTTCACACATTGACAAAAGTAGGTATATATGATATCATAAAGTTGGCGATAAGCCAAAAATAAATTGAAAAGGAGGATTCCGAATATGAAGAGAATCCGAAAGCTGATCTGTATCGTTTTATCCATTGCCATGCTGCTGATCTTGCCTGTCTCGGCGGATAGTAATGGATCTTCCGGAAGTTATGAATTAACATGTGAAGATCGCTCAGTAACGATTTATTATAGTTCATCTGCCGGCGGAACGGAAGGTTATGGTCATACTGGTTCAACAATGGACGGCTATCTCTCAACATCATCTGAAGCGTATTTTACAACTTATAATTATACCGAAACAAAATATGGTTCAGATAGCAGCAGTGTTTACGGTTCAGTATGTATAGCAAGACCGCAATATTCGGATGACAGCGGAAATACCTATTATGCAAGAAGTGTTTATTCGTCGCACAGTTATTATGCTACAGATATGGGCGCTTGGAACGGAAGCTCTGATGATAGTGTAACTGTAGGTGTAAATTCATACGGCGATATTTATTTCACTGGGACAACATCATACGTATACAATCAATAAAATTATGGGGGTTGTTGCATATATATGTGACAACCCCTTATGGGGACTTGCATATGAGAGCTATACAAAAGATAATAATATGTATTTTTTGCTTTGTGTTAATAATACATATAACAGCTTGTAATGAAGAAGTCGATGATACTGTAAAGACAGATATATCACAGATGTACTTCTACTTCTTTTCGCAAAAAATCAATGCACAGACCGGTGCTGTGACAACGATTTGCCTTGATCCGCTCTGTGAGCATACGGTGGAGGTTTGTCCTACCTACGGAATATATAAATATGGAAGCCCGGCTGCCCGCTACGGTACAAAGATTATGTTCTTCCAAACCGTTGTGGAGGAGGATAAAGCTTCTCCAAATCCTCTTGCACAGATCCGGCGATCGGCATTTTCTACCTTTGATTTGCTGACAAATAAGGTTACCAGGCACTATCTTCTGCCGCAGAAGCAGATGACCTCCTACAAGGTGTACAATGAATATGTTTTCCTTGTTGTAGAGGCACCTCCCGAGGATATAAAAAATCCGACAGCAGAGGATTTTATCACACAAACCATGATTATAAACACAGATACAGGTGATATTACATCCTGTCCCAATGTAGCCGGCTGGAATAAAATTCTGCTTTATGACGGAAGTACAATCTACTATGCCGATTATGCTGACAAATATCATATGCTTGACGTAAGCAGCGGTGAGGATGTTATTGCAGAGCACAGTGCATTACCCGAAGCGGCAAGGAAGGAGACCTTCTACACTTACACCGAAGAGGGGACGTTTGGCAAGAATGAAGAGGGTGAAATGGAGCTTTTGCTGCCCGGGGTTCAGGGAACCATTCGTGTGGGCGACCGACTGGTTTATCCGGTTATCATGCCCGAACACGCTGACAGCTTTAAGCCTTTTAAGACACCATATCACTACTTTGATCTCTGGACAAGCGCGCTTGACGGTACCGATCAAAAGCTTGTATTTGATAATCCCGGTAATATTGCATTTTATCAGGGAATAAATCAGGATGCTCAGATTGCGGGAAACTATATCGGTATGGAGTGTGTTGAATATACCACCAATGATGCCGGCGAAAAAGTGCTCCTTCACTCGGTAAATACCGATGGCTATGCTTCATATCTCATCATTGATATGACCACCGGCGAATATAAAACTGTGGCGGTTGAGCAGATCGGTGAAAAAATGACAACTGCTCACGCACAATAACTCCAAAGAGGATGGCGATGGCTGTCCTCTTTTCTCTTCCCCTCCAAAATCACCCCCTTTCTCCGCCGTTAATTTTGTGCATTTTTTTGCTCAAAATCACACATTTTCTCTTTTAAAATCACGCTTTTTGTGATATAATAAATTGTTAAGATATGATTTTATAAAAAAGAGGAGAATACAACTTTGGTACGCGAAGATTTAAGAAACGTAGCCATCATCGCACACGTAGACCACGGCAAGACCACCCTCGTCGACGAAATGCTCAAGCAGGGCGGCGTCTACAGAGAAAATCAGGAAACCGAAGACCGCGTCATGGATAGTAATGCCATCGAGCGCGAGCGCGGCATCACCATCCTTGCAAAGAACACCGCCGTTCATTATGAAGGCGTCAAAATCAACATCATCGACACCCCCGGCCACGCCGACTTCAGCGGCGAGGTGGAGCGCATCCTCAAAATGGTAAACGGCGTTCTCCTTCTGGTTGATGCGGCAGAAGGTCCCATGCCTCAGACCCGCTTCGTTCTTCAGAAGGCACTGGAGCTCAATCACAAGGTTATCGTTGTCATCAACAAGATCGACAAGCCGGACGCACGTCTCGAAGAGGTGGAGGAAGAGGTTCTCGAGCTCCTTCTCGAGCTGGATGCCACCGACGAGCAGCTCGACTCGCCCATGATTTTCTGCTCGGGCAGAGCCGGCACCGCCGCACTCTCTCCCTTTGAGCAGGGCGTCGATCTGAAGCCTCTCTTCAACACCATCCTCGAATATATTCCCGCACCCGAGGGCGAGCCGGAAGAACCTCTCCAGCTCCTCGTATCCTCCATCGACTACAACGATTATGTGGGACGCATCGGCATCGGCAGAATCGAAAACGGCAGAATCCGCCCCGGTCAGGAGGTTGCGGTCACCAACTATCACAACCCCGGCGTTGTCAAGCGCACCAAGGTGGTATCCCTCTACCAGTTCGACGGTCTGCGCCGCACAAACTGTGAGGAAGCCATCCCCGGCGACATCGTCTGCTTCTCGGGAGCCGAAGATATCACCATCGGCGATACCCTCTGCGCCGTCGATGCGCCAAATCCCCTTCCCTTCGTCAAGATCAGTGAGCCCACCCTTGAGATGACCTTCTCGGTTAACGATTCCCCCTTCGCAGGCAAGGAGGGCAAATTTGTCACCAGCCGCCAGATCCGCGCCCGTCTTTATAACGAGCTGCTCAAGGATGTTTCCCTGCGCGTCTCGGACGGCGAGACCACCGACAGCTTCAAGGTTGCAGGCAGAGGCGAAATGCATCTCTCCATCCTCATCGAAAACATGCGCCGCGAAGGCTACGAGCTTGCGGTCAGCACCCCTCACGTTATTATGAAGGAGATTGACGGCGTTCTCTGCGAGCCGATTGAGCGCGTCTTTATCGACGTATCCGAGGAATACACCGGTGCGGTCATGGAAAAGCTGGGCGCACGCAAGGCGGAGCTTGTCACCATGGAGCTGAAGGGAAGCCGCATGAAGATCATCTATCTTATTCCTTCCCGCTGTCTCTTCGGTTACCGCAGCCAGTTCCTCACCGACACCCGCGGAGAGGGCATCATCAACTCCACCTTTGAAGGCTACGAGCCCTATAAGGGCGACATCACCGCCCGCTGGACAGGCTCACTTGTAGCAAGCGAGGACGGCGAATCCACCTCCTACGGTCTCTTCAACACCCAGGAGCGCGGCATCATGTTCATCGGCCCGGCAACTCCCGTCTACGAGGGCATGATCGTGGGCGAATCTCCCAAGGTAGGCGACATCGCGGTCAACGTCTGCAAGCAGAAGCACCTCACCGCCATCCGCTCCTCGGGTGCAGACGAAGCACTTCGCCTTGTCACTCCCAAGATCATGGGTCTCGAGGAAGCCATTGAGTTTATCGCTCCCGACGAGCTGATGGAAGTCACCCCCAAATCCATCCGACTCCGCAAAAAGATCCTCGACACCGCCAACCGCCTCAAAGCCCAGGCAAAATTAAAGAAATAAGCGCCTTGCAGGCGCGCGGCCTGTATCGGCGGTCGGTTGCACCGACAGGCAATATCAGCGTCAGGTATACAAAACTGTACATGTATACCCCGAGGGGAGAGGTATACGAAACCACTTTGGTATATCTCAAAGTGGGAGCCATACGAAAGGTAGGGGACACCGCCCTCGGTGTCCCGCTCATGGGCAACAAGATATCCTTTCACCTCTATTGCCTTTTTCCCCATCAAACCAAACAACTCATATCAAAAGGGGCTGTTGCAAATGAAAATTTGCAACAGCCCAGCCACAAAATTTTCGATTTTGTGGCGTATATTGATTGGTTCCAGGGCGTAAAACGCCCTGGAATGGCGGTCTTTGACCGTCAAAATCAATATTCAAGGGACTGTCGC
>JAFQEJ010000010.1 GCA_017399105.1 Clostridia bacterium
GCGACAGTCCCTTGAATATTGATTTTGACGGTCAAAGACCGCCATTCCAGGGCGTTTTACGCCCTGGAACCAATCAATATACGCCACAAAATCGAAAATTTTGTGGCTGGGCTGTTGCAAATTTTCATTTGCAACAGCCCCATTTTTAATATGTGTATGTATCGAATCCATCTATCCAAAAGGTTTTATCTAAAAGTTTCGGCTTAAAAAATCGAAGCTGTTTTTTAATTTTGAAGCCAGCAGCAGTTTCTTTGAAACCGTTTTTATCGCTTAACAGTACTATCGCTTCCTCAGCATTGGTTAAACAACTATATATACCAATATCCTTGCATTCAAAATGGTCAATCAGTTTGTATCTATGAATAACCTTATAATATACCATTTCCGGTTTTTCCTCCGCGCATTTTGTTTATCGCACGTTTCGCCTTTGTATTACAAAAAGCGTCGGGTAAAGCCCATACCCCTTATTCTTCTGTGTATAATTCGTCATAGTACCAACGGATAGGGTTTTCATAAATATATTTTGTAATTTCCTCGTAATCTTCTCGACCTCGGATTATATGTTCATGGAATGAGGTTTGAAACAATTTCTCATTATATCCATTCTTTTTACATTCTCTCGTCGTTAACGATTTATACGCGCAAACGATATCCATGATCGTAGGGCGGGGGCTTGCTCCCGCCGCTTTGCCGCTTAGAATCATAATTGCATGTATATGGTTAGGCATGATTACATATTTGTCAACCGCAAGATATGGATATCGGTCTTCCAGCAAGAATAATTGTTTCTCTGCAATTTCTCCGAATGATGTGTGTTCTATCTCGGTAGTTTCGGCGGGAGCAAGCCCCCGCCCTACGATACGCGATAACACGCACTGTCTGTTTTGCGTGCATATCGTTACAAAATATGCGCCTGCAGAACTGTAATCATAATTGTCAAGGCGAAGATGTTTTCGTTTCGGTAATTCTTTTACTTTATCCATTTGCATCACCCATATCATTATAACACAATCGGAAGAGAAAACAAGTTTTCTGCCGATATTTTATACTCCGATTTCTTCGCTAAGGACAACAGAGAATCCCCTTGGTGCCCCTTCCCTTCTATTCCTCACTGCGCCCGTCAATCACAAACTCCTCCCCCAGCGCAGCATTGTAGGTGCTCCAGAATTTCACCGTCCACATCCCTGTGGAAATGTCAAACACCGCCCGCGTCGTGTTGATCGCACCGTTCATGTCGGTCCGCATCTCCTCAGCACGCGCAATCGCCTCAGCTTCGGTCATAAAACCCTCGCCGTATGTGCCGCCTCCGAGAATGGCGAGAATCGTGTCAATGTTGGCATCGTAAAATTCCTCGGTAGTGCTCATCATCAGTACATAAGTCCCCGCTGTCCCGGGAAGAACCACCGTGTAGCTCACACTGTCATCGTATTTGTCAAAATAACCGAAGGTCTCCATGCCGTTTGCAAGCGTCAGCTCGTCGGTGCGGTATACTGTGCCGCAAAGCCCAATGCCGTCGGGATAACAGTAGATGCCGACCGTTTGTGAAGGATTCCCCGCCGCTTCGGGCGGAATGAGCGCAACGCCAATGCGGTGCTCCTCGTCGACAGCCTTCCATGACCAGCCTTCGGGAATGTTCAGCGTCATGTTGGCACACTCCTGTGACCACTCTACCGCCTGCGTGCGTGCGGCAGAATCGGCAGGCTCAGACCTGCAGGAAGAAAGCGCAAGTGCTAAAAGCATGAGAATGGCAAAAATCCGTTTCATGAAGCAGCCCCCTTTTTCTTTATTATACCATTAGACGGGCATTTTGCACAATAGTTCCCGCGAAATTTTCTGTATTTTGTGAAAATAAATCCGAATTCCCCCTTGACAAAGGAAAAGACGTGTGTTATAATAATCGGGTAAATAACCAAAGACAGCAGGTTCCCGTAAAGGTAAAGCATCGCTTTCCTCCCTGCCGAGGTGAAACACAATATAGTTTTACTATGCTTGTACTTTCGCTCGGTGTGGAACCGTCGAAAGTCTTTTTTATTCCCCAAATCTATCAGGAGGTGAAAAGTATGCCCAGCAATAAGATTCTCGCTGAGAAGCAGCAGGTCGTTGCAGAGCTTACCGAAAAGATCAAGGGTGCGGCATCCGGCGTTATCGTTACCTACGGCGGCATCACCGTTGAGCAGGACACAGCTCTTCGTGCAGCTATGCGTAAGAGCGGCGTTGAATACAAGGTCTACAAGAACTCCATCACAGGCAGAGCTTGTGAGGCAGCAGGCTACGGCGAGCTCAAGGCTCAGCTCGAAGGTATGACCGCTATCGCTCTCGGTACCGAAGATCCCATCGCTCCCGCTAAGATCCTCAAGGAGTATGCTGACAAGATCGAGTCCTTCGATGTTAAGGCAGGCTTCGTTGACGGCGGCGTGATCGACCGTGACGGCGTTATCGCTCTTGCTGAGATTCCTTCCAAGGAAATCCTCATCGGCAAGATCCTCGGCAGCATCCAGTCTTCTCTCTACGGTCTTGCTTATGTACTTCAGGCAAAGATCGACAAGGACGGCGGCGCAGATGCTCCCGCAGCGGAAGAAGCTCCCGCAGAAGCATAAGCTTCATAAGCGCTTCATAACATTCTATATTTTAAATTTAAAAAATTACTTTTATACGGAGGATATTCAAAATGGCTACTGAAAAGTCTCTTGCAATTCTTGAAGAAATTAAGACACTCACCATCCTTGAGCTCGCTGACCTCGTAAAGGCTCTCGAGGAGGAATTCGGCGTATCCGCAGCACCTGTTGCTGTTGCTGGCGCTGCTGCTCCCGCTGCTGCTGCAGCTGAGGAAGAAAAGACCGAGTTCGACGTTATCCTTAAGGAAGTTGGCGCTAAGAAGCTCGACGTTATTAAGGTTGTTCGCGAGATCACCGGTCTCGGCCTGAAGGACGCTAAGGACCTCGTTGAGTCCGCTCCTAAGGCTATCAAGGAAGGCGTATCCAAGGACGAGGCTGCTGCTCTCAAGACTCAGATCGAAGCAGCTGGCGCTGTTGTTGAACTCAAGTAAGTCGACTGCGTCGACGGGCAATATCGCCGCTTGTGTGATATAACCGCACATACTTACCCCGATGGGGGAGGTATACGAAAAGGACGGGAAACCGTCCTTTTTTTGCGTTTTCTCTATTCGATTTCTGTTTACGTGAGCGATTCCTGACGGATTTTTTTGGGTGTTTTCCCGAAAAACATCCGCACATGGCGATAGAACAGAGAAGGCGAGTGATATCCCGTCTGTTCGGCGACTTTTGACACAGGCAGATCGGTATTGCAAAGAAGCTCATAAGCCAGGCGCATGCGGTTCTCAATGATAAAATCGCTCACCGTCATGGAGGTATACCGCTTGAACAGATGACCGAAATAATCTGCCGAGAGATATACGGATGCCGCGATATCGGGAATTCTGAGCGGCTCGGCAAGATGAGTGCGTATGTAGCGGATTCCCTTCATGACCGCTTCGGACTGGCAGGGACAGGGCTCACCATCGGAGGGATGGGAGAGAATATGGAACAAAAACAGCTCCGAAGCGCCGCGCAGACGCAGCATGGTCAGCGGCTTTGCAACATCGGCTGAGAGGAACGCTTCCTCCACCTTTTTGTATTCCTCCCACAGACACTCCAGCTCCTTGTCCTCGTAGCATTGAACCAGCGGCATAGGGAGAGCCTCCACTGCCTCGGCAAGCTCCTTTGTTATAAAGCGCGGCTGAAATCGGATTTTGAACACATGGAGGTTTTCTGTACACCGATCGTATCTGTGAACATCGTCGGGTGTCAGCGCGCAGAGCATCCCCCGCGAAAAAATTCTTGGGGAGCCGTTGATGGTATTGGTAATACAGCCCTGCATGATAAACTCAAATTCATAATAATCGTGACAGTGCAGCGGAATAACACATCCGCTGTTGACACGCAGAACGCTGGAATCCACCCGCACCGGAAATCTCTCATCGGCGTCCCAGTTGAACATTTTGATCGGATTCATAACAATCCCCCCTCGGTTCATTATACATCACGCCTCTTCCCATGTCAACAGAATCGCGGAATAGTGCAGTTTTTTACCGATATTCTGAATTGACACATGCGCGAAATGCATGCTATAATTCAAAAAAGCACACTATACCGAAAACAAGGAGTGACATCATGAAAAGGATTACAGCTGCGCTCTTATTGCTGAGCCTTATTTTATCTGCGGCTTCCTGCTCTCAAAGCACGCCCGAGACAACCGCCCCCGAAACAACGGCTGAGGTTACCCAAACCGAAGCGCAAGAAACACGGGAAAGTGCACTTCCCGAAAAAATGGATTTTGAAGGGACGCAGATCACCATTCTCTGCCGCGAGGATGAGGCAAACACCTCCTACATCAACGAATTCGGCGCTCTTGCGGAAACGGGAGATGTGATCAATGACGCGATTTATATGCGAAACCGGCTGGTGGAGGAGCGTCTGAATGTCATCATCAATCCCTTCAACATGGACGGCTACTATGACAACCGCAAGGAATTTCTTGACAAGGTTCGCAATTCGGTCAGCGCCGGCGACGAGGGATATGATCTTGTTGCGGGATATGCCGCCTACATCTCGACTCTGGCAACAGAAGGAATGCTGCTGAATCTTGCCGATGCGCCTTACATCGATTATTCCATGCCCTGGTGGAACCACAGCATCATTGAAGAAGCCGGTATAAACGGAAAGAATTATTTTGTTACGGGAGACATCGGCATTTCCTATCTTGGCAGCGCCTTTGTCACCTATTACAACAAGATGCTGGCTGAGGATCTGGGCATTACCGGGCTTTATGATCTGGTCAGAGAGGGCAAATGGACCAAGGAAAAGGTTTCGGAATATGTCAAGATGGCATCCTACGATCTCAACGGCGACGGCAAGCTGGATTTTGACAGCGACCGCTGGGGATTTGCAGCAAATCAGGCAAGCGAATACCTGTCCGCCTATGATATCCGTCTGACAGACTACGAAAACGGCATACCTGTTTTGGATATTGATGTCGAAAAGGGCGTCGCGGTGCTGGAATGGCTCCAGGCATTCTTCTACGAAAACGAGGGCGCGGCACCGATGAACACCGTATCGGCAAGTCACACCATCTCGCTGGAGATGTTTGAGAGCGGCAGATGCTTATTCTATAACAGCCATCTGGGAAGAATGATCTATCTGCGCGGCATGGAGGACGATTTCGGCGTACTGCCCATCTGGAAGTGGGACGAGAATCAGGAGAACTATATGACGCAGACGCATGACGGCATCTCGCTCTTCTGCGTTCCTGTCAGCTGCAAGAATTTCGATGCGGTATCGGCAGCAATGGAAGCTCTTGCCGAGGAGGGCTCTTACTCGGTTCTGCCTACCTTCTATGATGTGGCGCTCCAGAGCAAATTCGCACGCGATGAAGAATCGGAAGAGATGATGGATCTGATCAAGGACAGCATTGTTTTCCGTACTGAAATGGTCTATTCAGCCAATCTTGACCTGCTCCACAATCTGCTGAACGTATTGGCAAAGAAATCGACCATCAATTTTGCAACCTATCACGCCAAAAATGCCGACCGCTGGCAGAAGATGATGGACACGCTGATTGACACTCTATCCGCGCTGGATCATTAAGCACCTGCACCGTGCCGGTGCACGGCCTGTATCGCCGCTTGTGTGATATAACCGCACATACTTACCCCGATGGGGGAGGTATACGAAAAGGACGGGATACCGTCCTTTTTTGCGTTTGGGGATGAAGGAACCAAAGTGAATTTCTTTATACAAAATATAAAGATGTAAATTTTTCATAAGCTATTGACAGAGCCGCCGCTAAAGCGTAGAATTATAATGTATTATTGTATCTTAAAGGAGGAATAGGGATGAATCAGATAACTCTTGAGGTTCGGATGTTTGGGCATTTGTCCCTGACTCTGGGAGACAAGAAGATTCACTGCACCGATAATCGGGCGAAGCGGGTTTGGATGCTGCTTGCATATCTGCTCCATCATCGCCATCGGACGGTAACCTCGGATGAGCTGCTT
Source organism: Clostridia bacterium (assembly GCA_017399105.1). GTDB lineage: Bacteria > Bacillota > Clostridia > Oscillospirales > CAG-272 > RGIG1743. Next base: position 6,053 of record JAFQEJ010000010.1, read on the forward strand.
TCCCTGCTCTGGAATGAGGAAAAGGGCGGCGCAAATCCTGCCGGTGCGCTGAAAACGGCGATGCATCGGGTGAGAGCGACCCTTGATCAGCTGGGCGAGGGTATGGGACACGATCTGCTGCTTTTCAAAAACGGCGGCTATGTCTGGAATCCCGAGGTGACGCTGAAGATTGACAAGGAGGAGTTCGAGGCGCTGATTTCAGAGGCTGTACATCAATCGGACGAAGCCTCCCACAAGGCATGTGAGCTGCTGGTAAAGGCTGCCAAGCTGTATGCCGGCGAATTCTGTTCCATGCAGACCTCCGAGCCCTGGGTCATTCCGGTGGCGGCTTATTATCAGAATCTTTACACCGAGGCTGTTGTGAAGGCGGTGCCTTTTTTAGAGAGAGAAAAGCGCTATGAAGAGGGCATTCTGCTCTGCCGCAGCGCAATTGCCATCGATCCTTACGCAGAATCCTTCTACCAGCTTCTCATGCGCTGTCTGCTTGCCGCCGACAAGAGGCAGGATGTCATCACGCTCTACGAGGACATGAGCAAGCTGCTGCTCTCCACCTTCGGTGTGATGCCCGATGCCGAGAGCCGTGCCCTCTACCGTGAGGCGCTGAAGACGGTGAACACCCATGTGATCTCCCCCATGATTCTGCAGGAGCAGCTTCAGGAGTCCGAGCCGATTTCGGGAGCACTGCTCTGCGACTATGATTTTTTCAAGAATGTTTATCAGGCAAAGGCGAGAATGCTTGCACGCAGCGGCGACGCTATTCATGTGGTGTTATTCACAATGACCGGCCGCATGGGCAAAGAGATTGCCAAGCGAAGTGTTGAGCTTGCCATGGACAATTTCGAGGCGCATATCTGCAAATCGCTTCGCAAGGGCGATCTTGTTTCGCGGTGCAGCGGCTCACAGTTTGTGGTTATGCTGCCCCAGGCGAATTTCGAGAACGCCAACATGGTATGCGGACGCGTGATTGATTCCTTCATGCGCCAATATCCCCACTCACCGGTACAGATCAATTATTTTGTACAGGCGATGATCCCATCCACCCAAAACTGAATTCGATCAAGTGAGGTATTTAAGTGAGCTGTTTTCATAAGAATTTGATCCGCGCGCTCTCGGCTCTGCTGGTTATGCTGACGCTTGCGGGCTGCGTTTATCCTGCGGGCTATGATCTCGACAGCATCGACCTTGATCTGAGCGGACTTGGAAACGAAGGAGCGGCGCTTGCAGATTCTCCTGCGGCGGCGACCGTTTTTCCTCAGGCTGAAGCCGACGGAAAAGCAGAAAAGAAAAATCAAAAGGCTGTCATCGACTACTCCAACACTGCCGACGGCTATGTGATGGTGAAATACACCGCCGACACAAGTGCCCGTCTCAAGGCACAGGTGAAGGGGCCGAAGACCACCTATACCTACAATATCACCGCCGGCGAATGGGCGGTATTTCCCCTCTCCGACGGGGACGGAAGCTACACGGTGGCTGTTTTCTCCAACGTGTCGGGCACCAAGTATGCTTCGGTGATTTCGGCGAAGATGAGCGTGAAGCTGAAGGATGAATTTACCGCCTTCCTCTATCCCAACCAGTATGTGGATTATGCAGTGGCTGAGAATACGGTTGCCAAGGCAGAGGAGCTGGTGAAGGGCTTGGACGACAACCTTGACAAGGTGGCGGCGGTCTACAGCTTTGTGGTGGACAGTCTGACCTATGACAAGGAAAAGGCGGCTTCGGTCAAGAGCGGCTATCTGCCTGTGCTCGACAAGGTGCTGGAGGAAAAGACCGGCATCTGCTTCGATTATGCGGCTTTGATGGCGGGCATGCTCCGCAGTCAGGGCGTTCCCTGTCAGCTTGTAGTTGGCTACGCAGGCAAGGCTTATCACGCCTGGATCAATGTCTGGAGCGAGGAAAAGGGCTGGATTGACGGCGTAATCTATTTCGACGGCGAAAGCTGGCAGAGAATGGATCCGACCTTCGCTTCTTCTGCTGACCGCAGCGATTCGATCATGAAATATATCGGCGACGGCAAGAATTACACGGTGAAGTATCTGTACTGAGCCGGCGTCAAGATAAAATAATCGTTTCAAACGAGCCTGTCGGTTCAGATGGGCTCGTTTTTTCAAAAGAAAGCCATACTTTCGGAGGTGTGCAATGAAAAAGAGTCTGCTTATCCTCGCGGCACTGCTGCTCTGTGTCCTTTTAACCTGCTGCGCGATCCGGAGAGAGAGGGATGAGATCACCGGAGAATCGGATTCCTCCCGGGGCATCACCGATCCGCTGGCATCCTCAATCGCAATTGCTCAGCCGGTTGATTTTGGTTCGATGGAGGTCACCGAGCCTGCCACGGGAGAGATCAAGCCTCTGTCCGAGCTGCTTGGCGCTGTCGAGCCTGCAAGATCAATCACAGAATATACCATTCTCGATCTGAACGGTGACGGCGAGGAGGAGCTGATTTTTCGGCTTGCCGTCGGAGCAAATGAGGACTACGGCTTCATGATCCTGCATAAAGAGGGAGAGGCACTCTTTGCCAATGAGCTGTCCTATCGCTCCTTTTATGAGCTGAAGGCAGACGGAAGCTTCGACTTTTCCTCGGGCGTGGCGAACAACGGCATCGGCAGAATGCACTTCGCAAGCGGAACCTATACGGTAGAAAGTCTTGCCCGGTGCGAGTCGGAGGATAATCAGCAGGTCGATTATTTCATCGGGGATGCGGCGGTAACCAAAGAGGAATTCGAGGCATATCGCACGGCGCAGACCGAAAAAGAGAGTCCAACCTGGAGGTCCTGTCCGGCAGAAAATCAGTAAAGGAAGAAGAAACAATGACGAAGACAAGCAAGCTTGGCTATAGAGAGCTGTCAATGCTCTGCCTGGAGCTTTCACTTTTCCTGAAGGCGGGCGCCGATGGAAACAGCGCGCTGGTTCTGCTCGCCGAGGATGAAGAAAATCCCCGACGGAAAGAGCGCTTTTTTTCGATGGTGAGCGATATGGACAGTGGACTTTCGCTGTCGGCTGCCATGGAGCGGTCGGGACTATTCCCGCGGGATGTATGGACGATTCTTGCGGTGGGAGAGAAAACCGGACGCACCGAAGAGGCATTGGTGTCGGTTTCGCGCCATTACGATGCGAAGGACCGTCGGGATCGTCAGATGAGAGCGGCTCTGCTCCAGCCCTCGATCCTGCTCCTGGTGATGCTCTGCGTGATTCTGGTTCTGCTAGTGAAGATTCTCCCCATTTTCAACGAGGTTTATCTGTCGCTGGGCGGCGAGATGAGCGGCATTGCAGGCGGACTCCTGCGGCTGGGCATGCTGATCGACGGGATTTTGCCGATAGTTTGTCTGCTGCTCGGCCTGGCGGCGGGAGCGATTCTGCTCTTTGCCTCTGTGGAACGGCTGAGAGAGGCGGTTTTCAGATTATTCAAGAGCAAAAAGAAGCTTTCGGCCGGAGACCGTGCACACTTTGCCGGAGCGCTCGCCATGGGAATCAGCAGCGGACTCACGGCTGTGGAAGCGGTTGAGGCGGCGGCTGAGCTGCTTGCCGAGGGAGATGCGTCGGCGGCTCTTTGCAGGAGCTGTCTTGCCATGCTGACCGAGGGAAAGACGCTTGCCGAGGCGCTTTCGGTGAGCGGACTGCTTCCCACAGCCGAATGCAGACTGCTGGCGCTGGGCATCAGAAGCGGCAGCGGCGAGGCGGCAATCGAAGAGATTGCGCGGCGGCTGGAGGTCGATGCCGAGGAGCAGCTGGAGCGCAGAATCGGACAGATCGAGCCTGCCATGGTAGTGATCACATCGGTTCTGATCGGACTGATATTGCTCTGCGTGATGCTTCCGCTGACACAGATCATGTCTGCCATCGGGTGAGCGCGCATGAGCGGAAGGAAAATTTTAAAATCGCTTGCGCCTCTGCGGACTGCAGCTCCTTTGGCGGCGGCACTGCTGATTCTTCTCTTTGCGGCAGGCTCGCTCAGGGATGGAGGCCGCGAGGAAGGAAAGCGGCAGCTTGAGGAGGCGCTTCGGCTGTCGGCGGTGGCATGTTATGCTGCCGAGGGAATCTATCCGCCCGACATCGCCTATCTGGAGGATCACTACGGACTGCAGATCAATCATGAGCGTTATGCAGTCTTTTATGAGATTTTTGCCGAAAATATCATGCCCGATATTACGGTGGTGGAGCTGGAAAAATGAAGGCGAAATTGGGTAAACAGCTTGTAAATCTGCTGCCGCTGCTGCTCTTTGTGCTGCTGGCGGCGTCGGTATTGACCGTTCTTCTCACCGGTGCAAAGCTTTACGGGGGTCTGAGCGAGCGGGATCACAGCTCACAGCTGAGGCGGACAGCGGCGCAGTATATAGCGACAAAGGTGCACCAAAGCGGAACTCACAGCATGGAGACTGCGGATTTCGGGGGTGTATCGGCGCTTGTCATCGAGGAAATGTCGGGGCAGGATGCGCTTGTGACACGTATTTACTGTCATGACGGCTGGCTGCGGGAGCTTTATACCTTCTGCGAGGACGAGGATATGACGGCAGATGCCGGCGAGAAGATTCTTCCGATGGAGAATGCTGCTTTTGTCATCGATGACGGACTGCTGAAGGTGACCCTGACCGACAAAGAGGGCAGAGTCAACACGCTGACCCTCCACATCGGAGAAAAGGAGCGGTTGGAATGAAGATTTCGGGAAAAGCGACCCTTGCGCTGATCGAGTTTGCTGTGATGCTGCTGATTTTTGCGCTGGCGGCTGCATTCTGTCTGCAGGCATTCGGCAGGGCAGATTTGTTATCAAAGCAGAATGAAGCGCGGGACGCGGCTCTTCTGCAGGTACAGAATATAGCTGAGCTGCTGAAGCATCACAGGGGAAATCTTGATGCTGTGGCAGAGGCGCTCGGCTGTGATATAGAGGACGGAATCTTACAGAGCGCTGAATTAAGTGAAATGAAGCTGAAGGTGACGCTTCTTGAGGGCGAGGTTGATTTGCTCGGCGAAGCGATGATTGAAGTGATTGACGGCGACGAAGTGATTCTCACGCTTCCCGCGGCGTGGCAGGAGGATTGACATGGCAGAGAAAAAACGCATTTTACGGGGCGGTGCCATGGTGGGCGGAAGCTCCCTGCTGGTGATCTTCGCGGTTCTCTGCATGACGGTGCTGGCACTGCTTGCCCTGAACACTGCCAAGGCGGGAGGGCGGCTTGCCGATGCTTCGGTGGAAGCGACGCTGGGCTATTACAGAGCCGAGCGGCAGGCAGAGGAAATTTTAGCAAGGCTTCGCGGGGGAGAGCTTCCAGACGGAGTGACGCGGGATGGCGATCTGTACCGATATACCTGCACCATTTCGGACAGGCAGGCGCTTGAAGTTGAGGTTTTGATCTCGGGAGAGGAGTACCGCATCCTCTGCCGGCGGTGCGTCTCCACGGTTGACTGGAGCGCAGAGGATGAGCTTGAGCTTTGGGACGGCGAATTTGAATGAGTGAACCGCCCCTACAGGACGGCGGTCAAAAGGAAGGATTTACAATGGTTGAAATGATCGATTATCTGCGAAAAGCGGTGGAGACAGGCGCCTCCGACATCTTTGTGGTGGCAGGCGGCGCAGTGAGCTGTCGGCAAAGCGGCAGGCTCTGCGCCATGGATGAGAGCCGCGTGATGCCCCCCGACACCGAGCGGCTGATCACCTCGCTTTACGAGATGGCGGGGCGATCCACCGACAGCTACAGAGAGAAGGGCGACGACGACTTCTCCTTTGCGGTGAACGGACTGGCGCGCTTCCGCGTGAGTGCGTACCGGCAGAGAGGCTCTCTTGCGGCGGTAATTCGTGTGGTATCCTTCTCGATTCCAAATTGGAAGGAATACGGCATTCCCGAGCAGGTGATGGCGCTTGCCAATGTGACCCACGGCCTGATTCTCTGCACTGGCACGGCGGGAAGCGGAAAATCCACCACCCAGGCATGCATTATAGACCGAATCAATCAGACCCGCGGCTGTCACATTATCACGCTGGAGGATCCCATTGAATTTCTCCACCGCAACAACAAGAGTCTCATCAGCCAGAGGGAGATTGCCATTGACACCGGCGACTATCTCTCGGCGCTGCGGGCTTGTCTGAGACAGGCGCCCGATGTGATTCTGTTGGGCGAGATGCGCGATCCAGAGACCATCCGCACGGCAATTACAGCAGCCGAGACAGGGCATACGGTGATTGCAACCCTCCACACCAAGGGAACTGCCAACAGCGTCGATCGCATCATTGACGCTTTCCCCGCCGAGCAGCAGGGGCAGATCCGCATTCAATTGGCGGCGGTGCTCCACACGGTGGTATCCCAGCAGCTCATTCCCACAGTTGAGGGGGGGCTTGTGCCTGCCTTCGAGGTGATGTGCAGCAACAGCGCGGTGCGCAATCTCATCCGCGAGGGCAAGTGCCATCAGCTTCCCTCTGCCATCAATTCGGGAGCGTCCGACGGCATGATCGCTATGGATCAGTCGATTCTCGAGCTTTTCATGTCGGGAAGAATCACAAAGGAAAGTGCGCTGGAGCATGCAGACAACCCTGAGCAGATGGCACGCAGGCTGGGATAACTGCTGATATAAAAAATGACCGCTGACGGTCGGAATCCAATCCGATTGCATCAGCGGTTATTATTGTGCTGTAAATTCACCCAGGACAAAATGGACAACCCAGCGCGTTTTCTCGCCGCCGTCCGCACTGCAGGTGGAAAGCGTGAGCAGCCGATCGCCGTTCTTTGCGATGGGGATGATATCGCTGTTGATGACAGAATGATTGCGGCAGTAGTTGAAGAGCGCCTGCTGTCCCTTTGCTTCGGTAAGCCCCAGACGGTAGCTGGAGCCCTTCACATCGGCATCATAGGCGGCAAAGGCGTCATAACGGGCAACCCCCGCTTCGGTGAGAATGTAGACCGAGGGGTGATCCTTCAGAAAATCCTCGTCGGCATACTTCTTCAGCGCGTTGAACATGGCATCGCGGTACATACGGTGACCGTAGATGATGGTATGAAAATCCGATAGAGAGCTGTCCGAGCGATAATCCATATAGATGGAGCCACCGGCGTTTTTGCTTCCGTCCCAGGCATAGTCGAGATAGTGGGTATTATCCTCTCCTTTAAGCAGGGGATAGTCGATGCTGGTGTCGGGGATGCGGATCCAGCCGATGACATCGGGATTGACCTTTTTCAGTTCGGCAAGATCGGCTTTGAGCAGGGCTGCCATCTGATCATCGGTGACAGGCTCGGGAGCTTCGGTGACGTGCTGCGTAACCGGCTCTGTAACGGCTTTTGTTTCCGCTTTAGTTTCGGGAAGCGTTTCAGCTTCGGTGACAGGCTCGTTTTCCTTCGGTACGGCGGTGATTTTTGCACTTACAGCCGCTTCGGTTTCGGGAGCAGTATCCGCTTCGGTTTCGGCGGGAGCTTCTGTCTCGGGGGATGCGGTAATTTCGGGGGGAGCTTCTTCTTCTGCAGCAGAGAGGAGTGCCTTTGCGTTTTCATAGGCGAGATCGGATTTCCGATAGCCTGCAAGCTGGGAGACTGCACCGATAACGCCGATCGCAAAAAGCAGCATGAAGGCGATGATAAGCAGTTTCTTTCGCATGGGGACTCCTCCTTTCACAAGATTTAACAGATGAGCTGAGGCTTGGTGTGCCAAACCTCAGCTCGAATTTTATATCTTTATATCAGATGGTGCTTATGCCTGTTCCTTCTTTTTTCTGTCGAAGATGCAGACTGCTGCAAGTCCGATTGCAGATACGCCGCTCACTATGAACCATGCGGCAGAGTCGCCGGTCTGGGGAACTGCTTCGTCGGGAATGTCGGTCAGCGGTACTTCGTCATCGAGAAGATCTACGAACTCTTCGTCCTCTGTGATTTTATCAACAGGCTCTTCAACGGGTGCTTCGGTTACTTCCTCGGTTTCTGCAACTACAGGAGCTTCTTCTTCGGGAAGATCTGCAAGCGGAACATCATCGTCGGGAAGGTCAATCTCGACCTCAGGCTCGGTTTCAACAGGCTCGGTTTCAACGGGTTCGGTTTCAACAGGCTCGGTTTCAACAGGGCCGGGATCGGGAGCATAAGGAGGAATGTAAGGAGGCCAGTATTCGGGAGCTTCAGTCTCAACGGGTTCGGTCTCAACGGGCTCGGTTTCAACGGGTTCAGTCTCAACGGGTTCAGTTTCAACAGGCTCAGTCTCAACGGGTTCGGTCTCAACGGGTTCGGTCTCAACAGGCTCAGTCTCAACGGGCTCGGTTTCAACAGGCTCGGTCTCAACAGGCTCAGTCTCAACGGGCTCGGTTTCAAC
>JAFQEJ010000011.1 GCA_017399105.1 Clostridia bacterium
CCGGAAAGTGCCTTCGGACGTCTGTCGAGAAGGTGTGTGATATCGAGGATACGAGCTGCCTCTTCAACTCTGCGCTTGATCTCCTCCTTGGGAGTCTTGCGGAGCTTAAGGCCGAATGCCATGTTCTCGAAAACTGTCATATGAGGATAGAGCGCGTAGTTCTGGAACACCATCGCGATATCTCTGTCCTTAGGAGCGATGTCGTTAACCAGCTTGTCGCCGATGAAGAGCTCGCCCTCGGTGATTTCCTCGAGACCTGCGATCATACGGAGAGTTGTGGACTTACCGCATCCGGAAGGACCGACGAAGATGATGAATTCCTTATCCTTGACTTCGAGGCAGAAGTCAGAGACGGCAGTAACGCCGCCGGGATACTTCTTATAAATGTGCTTGAATGATAAGCTTGCCATTTAAGTATTCCTCCTGAAATTTGATTGCGGAGATGACAAGCGAAACTCATCATCACCGATGAATATATTATTTTTCCGTATAATATAATACCAGATTTTCGCTCAAAATGGAAGAGCCCAATTACACGAAATATTGTATCACCTTTTGTGCACTTTGCGCAAAATGACGAAAAACTTTGTGAACGAAGCGTGATCACAGGTGTTTGAAGCTCTAATAAATTAGAACTCTCTCATTTTCCACCCTTCATTGTCAGCGAAATTCTGCCCTTGACGGGATCCACAGAGAGCACGGTTACCTCAACCACATCGCCTGCAGAGACAACTTCGGAGGGATGCTTGATGAATTTGCTTGACATCTGGGAGACATGCACAAGACCGTCCTGGTGAACACCGATATCAACAAAGGCACCGAAGTCGATGACATTGCGTACCACGCCGCGCAGCTTCATGCCCGGCTGGAGATCGTTCATATCCATAACATCCTCGCGCAGGATAGGCTTTTCCAGATTCTCGCGTACGTCACGTCCCGGCTTTTCAAGCTCGGTGATGATATCCATCAAGGTAGGCTCACCGACGCCAACCTCTTCGCAGACCTTGGCAATACCGCGCTTTTCAACGGCTGTGCGAAGCTCCTTCAGCTTTCCGTCGCGGATGTCGCGTTCACTGTAGGAGAAGCCTGCCAGGAGTGCCCGTGCAGCGTCATAGGACTCGGGATGAACGCCTGTGTTATCGAGAATTTCATCGCTGCCCGAAACCCGCAGGAAACCTGCGCACTGCTGATAAGCGCGCTCACCGATACGGGGAACCTTGAGGATCTGTGCACGTTTGGTGAATTCACCGTGCTCCTCGCGGTATTTGACGATGTTTTTCGCCGCTGTTGCATTGATGCCTGCCACATAGGAGAGCAGCGAATGAGAGGCTGTATTGACATCGACACCGACACGGTTTACACAGCCTTCGACAACGCCTGTGAGGGCTTCATCCAGGCGCGACTGCTTCATATCATGCTGATACTGTCCGACACCGATCGATTTAGGATCGATCTTGACAAGCTCGGCAAGGGGATCCTGCAGACGTCGTGCGATCGAGACCGCCGAGCGCTGGGTTACATCGAAGTCGGGGAACTCATCGGCAGCAAGCTGAGATGCGGAATAGACCGATGCACCGGCCTCGCTGACCATAGCGTAGCGTACCTCTTCGGGAATCTCACGCAGCAGTCCCGCAATGAAAATTTCGCTTTCCTTGGAGGCAGTTCCATTGCCGATGGCAATGACATTGACACCGTGGCGGCGGATGAGTCCCTTCACGATCTTCTTGGCGTCCTCGATGCGCTCATGAGGCTTGGTGGGGTAGATCACAGCCGTATCAAGCACACGACCGGTCTTGTCAACCACGGCAAGCTTGCATCCGGTACGGTAGCCCGGGTCAAGACCGAGTACACAGCTTCCCTTCAGAGGTGCCTGCATGAGAACATGCTCGAGATTGTCGGCAAAGAGCTTGATGGCACCCTCACCTGCATTGTCGGTCAGCTCGGCGCGAATCTCACGCTCGATGGAAGGTGCGATCAGACGCTCATAACCGTCCACTACGGCGCGCGCCACATATTTTGCGGCAGGGCTCCTTGGATTGGTGACGACAGATGCATAGAGATAATTCAGCGGGATGTCCTGAGAGAGATGCACCGAGACACGCAGAATCTCTTCCTTTTCACCGCGGTTGATGGCAAGGACGCGGTGGGAGGGTAGCGATTTCACATTTTCCTCGAAGTTGTAATACATCGAATAGACCGAGTCACCCTCGCCGATCTGCACGCATTTGAGGGTTGCGTATTCGCGGGTCAGCTCACGGATTTCACCGCGAAGCGCAGCATCATCCGAGATATCCTCGGCAATGATATCGCAGGCACCGGCGATGGCAGCTGCCGCATCGGGAACCTCTTTTTCGGCGTCCACATAAGCCAGCGCCAGCTCCTCGATGGTCGCATCATATGTATCCTCCTGTACGAAAATCAGCTCAGCCAGGCCTTCAAGACCGCGCTCACGTGCCATGGAAGCTCTGGTGCGCTTCTTCTGCTTGAAGGGACGCCAGATATCCTCGATTTCGGCGAGAATTTTTGCCGCCGCAAGTGCAGCTTCAATCTCGGGGGTGAGCTTGCCCTGAGCTTCGATATTGGCACGCACCTCGGCTCTGCGATCCTCCAGTGAGCGCAGGTAGGTCAGACGGTCGAAAAGGGTACGCAGGGTAGTATCGTCCATTGAGCCGGTAACCTCCTTGCGGTAGCGCGCGATAAAGGGAATGGTGTTGCCTTCATCGATCAGCTCAACCGTCTTGGTCAGCCGTGCCTCATCGAGGGAAAGCTCTTCGGATAGTGCTTTGATGATGTCCATATATGTCATCCTTTCGTTGGAATAAAGACATTGGAATGGAGACATTCCAATATCGGAAATTTAGGTTCGGCTTGTCAATATCCCGATTTCCTCATCGCTGAGATAGCGCCACTGTCCGCGCTCCAGTGTCCTGTCGAGGGGGATTCCTGCAAAATCAATGCGCTCGAGGAAGACGATTTTACTGCCGACTGCCTCCAGCATGCGCTTGATCTGGTGGTATTTGCCTTCGGTGAGTATAATCTCACCGCAGTCGGGGGAGCTCATATCAATATGGCAGGGCTTGGTGACATAACCGCCGATATCGATGCCTGCTTCCATTTTCGCTCTGTCGGCATCGGTGATGGGCGGATCACAGCGGAAGGCATAGCGTTTTTCGGCGTGATGCTTGGGGGAGAGCAGGCGGTGCGCTGTCTCTCCGTCATTGGTGAGGATCAGCAGACCGAGGGTGTTCTTGTCCAGTCTTCCCGCGGGGAATAGTCCCAGCCTCGCCATGTTTTCTGGGAGCAGCTCGAGCACCGTCTTTTCACGGGGATCGTCTGTAGCCGACACGTATCCATCCGGCTTATTGAGCATGATATAGGTGAATCGGCGGTAAATAACAGGCTCTCCCCGGAAGCAGATGACATCGCGCTCGGGATCGATGTGAAGGTCGCACTTTTTCACCACCGCGCCGTTTACGGTTACAGCTCCCGCCTTGGCAGCCTTGGAAGCTTCGCTTCTGGTTGCTGTCGCGGTTACGCTTAAAAATTTATCCAGTCTCATACCTACCTCAGAATCAAAAAAACCACACCGCCGAGCAGCAGAAGCAGCAGTACACCGCAGCCTACGATCAGACCGATGGCAAAATCACGCATTCTATCACTTCCTTATATCAAAGTGATAGTAGTATGCACTTATTTTACCATAATTATTGAAAAATGTAAAGACTTCTCGCGCTATCTTCCTTGACAAGTGACTATAGTCGATGGTATAATATGATAACGATTATCATTTTCATTTTTATAAGGAAGCTGTATGAAAAAAGTTTTATCCCTTCTTGTCGCCCTTGCCCTGATGCTGCCTCTTGCAGCCTGCCATGCTCCCGAGGCGGAGGATGATCTGCGTCCTCAGATTGTGGCAACCCTCTTTCCTCAGTACGATTTTGCCCGTAATCTCGTCGGTGAGGAATGTGCGGTAACACTGCTTCTCCCGCCCGGAACTGAAGCGCATGCCTGGGAGCCGACACCTGCCGATATTATCAAAATTTCAGAGTGCGATCTCTTCATCTACACCGGCGCCGATATGGAGGCATGGGCTGCCGATATTCTCAAGGCTGTGGAGGGGGTGAAGGTGCTCGATCTCTCTGCTGTGCTCGACCTTTCTTGCTTTGAAGAGCATGATCATTCTCATGAAGTTTATGATCACGGTGAGCATTCCCACGAGCATGAACCTCACTATTGGTGTGACCCGGTTCTGGCGTCTCAGATGGTGGAATCCATTGCAAAGGAGCTGGCGGAGATGCTTCCCGACTCCGCAGGCGATATCGAGGAACGCCGCGATGCCTATCTTGCCGAGCTTGCCGCCCTCGACGGTGAATTCCGCGCCATTGCAGCCGAAGCGGACAGCAAAACCATCTATCACGGCGGAAAATTTGCCTTCTATTATTTCGCCCACGAATACGGCTTTGATTATCTTGCTGCTTATGATTCCTGCATCGGTGAGAGTGAGCCGAGTGCAGCTGTTGTGGCTTCTCTGATCGATGCGGTGAAGGCAGGCGATGCAGGTGCGATTTTCTATGAGGAGCTGACCGATCCAAAGGTTGCCCGCGCTATCTCGGAGGACTGCGGCGTGCCCATGCTGCTCCTGCACTCCTGTCATAACCTTACCGCCGATGAGATTGCCGCAGGAGAGGACTATCTCTCGCTGATGAAGCAGAATGCAGCCAATCTGCGCTCTGCTCTTTGTCGGTGATCTTGCATAGAAATGATTTCGTTTTAAAATTCTTTTTGCTTCATTTACCAAAATTTTAATATTTATTCATAATCCCCTTGACATTTCGCCGCATAACTGTTATAATTTATGTAGACAATATTAACGTACCGTAAACGTTTCGGCAACGTATTTCGACATAAATTTTAAGAAAGGAGCCGGGAGAAATGAAAAAGACCAGCCTTCTCAAGTGGATCTGCATGACAGTGATGCTTGCGATTCTCGTTGCCTTTTCGGTTCTCTCTCTCTGGTATGCCGCCAGCGTAGGCTCCGAAGGAGGAAATGTCATGAACATTCTGCTTGCCCTTACCTCTGTCATCGTCACCGCCGCCTATGTGATCGTTTTCATCCGCGCGGCAAGGCTTGCAAAGAGAGGATAACCGCTATTATATTCCCGCATAATCCGCAGGGGTTGACGCATGTAAATGTGACAACTCCTTTTTTTATTCGGAAAGTCAATATTCTGTTATGATTTTCACAATCCTTCTCTTGACACAAGCCGCCATCTGTGCCATAATAGACATATCAGAATAATCATCCAAAGGAGATTTATCATGGATAAGAAAATCAGAGTTACCATCTGGAACGAATACACCCACGAAAAGCATATGCCCGAAGTTGCTGCCCTCTATCCCGAAGGCATTCACGGACATATCAAAAAGACGCTTGCCTTTGACGGCGATCTGGAGATCACCCTCGCCGCCCTCGATGATCCGAATCAGGGGCTCTCAGACGAACTGCTGAACAACACCGACGTTCTTCTCTGGTGGGGACATATGCGTCACGGTGAGGTGGATGACGGCCTTGTAGGGCGCATCAGAGAGCGTGTCTACCGCTGCGGCATGGGCTTTATCGGTCTTCACTCTGCCCATCATTCCAAGCCCTTCCGTGCCATCATAGGCTGCACAGGAGACCTGCTCTGGGGCGATGAGCAGAAGGAGATCGTCTGGAACGTCAATCCCGGTCATCCCATTGCGGCCGGCATTCCCGAGCATTTTGTCTTCGAGAGCGAGGAAATGTACGGTGAGCCATTCTACATTGCTCCCCCCGATGAGGTTGTTTTTGCTTCCTGGTTTGAGCATGGCAACATCTTCCGCTCGGGCTGCTGCTGGAGACGCGGCATGGGCAGAATTTTCTACTTCCAGCCCGGTCATGAAACATGTCCCTCCTTCTACAACGAGCATGTTATCCGCATCATCGATAATGCCATCCATTGGGCAGCTCCCTGCGAGATCGGCGTTGAGACCCCCGAGCAGTGCCGTTATTTTGAAAAGCTTCATGTAAACAACTGAGGTACATCATGAAACTAACCCATCATAAATCCACAGAGATTCTGCACGAGAACTGCATGCCTCAAAGAGCCTACTATGTTCCCTTCGAGTCGGAGCGCTCAGCGATCAAGGGCAGCCGCGCTTTCTCGCCCCGCTTCAAATCGCTCTGCGGCGAGTGGGGATTCCGCTACTATGATGCTCCCTATCAGGTAGGAGAGGATGTCTGTGCCGAGGAAGTTTTCGAGACCATCACCGTCCCCATGAACTGGCAGATGGCACTGGAGCGCGGCTATGACGTTCCCAACTACACCAATGTGAACTATCCCATCCCCTGCGATCCGCCCCACGTGCCGGATGACAACCCCTGCGGACTTTATGTACGCAGCTTTACGCTCACAGAGGCACAGGCTTCACGCGATGTGATGCTCAACTTTGAGGGCGTTGACTCCTGCTTTTACCTCTGGATCAACGGCAGCTATGTGGGCTACAGCCAGGTGGCGCACATGTCAAGCGAATTCGATATCACTTCCTATGTTCACGCGGGAAAAAATGAGATCCGTGTACTGGTGCTCAAATGGTGCGACGGTACCTATCTGGAGGACCAGGATATGTGGCGCCTTTCGGGTATCTTCCGCGAGGTTTTCCTTCTCTTCCGTGACAAGGTTCGCATTGAGGACTACTTCATCAAGGCGCGCCCCGACGATGACTTTAAGGGGGGCAGACTCACCTGCGATATCAGGGCAGGCGAGGGAGCTGAGGTTTCATATAAGCTCTATTCTCCCTGCTCTGCACTTATTGCCGAGGGTAAGGGTGAGATCGATATCACCCTCGACAAGGTTCTGCTCTGGTCGGATGAATCGCCCATGCTCTATACCCTCGTTCTCTTCTGCGGTGATGAGGTGATTGCCGAGAAGGTAGGCTTCCGCCGCATCGAGGTTAAGGATCAGATTGTGCTTGTCAACGGCAAGCCCATCAAAATCCGCGGTGTCAACCGTCATGACAGCCATCCGCTTCTCGGTCACGCCACACCTCCCGAGCATATGAAGCGCGACCTTTATATCATGAAGCGTCACAATGTCAATGCCATCCGCACCTCCCATTACCCCAATGATCCACGCTTTACAAAGCTGTGCGATGAGCTTGGCTTCTATGTGATCGATGAGACCGACCTCGAGGCTCACGGAATGGCTGTTGTGGGCAACTGGAGCGGACTTGCAAACGATCCCGCCTGGGAGGAAGCCTTTGTTGACCGCGCCGCACGCATGATGCAGCGTGACAAGAACCGCACCTCGGTGATCATCTGGTCGCTGGGCAATGAATCGGGCTTCGGTGAGAATCATCGCGCCATGAGCCGCAATCTGAAGGCACAGGACGACACCCGTCTTGTCCATTACGAGGGCTGCAATCGCGGCTACTGCAAGGATGTTCCCAATCCCGATGTGGTGGATCTTGAGAGCTATATGTATCTTTCTCCCGAGAGATGTGCCGATTATCTTGCGGCAGAGGATGGCAGAATGCCGCTCTTCCTCTGCGAATACTGTCACGCTATGGGCAACGGCCCCGGCGATCTTGCGGCTTACTGGGAGGTCATGGAGTCCTCGCCCCGCTTCTTTGGCGGCTGTGTCTGGGAATTCCTCGATCATTCGGTGGCAGTCAAAGGGGCGGACGGCAATCTGCATTACACCTACGGCGGTGACTTCGGCGATACCCCCAATGACGGCAATTTCTGTGTGGACGGTCTTGTTTACCCCGACCGCAGACCTTCGCCCAGCATTCTTGAGCTGAAGCAGGCGATCTGCCCCATTACGGCATCCCTGGATCAGAGCGCATGGACACTTACCTTCAAAAGCCGCCGTTATTTCACCGATACCGCCGATGTGAACCTCTACTGGTCGCTGGAGCGAGACGGGGTGATTCTCGATAACGGCATTATTTCGAAGCTTGTGATCCCGCCGCAGGAGACACTTACCATTCCGTCTCCTGTCAATGCATCGAAGCTGGACGGCATCTGTACGCTCAATCTGTCCTATCGCATGAATACAGCCGCCTCCTGGGCTCCTGCGGGGCATGAGCTTGGTTTCGACCAGTTTGTCCTCGATCTGCCCGCAGAGACGTTTATTTCGCGCGAGAGCACATACCCCATTACAGCAGAGGATGATGCTGCATTCAATCTTGTTACCGCTTCGGTGGGAGAAATTTCCTATGTCTTCAACAGCGCAACCGGCAAGCTGGAGCGCATTCTCTCGGACGGCGAGGATATGCTTCTCGAGCCTACCGAGCTGACCGTATGGAGAGCGCCTACCGACAACGATATGTATATTCGCCGCCAGTGGGAAGCAGACGGCTGCAATAAGGCGATTATGAAGTGCTACAGCAGTGAATATGCGCTTAATGATGAAGGCTTTGTCTTCACGGCAAAGGTGGCACTGACTGCCCCCATCAAGTATCCCATCCTTCATGCAGACCTTACCTATCGCGTGCTCTCCGACGGTGCGCTGAAGGTGAGCTGTGACGTGAAGGTGAGCGATCATGTGGCGACGCTGCCCCGTTTCGGTCTTTCCATGCGCATGAAGAATGATGCTGAGGAGCTGCGCTACTTCGGCAGAGGCCCTGTGGACAGCTACTGCGATAAGCGTCTGGCTTCGCATCTCGGCTATTTTGAGACAACTGTCAGCGATAACTACGAGCATTATGTGAAGCCTCAGGAGAGCGGAAGTCATGCTGATACCCGTTTTGCGGCGGTTACAACTCCTGCGGGATGTGGAATTTATGTCAGCTCCGCATCACCCTTCGCCTTCAGCGCCATTCATTACAGCGCACATCAGCTCAGCGAGACCAAGCATGATTATGAGCTTCCCAGGGGGGCAAACTGCGACGGTACCTACTTCACCGTCGACTATAAGCAGAGCGGTATCGGATCCAATTCCTGCGGCCCTCAGCTCCTTGATAAGTGGAAGTTCTCCGAGAAGGAGTTTACCTTTGAATTTATCCTCAAGCCCATCCGCATCGGCGATGTGGATCTGTTCGAGGAAGCGAGAAAGAAATAACCCATGAAAAGATGCCTGCTATCCGTTGATGCGGACGGCAGGCATTTTTTATTCTTTTGTACGGGTTTCCTTTTGTTCGGTGGGCACCATGATAAACTGACGGGCGAGTTCGTTCTTTCCTCGGCTCTTGGTGTGGAAATAGCCGATGATCGAAAAGACCACCGCTCCGATGAAGTTGACCAGCAGATCCTTCATGGTGTCGATCAGTCCGATATCGAGATAACCGCCGTATTTTGCCACCCAATCCTCGCCGTTGACGGTGAGCGAATCCACAGGGATGTGGATAACCTTGTTCAGTCCCTCCGGATGCACCAGCACCGTGTTGATCTGGGTGATGATATAATCTTTCTGCATATCGGTGGCAAAGAGCATATCCATGCCGAATTCGAAGAACTCCCACAGCACGCCGATGGTCATTGAAAAGCAAAAGCTCATGAGCGCCAGATATTTGGGCGAGAGTGAGAGGGCGAATTTGTCGTTGCGGTTGAGCAGATCGACCATCGAATAACCGATTGCCGCCGCGAGGAAACCGTTTACTGTATGCAGCATGGTGTCCCAGACGGGGATTCTTGTGTAGAAGGAAGAAATTTCGCCTAAAATTTCGGCGGCGAAGATGAAAAGAAAGACAACAATTTCCAGTGTGTCGGGGAGCTGGATATGAAAGTTGAGCTCCACAAAGCTGGGGATGAGGAAGAGCGCCAGAGTCAGTGCGCAGAGGAAGACATTTTCAAAATTGCCGTTCAGTGCCGACAGCACCAGAATGACAATGACCATCACGCGAAGCACCACATAGAGCGTGAATGCCTTCTTGTGGGTGCGGATCTGTTCGGTCAGTCGGTGGAGGAGACTGTTTTTTGTTTTATCGCCGATCTTTTTTGCCACGGTTCAAGCGCTCCTTTCGATGAATATAAAGCGCCCTGTATACAGCATGAAGTCAGATACACAGGGCGCAGTCAAAGGTCGTATTTTTTATTTATGATTCAAAATTTCCCATGAACTTATCAATGGCTTTGATGGTTGCCTTGCTGAGCTTCTCGTAGCGGGATGCCATATCAAAGGACTTGGCGCTGCCCATTTCGAGAATCACGTCGCTGAGGGTACCGATGCGGTAGAACTCGGCAATGTCAAAGACACGGTTGTTGAAGATGAGCTCAAGCATTTCCTTGGACTCCTCGTCGCGTGTCTGCTTTTCCTTCAGCGCGATTTCGTAGTATGCGGGCTGGAGTACATACTTGGATTCTGCAGAGAGCGCTTCGATGATCAGACCGTTGCGCGAGGGATCTGTAGCGGTTGTGGGAATCGCCAGAAGACCTGTTGTCCAGGGAGAAACATTGCAGAGGTAGGTTTCCTGTGCCTCATCGTACTTCGGGATGGGAAGGATACCAAATGCAACCTCTGAGGCACGCATCGAGAGCACGTTGTCCAGGCGCATCCAGAAGTAGAGACCGTGACCGTTGGTGAAGAGCTGCTCGTACTGGGTATCGTCTGTACCCATGTTGTGGTGATGGTAGAAGATATCCTCATTGGTGCAGATTTCGTATACATACTGTGCCACCTGCACATTTCTGTCGTTGATCATGGTGGGAATGACATAGCCGTCGTTGTCGACACCCATGAAATGTGCGCCGCTGCCAAGGAAGAGGGACATACCTACATCCTTGCCGCCGAGGAAGCCGTACAGATCCTCTTCGTTCATTTCGCTGTTGCCGTCCAGATCGCGGGCAACACCCTTGTACATGGCTTCCATCTTTTCGATGGTCCACTTGCCGTCGTTGACAAGCCGGTACATATCCTCCAGATTGTTGTCGGCTGCCATCTGCTTGTTGAAGGCGATTGCTGCGGTGGCGTTTTTATCCTCAATAGTGAGGTCGGAAGCCGCGATGAAAAGCTTGCCCTTGATCTCAAGTGTCTCACGGGCGTTCTGGTCGTACCAGGGCTGATCGAGGTCGATGTTGGGAACTTCGTTCAAGGGAAGATAGTAATTCTCCTGAATGATGGCAGCACCCTCAATGCAGCGCTGGATGATAAGGTCATATGCATCCGAACCTGTCTGCACATTTTTCTTGGCAAGTGTGGTCAGATCGCCGGGCTGTTCCTTCTGCAGTGTGATTTCAAAGTCATACTTTTCCATCACAGCCATGTTGCGTCTGTATACTGCATCATTGATGGTGTCGCCGGTCTCAGTCTCGGCGTAAATGTCAACGCAGGCACGGGTGGGCCAGTCGGAGCGGTCCCAGTGAAGCACGTTGAAGGTGTAACCGTTATAGTTTTCCTCGGGAAGGTCGGGGTATATACGTGTGTCCTCTTCGCTTACCGCGTCGGTGGCGGCTGCAGTGACGGAAGCTGTGGTATCCGAAGTCTTGGCTGTATCAGCACCGCTCGAGCATGCCGACATGGTGGGCGCAACGGTCAGCAGAGCGAGAAGCACCGCGGCAGCCTTGAATAAGGTTGACTTGATGTTCATATGAAAGCTCCTTGCGAAAAATTATTTTGATAGTCTATTTTAACATGTTTCAATTTTGTTGTCAATAACAATCGCTGTTTTGTTCGTATGAACATAGATTTAAAATTGCAGCTTCATTCAACTAAATAACATCGGTTTTGCAATCAATAAGGAGCTGCCATATCATAAATGCGGCAGCTCCTTGGTGATCTTTGAGAAGAATTCGGAGTTTTAAATTTACATCACGGCAGATATTTCAACGGATTGACGGTTGAGCCATTTCTGCGGATCTCGAAATGGAGATGAGGGCCTGTTGTGACGCCGGTGTTGCCCATTTTTCCGATGAGCTGTCCCTGATAGACCTTGTCGCCGACCTTGACAAGCTGCTCGCTCTGGTGGGCATAGTAAGAGACAATGCCGTTTCCGTGGCTGATGATGGTGAGCTTGCCGTAGGAGCGGTGGGTGCTTGCCTGGATGACTGTACCGCCGTCGGCGGCATAAATGGGCTTGCCTACATAACCGCTGATATCAATGCCCAGATGGAAGTCATAGCTGCCGAAGAGCTGACGTCCGCCATAGGCAGAGGTAATCGAACCCGAGGCAGGCCAGATGAAGGTGCCTGTGGGAGTTGTGGAAGGCTTGATGGCTGTGCCGCGGAGGATAACCTCGGATATGGGCAGAGTGACAACCTCGCTGGCGGTGGCAATGCGCGAATATTCCTCACCGTTCACATATTCGACGGTATAGGTGACAAGACGTGTTCCGGGAACTCCTTCGGTGGACAGCTTCTCGGTGCCGACAAAATAGCTGCTGGTGTCCTCGTAGATGGTGGTGAAGGGGATCTCCTCTTCGACCTGAAGGGTTTCCTGCGTGCGCAGAATGGTGTCTACACTTGTTTCGGGCATCATAACAGTACCGTCGGTAACCACACCCGAGAGCGCGGTGAAGCCCTCTGTGCGGATGGCAGTGGAGCTGTCGCCGCGAAGGACACCGAAATCGAGATCGGTATTATAAACCGCCCCTGCTGTGGAGTAAAGAAAGGCGGTGACAGAGCCTTCGGTAACGGTACCGATATCGTTGTTGATCGTGATTTCGGTGTCACCGCTGATGGTTCCGTTTAAAACCGAAGAAAGCGCTTCCACATTTGCCGCTTCTTCAATGGCGGCGGTGATGCGGGCTTCGTCATCTCCCACCAGTCGCCAGTAGATGGTTTCAGGGGTGAGAATGGTGTCATTCTGGCAGAGCTTTCGGATGATATCGAAGCGGCCGATGGTGTCGTGGGTTTCAGATTCGACCTTTTCCACCGATTCCAGACCCGAAATAATCGCTGAGAGCGCGTCATAATCCTCAGCAGCGGCTACATAGCTGCCGTCGGCGTAGAGCGCCCAGGACATGGTGTAATTGTCTCTGAGCACCTCGTTGAGCTCGCGGTAGATCTCTGCGCCGGTGAGGTAACGCTTTTGCTTGGTGGAAACCAGCTTGTAGCTGATTTCATCACCGAATTTATAATTGGTTCCCAGCATGGTGCTGGAGGTGGACTCAAAGCTGTCGATGGCATCCTCCATGGCGGCGCGGCTCTCAACAATGCCGATCTGCTCACCGTTGATCGAAACCATGAGCTGTACATCATACTGCATGGTGTCGGATATGTAGAGGACGGCGGCGATGGTGGTGATGATGGGAGCGATCCAGTTGCAGAATATGGGCAGCGCATGTGCAAGGCTACGCATGGAGAAAGCGGAGCTGTCGGTATGTGCAAGAAAATCGCCCGCCTTGCGGAAGGGTGCAGTCAGCCTGTTTTTTAAATGGATCGTCCGGGGAAGCAGCTCCATCAAATCGAGGAGAAGGTCGTAAAAATTGCGCTTGAAGACCTCACGGCGGTTGATGCACCAGCCTGCGGGATGCTCGAAAAGATGCTCGAATTCCTTGCGGTAACGGCTGCCTGCCTGCTCGCTCTTTTCATGGAGTCGGATGGAGGTGGTGTTGTACCAGCGATCAAATCGCCCCAGTCCGTTGACCTCAAAGACCGCATTGTGCTCCTTGGCGGTGACCGAATGCTGACGGGCGCGCTTCACGGTGAAGTGATTGTACAGCTGAGATGCACGGGCAATGGCAATCTGACGGCGATTGTGGCGGCGCTTTGTGCGTTCTTTATCCGCCTTCTTTGCCTTTTTCCGTGCGGGAATTGAGAGAAGAAAGGCGATCGGCTTCAGCAAAGCTTCAAGAGGTGAGCGACGCTTGTTCGGCTGAGGATTCTGCTTCCGGGATTCATCCATATTTGCCTTTCTCCTTTCATGATCATTGTTTTCCATTTTGTATTATATCACATAAACATGAATATTGCAAGAACATGATGCTGTCGAAGACTGTAAAATCAAGGAAAAACGGTGTTATTTTGCGAAAAATGATAAAAAAAACGCCTCGTGAAAATAACACGGGATGTTATTCATGCCATTTGAATTCATACTTATCTATCACGCACACCCCGAAACATTTCTGTGCTGCATGTAAAAATCCCCCGACCAAAAGGCTTCGGATTCTATAGGGCAGTTTTTGTAACGCTATAACGGAAAGACGAACAGCTACAACCAGAGGTTCTCTATTTTAACGCAACCGATTGTTGCTCGACAATATTGGTTCTTTGTGGTATCATGTAACCAAAGCCATGGGAGGTTCGGAATGAAATTATATCACGGAACACAAATACAGAACATTGAACAATTAATGCCGTTTGCCACGAGAGGGAACGCAATATCAAAGCCTGTAATATGCTTTACACCGAATCCCTGCATTGCTCTGCTGTACATATGGGATCGTCCTTACAAATGGGTCACCTTTAGTGAAAATGAAAACGGAAAATTGATTTTCACAGAGCACTATGAAAATATGCTTTATGATTTTTATAACATGATAAGCGGAAGCATTTATGAATGCGATGGAGATAGTTCCGATATTACTCCTACACATATGAAAGGCGTTTATACTTCCGAAGTCCCAATTCCGATTAAAAAAGAAACGAAGATCGACAACGTATATGAGGAAATTCTAAAGCAAGAATCCTTGGGAAATATTATAGTTCAAAGATATGGTCAATTATCCGTCGATGATAAAAAGAAAATCTTCAAGATTACCGTCAGGGCAATTCATATGCAAAAACTACTGATTCCATCCGATTATGTACCTAAACAAGAGCAAGCTTGTTTTGTTCAAATGCATTTTCCGCAAGCGTGGGAGATGGCTTCAAAAATGACCAAGGCAGAAGTCGAGCAAATGATAAGTGAGTGGAGAGCATCATTAAAAAATTGATAAATAAAATAAGAAAAAGTTTGATACAATGAAATTCGGAAAGGCACTTTCAACACTTCGGAAAGAAGCCGATATGACACAAAACGCAGTGGCTGACAGGCTCAATCTGTCACGTCAAGCAATCTCAAAATATGAGTGCGGCGAAAGTTTCCCCGATATATCTGTGCTTGTAATGATCGCAGAGCTTTTTAATGTTACGCTCGATCAACTTATAAACTACGGAGAGCCAACAAAGGGTGAGTCTACCATTCTGAAAAATGTAGCAAAAGGAAATGCAGATATTATCGCAGAAAATATTGCGGATGTAGTAAACCTCGCGCCGCTTTTGAAGCCAAGCATTTTAACAAAGCTATCGCACCAATTTGAAAAGCAAGGTATCGATATCTCGGATATCATCACCCTTGCAGAGTATTTGAGCGACGAATCTGTTGTCAAGCTGATAAAAAATGCAGCCTTTGATGACATCAATAATGAACTTCTCGAAAAATTCATACCAATGCTCAACCATAACTCAAAAGAGGCTATATTCCAAAAGATATTGGATGGCGAAATGGATTGGCACTTCATAAAGGCACTTTTGCCGTATGCGGATTATATCACCACACAAATAGAAGCGGCAGTAGTGGCTGGTGCGTTGCCTTGGGAAGTCCTTGATATTTTGAATGATTACTATTGGGATAAGAATGGATACCGTCAAAAGCAAAGAAATTCATAACACGGAGGGAAAGATGGATCATTATTATTTGTGCCCGAAATGCAAATCAAAAATGTTGTTGCCTCGCTGCAATACTTGCGAATATGAAATCCCTTTTGTAAATTCGATATACCGCTTTTGTAATGATGCCTCAGTAAAGCTTGAGGGTGAGAAACAGTATATTGGGTATGACGATATCGGGGAGGATTTCGAGCCCGAAGTTACGTATTGGGATGCAAACAATACCGAACGTTACGGTGTATATGCCGCTTGCGGTGATTTGATTGCGAAGAAGTTCGGCACGAAAATCAACGTTCTCGATTTAGGCGCAGGCCTGGGCACTGCTTCTATCCCTCTTGCAAAA
>JAFQEJ010000012.1 GCA_017399105.1 Clostridia bacterium
ATTTCTCCTTTGGCGCGACTTCGCTCCTTAAATTCTTTATGACCATTATACCACATTATCCAAACTTCGAGTGTGCGTTTTGCTAAAATTCCGTATTTTCTGCATACCTCTCGTTGACTGCCTTTTCCTGATAGATTTTCCTCTACTGCTTGTACCTTCAACTCTGTACTATATTCTTTGTTTTTGTGCAATCTTCTTTGCATATAAATAATCCCCTTAAAGTTGTCTTGAAATTCTTTTGTTTTTTTCAAGTGTCTGCTCTAAGGGGATTATATCAAATTCCAATCGGCTTTTGTTATGCTGTTAAAGCGTTTCAATCCAAATATTGCGGAAAGAAACGGGATCACAGTGATCCTGAAGCATCAGCGGTCCTTCTGCGACCTGTTTATCAGTGGTACCACCGGGAGTAACCGAGTAGAGCTCGGTGTTGTTCTGGACGCAGATGCCGTTCTGAAGAATGGTGACATAGGCGGGTGTTTTGACACTTCCATCATCATTGAAGCGGGGCGCGCGGAGATAAATGTCGTAAGTCTGCCATTCCATAGCCGGCTTGCAGGCATTGACACGGGGCGGATAGAGACTGTAGATGGCACCGCAGTCACCGAGACCGACCGGATCCACGCCGTAGGAATCGAGCACCTGAAGCTCGTAGCAGCCATGGATGTAGACACCGCTGTTGCCCTTTTCCTGACCTGTTTTGCCGGGCATATCGGGCTCACGCCATTCGAGATGGATGTGTGCATCACCGTATGCCACTTTGGAGACAATACAGCCATGATTTACTGTCATCGCGCCGTCCTCCAAGATCCAGTTGATGGGAGTGCCGTCAAGATTTGTCCACATATCGGTGTTGGTTCCGTCAAAAAGTATGATTTTGCTCATGAGATTATTCCTTTCTGTATTGAATAATATTTTAATAACAGCAGACTCACTCTGCAAGAGCGGCATTGACCTTTTCACGCAGACGCAGGGGGAAGTTGTTATCCTCGGGGAATTCGCCTATGGTCAGAGTACCGCCAAGCGTTTCTTCGATCAGATTCAGCGTAAAGTCACGTCCGTGCTTCTCCTCACAAAGTCTGAGGGCGCGCATATCCTGCAGTGCTTCGAAGAAGGTATAGAGGCGCATGCTGGGAACGGGCACCCCTCCCTCTCCGGGATACACAACGAAAGCATCACCTGCAGGGCCAAACATTTCACCTGTGGTATCACGGTAAGGGTCAACAGGACGAATGGAATTGCGCGAATAGTAGAAGTTATATCCCCAGTTGAGGAAGCCTACGATATTGAACTTATAGAAGTATGCACCGTAAATGCGGGTAGCACCGGCTCTCGCTGCATGACCGGGGCGCATGCAGTAATAAGTCCAGAGATCGGGAACATTATGCTCAAGGAAGGGCGCAATCGCAAAATCGCGGGGAATTGGGGTCTCAAGGGCGCCGCTCTCATAGAACTGATACTCGGAAAGCGCATCCATGATGACATAATCCTTAAGGTAGGGCTCGACGATGGCTTTCGCTTTCATATAATCGACAATCTGCGCACCATGAGGTTCATCCGAGATATGCCAGTAGCAGATCTGATCGATACCGCGAGTCTTCAGGTATGCAATCAGCGCAGGAAGCAGCGCATCGAGAAAAGCTTTATATTCATCCCCCGAAGCCTCGGTTTCCCAGCCGAAGATGCGCTTATATTCGCCATTTTCGGTCGCCATGATCTTGGGTGCATGATTCGCTCCCCACTGAGTAAAGAGGTGCGCCATCTCGAAATACTCCACACCGCAGGCAAGACACATATGGATAAAGCGCTCCAGCTTGGAGAATTCAAAGCTGTATTGACCGTTATCCCGCTTCACATCGATGAGCTGTACGGTCGGACGTTCTCCTCCAACCTGTGTATCGAGGGGAGGTGTAAAGATGGGGGTAAGGATCATATTGATGCCAAACTTCACTGCGGTTCTGATATAATTTTCCATAATACGCCAATGCTCTTCGGAGAAAACATCAACGTGATAATAATCGGCAAGGCAGTCACTGTGGAACCATTGGGTATATTTGAAAGAATCTTTTTTCATGCGGAGAGGAAGAACTGTAAAGCTGAAGTCATGCTCACCAATCGGTCTTCCGTTGTAATCGGTAAAGGCGAAATGAATCGGATATTCACCGGGAGCAAGCCCCTCTGCTTCGATAGATACCCAGACTGCAGAGAGAAGATGAGAACCGCGGAAGAGAATTTCCCCTGATGTATAGGGCTCAAGAATATCGGGATAAAGTCCGATAGTATCACGCTCCATGAAGTTTGCGGGACGCCGTGCTTCCTTCACATCAGGCATGATAACAGGTGTGTTTACAACTGTGTAAAGCTTCACTGCATCACCTGCGGGAGAAGTTATATAAAGTCGGATCGGGATAGAACGGTCATCCTCGGCATGCTGATAAGCAAGCTGAAAGGATGCGATCTCATTTCCCAAAAGCGAAAGTGAATCAAGAGGCATTTTTTCGTCAATTTGCTGATCGAGAAAGCATTTTTCAAGAGAAGATACGATTCTGATATCCATTTTGGTGCTCCTTTATATTTCGTTTTTATTTAGTACATAAAAATGTTACACATTTTCATTGTCTGAAATATTCCCTTTGGCTTAAAAATATGATAGAATAATTTGACTGAAAAGTCAATACCATACTCAGAAATTCATTTGGAGGTTTTACTATGAAGTACGAATGCCCCTGCGGTTATGTATATGATCCCGATCTGGGCGATCCCGACAACGATATCAGAGTCGGCACAGAGTTTGATGAACTCCCCGAAGATTGGGTTTGTCCCATCTGCGGTCTCGGCAAGGAAGAATTCACCGAAGTTGATGAATAATCCACAGGCGGCGCAGGCAGAACGCTTGCGCCGTCTTAATTTCTGCAAAAATTAAATATGCAGATTCTAAACCATATCATTCTGTTCCGGAAAGGAGAATTTTCATGTCTAATGACACAAAACTAAAACGTCTGTGGCTGCTGTTTGCAACCTTTTTCAGAATCGGCGCTTTCACCTTCGGCGGCGGTTATGCCATGATCCCATTGATTCAAAAGGAGGTTGTGGAGAGCCGCAAATGGATCACCGACGATGATATACTTGAGATTATTGCCATTGCGGAATCCACTCCCGGTCCGATTGCCATCAACTCGGCTACTTTTGTTGGCTACAAGGTAGCGGGTGTGCTCGGTTCGCTCTGTGCGACACTGGGTGTTGTGCTGCCATCATTATTCGTCATCACCGTTATTTATTATCTGCTCCGTGAATTCAGCGATATTCCTGCGGTACAGTATGCATTTTTCGGCATACGCGCAGGTGTTCTGGCGCTGATTCTGAAGGCGCTCTACACCATGGCGAAGAAATGTCCGAAGAATACGGTGGCTTATGTGATTGTAGGTCTTGCTTTTCTGGCAGCGGTATTTACAAAAATCAGCACCATCTACATCATCATCGGATGCGCACTTCTTGGACTTGCAACATCGCTGATCACATCACTGATCCATGCAAGGAGGGCTGAAAAATGATGATTTTACTGGAGCTCTTTCTGACATTCTTTAAAATCGGCGCCTTTACCTTTGGCGGCGGTTATGCCATGCTTCCGCTGATTCAGGCAGAAGTTGAAGCAAAGCAGTGGATGGCGCAGGCTGATCTGATCAACTTTATCGCGGTCAGCGAATCGACGCCGGGACCGTTTGCCATTAACATCTCCACCTATGTGGGCAACGAGATGGGCGGCATTCCGGGTGCTGTCTGTGCGACGCTGGGCGTGGTGATGCCTTCCTTTATCATCATTTTGATTGTTGCTCACTGCTACGAAAAGTTCAAAACCAACCGCATTGTGGCAGGCTGCATGTCGGGACTCAAGCCGGCAGCAATCGGTCTGATCGGCGCAGCGGTGATTTCTATCGGCATGACGGTATTCTTCCCCGCAGGACTGAGCACAACGGTATTCAGCTCATCGGAATTCTACATTTCGCTTGTAATCTTCGCTGTCATGGCAGTGCTGGCATTCAAAAAGGTACATCCGATTATCATTATCTGCATCTCTGCAGTGGTAGGAATCTTAACGGGATTCTTCATTCTGTAAGGATGTGTATGCATAACAAGCGTGTCATTGTCCTTCCCTATAATCCGATATGGAAACATGACTTTGAGGAAATCAAACATGAGCTTGCTGCTGCCATCGGAGATATCGTCACAGGCATCGAGCATGTGGGAAGCACATCGGTTGTGGGATTATCCGCAAAACCGATCATTGATATTGATATCGTGATCAGCGATTACTCTTTCTTTGACGAGGTTGCCTGTAGATTGGCTCAAATCGGATATCATCATGAAGGCAATCTCGGAATAAAGGACAGAGAAGCTTTTATGTATTCAGGCAAACCACATCTGCAAAAGCATCATCTGTATGTATGCCCTCAAGTTTCCGCAGAATTAAAACGCCATATCACCTTCAGAGACTATCTGAGAAATCATCCCGATGCGGTGAAAAGATATAGCAAGGTCAAGGAAGAAGCGGCAAGACTTTATCCCAACGATATCGATCAGTACATCGAGTATAAAACACCTTGTATTGAGGAATTGTACTCATTATGCGGCTTGATCTGAATAACAAATGCAAGGCAATGATTATCCTGCCTTGCATTTGTTCTTTACTTTATTCGTCCTTTCACCGCTCCGATCAGCGCGAAGATCAGATATACCGCAATGTACACACATACCACACTGGCACCGGTGGGAGTTGAATATGCGTAGGATATCATCATTCCGACGGTAAAGCAGCAGACCGAAAGGATTGCCGAGGAGATGACCACCGAGCGGAAAGACTTAAAGACACGCATGGAGGTAAGCGGCGGAAAGATGACTAATGCCGAGATGAGGAGCGCACCCATGAGGCGCATGCCGATGACAATGGTAAGCGCGGTCAGCAAAGCAATGAGCATTGTGTAGAATCTCGCATGCAGACCCGTGGCGGCGGCGAAGCTTTCATCGAAGGTGATGGCGAAGATGCGGTGATAGAAGATCACGAAAAGAGTGAGTACCACTGCGGAGAGGATGATGCTGAGTGCGAGGTCGCTGCTGCTCATAGCGAGGATGGAGCCGAACATATAGCTGTTGACATCCACATTCATTCCGGTGGAGGCTGAGATAACCATAACTCCGATGGCAAGCGAGCCGGTAGAGATGAGTGCGATGGCTGAATCGCCCTTGACTGCGCTGTTTTCGGTGAGACGGAGCAGGAGGAATGCGGCGACAATAACGATGGGGATGGCAACAGCAAGAGGAGCGGCATTCACTGCAACAGCGATGGCAAGGGCACCGAACCCAACATGGGAGAGACCGTCACCGATCATAGCGTAACGTTTTAAGACAAGCGGAACACCGAGCAGGGCTGCAGAAAGTGAGATGAGCACACCTGCGATCAGCGCACGGGTGAGGAAAGGATAAGAGAACATCCTTGTAAGGAGATCAAACACTTACATCACCTCCGTGGAAATGCTCAATAAAATGGCTGCCGATTTCTGATTTCACATAATCTGCCGTGACGCCGAAAAAGAGTGGATGCCGCGCAATATGGAGAATATGGGACGCATAATGCAGTGACGCCGGAATATCATGAGAAACCATGATAACCGTCATACCATCACGGTTGATAGCGGCAATCAGATGATAAAATTCGGCAGTGACCGTCGGGTCAAGTCCCGCTGTAGGTTCATCAAGCAGGATCAGATTCCGAGCGGCACACAGGCATCGAGCAAGAAGAACACGCTGCTGTTGTCCGCCCGACAGCTCACGGTAACAGTGACCTGCCAGATCGGAAATACCGAGACGTTCGAGATTTTCGTTTGCTATGCTGTGATCTCTCTTTGAATAGATTGGAGAAAATCCGCTGCTGCGGCAGCCGGAAAGGACAATCTCACGGACGGAAGCCGGAAAGTCACGTTGAATACTGCTCTGTTGGGGAAGATAGCCGATTGTATTCTGCGATAAGCCATCTCCGAACCGAATACTTCCCGAAGAGGGAGACTTCAAGCCGAGCAGAGCCCTGACCAAGGTGGATTTACCCGATCCGTTTTCACCGACAATGCAGATATACTCTCCCGCATTCACATCAAAGTTCAGGTCGGATACCACAATATGGTTTTCATAGGCAAGGGAAAGGTTTCTGCATTCAATCTGCGGCATGTTTGATCCTCCGATGGCGGCAACCTCTGCAGACTCCATAGATCACCGTTTTGGTGTTGTCCATGGAAAATCCAAAGTCCTCGCTGAGCTTGTCGCCGAGGCCTGCAAATTCGGGCATATCCACGCAGATGGTATCACCGCAGTCGAGGCAGCGCAGGTGATAATGGGCTGCACAAGCTTCTTCGCTGAACTGATAGCGGGCGCCGGTGGAATTATCCTCGATGAAGCGCTTGAGCTTCCCCTCAGCGGTAAGTTTGGATAACAGACGGTATACGGTAGCTTCACCGATTTCGAGCCCTGAGCCTGCGATGATCTCGCGTGCGGTCAGACATTCGCCCCGATGTGATGAGAAATAAGCCATCAGCTCAGTGCGGTGTTTGGTATCATAGCATCGTTTAGGTTGCATTGTTTACTCCAATTTGATAGTGGTTATCATATTATAGCATGTATGAGAGTGAATGTCAAGCATAAGAGCAGATCCGAGATGCATCGGCATATTTCATAAAAATTCGCAAGAATTTTTGGGATTTTTTCCGAAAAGCTCTTGCAATTTTGATTCCTGTATGATATAATAAAGAGCCGCATAATTTACAGGCTCTTTTTTGGCGCGCATAAACAGGTCAAAGGAGAACAAAACAGCGTTTGCTTGCCTGTATTAGCGAGTCCGGGACTATGATCCCATATAGAAAGCGAGGTGCTTTTCGTGTTTGCAATCATCGTAACAGGCGGAAAGCAGTACAAGGTCAACGAAGGCGATATCATTTTCGTCGAGAAGCTCGAGGTAAACGAGGGCGAAACCGTAACATTTGACAAGGTGCTTGCAGTATCTGCTGACGCAGGCTTCACTGTTGGTGCTCCTTATGTTGACGGTGCTTCCGTAACAGCAAATGTCGTTAAGAACGGCAAGGGCAAGAAGATCCACATTCTCAAGTACAAGTCCAAGAAGAACGAGAAGAAGAAGATCGGTCACAGACAGCCCTACACAAAGGTTCAGATCACAAAGATCGCTCTTTAATCTGAATGACAAAATTCACTTTTTTCAAACATGATGGTATTTTTTACGGCTTCGAAGAAGAGGGGCACACCGGCTTCGGTGAGGCGGGAGATGACATTCTCTGCGCTGCCGTCTCTGCGATGACGATGCTGATCATCAATACCATCGAGGTTTCCTTCGCGTCGGATGTCACCTATGATATCGATGAGAATTCCACCAACATCAAGGTTATTGCCCACGATGCGCTGCCGGAGAACTGCTCCGACGAAAAAAAGCGCTATGCTGTGTCGGGACTGATTCTGGGTTACTTCTATCAGCTTTCGGACATGCTGGAGGAATATTACGAGTATCTGGACATTACCGAGAAGGAAATCTAACCTAAAATTTGAAACGGAGGTACCGGAAAAATGTTAAGACTCAGCTTACAGTTCTTTGCTCACAAGAAGGGTGTTGGTTCCACCAAGAATGGCCGCGACAGCGAATCCAAGAGACTCGGTGTCAAGAAGGCTGACGGACAGCCTGTTGTTGCAGGCAACATCATCGTGAGACAGAGAGGTACTCACATTCATCCCGGCGTAAACGTAGGCATCGGCTCTGACGATACTCTCTACGCTAAGATCGATGGTAAGGTCAAGTTCGAGCACATTTCTCGCACAAGAAAGTGCGTAAGTGTTTACAATGACTAAGCGCAAAGCGCATAGTCATCTGGTAAATCTCCGCGCATAATCTTCGATTATACGCTGCGATTTATCCCCTGTTGAATCAAAGGAACACTTGATTCTTGAATTTGTACAAACAAAGCTTGATAAAGACGGACAGCTCGCTGTTCGTCTTTTGCTTTTCCGTCACGGGAGCGCAGGGATTGTCGGGATTTTTACGGCGATTTCTGCTACAATAGAGCCAGACAGGAGGACAGCAATGAACTGGATCAATGGAATTCAAAGAGCGATTGATTATATCGAGACACATTTATGTGAAGAGCTTGATTATGATGAAATTGCGCGGCAGAGCTACAGCTCGAGCTATCATTTCCAGCGAATTTTCAGCATTCTCTGCGGTTACACGCTGGGTGAATACATTCGGTATCGCAGGCTGACACTGGCGGGAACCGAACTGATGACAGATAAGACCAAAATCATTGATCTTGCGCTGAAATACGGATATGACAGTCCCGACAGCTTTACCAGAGCCTTTGCGAAATTCCACGGAGTCACACCATCAAGAGCGCGCAGTGAAGGAGTGATGCTGCGATCCTTTTCCCGTCTCAATGTCAAAATTCTATTGGAAGGCGGAATGACCATGACTTACAGGATTGAGAAAAAGGCGGCGATGATACTCGTCGGGTACAAAAAACACTTTGAAGGAACACCTGCCCAAAGGCTGGCGCAGGAATCGAATTTTTACCTTTCTACCAGGCTGAAGCAATATGCGCTGAAGGGCATGTCAAGGGATATTGACACAACCTACAACGTCATCACCGATTTTAACGACGACGGTTACAGCTTTTACATTGCAGCCAAGATGACCGATTGGCTGATTAACAATCTTGAGCAGGAACTTGGCGAGGATGCAAAGACATTTGAGCGCATTGAGATTCCGGAACAGCTGTATTTGGTCTGCGAGACCGATCGATCAAGATATCCCACCATGCTTACCGAGGAGCTGCGAAGAAAAGCGATTTGTGAATGGCTTCCCTCGTCGGAATATGAGCTTGATGAAGCTCCCGAAATTACGGTAAATCATTGGTATTTTGAGTGGGGAAACGAACCGCTGAACAATTCACGTTATATTGAGCTGTGGATCCCCATCAAGAAAAGAGCATAATAAATAGACTGCATCATTCGCTGTGGTGATGCAGTCCGTTTTCATTTTCAGTCGATTCTGCCGCTCCAGCAATAGGTACAGAGCTGGCTGGGATCGATTCCGGTGGCGGCAAGCATGTCGTCGAGACGGAGATATTCAAGGGATGTAAACTTCAGCTCACGGCGGATTTCTTCCAGCATGGCTTTGTATTCCTCGGTATTTGGGTCGGCGTAAACAGAGAGCTTTTTGTCGGCATTTTCTCCCTCCAGCCTCGATATGACGCGGCGCGTGATCAGGTCAAGCTCGGATTTGGAGCGGGAGAAGTTCAGATATTTACAGCCGAAGAGCAGCGGCGGGCATGCAGGACGGATATGAACCTCTTTTGCTCCGCTGTGATAGAGAAATTCTGTAGTTTCACGGAGCTGAGTACCGCGAACAATCGAATCATCCACCAGAACGAGACGTCTGTCACGAATAAGCGCATCGACGGGAATCAGCTTCATATGAGCGATCTGCTCACGTTTGCTCTGATTCTGTGGCATGAAGGAGCGCGGCCATGTAGGTGTATATTTGATAAAAGGACGAGAAAAGGGGATACCCGAACGATTGGCAAAGCCGATGGCACAGGGTGTACCCGAGTCGGGTATTCCGGCAACACTGTCAGCTTCCACATGATCGCGGGATGCCATCATATCGCCGCAGCGGTAGCGCATCTGCTCGACATTGACTCCCTCGTATACCGATGAGGGATAGCCGTAGTAGACCCAGAGAAAAGTGCAGATCTTCATCTTGTCATTCGGCGGCTTTTTGACCTCCACCGCTTCGGGGGTGATAAAGACAATCTCGCCGGGTCCGAGCTCACGGTAATTTTCATAGCCAAGGTTGAGGAACGCGAAGGATTCAAAGGATGCACAGAAGGCACCATCCTTTTTGCCGATGACAATGGGAGTCCTGCCCATTTTATCACGCGCGGCATAGATCCCCTCGGGCGTCATGAGAAGTATTGTAATCGAGCCTACAATCATGCTTTGGGCATAAGCGATTCCCTCGGTGATGCTGTCGCGCTGATTGATCAGAGCTGCGGTCAGCTCGGTGGGATTGATATCGCCGCCGCTCATCTCAAGGAAGTGGGATGTTCCCGCCTTGAAGGCAGTCTGAACAAGCTCATCGATATTATTGATCCGTCCGACGGTGGTGATGGCGAAATTAC
Source organism: Clostridia bacterium (assembly GCA_017399105.1). Lineage (GTDB taxonomy): Bacteria > Bacillota > Clostridia > Oscillospirales > CAG-272 > RGIG1743. The sequence continues at coordinate 10,221 of JAFQEJ010000012.1, forward strand.
CGAGATGCGAACGGACAATCAGCGGTTGTGGTTCGTTATCCGAGATACAGCCAATACCCAGTGTACCTGCCATCTCCTCCACATCGCGCTCGAATTTTGTGCGGAAGGGTGAATTTTCTATATTATGAATGGCACGCTCAAATCCACCCTCTCCATACACAGCCATACCGCCGCGTTTGGTTCCGAGATGGGAATGATAGTCGATGCCGAAGAAAAGATCGAAAACGCAATCCTGTTTTGATGCTACGCCGAAAAGGCCTCCCATTGAACATACTCCCTTTTATTGAATCGTTAATACAAAGAACCGTCCCGGGCATGTATTCAAACATCATCGAAACGGTATTACATCTTATTATACAATATTTTACCTTTTGATTTGTGAATAGTATATAAATTTTATTTCGTTTTTTCATTCTTTCGGTTGACAAGAGGAAATTTCTCGGTTATAATGAAGTCAGAATAACAGACAGTTCGTGACCATCCTGTCTTAAAACAAAACTACGGACGGAAAAATCCGCATGTTGTCACGCTTTGCGGAGTTTTTTATTTTTCCGCTCCCATGAGGAGCACATATGACAAACCAAAGAATCGCTTCACGCCCCACAACCAAACTCACAGTCTCTGCGATGTGCATCGCGCTCTACTGTATTGTGATGTACTTCACCCAGCATGTATCCTTCGGTGCTTATCAGATCCGCATTGCCACCTCGCTTTACGGATTGGGTTATTTCTTCCCTTTTCTGACACTTCCGATGGGACTTGCCAATGCACTGTCCAATATGCTGATGGGAGGCTTCGGATTTTTTGACATCATCGGAGGGGGACTTGCGGGAATTCTGACCACCGGCTGTGCGGCATTACTGGGCAAAAGCGGACGGAAGCTTTCTTCCTATTTGGTTGCCCTGCCTGTGACGCTGATTCCCGGACTGCTGGTTCCCATGTGGCTGGCTCCGGCGCTGTCACTACCCTATTCTGTGCTGGCGCTGAATCTTTGCATCGGACAGATTCTGCCGGGTATCGTGAGTGTACTGCTTATCAAAAGCCTGCCTCGTATCCTGCGATTTCATTAACTTAAAAGGAGATTCCAATGAGCGGAAGATCGAACGAAGAGCTGTCGGGCATTTCGCTGCTCGGCAATCAGAAAACCAAATATCCCACCGATTACGCCCCCGAAGTACTCGAAACCTTTATCAACAAGCATCAGGGAAACGATTATTTTGTAAAATTCAATTGTCCCGAGTTCACCAGTCTCTGCCCCATGACCGGACAGCCTGATTTTGCCACCATCACCATATCCTATGTTCCCGACGTTAAGATGGTTGAGAGCAAGTCGCTGAAGCTATACCTTTTCAGCTTCCGCAATCACGGTGACTTCCATGAGGACTGCGTAAATATTATTATGAAGGATCTCATCTCGCTGATGGATCCCAAATACATCGAAGTCTGGGGCAAGTTTACCCCCCGTGGCGGCATTTCCATTGATCCCTACGCCAATTATGGCAAGCCGGGGACAAAATGGGAGCGTATCGCTGAAAATCGTCTTGCAAATCACGACCTCTATCCCGAGAAGGTCGACAACCGCTAACGCACAACATTGCAAAAAAACAGCATCCCAAGCCGAGATGCTGTTTTGCTGTGTTTTGAAGCTTTACTTAAGACCGAGAGAACCGAGCTTTTCGGTTGCTTCCAGATCGAAGAGAATATTTTCGCCGTGCTTTTCAACGGTGGAAGCCGCGATTTTCGCCTGGAGCTGATCGTAGAACTCGTCTCCGTTGAGGGGCATATCGATCCATGCATTGCCCTTCCATGCCGAGAGCAGCGTTGCATTAACAATCGAGAGCGCATAGAGACCGTCAGCACCGGGAGCAAGCAGCTCTTCTCCGTAAAGGATAGCGCGGCAGAAGTTGCTCATAATACCGGCGTGTGCAGTTTCTTTTCCTTCGGGATGCTCTTCAACCGTACTGAACTTCGGGAAACCGTAGCCGATGCTGTCCTCATAGATGTGTCTGGAGACACTTTCCTTGGCGGAGGTTACAAAGAGGCGGTCGCCTTCGCAGACAACCTTACCGCGGTCAAAGACGATCTCGAGACGGTTGGAGCCGGGAGCTTCGCCTGTTGTGGTAATGAAGTGAGCTGTTGCACCGTTTTTATATTCGGCGAAGATGGAAACATCATCCTCAACCTCGATATCATGGTACTTTCCGAAATAGCAATGTGCCATGATGCGATCGGGCATACCTGCCATCCACTGCCAGAGGTCGAGATTATGAACACTCTGGTTGATGAGCACGCCGCCGCCCTCACCCTTCCATGTAGCTCTCCAGTCACAGGAATTGAAATAATACTGGGTGCGGAACCAGTTGGTGATCATCCAATGGAGACGGCGCATCTCGCCAAGCTCCTCATTCTTGATGATCTGACGGATTCTCTGATACATGGGGTTGGTGCGCTGGTTGTATACAATTCCGAAAATCTTACCGGTTTCCTTCTGAGCGGCGATCATTTCGTGAACGGCGTTGGTATAGACTGCAGCCGGCTTCTCGGTTAAGACATGATATCCGGCTTTCATTGCCGCGATTGCCATCGGGGGGTGGAAATAGTGGGGTGTTGCGATATATACGGCGTCAGCCTTGCAGTTTTTGAGCATCTCATCAAAGTCACCGAATCGTTCGGCTTCAGGGAGTGCTTCCTTCGCCCATTCAAGGCGTGCGGGATTGATATCGCAAACTGCCGCAATTGTTGCTTCGGGAGCGCTTCCGTCGTGAATAAATTTCGATGTTGCCGTACCCATATTGCCGAGTCCGACAACCGCGATTCTTACTTTATCCATTTTCGTTACCTCTTATTTAAATGTGATGAAGTACTGCACTAAAGTACCTTGTTCATTATACATCATTTTTTCCGATGTGGCAAGTTTTTTTTGTAATTATTTTTGAATATTTCTGCATTTTGCTGTTTTTGTCCGACATGCATAAAAGATTCGGTAATTGTTCATAATATTATAACGAATTTTTTGTGCATTTTGCGGAACAAAATCGGAGAAATGCAGTCATATATACCGAAAGCTTAAAATTGAAAGGAATTCAATCAATCATGAAAAAGACACTGATTCTTATGCTTGCAGCGGCTATGCTGCTCACCTCCATGCTCACATCCTGCACCACCTCCGGCGACGGCGGCAATTCGGCAGGTACAAGCGAAGGCGAAACCACAGCCGCTGAGGAAAACACCCCCGTTGAACCCAACTTCGAAGGCACCCTCTCCGAGATTCTTGCACAGATCACTGAAAAGAGCGGCAACGAGGCCATCAACGGTATGGAAGAAGTTCTCACAGGCGACATCTCCGAATTTACTGTCGGTCTGACTGCTGATCAGATGACCCAGTATGTGGAAGAAGGTATCATCTTCATGCCTATGATCAACGTTAATGCACATATGGTTGCACTCATCAAGGCTAAGGATGTTGAGTCTGCCGCAACCCTCAAGGGTCTTCTTGCAGAGCAGTTCGACAACCGCCGCTGGGTTTGCGTTATGCCCGAGCAGTCTGCTGTTATCGAAGCAGGTCAGTATGTAATGCTGGCTGTTTCCACCAAGGATTTCTCCAACAACCTTCTGAACGCTTTTGCTGAAATCGCAGGTCCTGCAGCAGGAGAGGCTAACATCTTCTTCGAAGGCGAAGGCGAATTTATTCCCGAGGACGAAATTCTTGGCTAATCCCCAACACTAAATCATTCCAAGAGGGCAGAAACATGCTGTTTTCAAGCGTAACCTTTTTATACTACTTTCTGCCCGTGCTGCTGATCCTTTATTTTCTTGTCCCGCGCAGATTCAAAAACGTCGTCCTGCTCGTCTCCAGCCTCTTCTTCTATGCCTGGGGCGAGCCGATCTACCTGCTGCTCATGATAGCAGAGACGGCGGTCGGATTCATCGCGGGACTCTTTATTGAGAAATTCCGCGGCAGAATCGGATCGAAAATCGCGATGATTGGTTCGGTCGTGGTATGTATCGGCGCACTGGCACTCTTCAAATATACAGACTTTTTCATCGGCACACTCAACGGGATCACAGGACTGGCTCTGCCGCTGCTGAAGATTGCACTGCCGGTGGGAATCAGCTTCTACACCTTCCAGATTCTCTCCTATACCATCGATCTGTACCGCGGCAATGCGGCAGTTCAGAATTCTATTCTCGATTTTGCCACCTATGTAACGCTCTTCCCGCAGCTCATTGCGGGTCCTATTGTGCGTTACACCGATGTAGCTGCAGAGCTGAAGGAGCGGCAGATCACGCTTGAGGGCTTTGCTGCGGGCGTATCCAGATTTACGGTAGGACTTGCAAAGAAGGTACTGCTGGCAAACACGCTGGGTGAATTATGCTCCATCTACAAAGCGTCGGATGAAAAAAGCGTGCTCTTTGTCTGGATCTATGCGGTCTCCTATGCGCTGCATATTTACTTCGATTTTTCGGGTTATTCGGACATGGCAATCGGTCTTGGTCGGATGATGGGCTTCCATTTCATCGAAAACTTCAATTATCCCTATATTTCGAAGAGCATCACCGAATTCTGGAGAAGATGGCATATTTCGCTGGGCTCCTGGTTCCGCGATTACGTCTATATTCCGCTGGGAGGCAACCGCTGCAGCAAGCTCCGTCATGTATTCAATATTCTGGTTGTATGGATGCTCACCGGCTTCTGGCACGGTGCGGGATGGAATTTCATTCTGTGGGGACTCTGGTTTGCCCTCTTCCTGCTGCTGGAAAAGTATGTGTTCTTCAAGGTTTGGGATCGCATTCCCACTGTATTCGTGCATATTTACAGCCTTGTAATTGTGCTCTTCGGATGGGTGCTCTTTGATGCACTGACATTGGGAGATGCGCTTGGTACCGCCGGTGCTATGGTGGGAATTGGCGGTCTTGCAGGTGTAACAGGTGAGGCGCTTTATTATCTGCAAAGCTATGCCCTGCCCCTTCTGATTGGTGCCGTCGGTGCAACTCCCCTTCCCAAAAAGGTATGGAATCTGCTTGAGGAACACTGCAAGCCGCTGCTCACCTTTATCGAGCCTGCGGCGACAGCGGTTCTGCTTGTGATTGTGACCGGCTATCTGGTAGATGGCTCTTTCAACCCTTTTATTTATTTCCGATTCTGAGGAGGTGACCGACATGACAAACAATCAGACACCAAAATACAGCAAAGCACGCGCCATTGCGGTTACCGCAGTATTTGTCATTGTCATTTTCGGACTGACTATCGCCAATTTCGTGATTACTCCGCCCGAAATCTCGCGCTCCGAGAGACGCCGTCTGGCAAGCTTCAAAACACCGACCTGGGAAAGCATTCTGGACGCAAGCTGGATGAAGGAATTTGATGAGGACTACACGCTTGACAGCTTCCCTTTCCGTGACTCACTTCGTGCGCTGAAAGCGAATTTCCAGTTCAATGTGATGGGACAGTCGGACAACAACGATATTTATATTGTAAACGGTCATGCCGCCAAGATCGAACGGCTGAACGAGGGCTCGGTAGAGGCTGCGGCGAACAAATTCAATAAGCTGATTGCAAAGCTCCCCGACAGTGCGAATGTATACTATTCAATTATTCCCGACAAAAGTATGTACCTTGCCGAAAATCATCCGCAGATCGATCACGGGCGTTTGCTTGAAATCATGCGGGAAAAGATGAATGACGCTTCTTACATCGATCTGTACAGCATCCTTTCCGCCGACAGCTACTACACCACCGATCTGCATTGGGAGCAGAGTAAGCTTCTTCCTGTGGCAGAGACACTGTGCAGCGGCATGGGTGTTGAGATTTCGGGAGAGGGATACACAGTAAATACACTGGAGCCCTTCTACGGGGTTTACAGCGGTCAGTCCGCCCTCTCGCTTGATGCGGATAAACTGCATTATTTCACCGGCGGTGCGATTGACAGTGCGGTTGTAAAGCTTTTAGATACGAACACCCTTGAAATGGCAGACAGCAGCATGTATGTGACCGAGAAATTTTCTGGAATCGATCCCTATGATGTATTCCTATCGGGTGCACAGCCGCTGATCACCATCGAGAATCCGAACAGCACAAGTGACCGCGAACTCATAATCTTCCGCGATTCCTACTCCAGCAGTCTGGCTCCCCTTCTTGCAGAGGGATATGCCAAGATCACGCTGATCGACCTGCGTTATCTGGCATCGCCCATGGTTGAACAGCTGGTGGAATTCTCCGAGGGATGCGATGTGCTCTTCCTATATGGCACGCTGGTGCTCAACAGCAGCGGTGTATTGCTGGTTATGTAATAAACGACAGGATTGTATTTCAAAAGGAAATGCAGTCCTGTTTTTTTCATTTTTCACTTGCATTTTCCATCGAATCGATGTACTATAATGGTATCACCAAATGAAAGGATTCCGAATCATGTTAAAATTATCTCCTTCTATTCCCGTATATGACGGCGGTGTGATTGCGCCGATGCTTTACAATGCAGGTCCTATGATTGCCGATGACAGAGCGGGAGTCACAGACGAGGATTGCCTGATGCAGCTTGTTTCACAGACAAATGAAGCTGAGTTTAAGGCTTATCTTGCAAAGCTGGATTCGGCAGGATTTAAGGTTATTTTTGAAAATCATACAGATGCGGCAGATGCGGCTCAGTTAAAAAAAGACGGTCTGCTGCTTTATGTGCTCTACACAAAGCTGACAGGCGAGGTGCGCATTTTTGAGGATCGCGCTTCCTCCGAGCTTCCCAGCTACGGATACTCCTGTGAGGGCGACGGTGTGGAGGTCTATCAGTTCGGTCTTTATTACGATCCCCAGAACCGCGACACCGACAAGACCATGAACTGCGGCATGCTGTACATCATTCGGCTTGCCGATAACAGCCTGATCATGATCGACGGTGCGCACCGTTATCAATGCACCGCAGCAATGATCGAGACGCTGTATGCTTTCCTGCGAAGAATCACAGGTACCGTCGAGGGTGAGAAAATCCGCATTGCGGGCTGGTACATCACCCATGCACACAGCGATCATATGGCGGCAGGTGTCAGACTGCTCAGAGCCTATCCCGGCGTTTTCAAGATCGAGCGGGTGATGTTCAATTTTCTCTCCTATTCGGTAAAACGCCAGGAGCCGGATATTTACATTCTGAAGGAAACACTCCGTGAATTCTGCCCCGATGTGAAGATGCTGAAGATGCATGCAGGTCAGCGTTTCTCACTGGGCAATGCGGAATTTGAGGTGCTTTATACCCATGAAGATGCTGTAAAACCCGAGTGTGCAGATCGGTTCCCCCTTGCTGATTACAACTGCACCTCGACAATTCTGAAGATGGCTGCTGGCGGTATGTCGGTGATGTGGCTGGGCGACACCAATCTGGAAACCGAAGCACTGACCATTCATACCATTCCACGCGAGATGTGGAAAGCAGATGTCGTTCAGGTAGCGCATCACTGCTTCAATTTTCTATCCACGCTGTATGAGTGGATTGATGCCGATTATGCGCTGATGCCCAACAGTTATTTCGGTTCTCACACCCCCGAGAACACGCCAAAGCTTGCCGATGTAATTGCACATTTGGCTTCTCCCGATAACATCTGGTATGAGGAAGTTACCACCGGCATCTATCTGGAGAAGGGCGAATTTAAGGTATTCCTCGAAGAAGCACAGGTTGGCGGTGAATCGGACGGCATCGATTTATATGGCTGCAAAGCGTAGAATTGCGGCACTTCTGGCGTTTTTGGCGCTGAGCTGTGCCCTTACTTCCTGCAGCGGCATGCCTGCATTTGATCCCCACGAGTTAGCTTCGATTCTTGCAACGGCAGATTTATTCCACGATCCGATGCATGCAGTGGATGACAATGTGGCGCGGATGCTTTATCAGCTTGAGGGAGAATCTGTAACGCTGGCAGCCTATGCGGGAAGCGGCATGACACCCGAGGCTGTGCTTGTGGTGAAATGCGGCACTTCTGAAGATGCGGAAAGAATAGCGAAACAGATCGGCGATTACAACACGCGGCAGATAAAGGTGTTCGAGAGCTTCAACAGCGAATATCGGTTTGAAGCAGAAGAAGCATTCATTGGGGTGAGCGGGACTTATGTGATCTATGTATCCTGCAAGGATTCTGCCGAAGCGACAGCACTGATGGAAAAGTATTTTGAATCACTGAAATAGAAAGAACCGATGTCATATCAGATGGCATCGGTTTTCGTTTCACTTTTTCGCCAGAGAGTAATTACGCCGCTGTCATTGAGATTTTTAAGCAGAATGGCAAGCATAGGCATCACAAGCATGCCGACAACACCAAAAGCTTTGAAGCCTGCGTACATGGAAATGAGGGTGACGAGGGGCGATAGTCCGCAGCTCATGCCGATAATCCGCGGCTCGATGATCTGGCGCACAACAGAAACGGCAGCAAAGATGATAAGGAGTCCGAAACCTTCGTAATACATCCCCCGCAGGAGAAGAATCCCCGACCATGGGACGAGAACCGTTCCGACACCGAGAACGGGAAGCACATCAACAGCGGCAACGACAAGAGCGATTGTGAATGCATAATCAAAATCAAGGATAACAAAACCAACAAGAAGCTGAGCAAAGGTAAAGAGAAGCATGAGCAGGTAGGCACGCAGGTATTTGAAGCCGGTTTCCACCAGCTTTTCGCGGAGAAGAGCAGCTTTTTTCCGAAATCCCATAGGAAGCTGTGCGGCAATGCTGCGATTAATGGAGGGAAAGTCTGCGGTGATGTAATAAGATGCCATTATGAGAATAATGGTAAAAAAGAGAAAGCCCGGCAGAATGCGAATAAGAGCGGCAATGATATCAGGCAGTCTGGAGGAGAGTGCTGACAGAGTACTTTTGAGCATTTCGCTGACGGTGGAATAAATGCTGTCGCTGTTCATGCCGATACCGTCAATCAACGGAATTCGGGCGGTGAATGAATCAATAAAATCGAAGATACTGTCCATAATGCTGTCGGCACTGTCACTGAGCTCGCCGAGAAGACCGACAATCTCATTATAAATGCGATTCAGTGCGGCAAATAGACCAAAACCAACCAGTGCCAGCAGTCCTACCACGAGGACAAGACTGAGCAGCTTCTCAGGAAGTCTTGTTTTTTTATGCAGATAGGCAATCACCGGGCGCAGAATGAGAGCGACCAGCCATGCAATGACAAAAGGAAGCACCAGCCCCAGCAAATATTTAAAGGTAATATAAAAAAGCGCGCCGCCTGCGATCAGATAGAAGCTGATCACCAACAGGCGGCGGTATCCCGATTCGGGCAGATAGGTCACTGAATCACGTCCTCACGCCTTGATACTTCTATTATATCTCGACTGAGGCTGTGTCATTCAATATAATTGTAAATTTGGTTCAATATCCTTTGCGGAAACCGCGGACATCCTCGGTGAAGCCATGATTCTCGTAGAAGCGGTGAGCGTCCTTGCGGAAGCCGGAGGAAACAAGAATGGCATAGGTACAGTGATGCGCGACAGCAAAGCGGTCGGCGGCATCTAGCAGCATTCCTCCGATTCCCTGCCCTGTTCTGCCAGGCTTTACAACAAAATCCTCAAGCACGAGGAAAGGGCTTGTCAAAGCACCGCAAACGATGGCAGTAACAGTACCAAGAAGCTCATCACCTTCTTTTGCAGCAAGCAGAGCGTAATTGTCATCATCTTTGATTTGATCATAGACCTGATAAGCTTGCTCAATCGAAAGCTCGCGAGGGACGAGGGTTGCGACAAGAGCGATTGCGTCATCAAGGTCTTTTTTTTGGAGTTTTTCGATGGTCATGTTATATCCTCCGTTTAAATATATCTGCATTATATCACAAGGATGAAAATTAAGCAAGCGAAATCTTGACAATCGCTCTCACTTCTGTTACAATGTTATGGTACGATCCATATAAGGAGTGAAATCCATGGAATTTTTAGTTTTTACAGCCCCGAATGCAAGGCTTTCGGAGGAAGAAGTCAAAGAGATAATCGAACGCTGCGGCGAAGAGCTGGAGGATGAAATCACAGAGCTTGTAGAGACTGCCGCTGAAATTGCCGCGCCCAAAACGCTCTACGGGGTGCTCCCCATCGATGCGCGGGATGAAAAAGGTGTCACCATTGGCGGTATCTATATCAAGAGTGAACTGATGAGCAGGAATTTTTCCCCGGTTTCGCGCGTTTTTCCCTACATATCCACCTGTGGCGTTGAGCTTGAGGAATGGTCGAAGTCACTGGATGACCCGCTGCTTGAATATGTTGCCGATGCCATTAAGCAGCATTATCTGCGGCTGGCGATGAGTGAATTCAACAAATTCATCCGTGAGCGTTATGGCATCTCTGGCTACATGCCGGCTATGAATCCCGGCTCGATTAAGGAATGGCCGCTTACGGGACAGCGAGAGCTTTTCTCGATCTTCGGTTATGAGCTGATCAAAGAGAAGATCGGTGTCACGTTGACCGACAGTTGTCTGATGCTCCCCTCGAAAACGGTGGACGGCATTTATTTTGAGTCGGATCATGATTACGAAAACTGCGAGTTATGCCCCATCAAGGACTGTCCCAATAGACGCAAAGCACAAATGATATAAACCGAAAGGAATTATAGATGAAACGTATTTTAACACTTGTTATCACCGCCCTGCTTGCCCTCTCAATATTGGCGGGCTGCGGCGCGAAAGACCCCGAAGCATCGGGTGAAACAATAGAAGGAGCAACCAACATGGTACAAATCGAAATGGAAAACGGCGGTATCATCAAAATTGAGCTTTATCCCGATATCGCACCCAAAACAGTAGCAAATTTTCAGAAGCTGGTTTCCGAGGGCTTCTATGACGGTCTGATCTTCCATCGCGTCATCAGCGGCTTTATGATTCAGGGAGGCGATCCCGAAGGAACCGGATTTGGCGGATCATCCGAGACAATCGTCGGCGAATTCTCCGCAAACGGCATCAAGAACAATCTCAAGCATGAGAGAGGCGTCATCTCGATGGCGAGAAGCAGCAACCCCAACTCTGCAAGCTCGCAGTTTTTCATCATGCATGAGGATGCACCGCACCTTGACGGCAGCTATGCTGCATTCGGTAAGGTTGTTGAGGGCATGGATGTGGTTGATGCGATTGCAGCAACCAAGACCGACTACAGCGACCGTCCTTATGAAGATCAGGTTATGAAGAGCGTAACCTTTATTGCTGAATAAAACCGCAATTGCCGCAGATCACCTGCGGCAATTTTTATAAGGAGAGTCATATGATCATCAGAAAAGCAAATGCCGGCGATGTTCCTGCACTTGTTGAATTGTATCACAGCCATTTGACGTATTATCCACCAAAGGAAGCGCCGGATTTGGACTTATGGAGAGCGATTGTTGAGAGGTTTGAGAGCAGCGACAGCATGTATTTATTGATCGCGGAAGAGGATGGAGCTGCCGTTTCAACAGTGCAGATGGCGATAATTGAGAATCTGACACATGGGGTGAGCCCCTTTGCGGTGATTGAAAATGTAGTCACGCACCCCGACTACAGACAGCGGGGCTTTGCTTCTGCCCTGTTGAAACGTGCAACCGAAATTGCAAGGGAGCATCACTGCTACAAGCTGTTCCTCGAGACCGGATCAAACAGGGAGAGCACGCTGAATTTTTATCGCAGAAACGGCTTCGAAATTGACTCAAAGCATTCCTGCCTGAAGAGGTTGTAATATAAAGGAGCGGTACCGCATGGGTATCGCTCCTGATTCGTTATTGAGCACCGTTGAAGAACACTTCAATATCAGCGTTGCTGGTTTTGATATTCAGCTTTTTGTAGCCGCTGCCGCCGCTCTCAATATTGCTGTCGCCGTTGGAGGTTTCACAAGTGATCGTGAAGTTGGATTGGGGCTTGGTGATGATGGCTGTGATCTTACCGTTGGAGGATTTGAGGTTGATATCGTTTGAATCGATATCATCTGCTTTAATTGCCCCGTTGCTTGTAGTCAGCGACAGCATTTCATGTGCTCGGACAGACAGCGCGCCAATTGCGCCGTTGGAGGTTTTTGCGACAAGATAATCAGCAAAAATATTTTCCAAGCTCACCTTGCCATTGGAAGTTTTAATCTCGAGGCGATTGAGGGTCACATTATCCACCTTCACAGGGCCGTTGCTTGTCTCCAGCTCAACATCGCCAAGCTTATCGAAGCTGCCAAGTGTGATGTCGCCGTTGGAGGTATCGATATCCAGATCACCGATGTAGATCGAGGGGAGATAAAGCAGGACAGTTTTCTGCTCATTTCCCACATGATTGAAAAGCGATGCCAAATCAAAATTAAAGCTGAAAAATCCTCTGTCCGACTCCATCTTGCCGATAAAAGTATTTCTCTCTTCCTTCACATTGACGTTATCGTATTGGGATGCGAAAAATTCCAGAACGATTTCATCGCCCTCATATTCCACCACTTCCACACGGCGATCGTCAAATTCGAGCTCGATTTGCTCGATAATGTTGGGATCGGCGGTATAGCGGTGGCTGCTGTATTCATATTTCCCCTTTAAGCCAAACTGATAATCAGGCCAGTCGATATTAAGTTCCCCCTTCTCGATCATGATACCGACAGCACCGGTTCCAAGAAGAATCACACCGAGCAAAGCCAGCGCGAGGATGGTGATAAAGAGATTGCGCCAGCCATGGCGTTTATCTTTTCTGCTTGTCATAATCTCACACCGCCTTTCTTTTTCTTGCACTGATAGCATTCGAAACAGCTCGGATCAGCAGCATCAGCAGCTGAATGGCTCCTACACCGACTCCAACCAACAGCAGACAGAGTGCAATCAGCAGAAAGCTCAGTCCGAGCTGAACGAGGAATGTGTAAAATCCGCCAGAAAGTGCCAGAAATGAGGTGAGAAAGAGAACAATTCCCGTGATACCCACACCTGCTGCACCGATCACAAAGGTAATACCGACAGCAATAATGGCAATGGCAATACCGAACAAAATACTTGCAACCGCAACAATCACAGCAAGAATCAGCGGGCTGCCGATAATAAGTGCAATGACAAGCAAAGCCTTCCAGCCGGAGGAGCGTTTCTGCGGCATCTGATTTGGAGGTGGCGATGCAGATTGTTCAGGATTATTCATACGGTATTCATCACGGAGGCGTGCGGCAAGAAGCACAGGATCACCAAGCTCTGCGATGACCTCCTCTTCGCTCATGCCCGATTCGATCTTATCCTCGATCATTTCGCGGTAGAAATCGAGCATCTTTACCTTTTCGATGTAGGGAATACCACCGAGATTCTTTTCAACCTCACTGATGTATTCATATTTTGTCATGATCCTCAGGCTCCTTTCCCGAGATAAAATCGTAAATTGCCTGCATTTCGTGCCAGCCGTCGAGAAATTCGGATATTTTTACTCTTCCTGCATCGGTGATGCGGTAATACTTCCGCAGTCTTCCGTTATGGGCAACCGAGTAGGTAGTCAGAGCGCCGCCCGATTCCAACCGTTTGAGAATGGGGTAGAGGGTGGATTCGGACATTGCCACACCGCGGGACACATCAGATATGATTTGATAACCGTAGGAATCTCCCTTTGTCAGCACCGAAAGCACGCAGATGTCGAGCAGACCCTTTTTCATCTGTACATCCATCGGCGTCTCTCCTTTTCATTCATATGTGTTAGGCAATATTGCCTAACACGATATATTATATATTGCATAGTATTATTTGTCAATAGTTTTCACAAAAAAAGTGAGCCGATTTTGGCTCATGTTTCAATATCATGTTTTTTGCCCGAGGAAAGATACTTTTCTCTTGTGGCTTCTCCTCCGCGGATGTGACGCTCAGCCTTGTTTTTAGCAAGCACACGGCTCACCTCTTCGTAGAGTGCTTTATTAACATAGGCGAGGCGGCAGGAGAGATCCTTATGTACAGTGCTCTTGCTGATACCGAAAACCGCAGCGGTACTGCGCACGGTAGCTCCCTTTTCGATGACATATTCAGCCAGCTTAATACACCGTTCGTCTGCGCTCTCCCTGATGATTATCATATTCGATCCTCTCCGTTTCTGGGCGGTTTTGTATCAATATATGAATCAAAGGAGAAGATTAACACAAGGGACTGTTGCAAATGAAAAATTTACAACAGCCCCGCCACAAAATTTTCGATTTTGTGGCGTATATTGATTGGTTTCAGGGCGTAAAACACCCTGAAATGGCGGTCTTTGACCGGTAAAATCAATATTCAAGGGACTGTCGCATGCCAATGCGACAGTCCCATATTGCTTCATTTTAAATTGTGCGGTAGTGCTTAACAAGGGCACACATAGAATCGAGCAGTGCGGAATTCTCCGAACCAAGCCCGGTCTCACCCGCGTACTGCAGTGCCTGGAAAACAGCAGTCATTTCTTCGGTATGGGGAAGCTCGGTTTTATTTTTCAGCTTCGCACAGATTTCACCTGGTGTATCCGACTTTGTGATTCCCAGATTCATGGCGCACCAATGCTTCACGAGCACCGCATAGGCATAACGCATGCGTGCATCGTCATTGGGCAGTGCCGCCATAGCACGGGTGAAGTCATGGTAGGTAAGATCGCGGCGCTTTGGTCTGTAGTCGACCTGCTCATAAGTTTCATCCATGACCACACGGTCGAGATATTCGGTATCCTCATCGATGTCATTAAAGTTCCAGCGGGCATTGATGGGATCAAGGAAAAATTCAAGAAGCCAGTTATAGATGGAGACAAGGATGGAGAGCAGCCTTGAGAAGAACCCCGATCCTCTTCCGAAAATGAGATAACAGCCTGCAAAGATGACAACTGCTATGAAAATGCCGAAGATCACCTTCATGAATTCGGGAGCAAGTGCTTCACCCATGAGCCCCCGGGCAAAAACAACCTCATCAAACCGAGCTGCCACTTCCTCCGCTTCTGCATAGGTTTCTTCGGCTACAAATCCGCCGACAAGGGTGAAGAGAAACATTCTTCCCAGCATCACAATGCCATTTGCAATGACATACACCAGTGAAAATAAAAGTGCTGCGGCAACGGCAATGATCATGACCAGTGTGATATTATAAATCCGTGCCGAGGGGGAGAGAACGGTATCCGAGCTGAACTCGTAGGTTTTGAGAATATAGCTTTGGTTGAGCAGAATCATAGCACAAATGATAAAGACAGCTGTGCCGATGATATAGGATGCAGCCTGTGCGGTGGTTGTATAGAACATGAACACATGGAAGACAACGAAAAACACCGCATCAACGCTGGCAAGTCCCCAGACGGATTTATAGGATATGATCCTGTCATGGGGGACAAACCAGATCACGGAGCCTGCCGATACCAAAAAGAGAACGACTGCGGCTGTAATAAAGGGGGCGATCGGATTGGGATCGTAGGCAACCTCAATGGTGTTATAAAACGCCCACTTCAGATATTTATAATGCTCAACAAAAGCAAGAATTGCCAACAGAATTGCAGGTATAAAGGTAATGGCATGGAGCTTCTTGCTGATTGAACGCTTCCAATGGCTGCTTTCGGGAAGCGATTTCACCCGCTTATAATGAAAAAGGAGACCGAGGAATGCCTGGATGCCGTATCCGGCGAGAAGGTAAAAGAGCGCTTTGAGGATACTTCCTTCAAACAGGAAGACAGACGCGATAGGTGAGAGAATTGCGAAAACAGCACTTACAGCCAGAAATTTATACAAAGCTGCGAAGGCGCTGTCGTAAGCCATAGCACTGACCTTTTGATCTCGGGCAAAGAGGGAAAAGATACCCGACTTTTTCTGTTTCATGGGCACCTCCTATGCATAGACTCTGAAGTGAACCTCGACATCGTCGGGGATCATAAGAGCATTCTGGTTGGTAGATGTGATATAGAAAACGACACGGATTCCCTGCTGCTTCATAAGCGAATGAAAATTGATCATACGCTCACTGATATAGGGAGAGACGAGGATAATATTACCGCCATTTTCGTAGAAGCCGGGATTCTGAATCATATGATCGAGCAGCTTTTCGATGGGGAGCGAGATCTCCATGGGCAGAGCTGCCAGCATACGAAGCGCCTCAATCATATCGTATTTCCCGCTGTAGGGACGGGTCATAAGAATATTGTGTCCGATCTCATCTTCGCTGACCGATTCTACACCCAGCCTTTTCGGGGGTGCATTTGCAATGACACGGACAGCGATATTTTCTGCCGAGACCATATCGAGAAGGGACGCCGCCACCTTGATGCACAGCTCGTTGGTTTCGGGCACCGAAGGTGTCGTGGGATCAGCTTCGATATCGCGGGACTGCATATTGAGTACGATATTGAAGCGGCGGCTCTGAGTATGATCTTCTACGCGAACCATGAGCCGGTTATGAACGGCGGTGGACTTCCAGTCGATTTTGTTCATTGGATCATAGGAGGTGTATTCACGGGAGCCTGCCACCATCATGGGATCGGTGAAGAGGCTTCGGAGCACTGATATCTCGCCGCTGCGGTAGTAGGAGGAGGTAAAAGCTTCCTCCAGATTCATGGTGCGCGGTAGTACAACAACGGTATTGTCCCCAACTGCGGTAAACAGTTTTGAATTTGCATTGAAGCCAAAGATATCGTTGATAATAAGCATGACAGCACCCGGCTTATAGACGCCGCGTTTTGTGCAGTTGACTCTCCATCTGCGGCGAACAGTCTGATTGTTCTTTAGCACGAACATACTGCGAATGTACTTGCTGAAACGCCGCTTGGAGCTTCCCTTTTTATCCCGTTCGATCAGGACGAAGCGCATGCCGTCGGGAAGCTCGGTGTCCACCTTTGCATATGGGAGAGGCAGTCTGCCTGCGTTGGTAAGCTCTTCATAGAGATAGATATCATCTCCCTCGAAGACCTCGCGGGCACTGAGCTTCACTCTGTAATCGATACCTTCAAAGCCATGCTTTTTATAGAGTCTGACCTGAATTGCATAGACAACAATTACAGCGATGAGAATACTGAAGAGGATAATCATGATTCGATGGGAGCTTTGGTGGTCGAGAGAATGTACTCGATGATGTTAGCACCAGACTCTCCAAGACGGATGGTATTCTGGGAACGGGGGATAATGCGATGGGAGAGAACCGGGACCGCGACCGCTTTTACATCGTCGGGGAGAACATAGCCTCTTCCCTGCACTGCTGCCCAGCTCTGGGATGCACGCATGAGAGCGAGCGTACCTCTGGGACTGACACCGAGGCGGATATTGTCAGCGTTGCGGGTGGTGTTGACGATATCGAGGATATAATCTTTCACAGCGTCGCTGACGAGAACCGAGCTGACGAGGGAGCCCGCTTCGATGATATCGGATTTGGTGCAAACGGCAGTGAGCGATTCGAGAGGCTTGGCGGCACGATATTCATCCATCATGCCCCGTTCATAGCTGCGGTCGGGATAACCTATGGCAAGCTTCATAAAAAATCGGTCTGTCTGCGCTTCGGGCAGAGGGAAGGTTCCCTGGGATTCTACCGGATTCTGAGTCGCCATAACAAAGAAAGGGGCATCGAGAGAATAGGTTACGCCGTCCACGCTGATCTGATGTTCCTCCATCGCTTCGAGGAGCGCAGACTGAGTACGGGGCGTGGTACGGTTGATCTCATCGGCGATAACAATATTGGTGAAGAGCGGACCGCGGCGGAAGACGAAATCACCCGACTTTTGGTTATAGAAATTGATGCCGCCGATGTCAGAGGGCAGCAGGTCGGGGGTAAACTGAATGCGCTTGCAATCTGCAGAAATCGACTTTGCCAGCGCCTTTGCAAGGGTGGTTTTACCGGTACCGGGTATGTCATCGAGGAGTACATGACCGCCTGCGATCAGAGCCGACACAATGAGTCTGATCTCACGATCCTTGCCGAAGATAACCTTCGAGATATTGGCGGTGATGCTGTCTGCCAGTGTGGTGATTTTCGTAATATCCATGGCTTGTACCAAACCTTTCTCATATTGCTTCTTGGTATTGATTATACCATGCAGTCACCTGATTGTCAATGCACAACATTGTCAAAGGAAGGTACCTTTTGTTAGAGATATTTCACAACGATCATGCATCCTATCGGAATCTGTCGGATTGCGCGCTGAAATCCGCATATTTCAGTGGAATAAATCTCACGGTTGATTGACAGGGAGACGTGCGCGTGTTATAATAATAAGATAAGCGAGGTGATGATCATGAGTAAAAAAGATCCGATTTCCGAGGCAGATCGCTTCTGGGATGTAGAGAGCTTTCTTCCGCAAAAACACCCCAAACCGATAACGGTACGCACAAGCAATACCGATGCGGTCACGGTGGAGGTACCGGGTGACGAAAAAACTGTTATGACAGCTTCTCCCACAGCCGCCTCGACAATTCCCGCGCGCGAATCACTGAAGGATGTTCCGAGAGTGGACATCAATATACCTCTTGCCGAATATGTCAGTGAAAATCCCTTCATCAACAGTGTCAGAATTCTGCTTTGGCCATCACGTTATACCTTCTACGAGCGTTTCCGTCGGGATGCTCTGCGTTACTTTGACCGGCATGGAATGGAATGTCACCACGTGCCCTTTTTCTCCTATATGCCTCAATATGCACAACTGGATGTGAATCAGCGCGCCTGGTATTTTTTCTGGAGAGACTGTGTAAGGCGGGGAGAAATGCCCAAGTGTGACATGAGCTATATCCTGCTCCTTGTCTACGAGATCATCAACCTGCCCGATAGAATTCCGCCGCAGGAAGGCTTGGAGCTGCTTTGCCGGATCTGGCTGTCCTATCGGAAGGATTATCCGCGGCTTGATCGTTATCTCTGCGAATGGGTCTGCGATTACTGCCTGATTAATCAACTCCAGCCGCCTTATAGGGAGCTGGAGGGAATCATTCCCGATATCATGAAGGCGGCGACCTTCAAGGAGTTTTACATTGCATCGGGTGCCGATTCGGGTGCTGACGCACGACTGGTATCGCTGCTGATCGCATTTTCTTCCAATTATTACTACAAAAACAGCAAATATATCACGCCCGAGACAGAAAAGCTCTTTGAGGAGCATATCGGCGGCGCCTTTTTATACACCTATCGCAGACTTGCGGGAATTGATCCGCGATTTGATACGACTAAAAATGAAGCGATGAAGGTGCGGTTCACACGCGATGCTTATCTGGGCGCACTCTGTGCTTACGATGTGAAACGAAAAATCGAGATTGAATATTTCGCCTTTTCACGCTCTCCCGAGCTGCGAATGGTGACCACCGATATCATCAAGTGCGCGGAGAATCATATCCGCTCCTATCTCGGCATCAAATCACGCCTGTCCTGCCCGGGTGTTGGAGACCGAATCAAGGGTGTGATCGGAGAATATTTTGAAAAGGCAGGCATGAAACGCAAAAAGAAGACACAGGCTGAGATTGAGCGTGAGAGTTATGAACAGCTTTACGAGGCGAGATCAAGTGCACTTTCCACCGATGCAGCGCTTGAAATTGAGCGTAAATCCTGGGCGGTCACCGAAATGCTGGAGGATGCCTTCCGTGAAGAAGCGATTGAGGAGAACGCAGTTTTCCAAGATCATGCTCCCACCGATGCAGCATCTGATGTAATTAAGAATGAGCCGACCGAAGAGATACTGATTGAAGCCGCACAAGAGGAATATGCCCTTGAAAAACAGGCGTTTTCGCTTCTTCTTGCGGGAGATATTGCGGGATTCACAGCACTTGCATCCGAGCGGAACATGCTGACCGAGGCATTGGTCGACCACCTGAACGAGCTGTCCTTTGATTTTATCGGCGATATTACGATTGAAGCAGGCGACGGTATCTCGGTCATTGAGGATTACAGGGAGGATATCGAAGAATGGATGAACAGATAAAAATACCCAAGCGGATTTTAGCTTCGCTGCTGAATTCGATTTCGGCAGGCGTAGTTCCCCGTTCGGGCGCACATTATATTGCCATCGGCCGCGACGATGAAATCTCGGCGCTTCTCTCGGATCTGGAATCGATCAATGAGGGCGGTGCTTCCATGCGCTTTATCATCGGCAAGTACGGAAGCGGTAAGAGCTTTCTGATGCAGCTTGTTCGCGGCTACAGTCTCGAGCGAGGCTTCATCACCGCCGATGCAGATCTTTCCCCCGAGCGCAGAATCTGCGGTGCAAAGGGGACAGGAGTAGCGACCTATCGCGAGCTGATGAAAAATCTTTCCTCCAAGACCTCGCCCGACGGCGGAGCACTTGCGGGAATTATCACCAAGTGGCTCTCCGATCTGCAGGGAGAGATTGCGTCAAGCGGTATTCCGACAGGTGATCTGCGTTTTGCCGCCGAGCTTCAGGCACGGATTTTTGCCGTTGTGCGCGATATTGAGAGTCAGATTGGCGGATTTGACTTTGCTTCTGTGATCGGTGCATATTACAATGCCTATGTTGCAGGGGATGAGAGCACCAAGAGTGCCTGTCTGCGTTGGCTTCGCGGCGAGTATAACACCAAAACCGAGGCTAAGGCGCAGCTTCGGGTACAGTCGATTATCGATGATGACAACTGGTACGATTATATCAAGCTGCTGGCGGTCTTCTTCCGAAAGATCGGCTACCGCGGTTTTGTGGTTTTTATCGATGAGTGCGTCAATCTTTACAAAATCACTAACCGCATTTCGAGAGAAAACAATTACGAAAAGCTGCTCTCCATGTTCAATGATACACTGCAGGGCAAGGCAGTCGGTCTGGGACTGATTCTCGGCGGCACACCGCAGTTCCTTGAGGACACACGGCGCGGTCTTTTCAGTTATGAAGCACTTCGCAGCAGATTATGCGACGGTCGCTTTGCGGCATCCGGCTTCAAGAATCTGATCGGGCCGGTCATCCGACTGAGACGGCTTTCGGATGATGAGCTGTTTGCACTGATCACCAGACTGACAAAATTCCACGCGCAGTACTATAACTGGGAACCGCGCATCACCACAGAAGAAATGGCTGCCTTTATGCTCCACTGCACTTCGAGAGCGGGTGCGGATACCATGATTACCCCCCGTGAAATCATTCGCGACTATATGACGGTGCTGAACATTCTGATGCAGAATCCCGATGCTGACTGTGCCGCAATCATGGGATCGGGTGTGGTAACACTGAAATCCATGGCGATAGCCGATGATGATGCGCCGATATCCGAACCGTCATCGGATGGCGATACTATGCCGACAACCGAGTCACCCAAGAACGATTATACTCTTGAGGATATCGAATTCTGAGCACGAAAAGGAGTGTTTATCATGATCAAACGCGCTGTATCCGCATGGCTCTTTGCGGCTATGATGATGCTGATCTTTCTGCCGGGCAGCTTTACATCCCTTAATTTTGCTCAGGGGAGCGAAATCTATTATGTGTTTCTGATCGCCGCGCTCGTCTTTCTCGGACTGACGGTCGCGGAAGGATTTGTTAAGAGCGAGCTTGCCGACAACATTGTACTGACGTTGTCGGTACTGGGCTGTGCGCTTCTCTGCGTGCGGGAAACCAACGATGTATATTTTCTGTTGGGCATCACGGCAGGATGTGCTGTTCTGCTCTGGCACATGATGGACAGTGACCGGCTGAAGCTGGATTCTGTCCCCCTCAGCAAGCGGGCAATGATTATAACAGCAACAGCACTTGGGCTTTTCTTTGCACTTTACATCGGACTTCTGACCTCACTTCGTTATCTGACCTACAGCACACCGAATTTTGACTTTGGTATCTTCTGCAACATGTTCTTCAACATGAAGGAGACGCTGCTGCCCAATGTAACCTGCGAGCGCGACGGACTGTTGTCGCACTTTGCTGTACATGTATCGCCGATATATTATCTGCTGCTTCCCTTCTACATGATCTTCCCCTCGCCGCTGACACTGGAGATCGGTCAGGCGGTAATTCTTGCCTCGGGTGTGATCCCGGTGGTGCTTCTCTGCCGTCATCTGAAGATGTCCAATAAGGCAACTGTGGCTTTTGCGGCAATCTATGTCTTCTTCCCTGCACTGGCAGGCGGATGTTTCTATGATCTGCACGAGAACAAATTCTTGGCTCCGCTGATCCTTTGGCTGATGTATTTTATCGAGAAAAAACAGGAGATTCCCACCTACATTTTCATGATGCTGGTGCTCTTTGTCAAGGAAGATGCACCGGTCTACATCATGTTTATCGCGCTATATATGCTCATTCACAGAAAAGAATACCGCAAGGGCATCATCATGATGGCGGTATCGGTTCTATATTTTCTTGGCGTAACATCCTATCTGGCGAATGCCGGCGACGGTGTGATGACCTATCGCTACGACAACTTCATTGCCGACAGCGATGCAGGGCTTATCGGAGTGATCAAGACGGTGCTTGTCAATCCCGCACTGGTTTTCTTTGAGAGCTTCAACCCCGACAAGCTGAAGTTTATGATTCTGACACTGGTTCCGTTGGGATTTATGCCCTTCCTCACCCGCAAGACCTCTCGGCTGATTCTGGTGCTGCCATATATACTGATCAATCTGATGAGCGATTATCAGTATCAGCATTCAATTTTCTTCCAATACACCTATGCAAGCTGTGCATTACTGTTTTATCTTGCAATTCTCAATGCTTCCGAGCTGTCACATGCTGCAAGAAAGGCGCTGCTTATTATGACTATGACCGCATCGGTGCTGTTCTTCACCTCTCAGATTGCGGATCGGGATTATTACATCAACACCTACAAAACCAACCGCGATAACTACGCAAAAATGAATGAAGCTCTTGAGATAATTCCCGACGATGCTTCGGTGAAGGCATCCACCTTCCTCGTTCCTAAGCTTTCCCAGCGTTTTGAGATATATGATATCTCCACTGTTCACGACACCGAATATGCGGCAGTCGATCTTCGCTCGGGCTACAATGCCAAAGCAAGTCAGCAGCTCGAACAGCTTGAGAATGAAGGTTTTGAATTCGTTGTGATGATCGAAGATCTGATAGCGGTGCTGAAAATAGGAAAATAACCGAATAAAATGATGATATAACATAATTTTATGGTAAATTGATTGACTTCAGTATAAATATTTGTTATAATAACTAAAGTCACATAATATTAATATTTAGGAAAGGATATTTACCATGAAAAACAAATCTATCATGCGTTTTGCGGCATTGCTGCTCTCTCTTCTGATGGCAGCGTCTTCAATGGCTGCTTGCTCCGATGCCGGACAGAGCGGTAGTGAAACCAAAGCGCCCACAGACGGCACAGCTGCGGATACAAGTGCTGTTACTGATGCCGAAACCTCTACTTATGATCTGCTGAGTGTTCCCGATGCGAACTTTGATAACTATGAGTTCCGTATGCTGGCTTGGTCGATCAGCGGCTATACCATTTACGAGGATCTCGACTCCGAGGGTGAAACCGGTGATCTGATCAACGACGCAGTTTACAGAAGAAATACACGCGTTGAAGAAGACTACGGTGTTACCTTTACTGCCGAATACATGGCACACGATAAGCTGAACACCATCTATCAGCAGTTTGTTCGCGCCAGCGACCAGGATTACGATATCGTATTCCCCCTGCCCTCCGCAATTTCTACTGTGCTGAATGCAAACATTCTGTATGATATGTATCAGCTTCCCTACATCAACTGGGATGAACCCTGGTGGGATCAGGACTCCATTAAGTCGCTCTCGCTGGACGGCAAGCTCCCCATGGTCAACTCGGATATGACCATCATGGACAACAGCGGTGTTGCCTGCATTCTCTTCAACCATAAGCTCCGCGAAAAGTATCAGCTGGGCAACCTTTATGAGTTGGTTCAGAACAACCAGTGGACCTTTGAAAAAATGGAAGAACTCTGCAAGGATATCAAGGAAGATCTGAACGGCGACAGTAAGTATGATGATAACGATCTCTGGGGTCTGCTTGGATCAAAGGACTCCAACTACTATCTGCTCCATGCCGGCGGCGGACGCTATGCTGACAAGGATGACAGTGACATGCCTATGATCACTTTCGGCGATGAGAGAACCCTCAACCTTGCACAGGATGTTCTTTCAATCACCCGTGCCGACTACTTCTTCGACCATCATGCATTCAACGGTATGGATGCGATGAAGGAAAAGATGTTCTCCCAGGATCAGGGTCTCTTCACAACTGCCCGCATGATTAATGTCGAGAATCTCCGTAACATGGATACCGACTACGGTTTCCTGCCGATGCCCAAGTACGAGACTTCCCAGGAGAATTACTACCACTCTGTATCGGTTCACAAGTCCACCATCATGACGATTCCGAAGACCATCGAGAATCCCGAGCGCACTGCAACTGTTGTCTCCGCGCTTGCCGCAGCTTCTACCGAAACCCTGCAGACCGCTTACTATGATTACGTCCTCAAGGAAAAGTACAGCCGTGATGTGGACTCCATTCAGATGCTCGACATCATCTTCGGTTCCCGCGTCTATGATCTGGGCGAATTCTACAGCTTCGGCGGTCTGAACGGTGCTTACCTCGGTATCAATACAAGTAAAAATGATGTTGCTTCCATGTACGCAAAGTTTGAAGCAAAAGCACAAAAGGATGTTGAAAAGCTGATCGAGAATCTCCAGAAAAACAGCTAAATAAAATTCTTTATAATACAAAAACAGGGGCTGTTGCAAATGAAAAATTTGCAACAGCCCAGCCACGAAATTTTCGATTTTGTGGCGTATATTGATTGGTTTCAGGGCATAAAATGCTCTGAAATGGCGGTCTTTGACCGGCAAAATCAATATCAGGGGGCTGACGCATTACAAATGCGCCAGCCCTTGTTTTCATATTGCGATATATGCGCCTATTCCCCGACATTGGGTTCCATCATATATGATCCATCGATCAGCGATAGCCTGTTCGAGAATATAGCCGCGGAACATAATATCGCAAGGCATAAACTGTATGGGATAGCCACGCTCCTTCTTCAGATTGGTGATAAAATCAAACTCTTCCTTCATCAGAGCAAATATTTCGCTGTCCAAAGCTGCAATTTCTTTTCCGATTGTATTGATGAAATTGGATTCATCGGTGAGCATACGGGCTTGGAGTTTTTCAGTCATCTTTGTATCGGCAATAACGATAGCTGCCCGATATCCATTTCCATGAGGATGAATATAACCATACCGAAGGAGAGCACTGATCGACTGTTCATCATCGGGAAATTCCCCTTTAGCAATCAAATATAGGGCATAAGCCTCGCGATGAGTCATATAATTGGGAGTATGATCTGCTATGTTCTGCCACAGAAATTTATATTGACAGAATGTCACAGGCGGAAGTGACTGCTGTGAGTCGCAGTATCCCATGTGCTGTCCAACATCTTTGGGCTGGGTGAAATCAACCGTTTCATAACCGACAACATCCCACGCGCCTTGGTCGGGACGGGATGTACGGGGAGCACGGGGAACATCAGATAGTACTTTGACATAATATTCTTCGAGTGTCGCCATCAGAAGCGCCCATTTGGCGTTTTCATAATCGATTCCTTTTCCATATAGCTCATCGCCATAAAGCTTATGCAGCAGATCGATCTGCTCCTCTAACTTTGTTGTCACAGCAGGAGCAAGCTGCATTCGTTTTTCATGCACAAGACGCTGATCCTCACAGCTGATAATGGGGAACGCGGTTTCATAATTTTTGCCGTGCTTGACGAGGAAGGTCTCGCGGGTGAGAAATTCCAGCTCCTCTTCCATATAGGGAAGCGCAATGCCCAGCTCCATGGAGATCTGCTCAGCACTTTGGGGATTGCGGCAGACTTCAAGAAAGATGTTCTTATAAAGACCACGCTCAAGGATACTCCAGGGCTGCCCTCTTCTTCCGAAGCTGTCACAGTAGTTGATAAATCTGACATCCTCGGGTTTGTAGCTTCTGATACCAAATTCTCTTGCCATTTCCATACCTTCTTTCAGTTGTTTTCTGCATTTCTGCAGCTTGGTTTTGACGGTACCTAAAGGAATCGAGAATTCACGGGCAATGGCTGCAACACTTTTTTCTTCGAAATAATGTGCAACGAGAATCTGCCTGTAATCGGTGCGGGTGAAGGCAAGCTCACGGCGCATGCGAGCGATATCATCGGCAATGATCAGCGCATTCTCTGGTGTATCCTCATCAGAGGCAACATCCTCGTTTTCGATGTCAACTTCGGCAATCGGTGAATAATAATGCTGTTTAGCCCATTTCGCCCAACGGCGTTTCGCCACGGTCCAGACCCATGCAGAAATCTGCTCCGGGGAATAACCTCGACAAATCGAGCTGATGATCTCGAGGGAGATTTCAGCGGCAAGCTCCTCGGCATCCTGTTCATTCCCGGTTTTGCGAAGGCAGTAGTAGAATACCTCCGCAAGGCACTTTTCACAGTATTCTTCAGCCATGCTCATGCTTCTCAACTCCTTTCACTAATAAAGTGGCAGGAAAAGGCTATTTGGATTTTATTTTCTGTAATTTTTTATAAATGCGTGTGGTTTCCCATGGAAGAAAGTCCGCATCCGATGCAAAATCCCGCAAAAGCGAGTGTAATAAGCAGTGCAAGCTCAATTTTTGTCAGCTTACGAGCGCCCAGCTTGATTCTCCCAAACACAAAGGCAAGAATAGCGCAATCAGCAAGGATAACTCCCATACCGAAGAGTAGAGTGACATTCATGCCACTGGCGAAGGAGAGGTCGATAATTTCACCTGTTGCAGCAGCAAGCATATCATTCATTTTGACAATTGCAATAGTGATCGCTCCGGTCATAGCATCAAGAAGTGCCGAATAACGAATGCCCCCGGTTTTATGAATCAGCCACATAGATGTTCCGCCAATGACAGCCCAACCGACAGCTCCGTCACGAAAGCATAACGCTGCATAAAAAATAGCGGAAGCAAGAATACTCCACCGTTCGGTGAAGCTATCCCTAACACAGAAGGCAAGGAAAGCTTGACGGCAGATCGCTGGCAGAACGGCGTAAATGAGCATAGCGAGGATCAAATTGACTGTCATATAATCACGCGTTCCGCCCAGCGTGAACATATCGAAGCTGCTGAATATACAGGAGAGGAGAATTTGCGCGAAATAGTAGATCAGATAAGCCGCAGCGATAACGAGAGCCGCTCCGATCAGATAAGAAATGCTGTGTTTTGCAGTCTTTGCAGCCACTGCCCCGGAGAGCGATTTTTCTGAGAGCAGGCGACAGCAGATACCGACGAGCAGAATCAACAGGCTGACAAGCGCATATGCTCCCCACCCAAGCAGTCCGCGCATGCCTCCTGCGAGAAAGTTTACCGCCAATACGGAGATGAGCATACCTGCTGCAGTAATGATTTGAGATTTATAATGCGACATTTTTCACCTTAATATGAAGAAAACCCACCGTGAATTCGGTGGGTTTTGTACAAGTTTAATTAGCCGAGCTTGGAGCTGTTGACCTTGATGCCGGGGCCCATTGTAGATGCGATAACGCAGCTCTTAATGTACTGACCCTTAGCAGCAGCGGGCTTAGCCTTGATGATAGCGCCCATGAGTGTGTTGAAGTTCTCGCCGAGCTTCTCAGCACCGAAGGAAGCCTTACCGATAACGCAGTGGATGATGTTGGTCTTATCGAGACGGTACTCGATCTTACCTGCCTTAGCGTCCTGAACAGCCTTAGCAACATCCATGGTAACTGTACCTGCCTTGGGGTTAGGCATAAGGCCCTTAGGACCGAGGATCTTACCGAGACGGCCGATAACGCCCATCATATCGGGAGTTGCGATAATGATATCGAAATCAAACCAGTTTTCCTTCTGGATCTTCTCCATGTAGTCCTCAGCACCGACATAGTCTGCACCTGCCTCTTCAGCAGCCTTAGCCTTCTCGCCTCTTGCGAATACGAGAGTTCTTACAGTCTTACCGGTACCGTTGGGGAGAACAACCGCACCGCGAACCTGCTGGTCTGCGTGACGGGAGTCAACACCGAGACGGACGTGAATTTCGATGGTTTCATCGAATTTTGCCTTTGCGGTCTGACAAACGAGAGCCAGTGCCTCATCAGCATCATATAACTTTGTCTTATCAAGAAGCTTTACGCTGTCCTGATACTTCTTACCCTTATTCATTGACTATATCCTCCTCTTTCTTATTCCTCAACGGTGATACCCATGCTGCGGGCAGTACCTGCGATCATGCTCATTGCAGCCTCGAGAGAAGCAGCGTTCAGGTCGGGCATCTTGGTCTTAGCAATAGCCTCGCACTGTTCCTTGGTGAGCTTAGCGACCTTGGTCTTGTTGGGGGTTGCGGAAGCAGTCTCGATACCGCATGCCTTCTTGATGAGGACAGGTGCGGGAGGAGTCTTGGTGATGAACGAGAAGGAACGGTCTGCGTAAACAGTGATAACTACAGGGATGATAAGACCCATGTCGTTCTTGGTTCTCTCGTTGAATTCTTTAGTGAAGTTAGGGATGCTGACGCCGTACTGACCGAGAGCAGGACCTACAGGGGGAGCAGGAGTTGCCTTGCCGGCGGGCAGCTGAAGTTTAATGTAACCGGAAATTTTCTTAGCCATATTAAATACCTCCGAATGTGGTTATACGACGGAGAAATGAAAGAATTTTTCTCCTCCCACATTGCGTTTTACTAAAAAACGTCAACGCTTTCGCGTATCAAAAAATCAAATTCTGTGTGATGGGATCAGCCTTCGTTGACAAACTCAACCCTCGTTGAGTTGAACGCTGTCCGCATCAAGCTCGACCGGTGTTTCGCGGCCGAACATGGACGCAAGCACTTTGATCTTCTTCTTGTCGTCCGAGATCTCCTGTACCGTACCGATAAATCCGGCAAGGGGACCGCTTGTGATCTTGACACTGTCTCCCACGCTGTAGTTGAGAGAAACGACACGGGTTTCGACACCGATTGCCGCAACCTCTTCATCGGTAAGCGGTACCGGCTTGGATCCGGGTCCGACGAAGCCTGTAACGCCGCGGATATTACGCACAACATGCCAGCTCTCGTCGCTCATGATCATTTTGACCAGAACATAGCTGGGGAAGACCTTATTCTCCACTTCCTTTTCGGCACCGTCGTTCTGTTCAACGACAATCTCCACAGGGATGCGGACATCCATGATCAGATGCTGGAGACCGCGGTTTTCCACGATCTTTTCCAGATTGGTCTTGACCTTGTTCTCATAGCCGGAGTAGGTATGCGCTACATACCATCTCGGGCCGACGCTTTCAAAATCGCTTTCGCTCATAGATGATCGGTTCCTTTCTCAGTTTACGCGGGATTGGGGGCGGGGTAGACCTTAAAGGCTGCCCAGCGCCATAATTGCCTTGCCGAAGCCAAAGTCGAGCAGTGCAATAACAGCACCGAGGACGATGATAACAGCAAAAACAAGGACGGAATTGTTCAGGGTCTGCTTGGGGCTGCACCAGACAATCTTCTTGAGTTCAGCCTTATAATCGCGGAAGAACTTTACGATTCTGTCCTTCAGCGGGACCTTGTCCTTCTTGGGAGCAGACTTCTTGGCATCCTCCTTGACGGGAGCTGCCTCCTGCTCGGTTTTCTTTTCTAAATCTGCCATGGGTCTCCTCCTTACTTAGTTTCCTTATGGAGCGTGTGCTTGCGGCAGAACCGGCAGTACTTATTCATTTCCAGTCTGTCGGGATCGTTCTTCTTGTTCTTCTTCGTATCGTAGTTACGCTGTTTGCACTCGCTGCAAGCTAAAGTGATCTTGACTCTCATTTCGGCACCTCCTGATTGAATTGAAGCCCGCCAAAGTCGCGGCAGCTTCGTAGATTTTACCTCCCTCAACCGAAGTGGCGGCATCATATAAAGACACACAAAAAAAGCCTCTCCGAAGAGGTAAAGATATTATATCACACTTTTCTTGTTCTGTCAACCGTTTCGGCGCGTTTTTTCGTTGAATTTTCGCTGATTTTTAAGATTTTTTCTACTTTTATTTACCAATTGCGACTTGTATTGCGTCCTGTGATGTGATATAATGGAATTATAAATATAAAATCGCATCCACCATACATAATTAACAATCGGAGGCATCAAATTGAAAGTTCTTGTACTCAGCATCACCGCGGGAGAAGGACATAATTCCACTGCAAAAACCATCTGCGAATATTTTAACGAACGGGGAGCCGAAGCCTGCGTGCTCGACACCTATAAATATCTGAACAAGGCGCTTGGTCTCACCGTTGACAAGGGATATCTTTTCACCGTCAAAAGTGCAAAGCTGGCATACAAAAAGGCATACCGCATGCTGGAGAAGCGCAGAAAAAGCAACGACAAGATTTCTGCTACCCGTGCTACAAACCGCGTTCTGGCAAGCAAGCTGCTGCCATACATCAAGGAATATCAGCCCGATGTGATCATCTGCACACACATTTTCGCCGGTATGCTCCTCGATTCGCTGAAACGGCATAAAAAGATCTCAGCACGTACATACGGCATAGTTACCGATTTCACCATGCATCCTTATTGGGAAGAGGCGCTGCATCTCGACTATATCATCACAGCCAATGAGCTGCTGACTATCCAAGCAAAGAAGAAAGGATATACCTCCGAGCAAATTCTGCCCAGCGGTATTCCGATCAACTGTAAATTCGAAAAAATCGGCGATAAAGCTGAGGCACGGATCGAGCTGGGATTGGATATCGGCAAGCCAACCGTCCTTCTGATGGGAGGAAGTATGGGCTACGGAAATATTGAATCCACTGTCACCATGCTGGACAGTTTGGATCGTGATTTCCAGCTGATCACGGTGTGCGGCAACAACAAGGAAGCAAAGCTGCGCATTGATGAGCTTCAGACAAAAAAGAAGCTGCTGAATCTGGGCTATGTAAACAATGTGGACAGACTGATGGATGCTTCCGACTGCATCATCACCAAACCGGGCGGTCTGACCACCTCTGAGGCACTTGCCAAGAGACTGCCCATTATCATTGTAAATCCCATTCCCGGGCAGGAAGATCGCAACACCGAATTTCTGCTCAACTACGGTGCAGCGATGTCGGTAACCAAAACCCATCCGCTGGACGAGGCAATTTATGAGCTGTTTGAGCATCCCGAAAAGATCGAGCTGATGCGGGGCGCCATTGATATGATTCGCAAACCGGAATCCACCCGCTCACTCTGCGACTTTGTGATTGAGCGTGCGAGAGAAGACGGAATCGAAATATAAATTAATAATCAACATGAATAAAAGCTGCACCTGCTTGGCATTTGTCCGACAGGTGCAGTTTTCTGTTATTTTAAAATCACGCCCGAGAGCGGTTCGATGGTCACATTCTCCGAGATGCGGCGCTTGGCAATGAGCTCGCGTTTGGTGCCGTTGATGGGACATGTGATCGGTGTATCACCGGCGTTGACTGCGACGGTAAGCTTATCACGCTTGAAGGCAAAGAATCCGTCCTTGGCGGCAATAACACGGAAGTCTCCCTCGGCGAAGGTCTTCTCTTCCCTGCGAATACAGCCAATCATGCGAAACCAATCGACAAGAGAGGCTTCCTCTCTATCCCAGGGATAGGGAAGTCGGTTGAAGGGATCGCGGTAGCCTTCCATGCCTGCCTCGTCGCCATAGTAGATGCAGGGGACACCGGGCAGCGTTGAAAGCAGAAGCCAGGCAAGCTTCAGCCGTGCAATGCCGAGACTGCGCTCTCCCTCGGTCATGCGTGCTGAAGAAAGCTCCGCATTGGTTCGGTCGCCTGCAGGACTGCCGCCGAGGATGGTAAGAATTCGTTCGGTATCGTGCGTACCGAGGAAGTTCATGAGCACATCCGAGACGCATTTGGGATAATGCTCGTAAAGACAGCGGCTGACACGTGAAAGGTTGTCGCTGTCCTTCCTAAGAACGAAGTTGATAACTGCATCCTTGAGAGGATAGTTCATCACCGAATCCAACTCCCCTCCAAGAAGGTATTCGCGACGGATGTCATAGGCAATTTTATTGGAGGCATCCTCCCAGACTTCGCCCAGAAGAAGTGCGTCGGGATTTTCAGCTTTCACAGCGGCACGAAGCTCGCGTACAAAGTCATCGGGAAGCTCATCTGCCACATCCAGCCGCCAGCCCGAAATGCCACGTCTGAGATACTGCCGTGCAATACCGTCCTCACCGCATATGTATTCGCGGTAGGAACTGCTTGCTTCATTGATCGAGGGAAGCACCTTCACTCCCCACCAGCAGTCGTAATCGTCTGGATAGTTTTTGAAGCTGTACCATTCGGCATAAGGAGATGTTTTCGACTGATAGGCGCCGAGGCTGTCATATCTGCCAAATCGATTAAAATAGCGGCTGTCGGCACCGGTATGGTTGAAGACGCCATCGAGGATGACACGGATCCCCCGTTTTTTCGCTTCATCAAGGAGCAGATCGAGAGCAGAATCGCCGCCCAGAAGCGGATCGACATGCTCAAAATCGCCGGTATCATAACGGTGATTGGAGGCTGCCTCAAAGATCGGATTGAGGTAGATGCAGCTGACACCGAGGGAAGCAATGTAGTCAAGCTTTGATGCAATCCCCTCCAGATCACCTCCGAAAAAAACATTATTCGCCACCGGAGCGCCGGGATATTCACCATACTGAGGGATGCTGTTATCCCAGTCGGAATCGAGATATGCACCCTCTCGAACCTGATGATTGCCGGCGCGGCAGAAGCGGTCGGGAAAAATCTGGTACATAATACCGCCGCGCAGCCATTTCGGAGTATCAAAATCGGGGGCGTGCACGGTGAGCTGAAAAATATCGCCGCCGTCCCGCTGATTGGGAAAGCTCTGCTCTCCCTTCGTACTGCCGTAGGTGATGCGGTAAAAATAAAGTCCGATTTCATCGAGCGGGAGCTCAGCGGTGTAATAATCACGGGAATCCTCGAGCCGCTTCCAGATCAGAGGGTATTCGGCAGCGGAACAGTTATCTCTCCAAAGCCACAGGATCGGATCTGAGGCGCCCACATTTCGCGGAATATAAACCTCAAGGGTAAGAGTCACACCTGCCGGGAACGCTCCGTAGATGCTTACATCTCTGCCATTGATACGTTTCCGCAGGTCATATCTGTCTTTATGCAGTCTCATTTTTTCGGGGTGACAGGCTTGATATGCCAAATGTTGTCGGCATATTCTCCGATGCTTCGATCGGCTGCGAATCTGCCTGCCGATGCGATATTGATCAGTGCCATCCGCTGCCAGCGCTCACGATCCTCGTAGGCACTCAGCATAAGATCGTGGACATGGCTGTAGGAATCAAAATCTGCCATGCACATATAAGGATCGGCGACACCGTGACCCGAGAGGAGATATTGGAAGAGTCCCTCAAAGCTCACACCGTCAAAGCCGATATTGAGCTGATCGACAGCAGAACGCAGACGGTCGCTGTTTCTGTAATATGAAGGTGCCGAGTAACCGTTCTTCCAGAGCTCCTCCACCTGAGCAGTCTCCATGCCAAAGATATAAATGTTTTCGGGACCTACTGCTTCGTGCATCTCCACATTGGCACCGTCAAGGGTTCCGATGGTAAGTGCGCCGTTGATCATGAACTTCATATTGCTGGTACCGCTGGCTTCCTTGCCGGCAAGTGAGATCTGTTCGCTGATCTCCGCCGAGGGGATGAGCACTTCGGCAAGCGAAACATTGTAGTCCTCCATGAAAACCACACGGAGCTTTTCGCGCATGCGGGGATTTTTTTCGATGTCCTCACCGATGCAGTAGATGAGCTTGATAATCTCCTTGGCGAGATAATAGCCGGGAGCCGCCTTCGCCGCGAATATATAGGTCTGGGGACGGATATCCAGATTGGGATTCTCGAGAAGCGCGGTATAGGTGCTGATAATGTTGAGGGCGTTCAGAAGCTGACGCTTATACTCATGAAGGCGCTTGATCTGCACATCGAAAATCGATGTGGGATCGATGACACGGCCGCTCTTTACCTTCACATAGGCAGCAAAGCTTTCCTTATTACTGCTCTTGATCTCATCCAGCTTTGCAAGCACCGCTTTATCGTCCTTGAATTTCAGGAAATCGGCAAGACGCTCGGGTTCATGGCGGTAGGCACTGCCGATGCAGTCATCGAGAAGCGATGCAAGCCCCGGATTGGAATAGCAAAGCCAGCGGCGATGAGCGATACCGTTTGTAACATTGGTGAATTTATCGGGAGTATTTTTGTAGAAATCGTGGAAAACCGTCTTCTTGAGGATATCCGAATGAAGCATGGAGACACCGTTGACACGGTATGAGCCCACAACGCTGAGATTCGCCATGCGAACCTGATTGTAGCCAACCACAGCCATGCGTGAGATGCGGTCCCAGTCACCGGGATAGAGCTTCCATAAATCGGCACATAGACGGCGGTTGATCTCACAGACGATCATATGAACACGGGGAAGCTTGATGCGGAAGAGGTCTTCATTCCATGCTTCCAGCGCCTCCGGCATAACCGTGTGATTGGTGTAGCTGAAGACATGACGGCAGACATTCCATGCATCCTCCCAGGAATAAGAGTAGACATCGAGCAGAATGCGCATCAGCTCGGGAATGCAGAGAGCGGGATGGGTATCGTTCAGGTGGATAGATACCTTATCGGCAAAGTTGGCAAGGGTACCGTATAGGGCGAGATGGTCGGCAACAATGCTCTGAAGGGCAGCCGAGCAGAGGAAATACTGCTGGGTAAGGCGCAGGAGCTTGCCTTCCTCGTGGTTATCCGAAGGATAGAGTACCTTGGAGATGGTCTCTGCGGCAGTATTCTCCTCAACTGCCTTCATATACTGTCCCTGAGTGAAGAGATTCATATTGAAGCTGACAATATCCTTGGCACGCCAGAGACGCAGAACATTGACTGCCTCGCTGTCGGCACCGGACACCATCATATCGTAGGGGATTGCCTGCACCTCATCATAATCATCATGCATGATGCGGCACTGTCCGTTTACCCACTCCTCATGAATCTTACCGCCGAAGCGTACAGAGCAGGATTTATCGGTACGGGGAGTCAGCCAGACCTCGCCGCCGGGCATCCAGGTATCGGGCAGCTCAATCTGCATACCGTCTACAATCTTCTGCTTAAAGAAGCCATATTCATAACAGATGGAGTGTCCTGTTGCCGGATAGCCTAGTGTGGTGAGCGAATCCATGAAGCAGGCTGCAAGACGACCAAGACCGCCATTGCCAAGTGCTGCATCGGGCTCGCGGGAATAGATGCTGTCAAGACTGACACCGAATTTTGAGAGGGCTTCGGTATAAATTTCTTCCATGCCGAGATTGCGCAGGTTATTCTTCAGCGATCTGCCAATGAGAAATTCCATGCACATATAGTATACGCGCTTGGCACGCTGCTTCTTGGTACGGTCGCGGAATTCGCTTCGCATCTGAGTCAGCACGTCTCGTACAGTCATGATGACCGTTTTATAGATCTGTTCTTCTCCCGCTTCTTCGGGAGTAATGCCGTAAAAACGAGCCAGCTTCAGCTCAATAGCTTCGGAAAGCTGCTTTGCGGTAAGTTCCGGTTTCATATAATGAGGTACCTCCGGGGTGATTAGAATTACTTTACTATTATAGCATATTCGTTCGCCGTTCATTTTTAGAGATGTGTTAACTTTCTTTAGATATTATTTGAACGAGCATGTCAAATTAATGGCATAGACAGCATGTTGCACATTTATTTATAAAATGATTGACAAACAGATCAGCATACTGTATAATATCGGTATATATATATAACGTCGTTATAACAAATGGAGGAATTGATCATGAGAAGAGCTCTGCGAAGCCGATTACTTTTCATTTTGATTTTTACAATGCTCACCGCAGCATGGATTCCACTGACGGCAAGCAGTGCCGATGACGCAGTTATGGCACTGGATTTTACCAAGCTGCCCGACAATACGGAAATCATCAATGGCAGCATATCGGTTGAAAAAAATGCTCTGAAGGAGGAAGCCGTCCTCACAGTTTCAAAAGAGAGCGGCGGTGCAGTCGCAATCCCTCTGGAGAAGTCCACAGGTGACAGCTTAACCATTGCAGGCTGGTTCAAGGTTGGTACAGATACCGCCAAAAATGCCGCCATGCTGGAGCTGTACCGTGATAAAGATAACTTTATCACGGTCATTCCCTACAGCACAAAATACCACAACGGTTTATCGGTGCGGCTTACTGTCGGCGGCACAAAGCTGAGAGGGGCTCAGTCTGCCGATAACATCCTCAATCGAGGCAGCAATACCTCGGTGTCTCCCGCACTCCCCAAGGCAGAAGGACTGCTTCCCCTTTATGATGCATGGGCGCATTATGCCTATGTACTAACGCCCGAGGGATTATCCTATTATGTCAACGGAAATCTCCGCGCGGTCTATAAGAGTAAGCTTGATATTTCTTCGCTCACAGACAGCGGCGCAAAGCTGGTTCTCGGAGCTTCACTTGCCGATGACTGCGACGGCTTCGTGGGAGCCTTTTCCGATCTGCGTCTTTATGATACCGCACTTGACGGAGAGGCATTGAAGGGTGCATATCATTTCGGTTACATGGATTTTCTGACCGCCTCCTATGATTTCGAGGATGGCACTGCCGAGACGGTACGCGGCTATAACGGAACACTTGCGGGTAATGCAAAAATCGGAAAGGCTTATGACAGCGAATCCAATGTGCTGATTCTCGACGGCAGCCGCCTTGACGGAACCAACGCCACCGCCAGTGCTATGATCATTCCTCCCAAAACATTACTCGGTCACGGAAATTTTACCATTTCCTTTGATGTCTGCACCGACAGTAATACAGCTGCTTATGCCTATATAATGTCTTTTGCACCGAACAGCTCCCAGATGTTTCTTCTCGGCGCCCGTTTTGCCGGCGGTCCTTCAACGCTTCTGAAATTCACGAGACAACTTTCTGTCAAGGAATATCATTGTTCAATCCCGACCACCTATGATACATGGGAGAGAATCACAATTTCACTGGACGGCAAAACCTGCTGCATCTATGTAAACGGTGTACTCGCAGCAAAAAATGAAGACTTTGTCTACAGCGATTCGATCTTCTGGAACGGAAAGAGCCCTCTTGCTTTCGGTAAGCTGGATTATTTCAACGACACCCCTTATATGGGTGCCATCGACAACATTAAAATCTGGTCATATGCACTCAGCGAATCGGATGTTTATGCCGAAAACGGACTGATTGCCGATGATATGGAAGCCATTGAAGGTCAGATTGATTCGCTCAGCTTGAATTATGATCCCATGCTGCCGGTTCTCCCCTACACCTATCAGCTTGATCAGGGTGTACGTGTAGAGTGGAGCACAGATCATCCCGAGATGATCAGCAGAGAGGGGCTGATCATCCCTCCGAAGGAAGCAACTCCCGTAAAGGTTACCGCAACACTCCTGCGTGGTGAAGCTTCTGTCACAAAAATCTTTGACATCACCGTTGCATCTGCAAGCTCGGATACTCAGTTTGCCATGACAGGTACGCCCCTCTCCGATGTTTCCTTTACCGAGGATTCGCATTACAAGGAGCTGATGACGGCAAATCTCGACTATATGATGAGTCTCAGTACCGAGCGTCTGCTGTATAATTACCGCAAAACAGCCGGACTTGATACAGGCGGATATGAAAGCTACACAGGCTGGATCACAGAAACCGGCGGCGGCGCGGGTCAGTTTGAAGGCATGTACATCACTGCTCTTGCAAAGGCTTCGCAGACTATGCCCGATTATACCTACGAGGGTGAAAGCGTGCTCGAAAGGCTGACCTATATGATAGGTGAGCTTGTAAAATGCCGCGACGCTTATGCAGAGAAATATCCCGATGAAGCAGGCTACATCGGAGCGATTCCGGTTGACTGCTACGACGGTCTTGCTGAGGGACGCACTGTATCCAAAGAGGGCGTCGCGGTTTGGGTTCCCTGGTACATGATTCACAAGACCTTTGAGATGGAATATGCGGTCTATGCTTATGCAGCCGATGAGAATCTGCGTCAGATTGCCTATGACATGATGGACAGACATGCAAGCTGGTGCGCGAAAAAGATGGATTCCTACACCGCCGAGCAAATTGAAACCATCCGCACCATCGAATACGGCGGTATGCCCGAGGTGCTCAATCAGATCTACGGTGCAACCGGTAATCCCGATCACTACCGCGCGGCATATTATTTTACCAACCGTTCGCTGCTCGATCCCATTTACAACAATGTGGACGTGCTGAAGGGACTTCACGCCAACACCACCATTCCGAAATTCCTTGGCTGTGCGGCAGCTTATGAGGCTACCGGTATTGAGTATTACAAAACAATCTGCATCAACGCCTTTGAGATGATATACAGCCGTATTTACGCCAACGGCAGTACCAGCAATACCGAACACTGGTTTGACGATCCGGGTGAGCTGGAGACCGACTGGGACACCTCGGAAACCTGTGTCTCCTACAATATGCTTAAGCTGACCGATTATCTCTACCGCTGGACGGGCGATGTGAAATATCTTGACTATTTTGAGACAACACTCATCAATCACATTCTCACCTCCATGGATCCCAATACCGGTCTCAAGACCTATTATGTTCCCACGCAGTTCGGTCTGCATAAATGCTATCATACCCCCGACACCAGCTTCTACTGCTGTGCCTGCACCGGCATGGAGAGCTTTGCAAAGCTTTCCTACGGTCTCTACTACAA
This sequence comes from Clostridia bacterium, assembly GCA_017399105.1. Classification (GTDB taxonomy): domain Bacteria; phylum Bacillota; class Clostridia; order Oscillospirales; family CAG-272; genus RGIG1743. Next base: position 48,774 of record JAFQEJ010000012.1, read on the forward strand.
GGACGGGGACGATATCACGGTAGCACAGTACTTCCCTTCCACCTACCGTATAAACGATAATCTCACCATCACACAGAGTGAAGATTATCTGCTGACAGAACAGGCGACCTTCACGATCGAAGGAAGCGGAAATTTCACACTGCGCCTCCGTAATCCCAAGTGGTCAGAGAATGTAGAGCTTGTACTCAACGGTGAAACAATCGCAATCCCCTGCATCGACGGTTTCTATGAAATCTCCCGCAAATGGAAGGATGGCGACAGTCTGCAAATACGTATTCCCTTCGATTACCGTCTGGAGTCACTGAACAGCACCACCAACCGCATGGCTCTCATGTATGGCCCCATGCTGCTGGTGCTCGATCTTGGCCCTAACGAGGAGATTGACATCACCTTCAGTCAGATTGGCAGTGACTACAAGGGCAAGATCGCTGACAGCATCAAGCTCCCCACAGCCGATATTTCTGCCAATATGACGCTCGGTTTCATCAAGGATCAGATGATATTTAATATGGAGAACACCAATCAGGGCAAGCTGAAATTCCGCCCCTTCTGGCAGCTTTTCCATAACCGGTACGGTATGTATGTCCACTACAGCTTTGGGGACGGTGCCGAAAAGACTGCCAAGGACAAGGCTTCAGCGGTGGCAGGTGAAATCGATGCGGCAGCGGCGCTCTTTTCCGGTAAGCTATCGGCAGATGCGATTACCGCAGAGAATATCGATGCAATCCGCACTTTCTACACCTCCGTGAAGGAGGCATCGAGCGCGCTGGACGATATTGCACGGGCAAGGCTCCCTGAAGATGCAAAGCTGACGCTGAAAGCCATCGGAGCAGCCATCGATACTTACGATATCGGTAACGTAAACCTTAGCGGCTCGGACAATGTCGCTGTCATTGTCGGAATCGGCGGCGGTGCAGTTATTATCCTCGTAATTCTCGCAGTTGTACTGCTCAAAAAGAAGAAAAAAGCATAACAAACAGCAAAAAAATACGGACTGTCATTTTTAGCTTGACAGTCCGTATTTTTATCTTACATCACCGATTCATAGAGCTTCACATACTGTGCTGAGCTTGCGTTCCAGGAGAAATCCATGGTGATAGCACGCTTCTGCAGCATATCCCATCGTGCGGCATCCTGTCGGATGTTGACAGCACGGCGGACGGTAAAGAGCATATCGTGAGCGTTATAGTGCGTGAAGGTGAAGCCATTGCCCTCTCCGGTCAGATCGTTAAGCGGCTTGATGGAGTCATAAAGACCGCCGGTTTCACGAACGATCGGAATGGCTGCATACCGGGAAGCAATCATCTGAGCAAGGCCGCAAGGTTCACTCTTGGAGGGCATGAGGAAGAGGTCAGCTCCCGCATAAATACGCTTTGAGAGCGATTTATCGTATTTGATAAGCACAGCAGCCTGTTCCGGATATTTCGCGGCAAGTTCCTCGAAATACTGTTCATAAGCGAGATCTCCTGTACCGAGCATGACGAACTGGGCACCGTCAAGAAGAATATCCTCCATGACACACTGCACCAGATCGAGACCTTTATGCGAAACAAGACGAGATATCATCGCGATCAGGGGAATTTCCTGATTGACCGGCAGTCCCAGCTCTGATTGCAGCGCTGCTTTGCAGGCAGCCTTTCCCGAAAGATCCTCAGCGGTAAAATTCTGCTCGATCTCGGGATCAAGGGTGGCATTGTAATATTCCATATCGATGCCGTTGAGGATACCGCTGAGTTTGTATGCATTGTCACGGATGATGTAATGGAGTCCGCATGCGAAGGGTTCGTCCTTGATCTCCTCGGCATAATGGGGAGAAACTGTGGTCAGACGGTCACAGCAGACAATGGCTCCCTTTGTCAGATTGAGTGCCCCGTCATATTCAACGATACTTCGATCCCATGCGTTGAGGGCGAAGATGTCTCCCATGGTACGGATATCATAGATCCCCTGATAAGCGATATTATGGATGGTGTAGATCGCCTTAATATCAGCGTATTCATCGATATGGTTATAATTGCGCTTGAGATAGATAACTGAAAGCGCACACTGCCAGTCGTTGGCATGAAGTACATCGGGGAAAAAGGAAACAGCAGGCATCATTTCGAGGATGGCACGGCAGAAAAAGGCATAACGCTCACCATCATCATAACTGCCGTACATGGAAGCACGCTTGAAGTAGTATTCATTATCGAGGAAGTAGAAGGTCACGCCGTCATGCACCAGCGTTTTGATGCCGCAGTATTGATTGCGCCAGGAGAGCTTCACATTGATCTCGGCTGCAGTAGTCATCTGCTCTCGGAAGCGCGTCGGGATTGAGCTGTAGAGGGGCATTACCACACGGACATCATGCCCTGCTCTCACCAGCGCCGCAGGGAGCGATCCTGCCACATCAGCAAGTCCTCCCGTGGAGGCGAAGGGCAGCGCTTCGGAGGCTGCATATAAAATTTTCATATAGTTCTCGCTTTCTTTAGATCATTTTGCTTTTGTTTTCGACAAGCGGTATCATATGCACGCTGTCAGATCATCTTCCCCTTGCCAATGTAGAACGGCAGACTTTCATGTCCCGACAGCTTTCTGCCGTCGCGAATGACAACGCCGCGATCGGTGACAACGCAGTTGAGCTCTACATTCTCGCCTGTGAGAGTATCCTGGAAGAGGATGGAGTTCTTCACAACCGTTCCCCTGCCTACCTTGACACCGCGGAAGAGGATGGAATTTTCCACTCTTCCCTCAATGGTACATCCGTCAGCGATAAGGGAATTATGAACCGCACAGCCTGCATGGTATTTGGTAGGAACCGAGTTGCGGACACGGGTGTAAACCGGGCGGTTCTTCACATTAAAAACTGCATTACGCAAATCGCGGTCAGCAAGCATACGCATAGATACATTGTAATAATCATTGAAATCGGCAATGGTAGAGATGGCACCGTCATATTGATAGATGCGGAAGTTGCGGCGGTCGGCACGCTTGGCAATAACATCTCGGCTGAAGCTGCCGTAACCGTGGGCAATGGAGTCATCGATGATTGCCATGAGATAATCGGTTTTGATGACCATGATATTGATCGACACATTGCGGTAGCCGCTCTCATTGGAAGGATTGATGCTGGTATCGAAAATGCGTCCGTTCTCATCGGCATCAAAGATAATGGTATTGCGCGACTGCTCAGGTGTGACAAACTGATTCTTAACCGCCACGGTAATATCGGCATCATGGGCGATGTGATCGTTGACAATCTCGTTCAGATCGATGCTGCAGACGGTATCGCAGTCACAGAGAACCACATGATCCTCCTTGAAGGAGAGCGACGGATAGACATTTTTCAGCTCTGACAGACGAGGGGAGCTCTGCAAACCGCTTGCAGTATTGGTATTGAGATAGGGAGGAAGCATGGTCAGACCTCCCGAGCGGCGTGCCAGATCCCAGTCTTTGCCCGATCCGATATGCTCGATCAGCGAGTGATAGTCATCCTTGGTAATAACATTCACATTGGTGATGTCTGCATTCACCATATTGGAGAGGGCAAAATCGATCATTCTGTATCTGCAAAGGAAGGGCAGCGTTGCCACAGTGCGCTCCATAATATCGGTGAAGGAGCCGCGGTGAAGTCCTGTGAAGAGAATTCCTGCTACTGACATTGATATTGTGCTCCTTTCATTATTTCTTGAGGGCAGCAAGTGCTGCCGCATTGATCTGTGCGCCGGCTTCGATTTTCATGCCGCCGTCGATGGTAAGCTCACTTCCGATAACCGTAACATCGCCGCCTTTTTCACGGCGCTCACCAATGCTGCAGCCTGCACCCAGCCTGGTATCCGAGTCGACAATGGTATATTCCACAGTAGCACCTGCACCCACCGTAACGCCGCTCATGAGGATGGAATCGCGCACACATGCGCCGCGTGCAATCTTAACACCGCCGAAAAGGATGGAATTCTCGACAATGCCGTATATCTCACACCCCTCAGTGATGATAACATTGACAACCGAGGCATCGGGACCGATATACTGCGGAGCCTGTGCATCATTGCGTGAGAATATACGCCAGGAACGATCGGATAAATCAAAGATCGGCTCCTTGCCCAGCAGATCCATGTTTGCTTCCCAAAGGCTGGAGAGAGTTCCCACGTCCTTCCAATAACCGGCGAATGGATAGGCATACATTTTCTCACCGGCGGCAAGCATGGTGGGAATGATGTTCTTGCCGAAGTCCTTGGAGGATTTTTCATCGGCTTCATCGGCGCGAAGATAGTCGAAAAGCTTGTCCTTGGTGAAAATATAAATACCCATGGATGCCTTTGTGCTCTTCGGCTTGGGAGGCTTCTCCTCAAATTCGTAGATTTTGCCGTCCTCCTCGGTATTCATGATGCCGAAGCGGGAGGCTTCTTCAATGGGTACATCGATGACCGCTATGGTCGCATCGGCGCCTTTTGCCTTGTGGTAATCAAGCATCAGGCTATAGTCCATCTTATAGATATGGTCGCCCGAAAGCACCAGCACATAATCGGGATCGTAGCGCGAGATAAAGTTGATATTCTGATAGATTGCATTGGCAGTTCCCTTGTACCAGTCGGCGGTCTTATTGCCCTGATAGGGAGGAAGCACGGTAACACCTCCATGGTTGCGGTCGAGGTCCCAGGGCTGTCCGTTACCGATATATTCATTGAGTACAAGGGGCTGATACTGGGTGAGGACACCGACGGTATCGATGCCTGAATTGATACAGTTGGACAGTGTGAAGTCGATGATGCGGTACTTTCCTCCGAAGGGGACTGCCGGCTTCGCGTTTTTTTCGGTCAGCGTATACAGACGGCTGCCCTGTCCTCCGGCAAGCAGCATGGCGACGCATTCCTTTTTCTTGTACATATATAGCCTCCAAAGTTATAATATTTCGTCATTACAGGGTCGGTGCAGGCTCCTTTTCAGTGCCGTAGGTGAGGTAGACTGCCGAAAGCGGTGCCAGATCCACATGCAGCAGCGCACCGCAGTCATGCTCGGGGATAGCAGAGATCATGCGGTCGGAAAACATGCCGGCTCCACCGTATGCGATATCGTCGCTGTTGAAAATCACCTCATAAATCCCGTCTCTTCCCACCTTGACGGGATAAGCTCTGCGCTCGATACCCGAGAAGTTCATAACGCAGATCACAGAACTGCCATCCGCGGAGATTCTGCGGTAGGAGATGACATTACTGTCGGCATCATCGGGATTGATCCAGTCAAAGCCTGCCCAGGAATCGTCAATGCTCCAGAGAGGCGGGCATTCGAGATATAGGCGGTTAAGCTCTGCAGTAAAGTGGCGAAGCTTCTCATGCATCTCGTAATCGAGCATGAACCACTCCAGTTGATTTTCATAGTCCCACTCGCGGAACTGACCGTATTCGCTGCCCATGAAGAGAAGCTTCTTTCCGGGATGTGCCATCATATGACACATAAAGGCACGGTGACAGGCAAATTTATCGTAATATCCGCCAAACATCTTATCGAGCAGCGATTTCTTTCCGTGCACCACCTCGTCGTGGGAGATGGGCAGGATATAGTTTTCGTTAAAGCTGTACATCATGGAGAAGGTCAGCTTATCATGCTTATGACGGCGGAAGAGGGGATCGCATGCCACATAATCATAGAGATCGTTGGCGCATCCCATATTCCACTTGAAGCTGAAGCCCAGTCCTCCCTGCTCCACCGGCTTTGTGATCTGCGGCCAGGAGGTGGACTCCTCAGCAATCATCATGGCGTCGGGCACCTCTGCGGCGATGATGCTGTTAAGCTTTTTAAAGAAAGCAATTGCCTCCACATTCTGGTTTCCGCCCTCTCGGTTGGGAATCCATTCGCCGGGCATGCGGTCATAATCGAGATAGAGCATCGATGCCACCGCATCGACACGCAGACCGTCGGCATGATAATGATTCAACCAGAAGAGCGCATTTGAAATGAGGAAGCACTGCACCTCGTTGCGCCCCACATCGAAGAAGCGGGTTCCCCAGCCGCGGTGCTCCATGCGATCCTGCCCCTGATATTCATAAAGGGGCTGTCCGTCAAATTCGTAGAGTCCGTGTTCATCTTTCGGAAAATGCGCCGGCACCCAATCGAGGATGACACCGATACCGTTGCGGTGAAGCTTATTGATAAAATACTTAAAATCCTTCGGATCACCGAAGCGTGCTGTAGGTGCGAAATAGCCGCAGACCTGATAACCCCAGGAACCGTCATAAGGATGCTCCATAATCGGCATCAGCTCCACGTGGGTGTAGCCCATCTCCTTGACATAGGGGACAAGCTCGTCTGCAATTTCACGGTAGTTCAGATAGTGTTCACCGTCGGCAGTACCCATTCCGCCGCGCGTTTTCCATGATCCGAGATGCATCTCGTAAATATTGATGGGGCAGTCGTATTTTCGGTCAGCCATCAGCTCGCGGCGCTGCTTCATCCATGCGGAATCACTCCAGCGGAAGCCGTCAGCGGGATAGATCCGACTGGCGGTATGATTCAGCGTTTCGGAGGAAAATGCATAAGGATCTGCCTTCAGATGTGCCCCGTTTTTTCCGATGATATAGTATTTATAGAGCATGCCCCGCTCAAAGGCTACCAGGGGAATCACACATTTCCAGATACCGCCTTCGGTAGCGCGTTCCATCGGCTGAGCGGTATAATCCCAGCCGCAGAAGTCACCGGTGACATAGACCTGCTCTGCATTCGGTGCCCACACACGGAAGTGCACCTTTCCGGCAATCACATGAGAGCCGAGAAATTCCTGAGTGCGGTAATTGGTTCCCTGATGAAAGAGATAGGAGGGGAGATCTTCTCTTGACACAAGCATTCCTCACTTTCGTGGTATGTTACCACTTTTATTATAAACCAAATCGGCCGGGATATCAAGGGGATTTGGCGAATTTTGACATCATTTTGTTGTACGGGTAACAAATTTTATGGTTTATTTTTGTGCATTATGCACTATAGCATGGCACGCAGTCCGGCTATGATCTTTTTTTCCTCCCGCGACACCTTCACCTGAGTCAATCCGAGAAGCTCACCGGTCTTCTGCTGGGAATATTCCTTCACATAGCGCAAAAAGACAATCTGCCGCCAGAGCTTGGGCAGAGAGGCAACCGCTTCGCGCAGGGCAATGTTGTCGATTTTTGCGGTGATCTCGTCATTTTTATCGGCGATGACAGCCTCCAGTGTGCTGCCTTCATCCTCACCGCACAATTCGGCAAAGGATTTCACCGGTGTGATCGCCTCCAGCGCCGCCGCAGCATCCTCTACGCTCATGCCGCAGAGTTCGGCAAGCTCGCTGATTCTTGCTTCGCAGCCATGCTCACGAAGATAAGCTTCCTTCTGCTTCATCAGATTGATACCGTCACGCTTGAGAGTTCGGCTGATCTTGATGATGCCGTCATCCCGCAGATAGCGCTTGATTTCACCGATGATCATGGGAACCGCATAGGTGGAAAAGGCTGTACCGTAGCTGAAATCAAAGCTGCTCACCGCCTTGATCATGCCGATGGTGCCGATCTGCACCAGATCCTCATACTCCACGCCGCGCTCACGGAATCGGTTGGCAATGCTCTTAACAAGCCCCAGATTGCTGACAATCAGTCTGTCCATGGCTTCTCTGTCGCCCTCTGAGGCACGCTTCAGCAGGGTGAGATTATCGCTCTTTGTCTCTTCCATCATCGAAAACGTTTGGTCAGAGTCACAGTGGTTCCCGCATTCGGCTTAGAGGTGACCTTTACGCGGTCACAGAAGCTCTCCATAATAGCAAAGCCCATACCGCCGCGCTCACCCGAAGGATCGCCGGTATAAAGCGGTTCCCTCGCCTGCTCAATATTTTCTATGCCGCAGCCCTTGTCCTTGATCTTCACCACCATGGTTCGGTCAGCATAGCAGCGGCAGTTTATGTAAACTGTGCCCTCACTGCCCCGATAGCCGTGAATGATGGCGTTTGTAACGGCCTCCGATACAGCAGTGCGCAGCTCGGTCAACTCGTCCAATTTGGGATCAAGCTGGGTTGCCATCGCCGATACAGCCGCCCTCGCCAATGCCTCGTTGACCGAGCGGGATGCAAGCTCCAGCTTCATTTCATTGGTCGGTTTTCTTCTTTCGCCTCTCATTTAGTTTTCACCTTTCCTTTCGTTATATACCTCACGAGTGATTTCTGTATCCTGCAGAAACGGGATGTATTTTTCGCATCCAGACAGCTTGAGGATTCGCTCCACCGCCGCTGTGGGATTGGCAACGCGAGTGGAGCATCCGATCTCTTTTGCCTTTGTGTAACGCCCGAGCACCAGCCCCAGCCCCGAGCTGTCCATAAAATCGACTGCTGACAGCTCAAGGATGAGAATTTGCGGCTTCTGCAGGTATAATTCCCTGTCGATGGCGGCACGCACATCAGCAGCGCTGTGGTGATCGATATCTCCGCCGATGGCAGCGATGAGTCTGTTGGCGGCAGTATGCAGTTTTACGGTTGCTTGCTTCATATTTGATCGTCCTTTCTTTGATGGTGATGTGATATTATCATATACCATTCTAAGGAAAAAGTTTGTCACATTCGGGCGGAAGACAAAAATAAACGGGCTGCCGCACATTTATGCGACAACCCGCAGGTATACTCCTGATATTAAACAATGATATGCTCCATAAATCCTGTCGTAAAGGGCAGGTGCTCGAACTTTTTGGTTCCGGTATGCAGATATCCGTTTGCTTCATACCACCTTCGCAGGCGTGTATGTTCCTCAATGATACCGATTTTAATTCTACTGCCGCCTGCATCCTTCACGGTAGCTTCAGCGAAATCAAGGAGCATTTTTCCGCAGCCGTTATGGCGGTATTCGGGGAGCACCGACAGATTGTGCAGCTCCCATGTTCCCTCTCCCACATCGGAAAGTGAGACATAGCCGACCAGAGCTTCACCGTCATAAAGCCCTGCCATGATCCACCCCCAACTGCGCTGTGTCTGCAGAAAAATCAGCGGAAGAAAGGCGGTATGCTTGGGGCAATTTTCGCAGGTAAGACCAAACTCAGCGGCTACCGTCGCGTGACTGCGGTGAATGACATCAAGAATAGCTTCAAGCTCAGCGTCGGTTGAAATTTTCATGATATGCAGATTCATTGTCGTTTACCTCGTAAGTTTTTTGAATAAATCCTCCATCAGCGCATCGCGATGTATGGTGTGGACATAGCACATGAGGTGGCGGTTATAGTCATGGGAGATATGGTGATCATACTGGGGGATGGGAGTCGGAATGATGCGTGATACCATAAAGCGTCCTCCCTCATTGAGCAGCCAGGCAACAGCGGTCACATCCCAGATCACACGGCTCCAGGGTTTGCCTGCGGCATAAGATTCAGCCTCGGCGATGGTGTTTTTCGCGAGATAATCAGCAAGGGGATTCTTCTCTGCCAGCCAGAAGTTCAGCTCGGGCGCGGTGGTATAAAAATGATCGACCACACCGCGGCAGGGGAGCTGGACAAAGGGCGCACCGCATCCCATCACCACACGGGCAGCGGCAACATCCTGCAGGATATTGAATTCTCTGTTGTCGCTTGAATCGATTGAATTTCCACCAAGCCAGACGATGACGATGCGATCCTTGATTTCGGGCTTCATAATGAGTGCAGAAGCCACATTGGTAATAGCGCCGATAGCGACTACATAAAGGGGATTTTCGGATGTATATTCCATGGCACGCTCGGCAAGATCGTGTGCAGCAGGACTGTCGACCGGTACTGTTTCGGATGAAAGATAGCTTCGTGAGCCACGGAAGGTAACTGTCTTCATATCTTCACGATCAGCAAGGGTAAGGAGCTTCAGAATCTCGTCATAACTCCGCTCCATACCGTCCTCGGGTCCGTTTGATTTGCTGTTATGAAAGGGAGCTGCGTAGAGTGCCTTCAGGTTGATTCTATCCTCCGAGCGGAGCATATATGCAATAGCAAACTGGTCATCGATTTCATTGTATGCGTCGGTATCGAGAACCGCATCAATTTTGCCTTTGGGCGGGGTGAGAAGTCTGTTATAATCCATGAGATATCTCCTTTTCGGTATTTGGTTCATGATAACATAAAACCATCGCGATGTCAAGTTTAATTTGATCAGTTAGAAGCCATCCAATCGAGGAGCGGCTGAAGCTCATGAGCGGTGCAGGTATAAACAATTTCTGCGCCATCCGCTGGCAGCATACAGAGCTGTGCACTTGACGTGCTGTCGTTTGGCATAATCAGTCGGACAAATTCCATGCCGTCATCCTGCGAGGAGGACAGACAGATTGTAGGCTTGGAAACGGTGGGAGTATTGGAAACAGTATAAGCAGTGTCGTTTACGATGAAAGTCAGGTCGGCATAGGTTGTCCCATCTATGGAAACTTTCAGGGTAACTGTTTCTGCCGCTTGGCTGACTTCGGTCATGGTAACGCTGAAGGCAGTTGTTCCACAGGCTGTAAAAAGGAGTAAGATGGCAAGAAAGAACAAGATATGTATTTTTTTCATTTTATTGGCTCCTTTGACATGGATATTTGTTATTCAGACGATGCTTTTAATAAAAATGTTCCGACAAGCTTGACATATGAGGTGGATTATGATATACTGTCCTAAATCCAAAGGAGTATTATTCATGTCTGTATTTTTCTCACACAAGGACAATGATATTTAGCGCTTGAACCTTGACAGCCGTCATGGGAACAAGCGCCATTTGTGTTGTACCTGTGCGGCGGAAGATAGATATGATATTGTTTACGCATCGGTACGAAATCCGATGCGTTTTTCTTTTTTCTATTGAAAGGGTGTGATAACATGCGGCATACAGATTATGCCGAAATGGACGAGCCTCCCGATACTATTTAATGAAATTCAGGAGGTTATTATGAAAACAATTCAATCTAACATTAAACTTATATCGAAGTCCCCGAATTGATCAATCATATCGGCAATGAGGTCACAGTTTGCGGAATGATTCACAAAATTCGCAGAATGTCGGGATTTGCTTTTGTAATTCTGCGCACAAGGCACGGACTGCTGCAATGCGTATATTCAGAAGATTATTCGCATTTTACGCTTAATCTGCTTACCGAAAACATGGCAGTATCGGTGATCGGAATTGTAGTTGAAGATAAACGAATCAGAGTTGGCTTTGAGCTGCGCTTATGCGAGGTGGAAATCTTATCTGTTCCCGAAAACGATCCTCCGCTGGTCATTAACGGCAAAAATATCCGCGCTTCGATCGAAACGCTGCTCGACTACAGACCGCTGACACTGCGAAATCCAAAGGAACTGGCAATCTTTCAGATTCAGGCAGAACTTTGCCGGGGATTCCGTGCTTTCCTTGATAAGAATGGCTTTACGGAAATTCACTCACCCAAGCTGGTCTCGGGCTCGGCAGAAGGCGGCGCCAATGTTTTCCGTCTGGACTATTTTGGAAAAGAAGCATTTTAGCGCAGAGTCCGCAGTTTTACAAACAAATGATGGTCGGTGTCTTTGAACGCGTCTACGAAATTGCACCGGTCTTTCGCGCTGAAAAGCATGACACCTCACGGCATATCAATGAGTACACAAGCATTGATCTGGAGGTTGGATTCATCGACAGCTATGAAGAATTGATGCAGATAGAAGCAGCGATGCTGAAAGAAGTTTTCACACATGTACGCAGTGCCTGTGCAGAAGAAATTTCTCTGCTTAGTGCGATTGTTCCCGATGTCGGGGAAATCCCCGCACTTTCTTTCTGCGAAGCCAAGGAGCTTGTGGCAAAAATCTGCAATCGCAGGATCACCGACTTCGATGATTTTGAGCCCGAGGAAGAGAAGCTGCTCTGTGAGATCATCCAAAAGCAGACAGGCAGCAAATTTGTCTTTGTGACGCGTTATAAGTCCTCGAAGCGGCCTTTTATGCGATGGACAGCACTGACGATCACAGTATAACCGAAAGCTTTGACCTGCTTTTCCGAGGACTTGAGATCACAACCGGCGGTCAGCGGATTCACTTCTATCACGGTCAGGTGGCAAAGATGAGAGCGCGCGGGATGGAAATTGAACCTTTTGCAAGCTATCTGATGGCGCACAAATACGGGCTCCCGCCCCATGGCGGTATGGGAATCGGACTTGAGCGACTGACAGCGCGGCTGCTGGGATTTGAGAATATACGGCGAGCGACGCTCTTTCCGCGGGATGTGAAGCGAATAATACCCTAAATCCAAAAAGAGAGCAGTTTATGTACAAGTCCATAAAACGGACAATAGACAAAAAGAGCCTCCTATGGTAGAATAAAAGAACTACCATAAGAGATTTTGTCATGCCAAGAAAATATTGCCACATACGAGTATATGAACAAGAAATAACGGAATTGAGAGCGCAAGGGAAAACGAGGAAAGAGATTATGTGGAAATACAGCATCAGCAAAATGTGCCGTTTTTAAGATATCGAGAAATGGCTATTATGACTATGTCAAACGGACGGATATACCGGCATGAGATCTGCCTCCTGCAGAAAAGATACGGGAATGTCAGGATAAATGCGGAAAGACCTACGGATACCGCCGTGTGCACTCTGGCTGGAACGAAACCGCATCCATAAGAAATTGAAAACTTTTGAGTAATCTCGTCTCCTCATTGACCAGTATAGCCATTTCTACAACAACGAGAAAATTCTAACAAAACAAAACTGACTCCGCTTGAAATTCGAAGCCAGTTTGCTGCTTAATTTTTGATATTTGCTACCGTAGGTGATTCTTTTGTACTGTCCGTACATTTTGGGGCACATCAACAGTCTTCTTTTTTGTCTTATTTCAATCGATTATCGCGCCTTTTTATAATGCTGTCCGCTGTTATCCTCGCTTGCAGTGGAGGGAACTCCGTAAATATCGGTCAGTGACTCAGCTTCTTCCGCATTTTCGGGCGGAAGCACCGCACGCCCGGTGCATTCGTTTACCGATACCACCGGATTCTGCATGAAGATATCCAGACAGTTGAAAGGCGGTTTCTTTTCTTTATCAATATAGTCATCCTCGATAAAGGGAATCTTATCCTGAGACATATTTGAAACCTCCTGCCGATTTAAGTCGGCGATTATAGTTTTTACGTTTTTATGAATTTTATGCAGCCCCCTTGACAAACCAAAATATGTATGATACCATATAACCGTAATATTACGATTAGTACAGTTAGTACACATTAATTCAAAGGAGGTCGAGCCATGGATCCGAGTGTGTTCAGCATAGACTATCGAAGCCGAAAACCCATTTATGAACAGCTGGTGGACTCGGTATGCGAGCTGTTGCTCTGCGGCATTATTACCGCCGATGAGCAGATGCCCTCGGTACGCGCCATGTCGGGCGAGCTTGCCATCAATCCGAATACCATTCAAAAAGCATACGCAGAGCTGGAGCGCCGCGGCATCATCTATTCCATCCCCGGCAGAGGCAGCTTTATTTCGTCCAACACCACAGAACTGACCGATACCCTGAAGGCATCCATACTGAAGGAAGCCGAAGAAAAATTAAGCGAAGCGAAAAATCAGGGTATTGGCAGAGATGACATCCTGTCTGTCATTGACAGAATCTGGAGGTAAACCATGGGAACAATCAATATAAACGGTGTATCCAAAACCTTCGGCGATGTAAAATCGCTCTCATTTGTCACTTCCGAGATTAAACAAGGCTCGATTTATGGCATGATCGGCTCAAACGGCTCGGGAAAATCCACCCTGCTCCGCATCATGAGCGGCATCTTCAAACCGGACACCGGCGAGGTTTTATACAGCGGCATGCCGGTCTGGGAGAATAATACTATAAAAAATCAGATTGTCTATATATCGGACGAAGCATACTTTCATCCGCATTCAACCATTGAAGACATGTCGGGCTTTCTGTCACGAATCTATACCAACTATGACAAAACACTCTGCAGCAGACTCTGTGATGATTTTTCCCTTGATGCGCGCCGCAGGATCAATACCTTCTCTAAGGGAATGCAGAAGCAGGCGTCGGTCATCCTTGCCCTCTCCTGCCGTCCTACCTATCTGTTATGTGATGAAACCTTTGACGGACTTGATCCGGTCATGCGTCAGTTGGTCAAGGGACTGATCGCCGCCGATGTAGCCGAGCGAGGTCTGACACCGGTCATCGCTTCCCACAACCTGCGTGAGCTGGAAGATATCTGTGATCACATCGGACTGCTTCATAAGGGCGGTATCCTCTTCGAGCGTGACATCGACGATCTGAAGCTGAATATCCACAAGATTCAGGCTGTTTTCGGCACACAGAACAGTGAGGAAATTCTCTCGGGACTCAGTATTGTTACCTGCAATAAACGGGGCAGTCTCTATACCATCGTAGCAAGAGGCAACGAAAGGGAGCTGACCAAGCACCTGAACCGTCTGAATCCCACCTTCCTTGAGATGATTCCGCTCAGCCTTGAGGAAATTTTTATCAGTGAAATGGAGGACAGAGGCTATGACTTCTCAAAAATCGTACTTTAACATAAAGTTTGCGCTGGACAGTCTGAGACGAAGCTGGCCAACAGCAGTTCTCTTTACGCTGATTCTCTTCTTTTCCATGCCGGTTGCTCTCCTTATCAGCGTTCAGAATGTGGATATGCAGTATGTTTTTACCGATGTATGTATCTTCCTCATTGTCGGCATCGCACGTTGTTTCACCTTTGTCATGGCAGTTTTTGCAGGTGTGGTCTGCTTCCGTCACATGCATAATCGCGTGTCTGCATACTACTATCACAGTCTGCCCATCTCAAGAGAAGCGCACTATATTCATATGCTGACCACAGGGATGACATGCTATACTGCAGCACTGCTGATCAATACGCTCCTCTCACAGATAATCCTCATCGGAAATTATAAGCTGGATGCTGCATATTCGGCAATGCTCTGGCAGGGAAGTCTGCAGAATCTGCTCTTCTTTGCGCTCTTCTTTGTGATCACTATGCTGGCAGGATCGCTCTGCGGCACCTCCATCGTACAGTTGATTATTGCATTGGTTATCCTCTATATCACGCCCCTTATGTGTGCATCGCTGGTGCTGCTCATGACCAGATATATGCGCTATATGACATACGCTTCCGACTATTTCAGCATTGAGCTTGCCGAAAAGTTGTCACCGGGTATTCGTGTCATCACTTCGATCGAAGAGGAAACAATTTGTCTCGGTACTGCAGAGAATTTACTCTATCTGTTTTTCACTGTTATCATTGCCATCGCAGGTATTGCCATCTTCCGTTACCGCAAGGCAGAGCGTGCAAATATGCCCTTTATTTTCCCTCGCTTTGGCTCTGTCGTGAAGTATACGGTTATGGTTCCCATCACCATCCTGTCGGGAATCTTCTTCGGCAGCCTTATGACAGAGAGCAGCTTTTTCTGGACTGTCTTTGGCTATGTCTGCGGTGCACTGCTCACCTTTATGGCAGTGAATGCCGTTACTCAGAAAAATGCCCGCGCCATGTTCCGCAATTTCAAGGGATTCCTCATCTACGCGTGCTGTGCGGCAGCTGTGATCATAACCGTCGGATTTGACCTGTTCTCGCTCAATTCTTTTATTCCGGGGACGCATAATCTCACTTCGGTGACAATGGAAGCCAACAATATGGTTCCGATAACCTTCACCGACGAAGCCGGTATGGAGTCACTCTGTCTCCTCGGACGGGCTGTACAGGAATATGACGAGAGCGATACCGAATACTATTCATCAGCCGACACCTACTTCCAGATTGAAGAAAATTCCTTCTATATAGGAAGCAGCCGGCATGATACGATCAAGCTTACATTTGATCAGAAGTTTGGTCCCACCGTTATCAAGCGATACAGCGTGGATGCAGACGCTATGACGGCAATAGAAGCCCAACTCAAAGCAGTTACCGACACGGAAAGCTTCGCAGATGCTTATCTTGCCAAACTCCATGACAGCCACAGCGAGATACGCAGTCTTGATATGTGGATCGAATATTTTGGCGGCAGCAGCTATCAGGATTATTGGCGCGATCTGACAGAAGAGGATGTTATACGGGACTACAATAGTCTGATAGATGCCTTCAAGGCAAGCCGCTCTTCCATTGGCTGGGATTATTTCCAAAGTCCCAGGGTGGGAACCGTCTCGATTTACAGCGCCAATGAAGAGATGGACTATCGCAGCTGCCGTTATCCTGTATATCTCGGCGACAGGACGCTCAGCAGACTGGTCGATTCTCTGACCGAAAGTCCTCGTCTTGATCTACCATACAGCGAGCTCTTCGATTCGCTCTATGTAATCAATGTGGAGAACGGTAAATATGTCAAGCTCACCGAAGAATCGGAATATGCCGCAGTCCTCGAAGCCTTTGCAGGTGAAGGTATATCCGTCTTTACCAAAACAGACGATAAATACCGTATTCTCGCAGTCCGCGGCGTTAATCCCGACGATCTCTATAAACGCGGTTACAGTGAGTCGGAGGTTACCGTTGCTGTTAAGGAAAGCGGCACCTACTACCAGAACAGTTATCAGGTTCTCGCCAGTAAGCTCCCCGCTTTTGTGATCAATGAGCTGGAATAAAAACATATCGGAGTAATCAATGAAATCCATCTATATTCTCTTAACCAAATCCGAGACCATCACCTCACGCATGATCCGTCTCACCACGGCGGCGAAATATACGCATGCCTCACTCTCGCTGGAGCCCGATCTGTCACCCCTTTATAGCTTCGCAAGGCGGTTCGTTCATCTTCCGCTTCCCGCAGGGCTGTGTACCGAGAGCCTACATAAAGGATATTTCAAGCGCTACGATGAGATTCCCTGCGCCCTCTATGAACTGGAGGTGCCCGATTCTGTCTGGGATGCGGTGAGAGCAGACATCGAGCAGATGATGGCCGATGCTCCCAGCTACAGATTCAGCGTAATGGGGCTCATCTTCTGCGGACTGAAGGTGCCTGTACATAGACGCAACCGTTATTTCTGCTCCGAATTTGTCAGCGAGGTGCTCCACCGCAATAACGCTCTTATACTTCCCAAGAAGCCATCGCTTATGAGCCCACAGGACTATTCTGAAATGTCTGAGCTGAAATGTCTCTATGAGGGAGCACTGCGGTCGCTGAGGACGCAATATCTGCTGCAATCGGTGTGAAGGAGGGGTATAAATGATAAAGCGAATGATGCGCCTCTGTATTCTGATGCTGACTCTTATCATGTTCACATCATGCGGATATGAGAAAAAGATTGTCGGTACATGGGTCGGAGAGGGATATTTTGATTCTCACGGCGAGGATGTTCCCTTTGAGTATGTTGAACAGTTGACCTTCACCGATGACGGAAGCGGCTATGCTCTCGGAGAGGGCAAGCAAACAAATTTCACATATAAATTAACCGATGACACATTAACACTTATATTTGAGGAGCTTGAGCTTGCATGGGGCAGGCAATATGAAATACACAATGATACATTAACGGTTGGAGCGGGAGAACACTCTTCGGTATTCACAAAAATAAAATAAAAAATGACCGCCATACTTCATGCATTCGGTGAAGTATGGCAGTTCTGTTTGTTACGAAACAATGTTGTTTTTCGTCTCCTGCGGCTCAGTCTGTCCGTGTTTCTTCAGATTCAGTCTGTATCCCGCCCAGACGGTGGCGGCATAAACCATAACAGCCAGCAGATATCCCAGCACCGGATTCCGCGTAGCAAAGAGGAAGAGCGAATTGGGTAAGAAGAAGAGCGAAACCGGGAAGGTTGCCACCGCTTCCATTCCCACAATAAATGCTGTCACCGTGGGAATCAGCATCATGAGCGCATAAGCAGTTGTTTCTCTCTTTACAAAGCTGCCTACCGCACGGCTGCGATCCTTGATCTCCTTTGTGGTTTTGTAGACATACACCAGATATACCACATGCGAGATCACTGCATCGATCAGACAGCGAAGCCATGCATTGGTGGCTTCATCCACTCCGTCCAGCGAGAGTGTGCCGAGAATTTTCAGCAGGATGAAGGAGAGAGCGAATACAAAGAGGTTAATCAGCAGAAGTATGGTGATTTTAATTCCGAAGAATTTCAGATAACTTTTTTTCATGGCAATACATACAATCCTTTGGTAATATTATGACAAAAAACATTTTAACATATGAGAGGCTTTAATTCAATATGATAAACTTAAAAATTTTGTATAAATGTGTTGGAATTTTGAAAAAAGTGTGATATAATATCTGTGGCATACTGCCGCTGCATACTGCTGCTGAAATATGCCACCAGACAATTTGCGTCCAATAAAATATCGTGAAACAATCGGAGGATAAGATGAAAGAGGAATTATACGGTGAGCTTAGTGTCATCGGCATGCGCGGATGTGAGGATTTCGCCCGTCAGGTTGATGCATATCTCAAAGAGATGAGAGGCACAAGCGAGACTTTTATTGTTCAGGTAGACTGCCCGCGTTTCGGTACAGGCGAGGGTAAGGGATTGCTCCACAAATCACTTCGCGGACATGATGTTTATATCATTTCGGATGTTTTTAACTACGGCGTTACATACAAAATGTACGGTATGACTGTGCCCATGAGTCCGGATGATCATTTCCAGGATCTCAAGCGTATCATCAGCGCCATCGCCGGTAAAGCACGCAGAATTTCGGTGATCATGCCCATGCTTTACGAGGGCAGACAGCACAAGCGTTCCACACGCGAATCGCTCGACTGTGCGGTCGCACTGCAGGAGCTGGTAGATATGGGCGTTGCAAACATCATCACCTTCGATGCACACGATCCCAGAGTGCAGAATGCAATCCCGCTGGCAGGCTTTGACAGCGTCCAGACCACCTATCAGATGATCAAGGCTCTGGTCAGACGCGTGGACGATATCGTTCTCGATAAGGATCACATCATGATGATCTCCCCCGATGAAGGCGGTATGTCCCGCTGCATGTATTATGCATCGGTACTCAAGATCGACATCGGTATGTTCTATAAGAGACGCAATTATGCGGTCATTGTCAACGGCAGAAATCCCATCGAGGCTCACGAGTATCTCGGTAAGAGCGTAGAGGGCAAGGATGTGATTATCGTAGACGATATGATCTCCTCGGGTGAATCTGTTCTCGAGGTTGCCGATCAGCTCAAAGAGAAGGGCGCAAAGCGTATCTTCGTATTCGCAACCTTCGGTCTCTTCTGCAACGGTCTGGAGCTTTTCGACCGCGCATACGAAGAAGGTAAGGTGGATATGATCTTCACCACCAACTCGATTTATCGTCCCGAGGAGCTGAAGAGCCGCCCCTGGTACGCAGAAGTTAACCTCTGCAAGTATGTTTCCTATATCATCGATACCCTCAATCATGATGTTACCATCCATGATCTCCTCAATCCTGCACAGCGCATTCATGCACTGATGGATAAGCACAAGGAAGAGCTCGAGACAAGAGGAAAATAAAATATGAGAGCAGTTTAATGTGACAGCCACCCATTAGGAAAACCTCACCCAAAGGATAAAAACAGGGTGTACAAAGTGAAGTAAATATGACAGACTAAAGGAGCCGAGAAAGTCGTAACAGGATTGGTATGAGAGAATCCGTACGGCAGACTGATCAAGGCTCCTTTAGTGTACCCAATCATGTCGCCGCCGAAAGACGAGCACGCAGGACAGCCAACAACGAGGAAAGGAGTCCATCGGCTTATAGTATACTTCGGAGGAAAAAGAAATGGAAGTACCGTACAAGCGATGCTGTGGGATAGATGTGTATAAGAATATGCTCATGGCGTGTATTTTTATGGAAAATGGAAAGCACAGGCGTATACCGGAAGCCTGATGTAAACGATGCTGAAGCACTGTATGCAGAGAAAACATGCAGACCGCCGTTCCATGACGATTATTATCCTATGTGCCGATTCCCTGCGGAATGTCTTGTGAAATCAGGACGTAATGACAAAGCAATTAATTTACTTGAAGAAGGTGTAGCGATTATACTTTCACAAAAGGAAAATTATAACCAAAAGAAAACGCTGGATGTTCCGCTTCTTCGTGACTGTTCGTTTGGTTACGGTCATGATGGCAATACTGAATATCGGGATCATGCAGGAAAGCTGAGGAGATTCGTACAATGCGATACATTCAAAGTAATAAAGGACAATCCGCGGTACAGAGCGCTTGCTGAGAAAATTACCGGTATAAAATCATAAGATTCCAATTGTTCCCTTTATAGCACAAAAGAACCTGACGCATTTCAATGTGCCGGGTTCTTTTGTATATCATGATATTTCGTTTTAATCACACAAAATCGCTGTCATCATAGAGCGGATAAATACCATCGATGGGTGTTACCGAGATCGTCTGCTCACCAAGCTTTGTAACGGTGTAATCTGTATCGATATAGTACGTGTGATATGTCATGCGCAAGAGTTCGAAGGTTACATTCACCACATCATAAGACTGTACATCAAGAAGA
>JAFQEJ010000013.1 GCA_017399105.1 Clostridia bacterium
TCCCGCCGGTTCGTATTATTTCGGCTCTTTCAGGCGGCGGGACCAAGGCCCCGGCGTAGCGCTCCCTCAACGCAACGATATCATGTTGCCTCTGTCCGATCATATGCAATTTCACCGTAGGGCGGGGGCTTGCTCCCGCCGGTTCGTATTATTTCGACTCTTTCAGGCGGCGGGACCAAGGCCCCGCCCTACGGTAAAAAAAGTTTTTGCGACACTTTGCGACGCTTTGCGATTGTATGCGGTGCATGCAGTAGGTGCGAACATAGTGGGCACCGCATGAAGTTTGGCGGTAAAAAAAGTTTTTGCGACACTTTGCGACGCTTTGCGATTGTATAAGACAGCGTTTTGTGGTATGGTTATAGCAAAATAAATCCGAAAGGAGAATGATGATGTTACAAGATAACAAGTCGGTTTACGTTTTTCTCTATGATTTGGAGGCAGAGAGCTATAATCCTACACCCAATGATCGGGATATGGCGCTCCTGTTTCATGATATTTTCAGGGAGGAGTCCTTCTATCACAGAGAGGAAAAGTGCTGGTATTACTATGACGGCAAGGTCTGGCGTCCCGATCACGAGGCTGCTGCCGCCCGCGAAAAGCTGAAGATGCTGGTCTACATGTATCAGCTCTATATTGAAAATGATGCAAAATTCGAGAACAACAACGCCGCTGCCGCTTATATGAAGCTGCTGAAGAGCTATGACCGCTATGAAAAGCGCATGGCGGTGCTTCGTGATGCCGCTTCGATCTGTCCTGTCTCTGCCGACCGCATTAACGCCAATCCCAATCTTTTCAACTGCCAAAACGGTACGCTCGATCTGAAAACGGGAGAGCTTCGCTCCCATCTGCCCAGCGACTACATCACAAAGATCAGCAATGTCACCTACGACCCCGACGTTACATCCGAGGAGTTTGAGTCTTTCATGCGCGACATCACCTGCGGGGACGGTGATCTGGAGTTCTACATTCAGAAAATCTTCGGCTATGCCCTCACCGGTGACACGAACATGGAGAAGTGCTTCATCCTCTACGGTCCCACCACAAGAAACGGAAAATCCACCCTGGTCGAGACCTTCTCCTATATGCTGGGCGGCAGTGAGGGATATGCGGCGGCGGTCGATCCTGCTACGGTGGCATGCCATGTGCCCGATGCGAGAAGAGCCTCCTCCGACCTTGCGCGGCTGGATGGATTTCGCTTTATCTGTGCCGGTGAGCCTCCCAAGAATATGATCTTTGATGCGGCAAGGCTCAAGCTGCTGACCGGCAGGGACAAGATCGTGGCAAGAGGGCTTTACGCCGCCGAGAAGGAGTTCACCCCCCAGTTCAAGCTCTTTTTCAACACCAACCATCTGCCCGAGGTGCAGGATCAAACCCTCTTTGATTCGGGGCGTATGGTGATCATCCCCTTCAACCGCCACTTCAGCGAGGAGGAGCAGGACAGAGAGCTCAAGGACAGACTGAGACGGGAGGACAACATCACCGGCATGTTCAACTATTTCCTGCGCGGTCTCGGTGCCTTACGCATTGTGGGTGAGGAGATGCCGCAGGCTGTCAGCGATGCCATCGAGCATTACAGGGTAAGCTGTGACAAGGTGCGCCGCTTCTTCCATGACTGCATGACTCCCACCGACGGCTGCTGTGTCAGCGTAGGCGAAGCCTACCGAGCCTATGAAGGATGGTGCAGACTGAACGGACACTATGCAGAGAGAAAGACGGTCTTTATGGCAAAGGTCAAGGATATGGGCGTGTGGAAGGCACAGGGGAGAATCAACGGACAGTTTGTGCACAATCTGATTGCAAATTACATCATCAACGAGGAAGCAAGCGGACAGTGAAGGGGGTGATCTATTTGATCTATCATTTATGTAAAGTCTATATAAAATATTTTTTCAAGAAGGTTACAAAACAAATAGATCAAATAGATCAGCCATTATATGGTAATCCCAACCGACAAAAAAAGACCGCCGCAGAAAAGCGGCAGTCGGCAGCATATGAAATTTCGAAATCTCCATCCTCCTGTATCCCTCATGTTCCTACCTTATTTATATACCTCGTTCTCTGCGCCTGTGATAAAGCGCACCGCCTGCTTCATGCAGGTGACAGTCACCCATTCGTGGGAGCCGCCGTATTCACCGTCCAGCGTCCATTTCACAGGGGAATCGGCAACAAAGCTCACCGACTCGCATCGGGCGCGGCAGAACAGCTCCCCCGAAAAATCTCTTGACGCGATCCCGTGGAGGATACTGCTGAGGTCTGTCATCGAGCGGGGCATTCTCACCAGCAGCAGCTCAAAATAACCGTCGCTGAGGGACACGCCCTCGCCTGCAAGCTGCATACCGCCCACCGAGGTGGAGTTGGTGATCATGCCGTAGATATATTCCTCCTCGATTTTGATATCGGGGCAGGTGACGCTCATGCGGATGGGCTTGATGGCAGAGAGACGGCTGATTCCCTCGAGGATATAGGCGGTATGACCGAGCAGATTCTTATACTGCTGAGGGGTGTCGTATGCCACATCGGTAAAGGCTCCGAAGGCGGCAATATAGTTGAAGGTCGTCTCGCCGAAGCGCCCGATATCACAGGCAAGCTCCCTGCCGGTGAGGATATCCTCCGCCGCCCTTCTGATATCAGAGGAGATGCCCAGGGCAGAGGCGAAGTCGTTGGTAGTACCGGTTGGAATATAGCCGATGGGGGGACGGGAGGCTTCGGGCAGCGAGACAATGCCGCGGACAGCTTCACTCAGGGTACCGTCACCGCCGCTGATCACAACGGTATGATAGTCGCCCCCGTCAAGGCGGAGCTTTTCATAGGCATCGAGACGCCCTTTTGTGGGATAGACGGTCACATCATAGGAGGTGCTCAGAATGTCGACAATCTCAAAGAGGTGGCTTTTGGTGACTGCCCTCCCCGAATTGGGGTTGAAAACAAAGAGCAGCTTTTTTCGTGACATGGGATTCCTTTCGGTGGTTGTTACGCTTTGGATGCCAGTGCTGTGAGGGTATCGCCGGTGAGGCGGTAGGTGGTCCATTCGCTCTGGGGCTCGGCATCAAGCGAGAGATAGAAATCGATGGAGGGCTTATTCCAGTCGAGGCACGCCCACTCCAGACGACCGCAGCGGCGCTCCACCGCAAGCTTGGCTAAATTGGCAAGAAGCCGCTTTCCATAGCCCTTTCCGCGGGCGGTTGGGGTGATGTAGAGATCCTCCAGATAGATGCCCTCGCGTCCGAGGAAGGTGGAGAAGCTGTGGAAGAAGAGCGCGTATCCGATGGGCTTGCCCTCCAGCTCTGCCATGAGCACCTCGGCTTTGTTTCGGTCGAAGAGCGATGCCTCAAGGGTAGGCACATCGGTGACGACGCACTCGGACATGTGCTCATAATCGGCAAGCTCGCAGATGAAGCCCAGGACAGCCGGCACATCGGCACGGGTGGCAAAACGGATGGTATAGCCATCCTTATTGTAAAGGTATTCCATCATACTCACGCCATGTTCTCGGGGAGCTTCTTGCCGCCCAGGATGTGGAAATGCAGGTGCTTCACGCTCTGGCATGCGTCCTCGCCGCAGTTGGAGATGAGGCGGTAGCCCTTTGTCACGCCAGCAGCCTTGGCAACGGCGGGAATTTTCTCGAAGATTTTAGCGATGATTTCGCTGTTCTCGGCTGTCACCTCGTCAAGGGAGGCGATATGGGTCTTGGGAATGACCAGCACGTGGCAGGGTGCCATAGGATTGATGTCGCGGAATGCCAGCATGGTATCGTCCTCGTAGACCTTATTTGAGGGAATCTCGCCGGCGATGATTTTACAGAAAATGCAGTCCATAGGTTAGTCTCCGTTTTTCTTTAGAATTTATTCCAGTATAACATGAAAAAATGTCCTTTTCAAGAACAGGGGATAACATGGCGTGAATTTTTTTGTACCAATTATCCTGTGTGTTCCGCCGCCTGAAATAACCGATCTCCTACAAAACGGCGGGAGCAAGCCCCCGCCCTACGGTGAAATTGCATATGATCGGACAGAGGCAACATGATATCGTTGCGTTGAGGGAGCGCTACGCCGGGGCCTTGGTCCCGCCGCCTGAAAGAGCCGAAATAATACGAACCGGCGGGA
>JAFQEJ010000014.1 GCA_017399105.1 Clostridia bacterium
CAAGGGAAGAAAAACCACACAAGAAGAACGAGCTGAAATAGTAGCATTCTGTATTGAACACAACAAGGATTACGGTATAACGGTAGAAACCTACAACGTGTCGTATCAGCAGATCTATGCATGGGTTCGCAAGTACGAAGAAGGCGGAGTAGACAAGCTCAAAGACAACCGAGGCAGACCCAAACCGGTTGAGGAAATGACCGAGGTTGAAAAGCTCAAAGCAGAAATGAAGATACTTGAAGCAAAAAACAGACAACTTGAAATTGAAAACGCCTTCATAAAAAACTACGGGAACTGAAAGGTGGTGGTCGCTGACCGGAGTGCGTCAAGAGCATATCTACATAGCCATTGAATTTATGAATATACATATGGGTTATTCTGTTAAGGAAATGTTTATTGCATTGAATTTAAATAGATCTTCCTACTACAAGTGGAAAAGCAGACAACAAAGCAAAAGCGAGCTTTTGAACATACAGATTACAAAATACGTATAGGATTTGTACGAGGAAAGCAATGGAGTTCTCGGCTACAGACAGATGTGTATTAACATTAACCGAGAAAAGATGGACGAGCTTCCGCACATAATTAACGTTAAGAGAGTTCGTCGCATTATGCGTATACTCGGACTCAAATCCGTTATCCGCAAAAAGCGCCCGGATTACGTTAAGTCTACACCCGAAATTACCGCAGAGAATATTCTGAACAGAGATTTTAAAGCAACCGTTCCATTTGAAAAATGGCTTACCGACGTTACCGAATTTAAGTATTACGTTGGTCCTGAAGTTAAGAAGCTTAATCTTTCTGCAATACTTGACCTTTACGACAGACGTATTATTGCATACAAGATAGGCGACAGCAACAACAACGAATTGGTTTTTACAACCTTTGATGAAGCAACAAGCCTTTATCCTAATGCAAAGCCAATCTTCCATAGTGATAGAGGATTTCAATACACAAACAAGGTATTTCACCAAAAACTTGTTGACGCAGGCATGATCCAAAGTATGTCGCGCGTTGGCAGATGCCTTGACAATGCTCCGATGGAGGGCTGGTGGGGCATTTTGAAGTCTGAAATGTACTACCTGAAAAAGTTTACGAGCCGTGAATCTCTCGTTTCTTCCATTGAAAATTACATACACTTTTACAATACTCGCCGTTACCAGACGCGTTTGAATTGCATGACGCCTTGCGAGTATTATCTCGCCACTGCCGTGTGACGAAAATCTCCCCTTGCTGCGCAGCAGGGGGAGTTGAATGAATCTCATTCTATTTGCAAATTCTTTTGTTTTTAGTCTGTCTACTTGACAGGGGGCACATTAATTTCTTACCCCGTTCGGATTTTGTTTTAAAACTTATTCTTTTTCGATCTCCACAACCTTAATGCCAAGCTCAGCCAGTGCCTTGGGATCTGCGGGAGCAGGGCAGCCGGACATCAGCTCGGATGCGTTCTGAACCTTCGGGAATGCAACCACATCACGGAGACTGTCTGCACCGCACATGATCATTGCCAGACGGTCGAGACCAAGTGCCGCACCGCCGTGAGGGGGAGCACCGTAACGGTAAGCATCCACAAGGAAGCCGAACTTACGCTCAATGTCTGCATCGTCAAGACCGAGTCGGCGGAACATTCTCTGCTGCAGCTCAAAGTCTGTAATACGGATCGAACCGGAGGAAATCTCAACGCCATTGAGCACCAGGTCATATGCCTTTGCACGAACCTTGCCGGGATCGGTGTCGATATACTCGAGGCACTCCTCCAGCGGCATGGTGAAGGGATGGTGCATTGCAAGCCATGTTCCACTTTCCTCATCCCACTCAAAGAAGGGGAATTCGGTGATCCAGAGGAAGTTGTAGCCTTCGGGAATGATGTCAAGCTGACGTCCGACAAGCAGTCTCAGCGCACCCAGTACGGGAAGTGTTACGCGATCCTTGTCAGCGACAATCAGTGCAACGTCGCCGCGGCGGCAGTCAATGCGATCCATAATCGCCTCAAGCTCGCCCTCAGCCATAAACTTTGCGAAGGAGCAGGCGGGTGTCTCATCCACAAAGCGGATGTAAGCCAGACCCTTAGCGCCGATTCCTCTTGCATGCTCGGTCAGCTTATCGATCTCCTTGCGGGTCAGCGTGGAGGCTGCGCCCTTCGCTACAATCGCACGAACAGAGCCGCCGTCCTGAACAGCTCCCGAGAAGACACCGAAGCCGCTGTTTACCACCAGATCGGAGATGTTGACAATCTCCATGCCGAAGCGTGTATCCGGCTTGTCCGAACCGTAGCGCTCCATTGCTTCCTTGAAGGTCAGACGGGGAAGAGGAAGCTTGATCTCGGCACCGAGAATATCCTTGAAGAGACGTGCTGCATAACCTTCGATCATCTCCATGATGTCGTCCTGATCAACAAAGGACATCTCAAGGTCAATCTGAGTAAACTCGGGCTGGCGGTCGGCGCGCAGGTCTTCATCGCGGAAGCAGCGAGCCAGCTGAATATAGCGGTCAAAGCCGGAGAGCATGAGCAGCTGCTTGTAAATCTGAGGCGACTGGGGCAGGGCATAGAAGCTGCCGTTGTGGATACGGGAGGGCACCAGATAGTCACGTGCGCCTTCGGGAGTCGCTTTGATCATCATAGGTGTTTCGATTTCAAGGAAATTGTTCTCATAGAAATAGTCGCGTGTAACCTTTGCGATATTGTGGCGCATCATGATGTTGTTCTGAAGCGCAGGACGGCGAAGGTCAAGATAACGGTACTTCAGTGCCAGCTCGTCGCGAACCTTTGCGTTATCGTTGATTTCAAAGGGAGTTGTCTGAGCCGCCGAAAGAATTTTCAGCTCATCAACCGCGACCTCAATCTCACCGGTAGGCAGGTTCTTGTTGACAGCACCCTCACCGCGGGCACGAACTTCGCCCTTCGCGCAGAGTACATACTCGCTGCGGATGGCAAAAGCCTTGTCGAAGATGGTTTTTTCGGTCTTGTCGTCAAAAGCAAGCTGGATCACACCGCTGCGATCACGCAGATCGATAAAGATCAGACCGCCCAGGTCTCTCTGTCTCTGAACCCATCCCATGACGCAAATGTGCTTGCCGATATCAGCTGCGGTGAAATTGCCACAATAATCGGTACGCTTGTCTGTTTTATTCAAAAATTCAGCCATGATTCATTCCTCATTTCTGTATCATTATTTCGTAAGCTCAGCGGCGATTTCATCAATGCGAACCTCGCGCTGTGTGCTGTTTGTCATATCTTTGAGCTGTGCCACGCCCGACTCCAGCTCCGAGTCGCCCAGAATCAGCGTGTAGTGCGCGCCAATCTTGTCGGCGTACTTCATCTGCGCCTTCAGACTGCGTCCCACAAGGTCGGATTCCGCCTTGATTCCTTCGCGTCTCAGTCCCTCACAGATTGCCGAAGCTTTTGTTACGGCTGCATCTCCCATGGGCGCAATATAAAGCTCGGGAGAATTGTTGGCGGTGATGGTTTTGCTGCACTCATTCATGGCAAGAATCAGACGGCTGAGACCCATGGCAAAGCCGATACCGGGAAGCTCGGGACCGCCCAGCTCCTTCATCAGTCCGTCATAACGTCCGCCGCCGCAGATGGTGCTCTGGGCGCCAATGACAGGGCAGATGAACTCAAATACAGTGCGTGTATAATAATCAAGTCCGCGAACGATATTGGTGTCGATGACATAATCGATGCCCATCGCGTCAAGCTGTGCGGTCAGACTCTTCATGTGAGCGTCGCAGTCGGGGCAGAGGTGATCGATCGACTTGGGAGCATCCTTGGCGATTTCGGAGCATACAGGGCTCTTGCAGTCGAGGATTCGCAGGGGATTGGATTCCAGTCTCTGACGGCAGGTATCGCAAAGCTCGGCTTCGTGCTCTTTGAAGTAATTCTTCAGTGCCTCACGGTATGCGGGACGGCACTCGGGACAGCCGATGGAATTGATATGCAGAGTAACATTTTCAATGCCCAGTTCGCGGATGAAGGCGGATGCCATTGCGATGATGTTAGCGTCAGCCGCGGGAGAGGATGCACCGTACATCTCACATCCGAACTGATAAAATTCGCGGCTGCGGCCGGCCTGAGGTTTCTCATAGCGGAAGCAGTTGATGATATAGAAGAGCTTCAGCGGCATGGGATCGGAGCAGCGTCCGTTTTCGATAAGCGCTCTTGCCACAGAAGCGGTTCCCTCGGGGCGGAGAGTCAGGCTTCTGCCCTCACGGTCGGTGAAGGTGTACATCTCCTTCTGCACTACGTCGGTGGTATCGCCGACGCCGCGGGAAAATAATTCGGTTACTTCAAAGGTAGGAACGCGAATCTCACCGAAGCCGTAGCGGCATGCAACCTCGCGTGCCTTCGCTTCGATATATTGCCATGTGGCGGCCTCTTCGGGCAGAATATCCGCCGTTCCTCTGGGTTTACGGATCATATGATGACCATGACTTGAGAACAAGTCTTCCTTTCTCTTTTCATAATACAGCATTATTATCATATTATATCAAATTTCCAAGTCTATTTCAATATCAAATTTAAAAAAATATCCCTTTCCTGCGCATATATTGGAAAAAACGTCAATAATATCCCTATATTTGTTGCAATATATCTGTTGCAATTTTTTTCGCTGCATGGTACAATATTGGGTACCTAATAATCATGATGGGGGCTTCTACCAATGATAAGCCTGCTTGCAAAGCTTTTTATCAAAAATCGCGGTAATCCCACAGATCCGCAGGTTCGCAGTGCATACGGTATGCTTTGCGGAATCGCGGGCATCATTCTCAATCTTTTTCTCTTTGCTATGAAGCTGACATCCGGTCTGCTCAGCGCGTCGGTTGCCATCATGGCGGATGCCTTTAATAATCTCTCGGATGCCGCTTCTTCGCTTATTACGCTCATCGGCTTCAAGCTGGCAAGACAGAAGCCGGATGCCGATCACCCCTTTGGCCACGGAAGATTTGAATATATTACAGGGCTGATTGTTTCCTTTATCATCCTCCTCATGGGGTTCGAGCTTGCTAAAACCTCCTTTGATAAAATTTTACATCCGAGCGATGTTGATATTACTCTCGTATCGCTCCTCATTCTCGCTGCGTCGGTATTGATCAAGCTCTATATGTTTTTATATAACCGTGCTATTGCAAAAAAGATTTCATCCGAAACCATGATGGCTGCCGCCATGGATAGTATCAGCGACAGCTGTGCCACCTTCGTTGTTCTTGTTTCTGCCATCATACAGAAGACAACCGGCTTCCATATCGACGGGTGGACGGGCATACTTGTCTCGGGATTTATCCTCTTTGTCGGCTGTAAGTCGGTGAGGGAGACGGTCAGTCCTCTGCTCGGACAGCCGCCCACACCCGAATTTGTCGCTGAAATTCGCAGAATTGTTCTCTCTCATACCCCTGTCATCGGCATCCATGATCTAGTGGTGCACGACTATGGCCCCGGCAGAGTTATGATCTCACTCCATGCCGAAATCGATGCAAAATCGGATATTCTTGCAGCGCACGATCTTATTGACAACATTGAGCACGATCTTGCCGATGCACTGAAATGCAGTGCCGTCATTCATATGGATCCTATCATCACCGATGATGCACAGACCAATGAAAGCCGCACTCTTGTGGAGGCTGTCCTTACCGATATTGCACCCGAAGTGTCCATGCATGACTACCGCATTGTTGTTGGCCCGACGCATACCAATCTGATTTTTGATATAGTCATCCCCTTCGATGCCAAACGCTCCGATCGCGCCATTCGCGCCGCGATTGCTGCCGAAATTCATCACCGCGATCCCCGATATTACGCAGTCATCGATATTGATCACGGAAAACTGGATGAAATTTCATAAATGTGCTCAATTCAGCCTGTTTCGTTGACTTTTTCGTTAAAAATTTATGTGAAATTGCAGTGCGGTTTATATTTCGTTAAAAAAAATCAGTTATAATTAAAGTTGTTCATTTTAACAGTTATTATCCGTACAGTGTGAAAGGATTACACAGATAATGTTAGAACTCAAGCAAATCACAAAGGAATATCCTGCCGGAGACAGTATTGTGGAGGCGCTGAAGGGCATCGATCTTCAGTTCAGAGGCAGCGAATTCGTCTCAATTCTCGGTCCTTCGGGATGCGGTAAGACCACTATGCTCAATATCATCGGTGGTCTTGATCAATACACGAGCGGTGACCTGGTGATCAATGGACGCTCAACAAAGGATTTCGGTGACCGCGACTGGGATGCCTACCGCAACCATTCGGTGGGGTTTGTTTTTCAAAGCTATAACCTCATTCCCCATCAGTCTGTGCTTCAGAATGTGGAGATTGCCCTCAGCCTTTCAGGTGTCTCCAAATCGGAGCGCAGAAAGCGTGCTAAAGAAGCGCTCGAGCGTGTGGGACTTGCCTCTCAGATTAATAAAAGACCCAGCGAAATGTCGGGCGGTCAGATGCAGCGCGTTGCCATCGCCCGTGCCATCGTCAATAACCCCGACATCATTCTCGCCGATGAGCCTACAGGTGCTCTTGACAGCGAAACCAGCCTCCAGGTCATGGATATTCTGAAGGAAATATCCCGTGACCGCCTGGTTATCATGGTTACCCACAACCCCGATCTTGCCGAGCAGTATTCCACCCGCATCGTGCGTATGCTGGACGGTGTGATTACCTCGGACAGCGCACCGCTCACCGAGGAAGAGAAGAGGGAAGAACTTGCAGCCGGCATCAGAAAACGGGACGCCGAAAAGAAAACCAAGCGTCCCTCTATGTCCTTCGCCACCTCCTTCGGCCTTTCCCTTAAGAACCTTTTTACCAAGAAGGGACGTACTGCGCTGACTTCCTTTGCCGGCAGTATCGGTATCATTGGTATCGCGCTGATTTATGCTGTTTCTAATGGCATGACCACCTACATCGATACCGTGCAGGAGGATACCCTTTCCTCCTATCCCCTGATGCTTGAGCAGCAGCATGTGGATCTGGGCACGCTGATGCAGTCCTTCCTCATGACCGCCGAGTCGGAGGAGGAGCATGAACGCAGTGCTGTCTATCAGAAACCCATTGTATATGATCTTGTCAATGCTCTCAATAGTATTGAAGCGAAGAAAAATGATCTGAAATCCTTTAAAGAATACATTGAGGCAGAGTTATCAAAGACTGATTCCGAACTGAATCTGGACGAAGCTGTCAGCGGCATCCAATATACCTACAGCATGGATATGCCCATATATACAGAGAACATCGACGGCAACATCATTCTCTCGGACAGACAGGAGCTTATGCGCAGTCTGCTTACCAAATATTTCAGCAGCAATATGGCAAACAGCGCAGCAAGTGAGAGCAGCGGATCCTCGTCCGGCGGAGGCTCCTCGATTATGTCGATGATGTCGGGTACCGGTGCATCGGCAAATCTCTGGCAGGAGATGCTCCCCGGCGATAACGGCAGACTGGTCAGCGATCTTTTTGAAAAGCAGTATGACCTTGTCTACGGAAGCTGGCCTACCGAATACAACGAGGTCGTGCTTGTCCTTGATTCCAACAATGAGCTTGACGATATGACCCTCTATGCTCTCGGTCTTATGTCCGAGGAGGAGATCAATGCCATCGTCGATGCCGCCGCCAACCATAAGGAGCTGGAGGTCAGCCATAAAAACTGGAGCTATGAAGAAATCTGTGCGATGGAATTCCGCACCGTCATCAGCTCCCACTGCTATACCTATGACGAGAAGACCGGACTTTACACCGATCTGCGCGATTCTCAGGCAGGTTTGCGCTACCTTTACGATAATGCCATCCCGCTGAAGGTGAGCGGTATCATTCGGCCTAGCGAAAACGCGGTGGCTTCCATGCTCACCGGTTCCATCGGCTACACCAGCAAGCTTACCGAATACATTATCAATGAATCGCACGATTCAGCCTCCATTAAGGCTCAGCTTGAAACGCCCGATACCGATATCTTTACCGGACTCCCCTTCAAGGAGAGCAGCGGAAATCTGACCGATGAAGAAAAGGAACGCGACTTCCGTGCTTATGCAGCCGAGCTAACCGAAGCCGAGCGTGCCGAAGCCTATGTGAAGATTATGTCAATTCCCGCCGATGAACAGATCAATGCGGTTATCGAACAGACGCTTGGCAGCATGACCAGAGAAGATATGGAGAATGTTATGATCGAGGGTCTCATGCAGCAGACCGGTATGAGCCGCGATGAGCTCAGCGAATATATCACCGCCATGGAGGATGAAGACCTCGATGAAATCTTCTCCCAGATGATCGCTGAGCAGTTCAAAATGCAGTATGCCGCTCAGGTACAGGGGCAGATGTCAGCCATGTCAGCCGATCAGCTTGCAATGGCGCTGGATATGTCCATGGAAACCTATACCACCGAGCAGTGCGCCGCCTATTATGACGCAGTTCTCATCTTCTCCGATTCAAGCTATGACCTCAATATGCGGCTTCTCAGCCATGTCAATCTCGATGAGCCCTCGTCCATCAATCTTTATGCAGCTACCTTTGCCGATAAAGATATCATCGAAGAGGCAATTGCTTCCTATAATGAGGGCAAGGAAGAGATCGATAAGATCACCTATACTGACTATGTGGGTCTGATGATGTCCTCTGTGACCACCATTATCAATGCTATCACCTATGTCCTTATTGCCTTTGTCGCAGTATCACTGATCGTATCCTCTATTATGATTGGTGTCATCACCCTCATCTCGGTTCAGGAGCGTACCAAGGAGATCGGTATCCTTCGCGCTATCGGAGCCTCCAAGCGCAATGTTTCGAGCATGTTCAACGCCGAAACGGTTATCATTGGCTTTACCTCGGGAACGCTTGGCGTTGTCATCACGTGGCTGCTCTGTATCCCGATCAATATGATCCTCCACCATCTCACCGGTATTCCCAATCTGGATGCAATCCTGCCCATTCCCGTAGGACTGATACTTATCGCCATCAGCGTAGGTCTTACCCTCATCTCGGGCATCATTCCCTCAAGAAGTGCCGCTAAGAAGGATCCCGTTGTAGCACTCAGAACGGAATAAACAGCTATCATGCATTAAAATCAAATGTATAAAATAAAGGGACTGTCGCATTGGCATGCGACAGTCCCTTGAATATTGATTTTGCCGGTCAAAGACCGCCATTTCAGAGCATTTTATGCCCTGAAACCAATCAATATACGCCACAAAATCGAAAATTTTGTGGCTGGGCTGTTGCAAATATTCCATTTGCAACAGCCCCTTTTTCGTGTTGCAGAACTTTTGCCTGTCAGAGACTGATCGCTCAGAGAGGGAATTCTTAAACACCGCTTGTACTTTTAATAATCATGCTGTCATAGGATGGCTGCAGGCTTTGTCCCGGTTCTAAAATGAGGAAATCCTCCTCGTTCCAGTTGCCGTTTACAAAGTCGGATAACAGGCGGTTGGATCCCTCGTATTGCAAAACATCAAGTCCGGTCTCGGAGGCAAGCTTTTTCGCTGCTGCAATTCCGCTTTCATTGGGCATTCCCGGCCATGTGATATATGTAACATAGCGATAGTTTTTGAGTATTTCCTTATCCATTTCCAGAAGATATTCTACGGTATCTTCATCTCTGTCGAAGCGCTCCAAATACTCACTGCGTTTGCGTTCGATATCAGCCTGCCCGATATCCAAACCTAAATCCAGCCATCCCTGTGTGTAGAAAAAGGTTCCCTTTACTTTTTCAAAATAATCGGCATATCGCTCCTTGCTTCCCATGAAGTGTGTGATGCAATCATGAGCGCGGGGGATAACCAGAGGAAAACGGGCGCTCGTAATTCCGACCAGTGCATTGGAGCAAAGACCGTATCCCAGCAAAATGGCATCTGTGCTCTCAAGGTGGATTCTGTTGGTATGCAGATCGTTCCCCGATTCGATCAGATTTATTTCATTTTGCAGGGCATCACGCAGAAGATTCGGATGACTGTGAAGATCCTGCTGCATGAAGGTAATATCCAATACATTGGGACACTGTGGAATTACTTGCGACAATTCTCTTTGGAAAATTTTGCATGCCAGAATTTTAAATGTTTCATAAATCCGATCTCCGCAGAATTTCAAAAGGATTTAAGCGTGTTTTACCTTTCCGATGTTTATTCGTCAATTTCAAGTCCGTAGAAGCCGTGTGCCTTCAGAATCTCCTGTGCACGCAGGTCATCCTCGATCCGCATGACGACATATGCATCGTCCTTTTTGGAATCGGAGACAAAAGCATACATGTATTCAATCTGAATATCATTGTCAGCAAGCACATGCAAAACCGAAGAGAGTCCGCCGGGCTTGTCGTTGATGCAGACCGAGATCACACTGGTAATCGAGACAGTCAGATCATTCTTTTTAAGCACTTCCTCAACCTGGTTGGTGTGCTCGGTGATGATGCGGAGAATGCCAAAGTGCGTGGTATCGGCGATGGAGAGCGCGCGGATGTTGATGCCGTTCTGTGCAATAATATCAGTAATTTCGGCAAGACGTCCGGGGCGGTTCTCAACAAAAATCGAAATCTGTTTGATGATCATGATCAATCCTACCTTTACTTCGTTTATTCAACATCCTTCGCGTGAGAAGCTCCCAGCTCGAAGGCTTTCATGTTTACCTCAAGGAACTTGGGTGCAACCGATGTCTTAACCGCATCCACAAGAGTGCCGCGGTCAAATCCAAGATAATCTGCAGCCAGACCGATCAGCGCAACATTGACTGCCTTTTCGGTTCCTGCTTCCTTAGCCATGGCGAGTGCATCGGCAGAAATGACGCGAACCCCCTTAGCCTTGATCTTCTCAATGATATCAGCAGGATATTCGGCAGCTCCGGTGACAACCGGCATGGGATTGATTTGCTGCGTATTGATGATCATAATGCCGTCGGGCTTCAGATAGGGCAGCCAGCGTGCCGCTTCCAGCTCTTCAAAGGCGAGGATTACATCAGCCTCACCGCGGCAGATGATGGGAGAAGCTACGCTCTCGCCATACTTAACATAGGTTACAACCGAACCGCCGCGCTGGCTCATGCCGTGAACCTCCGAAACCTTTACATCGTAACCAAGTGCAAGCGAGGCATTTCCTAAAATACGGCTGGCAAGGAGAGTTCCCTGACCGCCGACGCCGACGATCATAATATTTTTCTTTGTCATGTCAAATCCCTCCTTAACCTTGAATCGCACCGAACTTGCAGAGCTTCTTGCAGAGTCCGCAGCCTGTGCAGAGTGTTGCGTTGATGGTAGCCTTCTTATCGACAATGCTGATGCAGGGACAGCCGATCTTCATGCAGGCCTTGCAGCCGATACACTTCTCGGTATCAACCGTGAAGGCAGGCTCAGCCTTTACATATTTGAGCAGCGCACAGGGACGGCGGCAGATAACAACCGAAGGTCCCTCATAGGCAAGCTCTTCTTTCAGGACAGCCTCGGTCTCGGTAATCTCGTTGGGGTCTGTCACACGGATGTGCGCCTCTTCAATACCGAGCGCCTTGCAGACCGCTTCCAGACTGATCTGCGGAACAGGCTCGCCCTTCAGCGTAAAGCCGGTGCAGGGATTTTGCTGATGTCCGGTCATGCCGGTGATGCTGTTATCCACAATGATAACCGTGGAAATTCCCTTGTTGTATGTAATATTGGCAAGTCCTGTCATGCCTGAATGCATGAAGGTGGAGTCGCCGATGATGGCAACGCTCTTCTTTGCGGAATCCTCACCGAGAACCTTGTTGTATCCGTGGAGGGCTGAGATCGAAGCACCCATGCAAAGGGTGGTATCAAGGGCACCAAGGGGTGGTAGTGCACCCAGCGTATAGCAGCCAATATCGCCGCTCACATAGAGCCCCATCTTTTTGAGTACATAGAAAATACCTCTGTGGGGACATCCGGGGCAGAGAACAGGGGGGCGAACCGGAATATTTTCCTCCAGCGCAGCATAGGGCTTTACTTCGCCAAGCAGCTTCTCGGCAAGCAGCTCCTGCGTAAATTCATCGCAGAGGGGAAGCAGATTTTTACCGTCAACCGTGATATCGAGCTTTCTGCAATGCGTCTCGATAACATCGTCAAGCTCTTCAATGACTATGATTCTCTGATATTTTGCTACAAAATCGCGAATCAATTTATCGGGCATCGGATTGACCAAACCCAGCTTCAGATAGGAAGCCTTGTCGCCGAATACCTCCATTGCATAGTTGAAGGAAGGTCCGGCTGTGATAATACCAAGCTCACCGCCGTTGTCGATGACACGGTTAAAGGGACATTCGTTTGCATATTCAGCAATCTCTTCCAGTCTCTTTTCGACGACAACATGGCGTCCCTTTGCATTGGCAGGCATCATAACACGCTTGGCGGGAGACTTTTCATAGGGAATGATCTCGCGCTCCTCACGCTCTGCAAGCTCAACAACGCTCTGGGAGTGAGACACGCGGGTGTTCAGTCTCAGGATAACCGGTGTATCAAACTTTTCGGAGAAATCATAACCGGCTTTTACAAAGGAAAGACATTCAGCCGAATCGGAGGGCTCAAGCATGGGGAGCTTTGCAGCGATGGCATAATGACGCGAATCCTGCTCGTTCTGAGAGGAGTGCATGCCCGGGTCATCGGCAACAGCGATGATCATGCCGCCGCCGACACCGATGTAAGCACCGATAAAGAGGGGATCGGCAGCAACATTCAGACCTACGTGCTTCATCGCACAGAAGGAACGTCCTCCTGCCATCGAAGCACCCAGCGCCACCTCCAGCGCCACCTTTTCATTGGGCGCCCATTCTGCATAAATCTCATCATATTTAGCCGCAGCTTCCGAAATCTCGGTGCTGGGCGTGCCGGGATAACTGGAGACCAGACGGCAGCCTGCCTCATACAGACCGCGCGCCACCGCCTCGTTTCCGAGCATAATTTTCTTCATCATCTTCAATTCCTTTCGGTATGTAGGTATTATTTTTCTCTTAAATCGATAACGCGCTTAGCCTTGCCTGCGAATCTCTCCAGCGACTTGGGCTCAACCAGATTGATCTTGGGATTGAGTCCCAGGACTGTCTGCATCTTATGGGCGATCTTCTTCTGCAGACCCTCAAGCTCAGAATACTTGGTCAGCAGCGAAGCATCGAGCAGCTCGATATTGACCTCGAAGTCTGTGGTATGACGAACCGTCTTGAGTACGATCTGATAATGGGGACCGACCTCTGGAATGCTGACCAGCACACTCTCAATCTGAGTCGGGAATACATTGACGCCTTTGATCTTGATCATGTCATCGCTGCGTCCAACCGTCTTATCCATTCTTGCATGGGTTCTGCCGCACGCGCACTTTTCGTAGTTGAGTCGTGTGATGTCCTTGGTGCGGTAGCGGATCAGAGGGAAGCCTTCTTTGGAAAGGGTTGTGATAACCAGCTCACCGAGCTCACCTTCGCCCTTGCTCTCCAGCGTGTTGCTGTCAATAATTTCGGGGAAGAAGTGATCCTCTGCAAAGTGCAGACCGCAGCGATAGGTGCATTCGCCGGATACGCCGGGACCGACAAGCTCGCTCATGCCGTAGTTGTCGGTGGCAAACATGCCCCATGCTTCCTCAATCTTGTCGCGCATCTCAAGCGTACAGCCCTCGCTGCCCAGAAGTCCCAGCCTGACCTTCAGATCCTTTCTGGGATCAAGACCGATATCGCGTGCAATTTCAGCCATATAAAGCGCATAGGAGGGTGTCGAAACCAGTACCGTTGTTCCGAAATCCTTCATCAGCATGAGATGCTTCTCGGTATTACC
This sequence comes from Clostridia bacterium, assembly GCA_017399105.1. Classification (GTDB taxonomy): domain Bacteria; phylum Bacillota; class Clostridia; order Oscillospirales; family CAG-272; genus RGIG1743. Next base: position 13,728 of record JAFQEJ010000014.1, read on the forward strand.
GCTGGATGTGGGCACAACCGTTGCACCAATATTTTCAAGTCCGTAATGCAGACCGAGCGCGCCGGTAAACAGACCGTAGCCAAAGGCAATCTGCACAATGTCATCCGCAGAAGCACCTGCAGCAACAACCAGTCGTGAAACACAGTTCGACCACATTTCAAGGTCGTTCTGTGTGTAGCCAACGACGGTGGGCTTACCTGTGGTACCCGAAGATGCGTGGATTCTCACAATATCCTTCATCGGTCTTGCGAACATGCCGAAAGGATAGTTGTTGCGGATGTCCTCCTTGGTGGTCAGCGGCAGATACTGAATGTCGGACAGACACTTGATCTTATCGCCGGTGATGCCCGATGCATCCAGCTTCTCGCGGTAAAAGGGAACGTTATCGTGGCAGTAATCCACCAGCTTTTTTAATTTCGCCAGCTGCAATGCCTCCAGCTCGGCGCGATCCATTGTTTCAATGTCTTTTTGCCAGTACATGGATGTAATTCCTCTTTCGTAAATGATAATAACTAGATTATATAATATAATGGAATAAAAGTCAATACAACAAGAAAATTAGGGAATCTCAGCGAACGAAGTCGAATTCGAAATCGTAAATACTTACCGTGTCGCCATCGCCGCATCCCTTTTCCTCAAGTGCCGCAATGACACCCGAGTTGCGCAGTACACGCTGGAAGTACATCAGCGATTCGCGGTCCTCAAAGTTGATTGAGCCCATCAGATTGAGCAGCCATTCTCCCTCCACCACATAGGTTCCGTTCACATTGCGGATGGTAATGGCGTGATCGTCCTCGTCACGGTAGACCTCCTTCACATATTCGCTCTCATAGGTGATCACCGGGGGCAGCAGCTTGAGCCGTTCGGAGCACATATTGACCAGTGTGGGAATATTTTCACCGGTTGCAGCCGAAACATAGATCAAATCGCAGCCCAGCTCGTCCACATAGGCTTCAAAGGCATCGAGATCAACTGCCTCTTCATCAAGCGAATCATACTTGTTTGCTGCAATGATCTGCGGTCTTGATGCAAGCTGCTCGCTGTAGCGTGCAAGCTCGGCGTTGATTGTCTTGATGTCCTCAACCGGATTCCGTCCTTCAGCACAGGAAATATCCACCACGTGCACCAGCAGACGGCAGCGATCCACATGACGAAGGAACTCATGTCCCAGTCCCGCCCCCTCTGCCGCACCTTCGATCAGTCCGGGAATGTCGGCAGCCACAAAACCCTTGCCCTCACCGCCGCTCTTAACAACGCCGAGACTGGGGGAGAGAGTCGTAAAATGATAGTTCGCAACCTTGGGTTTTGCCGCGCTGATCATGGAGAGAATCGACGACTTGCCTACGTTGGGATAGCCGATCAGACCCACATCAGCGATCATCTTTAATTCGAAAATAACCTCTAGCTCCTCGCCCTTCATGCCGCTCTTGGCAAAACGGGGAATCTGTCTTGTCGGTGTCGCAAAATGCCGATTTCCCCAGCCGCCGCGTCCACCCTTGCAGATCACAAAGCGGTCGATATTCGACATGTCACAGATTACCTTGCCCGATGCCGCTTCTTTCACCACCGTTCCGGGAGGAACAGGAAGAATCAGCTCATCGGCAGTAGCACCGTGGCATTTGCCCGCCATGCCGTCACCGCCGTTTGCAGCGATGAATTTGTGGCGGTACTTGTAGGCAAGCAGGGTGTTCGCGCCCTCATCGATGGTGAGCACAATATCCCCGCCGTTGCCGCCATCTCCGCCGTCAGGCCCTCCGTGGGATACGTATTTTTCCCGTCTGAAGGAAACACAGCCATTGCCGCCGTCACCGGCCTTCAGATAAACTCTTACATTGTCAACTAACATATCTATAATCCTTTCATTCCTGTTCGATCATCTTCAAAAGTTCATCAAGCGAAATCACCGGGACACCCAGCGACTGTGCCTTGATCAGCTTACTGCCGGCTTTCTCACCTGCCAGCACATAGGAGGTTTTCTTTGAAACCGATCCCGAGGTCTTGCCGCCGTTTGCCTCGATCAGCTCCGAAGCTTCGTCACGGCTCATGCCTTCCAGCGTGCCGGTGATGACAAAGGTCAATCCCTCAAGCAGACTGCTCTGCATCTCAGCTTCCTCATTTGCGGTAACCACTCCCGCAGCCTTCAGCGAATCAATCAGTTCCCGTGTCTGCGGATGTGCAAAGAAATCGATGATATAATCAGCCGTGATTTCGCCGATGTCGCCGATGGCAACCAGTGCGTCGCGATCCACACCGAAGAAAGCCTCGATATCCTTGAATTCGGATGCCAGAACTGCCGCTGCTTTGGAGCCGACCTGTCGGATTCCCAGGGCATAAAGCAGACGCGCCAGTCCCGCTCCCTTTGAGGTTTCGATCGCCGCAATCAGATTCTCCGCCGATTTTTCTCCCATGCGCTCCAGTTCAGCCAGTCTTGTCGGATTCAGTCTGTACAGATCGGCACAGTTTTCAACCAATCCTTCATCACAGAGCATCCCGATCAGCGCAGGCCCCAATCCGTCGATATTCATGGCGTCGCGGGATGCAAAATGGGTCAGATTCCGCTTCAGCTGTGCAGGACAGGCTGCATTGGTACACCGAATGGCGGCACCACCTTCATCCTGCACCGCAGGTTCTCCGCAAACCGGACAAACCTCGGGCATTTCAAAAGGAATCTCACTGCCGTCTCGCGCCTTTACATCTACTTCTGCAATCTCGGGAATGATGTCTCCTGCCTTACGTACAATCACCGTGTCGCCCAGCATGATACCGCGCTCACGGATAAAATCGATATTATGCAGCGTTGCACGGCTTACCGTGGTGCCGGCAAGGGAAACCGGCTCCAGCACCGCATTCGGGGTCAGCACACCTGTTCGTCCCACCTGAATCACAATATCAAGCAGCTTTGTTTTCTTGCATTCGGGGGGGAATTTATATGCCACCGCCCACCTGGGGGTGCTGGCGAGCGCTCCCATCTCAGCACGACGGGCCAGATCGTTCAGCTTAATTACCACTCCGTCAATATCAAAGGGAAGTGTTCCCCTCGCCTCTCCGATTTCACCGATCCGTGTAATGATTGTATCTGCATCCCCCTCAATAAAGCGCATGGGGATGGTGGGAAATCCCTGTTCTTCAATAAATGCCAGTGTCTCTGCATGCGTTGCAAAGCTCTTGTCGCAGTATTGGAGATTGAAAACGAAAATATCAAGTCCGCGCTGTGCTGTTATCTTGGGATCAAGCTGCCGCAGCGATCCGGCTGCCGCGTTGCGCGGATTGGCAAACAACGATTCACCTGCTTCATCACGCCGTCTGTTCAGCGATTCAAAGGCTGAGCGCGGCATGTATACCTCACCCCGCACAATCAGTCGACCTTCGTAGGGAATTTTCAGCGGAATGTTCTGCACCGTGCGAAGATTTTCGGTGACATTTTCACCAATTGCACCGTCACCTCTTGTTGCCCCTCGAATAAAGCGTCCGCCTTCATATTCCAACGCTACCGAAAGACCGTCGATCTTACATTCCACCGACCAGACTCCCTCAGGTGTCTCGATCAGATAATCCTTTAGTTCTTCGTATGAAAATACATCCCGCAGACTGTCCATGCGAACCTCATGCACAACCTTCTCAAAGCGATCGAGTGCCTCACCGCCAACCCGCTTGGTGGGCGATGCGGGATCATCATACTCAGGATGCTCAGACTCCAGACGCTTCAGCTCCTCAAACATTTCGTCGAAGGCAAAGTCGCTGATCTCGGGGGCATCCTCAAGATAGTATTTCTTTCTGTGATATTCAATTTCGCCTCTCAGGCGATCAATCTTTTCTTTGATATTCAATTCGTGCGCCATCTGCCACACTCCGATCATTGCATAATACTACATCATATATTATACCAAAATTTGAGGACAAAGTATATAAGAATTTATGAATTTTTCGCCGATGTTTCAGGATGATGCCGCTTGACATTTTGATGTGAATTTGGTATAATGTTTGTGTAAAAATATCACAATTAGTTTACACTGACCAAGGTGATTCAGCAAAGGCGGTGACGGCATGCGCGCAATCCTCGACCGATACGAAGGAGCTTTTGCTATCCTCGAGCTTGATGGAGGCGGTATGCTGACAGCGCCCAGGCAGCTTTTTCCCGACAGCATCAGAGAGGGCGACATGATCGAAATTGAGCTTGAGAATAATCGGCTCCATTCCGTCAAGACGCTTCCCGACGAGAGTGAGAAGCGCAGAAAAAGAATCACCGATAAATACCAAAAATTACTGAATAAGGAGAGTCTCAAATGAAAACCAAAGCAGTCAGAATGTATGGCAAAAACGATCTCCGTCTCGAAGAGTTCGAGCTTCCCGCACTGAAGGACGACGAAATTCTCGCACATATCATCTCGGACAGTATCTGCATGTCCAGCTATAAGGCGGCACTTCAGGGCGCTGACCACAAGAGAGTTCCCAATGACATCGCGGAGAATCCCATCATCATCGGTCACGAGTTCTGCGGCGAAATTATCGAGGTCGGCGCAAAGTGGGCAGATAAGTATAAGGCAGGCGACCGTTTTGCAATCCAGCCCGCAATCAACTATAAGGGCAGTCTTCAGGCTCCCGGCTATTCCTACCGGTTCATCGGCGGTTCCGCACAGTATGTCATCATCCCCAACGAGGTTATGGAGATGGACTGCCTGCTCCGCTACAACGGCGATGCCTTCTTCTACGGCTCTGTTGCTGAGCCTATGAGCTGCATCATCGGCGGCTATCATGCAAACTACCACACCAAGAACGGTTGTTATGTTCATGATATGGGTATCGTTGAGGGCGGTTGTGTCGCACTTCTCGCGTGTGCAGGCCCTATGGGTCTTGGTGCTATTGACTATGCAATCAACTGTGACAGACGTCCCTCTGTGGTTGTTGTCACCGATATCGATGAAGCACGTCTTAAGAGAGCTGCGGAAATCCTCACTCCCGAAAAGGCTGCAAAGAATGGTGTAAAGCTTTATTATGTCAACACCAACGAGTATGAGAATCCCGTTGAGTATATGATGAGCCTCACCGACGGTAAGGGATTCAACGATGTATTCGTTTACGCTCCCGTCAAGCCCGTTGTTGAAATGGGCGACAGACTCCTCGCGCGTGACGGCTGCCTCAACTTCTTTGCAGGTCCCACCAACCCCGAGTTCAAGGCTGAATTCAACTTCTATAACGTTCACTATACCTCCACTCATCTGGTCGGCACCAGCGGCGGCAACACAGATGATATGCGTGAGTGCCTCACCATGGTTGAGGAAGGCAAGATCAATCCCGCAGCTATGATCACTCATATCGGCGGACTGAACGCAGTCGCAGAAACCACCTGCAACCTGCCCAAGATTCCCGGCGGAAAGAAGCTGATCTACACCGGTAAGGATATGCCCCTCACCGCTATCGCAGACTTTGGAGAGCTGGGCAAAACTGACAAGTTCTATGCAGACCTCGATGTTATCTGCAAGGCAAACAACGGACTCTGGAACGCAGAGGCTGAGAAGTATGTTCTCGCCAACGCCAAGGATATTTAAGTTACAAATAAGTCAAAACGCGGGAACATCTCCCGCGTTTTTTCGTCTTTATTTGTGAAAGGGGGTGCTTTATGCTGAAAGATAAGTCAAATATCATTCGTATCACAATCCTTGCTCTTATCCTTCTCATCCTTGCTGTGCGAGGCATCACCTCCTGTTACAATGAACAGTCCCGTTATAACGATCTTGTCGAAGCCGGTCATTATGAGCTCTATTTTACCTACATTGCTCGCGATCGTGAATATCACCTCTTTCTTCTGATTCACGAATCCCCCAAAGGCCCCGAATCATTAAAAACATATGCAGCATCCATTATCGAAGAGAAACATCTCATTGCCGACCTCCGTTCCCGTGAAACATACCGCAAATTCGGAGATCATCCCATTACAATCCACTTCATGCAGCCAAACGAGGAAATTCCCTATGGCTGGGAGAAAAGCGAGCTGAATATCTCCATGAACTTCGATCAGTCTGCCTTTTACAGAGCCACCGTCCTGACTGTTGAAATACCGATTGGTGTGATGACAGCAGCTAACTGCAGTTATAACATATATGAACATTAAACGAGTTTTCTGCATGATTATAATAACTGTGATTCTTACAGCCTGTTCATCATATAGCGTAAGTCTTTTTAATGAATCCGATTTTATCGGAAAAACCTCCGCAGATATCACAGCCGAATACGGTGCATTCGACTGTACATCTATGCCGATCGGTGATGATGGTTTATATCGCAGTGCACGAGGCGGATATACGATTTGTGAATCGCAAACAGGCTTTTTGGGGACATCACCCGAACTGCTTTTTTTTATCATTTTTGATGAAAACGGAATTGCCGTTGAATGTGAAACCGGATACCGTCCCGGCGGATAGATAAATGATGAAAACAGCGTAACCTCGAATTCAAAGGTTACGCTGTTTTTATTAACCGTATATTTTCTTCGCCAGCTTCAGACTCTCTATGGGATCGAGCTTTGGCGAATACTCAAGTCCAACCGCACCTGTGTATCCTGCCTTGTCCACCGCTTCAAAGATCACGCGGTAATCATTTTCCCCAAACTGCAGCTCGTTGCGTCCGGGATGACCCGCTGCATGAAGATGCGCGATGCAGTCAAGATTTTTCGTAATGCTGGGAATAATATTTCCCTCCATAACCTGCTGATGGTAGATGTCATAAATAACTTTGACATTCGGATGACCTATCTCTCGGATGATATCAAATGCTTCTGCAGACTGCCACAGATAATAGCCGGGATGATTTACATAGGTGTTCAGCGGCTCGATCATAATGGTCACGCTGTATTCTTCCAGAATCGGAATACCTGCCTTGAGTCCGGCGACAATCGAAGCATGCTGTTCTTCTCTCGGTGCACCCGTGTCGTTGCCAACCTGTGTGATCAATCGCTTCGCACCGACCTTCTTCGCTGCAGCACAGCTCTCGCGCAGACCTTCAACCCAAAGCTCACGGCAGGCGGGATCTGTTAGTCTGAACTCGGTGGTACACATGCTCAGCAGCTCGACACCGGTCTCCTCGATGGTTTCTCGAACTTTGCCAAGATCGAGATTCTTCCAGTTGTAGGTTTCAGCTGCATCATATCCGAGAGCTGCCGCCTGTCTGAGGGCATCACAAAAATCAACATTTCTGAAAAAGCAGGGAATTGCTGCACAAAGTCTCATGTGATCCTCCTTATCTGTCGAAGTAGATGACTTCGCCGGTCTCCATTGACTTGTTCGCTGCGAATGCAAGCTTCAGGCTCTTGAGCGCATCACTGTAATCGGAGCGGATCAGGCTCTTGTCTCCGGTCTGTACTGCCTTGATGAATGCTTCATCCAGCGTATAGGTCTGATCAGCCATACGTCTGATGTCGCGGGTTTCCTTCGGGGTTTCGATGATCAGATTGTTGCGCAGTCTGTAGTCGAAAATAATGTCCTCCAGTACAATATAAAGTCCGCAGCGGGGACGGCAGCCTGTGATGTAGCATCCGCTGACCAGGGTTGCTGTGATGTTATTTTCAAAGCGAATGACAGCTGTTGAATGGTCATCGGTGTCATATTCTTTCCAGCTATTTACGCCCGGCTTGACAATGCCTGTGGATGCGGTTGCATAAACCGACAGCGGTTCGCCGAAAAGGTAACGCAGCTCGTCTACCAGATGGATATTCTGTTCCACCAGCTGACCGCCGCAGTCGCTCTTCTTCTGCCACCACCAGACACCGGGGATGCCTCCAACCCACGCGCCGTATACCAGACCGCCGATCTTGTGCTTTGGCATCTCAGCCATGATGATATCGGTCAGATCCTGATATCTGTCCTGGAAGCCTACCGAGGTGATCAGACCTTTTGCTTCAATGGCTGCCGCAACGCGGTCTGCAAGATCGAGATCGAGCGTCATTGGCTTCTCCACGAGGAAGGGGATTCCCATCTCAGCCGCACGAAGCTCCATGCCCTCGTCATGCGCTGTCGGCTCTACACAGATTACCAGTGCGTCCAGATTTCCGCCTTCGTCGTCGAGCAGTTCGGTGTGATTGCGGTAAATATGTTCGCATCCGAACATCTTGGCAGCATTCATTCTGCGCTGTTCAATCGGATCGGCAACAGCCACCACCTGTACATCCTCGCTCATTTTGACGAAGCTGCTCATGTGTGATTGGGCGCGGCCTCCGCATCCGATAAGACCGATTTTTAACTTTTTCATGATCAATACCTCCGATATGAAATTGGGACTTTACTTTATGTCCCCTCTATGATATAATCATATTGCAAAAAGAATCAAAAATCAAGAGAATTATCTTGGTAATACTATAAGGATATTGCATCATGTTTGCTGAAATTTATAAATCGCTCTGTGATGAGCTGCCCTTTGTTCTCGTTACGCTGGGAGAAAGTGTTGTGCAGCACCCTGTGACACGTCCGGAAGGATTTGATGTACATCAGTTTATCTGGATCAAAGAAGGACGAGGGCACTTCAGCATGCGGGACGAAAGCTTTGTTCTCGGTGTCGGAGAAGGGATGTTTATGCGTGCCAATGTTCCACACAGTTATTCGGGAGATCCCTTCCATACAGTCTGGTGTACCTTTACCATGCCCTCGTGCACCCTCGATTATATTGGTGTTGGCGAATATATGCCATTTACCGTTCCAGCCTATCTCAACCGGGAAACCGAACAGCTCGACCGCTTTGCTACAGGGGACAGCACGCCGCTCTCTCGCTCATCGGCAGGTTATGCCTATGTCATGGAATTGTTCTCCAATATTCTGACGCCACCTGCCAATCTTTCTTCCCGGATACTGCACCTGCTTGAACAGCGCTACGCCGAACCGCTCACACTGCTTGACCTTTCCGATACTTTTCATATTGACCGCTATAACCTCTGCCGCATTTACAAGAGGGAGCGCGGTGTCACCGTCATGGAAGATCTGAACCGCATCCGTATTGCGAAAGCCAAGCGCTTTCTGAAATACAGCACCGACACGGTGGAAACAGTCGGCAAACTCTGCGGCTTTGAAAGTCCCAGCTACTTCGGCAAACGCTTCAAGGAATCGGTAGGTAATACACCGACAGAATACAGATAGGGAATCAACCTGTAGCAGGTTAATCCCTTTTTTGATAGGTATATTTTTCGACGATATTGGTGACGCTTTGTATTGTCACCCCGGTTGTAAACAGCTCGGCAGGTGAGATTTCCAACCGGTATCTTTCCCAGATTGCATCAATGAGCTCAACCTTTCCCAAAGAATCGAGTATACCCGATTCAATAAGATCGGTATCGACAGTTAAATTTTCAACTGCATCGGGTACACCCACTTCGTGGATAATTTCGGTTACTTCAAAAAGAATTCTATTGTTTTCCATATGCAGCCTCCAGCTTTGCATAATCGCATTTTCCGTTCGCATTCATCGGCAGCTTATCCAGCTTATGCAGCGTCGGGATCATATACATTGGCAGCCGCTTCTTCAGCTCATCGGTCAATGCTTCGATCTCACCGCTGCATACCACGGCTGAGCATAGTGAGCGCGGCATACCCGTCCTGTCATGCAGTGCAAAGACCGCCGCTGCCGAAACTCCGGCAAGTGATAATAATACCTGCTCAATCTCACCGGGTTCAATCCGATATCCCTGCAGCTTCAGTTGCCGATCCAATCGTCCGTCAATATAGAGCAGACTGCCGCAGATTCTTCCTCGGTCACCTGTTCGATAGAACCGTTTCCCGTCCCGCTCAAAAAAGGCTTTGCTCTGCAGATTGCCCAGATATCCGAGCGCAATCTGCCTGCCTCCGAGAATGATCTCGCCATTTTCGATGAAAACAGAATCGTCGGCAATGCCTGCGGGAAGCACCCTATCTGTCATGTCAGCCGTTATTTCTATCGCGTGTGTTGCCACTGTACACTCAGTTGGCCCATAGGCGTTCACAATCCGCAGACCGGGAAAACGTTCCCACAGCCGCAGAACCGTCTTTGCAGGCAAGACTTCGCCGCAGAAAAATACCGAATTTAACGAAGACAGCCTGTCTTTGCGAAAAGAAGGTTCAGTCAGCAGCAACCGCGCAAAGCTCGGTGTCATTACCAAGCGCTCACATTCTGAAGCCAGTACAAAATCACGCATCAAGGTGCTGTTCTCAACCATATCGGCAGGGATTGAATACAAGCATCCGCCGCCTGCCAATGTAGGATAGATATCCGCCACCGACAGATCAAAGGCAAAGGATGCATGTCCCAGCGACACCGAAGCATCTCCCATCCAATGGTGATACCGATCGCAGAAAGCGTCCAGATTTGCTTCACTGACCGCTACACCTTTCGGCTTCCCCGAAGAACCCGAGGTCATAATCACATAGACCGTGCGTCCGACATTTTCGACGATCGAAGTGTCGCTGAGCGCGGCTTTTTTAATTTCAATCTGCCGCGTATCAATTATCCTGCCGGCTCCGACTTCGGCTTGAATGATTTCCAATCGACCCGTCGGTGTGCGCGAATCCACCGGTACATAGGGCAGTCCCGCAAAAGTGCATCCCAGCATCCAGCCGAGCATAGCTGCACACTTTCCGCCGTACAAAATCACAGGGGTGGATTCGGGAATCTGACGCAGCATCATGACAGCTCCTGCCGCAAGCTCACCAAGCTCCCGATATGTACAGGAATCCTCTCCGACAAAAGCCATTCTGTCCCCGAGCAAGGTCAGCTTCTCATAAATTTTCTTTAGAATCACAGCACCAACTCCTTCTCGGGAATCAATGCGGGATCGTACATCACGCGTGAATGATTGACCAGAATAATCTCACTCTCCGCAACTGTGCCGTCATCCTTTGCATAAGCCGTTCGCTTGATTTTGCTGTTGCGGTAATAAACCTCGCCCTCTTTGGTGTAGCAGTGATCTTCCTCGGTCAGCTTGTAGCGTACCTTCAGCTCGCGCTCTCCCCGCAGTTCACCGCAGAGCATGTTGCCCTCCTGCCAGATAAGCAGCTGAACCGATCCCTCGGTGTCGTTCCGAAATCTGTAATCGAACATATTGTATCCCACCGAGGTTCCTGTTCCGAAGGGAACACGTCTGCCCGAATCGGGAAAGAGCGCATCCGAATGATGGTGAAGCTCGGTTACGGTCAGCGGAGAGTGGAGCACCATATAGTGAATCAAATTGGCAAGCTGACAGATTCCTCCGCCTGTATCGGCGGCAAAAGATGTACCGCGGATCACCAGCCCGTCAATATACCCGCGACTCTTCGTACATGGACCTGTCGTGCGCCAGAAGGAAAAGGTCTGCCCGGGTTTAATGATCAGCCCGTGAATCTTCTCACCCGACAGCTTCAGATTGGTAATTTTGTTGTACTGCAGCTGCATATCCACCCCGTGAAGCTCTCTCAGCATGGGAGAGGTGTGTCCCTTCCACAGATAGGTCAGCGGCTTGGTATCGTGCAGTGCGGCGAAATCATCACCGTCGGCAAGATCACGAATCCATCGCTTGAGCTGCTCCTTTTTTTCGGAAATGCGGTAGCAGAATGGACTGATTTCACAAAAAAGCTTACGTCTCATAATTTATTTTAATTTTAATTTTCGGATACAAGGAAAGTGGATGTATCGTGAGCAAGCTCCAGCTCAATCTGTGTGTAGGTGCATCCGTTCATCAGAATCTTTTTCGAGGGAATTCGCTTGATTCTTCCGGTGTAGGGATTCCACTCCTCCAGATCCATCACGCCGAGAAGCGAGATCTTGCCTTTGTAATCCTTCTTGGTTGTATTGGAAATAAAGTAGATATCGGTATTTCCCTGTCTCTTGTGAATGTAGTTGAAGAATCCGCCTGTTCCGATGCCGTTCTGTGCTCCCAGTGCCAGATACATTGGCAGGAAGGCGTTGAGAATGCCGCTGTTTTCGATTTTGGGCATTCCCGTGATCTCCACATCAAATGCGATGCCCAGACTGTTCAGAATGGCATTAAAGAAGGGAGAGGGAACAAATTCTGTTTCGTCGGCTGCGGTCAGTGAAGCGGGCAGGAAGTAAGCAACGCCTCCCGCCTCATTCTCATTGCGGAAATATTCCACAAAGTCGTTGAGCCTGTCAGGCTGCACACCGAAAATATATTCAATCAGCTCGGCAACCTCCTCATCGGTGCTGCTGTCCCCGAAGCGCGGATATTCAAACGCGCGGAAGGGCAGGTCGCCTGTCGCAATGATCTTGCCGCCGCAATCGTAATAGCGTTTGACCATCCGCAGACTCTCAAGACTGATCATCGAAGCTCCGGGCAGAATCAAAACCTTGAACTGTGCAGGGGTCAACTTATTATTCAGATAGAGGATACCGTCCTCGGCGTAGCAGCGCTCGCAGAGTGTCTCGGGATGGAGCAGTGTTACATCCTTGCCGCAGTAGTTGAGCAATGTGTTGATCACATTCATGTAATCGGCGTTGAAGGGGGTTCTCGGATACTCAACGCCTGTTACATCGGCATCATACAGATAGGACTGGGACTGCAGCGAGTAGATGGGGTAGAGCAGTGCAATATCCGATACATGGCTGCCGCCGCGCAGCATGGACTGAGCACGGGCAACAAAATCGTTGTAATCGGGCAGTATCTCACGGAATGCAGATTTGTGGGAAAGATCATGAGGAATTCGTGCTACGCCTGAGAACCACAGACCGTGAGGGATTAAGAAATTAACACCTCTTGCAAAGGCATTCATTGCCTCATTGTACAGAATGCGCTGATCCAGCTTTGCATAGCTGCCGTAGATCTCGCAGGTTACCACCTCACGATCGAAATTGTCCGCCGCACCCGAAGCCAGCTTCAGACCGTTCTCGCCGTAAGCATAGGCATAGGACAGACCCAGTCCGGGTGCTCCCGCATTCTTCTGGAAGAGCATGCCGTCGCCGAAAATCCAGGGGGCGGAGGTGGATTTCATCTGTGCCACATGACCTGTCGATATCAGTCCATGCGCACTTGTAAAGTCGGTTACCGCCTTGAAGAAGCCGTCGCAGAGCATCTTGGCACGGCAGTTCATGAAGAGCGCCTTCATGTGACCGCCGCGTTCCACAAAGAGCATGGGGTAATAAGGCGACGGATCGAAGCCGAACTGCTTTTCGAATACTTCATTGAAGGAAGGATCCCACATGCGTCGATTTTTCGCACGGAACTGAATGTCATCGTAGAAGGTCATCTCACAGACATCACCGATGTATTCCGAAAAACGGTCGGTGAAGCGCTTGTAGGTCAGCGAAATAAACCGTCGGGATGCCTCATAGTTCAGATAATTCACAAATTTCGATTCGGTATCGGGCGCACAGACAAAGTGCATCACATTCCAGTTTCCGTCGGGGACATCCCATTCGAGTATGCCGTCGGTGATAAAGGGGCGCAGATCCTGAATGTCCAGCGTGTCAACCTCAAGTGCGGTCAGCGACATGGTCATGCCGTTCTGCTTGAGCTTGATTTTCACATGCTCCCCTTCGGTGCACATATATTCATACTTTTCAAGAATCCAGCTCAGTGCTTCGGGATAGCGCTCGGCAAGCTCACCACCCGCCCAGCCGCTGGGATAGTCCATATCATCATAATAGATTACCTTCATTCCCAGCTTTTTCGCCCGCTCAAAAATATGCTCCAGTGCATCAAAATATTCATCGCTTGAAAATTTCGGCAGCGTTTCATGAACCGGAAGCAGTGCTACGCCGCCGTAACCCAGCTTTTTAAAGGCGGCAAGCTGCGCGTCGATTTCGTCATAATTCGTAATGTCGCCGTCAAGATGATAAAAGGGAATGGCGCGATAGTCATTCTTGATGGTCTGAAAATTCTTTTTTAAGGTCGGATAATCGTTGTTTGTTCTGTCAGGCATGGTTTCTCATCCTCCTTGGGTTTACGCTTATAAATAGGTGATTTCGGTGGGGATATCTTCATCCCAAAGCGCAAAGGCTTCGGAATATCGATCCTCAAAAAACATGGGAAGATAGCGGACAAAATCATTTTCCTGTCCTGTACAGGCTTCAGCGAGACTATCCTTCTCCATCCAACAGAGCTCACCTTCGTCGCAGTCGGTTTTGAATTCGCCTGTGAAATCGGTTGTTTTGTAGAGATATACCAGGTATCGCTCATCGCTTTTTACTCTGCACCAGTGAATGGTACCGCAGAAATGCAGATTTCTTACTGTCAGTCCGGTTTCCTCGTAGGCTTCGCGGACAGCTGCCGCCATCATACTCTCGCCCTTCTCCACATGACCTCCCGGAAAAGCATATCCCCGCCAGTTTTTTGTTCGGTGTATGACCGCGACTTTTCCATCCCCTGGATTTTCAATCATGATCATATTTGTCAGTTCAATCTCTGCCATGTCAAATCCTCTTGACTTTTGTATTATGATTCTTGTTCCAGTCCAAACTTTAAAATGCTATGGACATTTGACGATGTGTTGCTGCCGATATAATTGAGAATCAGCACCCGGTCGATTCCTTCCTCACGCACAAGTGCGGCACAGGATTCCTTAAAATAACGCAGATCAATAATGACCAGATCGAAATGCCTTGCAAGGAAGGGGGCAGCCGAGTGAGCAAAGCTGTCTTTGATCAGAAGCAGTTTCTCGCGTTTTTCGCCTGTCTTCTTTGTAATATCCACACGGGCGTTGTTGCCCGAGATGAAAGAACTGTATTTGTCCTTCTTCTCCAGATAACTGCGGTCATAAAAGCTGTCAAAGGAGATGCCCGTATCGGCAACTGAGGTGGTATATTCCATGTCGTCCCCGAAGCGGTAGTAAACCATCTCGTCGGCACCGATCCACTTCATGCCGCCATTAGACCAGGTAGTGCCGTAAAAGCTGTCGGATACCACTTCAATCTCAAAGTCACCGATTTCATAAGCTTCCATGCCCATCGCACTCATGATTTCACGGTAGGCAAGATAAGCTCCGTGTGTCGTCCAGTGATGGTCTGTGCGGTAGTAGATCTGCTGCTCACCTGCTTCATGAGCAGCCTTCAAGGGTTCAAGAAGCTCGATATAACGCGTACTTTCAAGCCGGTTCGACTCATCGCGGAATCTCTTCCACAGAACCTCGCTGCTTTCATAAGGATAAAGCGCGGGAAGTGAGCTCTCCAGCACATCGACAGGCCGTCCTGCCATAGCAAGATAAACCAGCACCCCATCGCTCTCCATCACTGCGGAAAATTCTTCTATCGCAGCCAGATTTGCACTTACCGTGTTGGCATCCGGATAATCTTCGCGGGTAATAATGTATCCGTCCTCGCAGATCACCACACCGTTGTTGCCGCCCTTGAGCTGAGCTGCCTCACTGATTCCCTTCAGACCAACAAAAAAGTCACGGGCTGGGAATTGATCGGCATAATAGTCGGCAATCTCCGCAGTGTATTTTCCGTTTACCAGACGGTCAAGGAATTTTCCTTCGGTCAGACGCTCCATGAAGCTGCCGCTGAAGTTCGACTGAATCTTGGGCAGCTGCTGCAGCACCCGGTTTTCCTGCTCCGAAAAATTCTTGTCGGGCAAAATCCAGAAGAGAAGGGTGAAAACCACAATCAAGCCCAGCGTCAGAATCAACGTCACAATATCACAGCTCCGCGATTTTTTAGCACATTTTTGCTGAATCAGCAGAAGTTTGTCCTGCTCACTTAATATCATATTCTTACCATCCATGATCGCACCTCCTCAGAATCGGAAATAGAGGAAGGGATTGAAGGAAGAATCCACCAGATAAGCTGTGGTGATCACCAGAATCAAACCGCATCCGATGCAGGCTCCCCAGCGAAGGGCTGAGGAGGAAGCGTAATATCTGTAGAAAAGCTTTTTTGCAATCGGTGTGGATGCCAGAACAAGAATGGCAAAGAAGAGCAGACTATGTACAAGATCGTATACATTTGACTGTGAAATGAAGGAAAGTGTTCCCACACCGAACATATTCCCGAGCCAGACCATACCGGCAGAAAGATCCTCGAAAACAAAGAGCAGCCATCCGAGGATTACAAAGAACATCGTGTAAAGATGCTGAAGGGCAGCCGGAAGCTTTTGAAGAATCTTTCCGAAAAACGCCTTCTCAAAGACCAGCAGAACGAAGTAATAGAGCCCCCAAAGAATATAGTTCCAGCTTGCACCGTGCCAGAAGCCTGTCAGGAACCAGACAATCAGCAGATTGCGGTAGGTGTTGAACTGCCCCTTGCGATTGCCGCCCAGCGGAATGTATACATATTCGCGGAACCATGAGGAGAGTGAAATGTGCCATCTCCGCCAGAAATCGGTGATGCTTTTTGCAATGTAAGGATAATTGAAGTTCTCAAGAAAACGGAAGCCCAGCATCTTTCCGAGTCCGATCGCCATATCTGAATAGCCCGAGAAGTCAAAATAAATCTGTGCCGTATAGCAGAGCATGCCAATCCATGCCCCCACAACCGTGCGCTCATCCACAGGTACGGCAAGATATCCGTTCCACATCTGTCCCGCTACATTGGCAAGCAAAATTTTTTTGGCCAAACCGGCGCAGAAGGTGCGCATGCCCGAGGCAAAGAGCATGACCGTTTCACTGCGCTTCCTCAGCATTTCATCCACATCATGATAGCGTACGATCGGACCGGCGATCAACTGGGGGTACAGGGTTACATAGGCACCGAAGGCTGCCACATTCTTCTGTACACTGCCGTCGCCGCGATAGACATCGATGACATAGGACAGCGCCTGGAAGGTATAGAAGGATATACCGATCGGCAGCTCAAGATCCAGTGTCGGCAGAAAACCGAGCCCGGGGATCAACTTCAGATTGTCGATAAAGAAGTTGTAATATTTAAAAAATCCCAGAATGCCCAGATTGATGATGATGCTCGCGATCAGCACCTGCTTGGCTGCTTTCGGATTATCCTCGCGGTAAATGCCCACCAGATAGCCGCAGACATAGTCTACCGCGATGGTTGCCATCATGAGGAACACATAAACCGGCTCGCCCCAGCCGTAGAAAATCAGGCTGGTGACAAGCAGCACCAGATTGCGCCACTTCAAATGCTTTTTGGGCACCATGAAGTAAAGCAGCAGCGTTACCGGGAGATACAGAAATAAAAACTCAAGACTTGAGAAAACCATGTAAATACTCCAAAATGAAATAAACCTTAATTGCCTCTCCGTTTTTCGCAGTCGGCAATAAATCCGTCAAACATTCGATCATATCCGTAGGTGTCGGTGGTATAAGCATCCGCATGTCCCGCATCGGCGACAAAAAACAGCTGTCGACGCTTCCCGTCAAGTGCTCTCCAGTTTGAAATGGTCATCTCGGGCGGAACAAAATCGTCCGATGCCCCGTGAATGAGCAGTACAGGCAGCTCGGTTTGCTTCAGCGCCTTCTCACAATCAGCCTCTCCGAAGAAGAAGCCCGCAACCGCCTTTGAAATCAAGCTTGCGATCGGAATAAAGGGGATGGGCGGCAGATGGAAATGCCGCTTGATGATCACCGATAAAATATCCCACAGCGACGTATAACCGCAGTCAGCAATCACACCACGCACATTCTGCGGCAGCTTCAGTGCCGAGGTCAGCATTACGGTTGATGCACCCATGGAGATACCGTAAAGATATATGGGAAGCTCCCCTAAAACTTCATTCAAAAAGAATATCCAGTCCCTGCAGTCATAGCGTTCCAGCGCACCGAAGCAGATATATTCACCCTGCGATTTTCCGTGAGATCTTTCGTCGGGCAGCAGAATGTTGAAACCAAGCTCATAAACATGCCGCAGCTGGCAGGCAAAATCGCCTTCCCCCGAGCTGTGAAAGCCGTGCATCATGATCACTGTGCCGCGCGTCGCCCGTTTCTGCAGGAGCAGTCTGCCATATAGCTCCAATCCGTCAAAGGAGACGATTGAAACTTCCTCCGGAGCCATATCGCGGAACCAGCGCACACCTTCTTTTCTGCGTTGTTCGAGCCGCTTTTGATCTTCATTCATTTCACTGATATTCCCCGATGAATCCTTATGTTTTTTCGGGCGTACAATAGCTATTCGGAACAGCCTGAATGAAATCAGCAGGACTGCGACAACTACAATACAAACAACTGCAGCAATGATCTCCCACACGACGGCAACACTCCTCTCATCTTACCATATATTGTATAAATTATAACACAATTAAAAAGCGATATCAAGTTTTTTTCATAAACTATGGAAATTAATCTGATTTCATGATAGAATAATAAGGATAAAGAATATAACACTGCAATTGAAAGGATACAACATGATCAGAACCGAAGACCTCGCACTCAGCTATGGCGGACGCACCCTTTTCCAGAATGCCGACCTCACCTTTACCAAGGGCAACTGTTACGGTATCATCGGCGCGAACGGCGCGGGCAAGTCCACCTTCCTCAAAATTCTCTCGGGCGAAATGGAACCGACTCGCGGAGAAGTTATTATCACCCCCGGTGAGCGCATGTCGGTGCTTGGACAGGATCACTTCAAATTCGATGAATATACCGTCCTGAAAACTGTCATGCTGGGCAATGCTGAGCTCTGTGAGATTATAGACAAAAAAGAATACTACTATGCCAAAGAAGAGATGACTGACGAGGACGGTATGGAGCTTTGCCGTTTGGAAGAACGCTTCGCTGAGCTGGACGGCTGGTCTGCCGAGTCGGATGCCGAAATCCTGCTTAACAGCCTGGGCATTACCGACGAGTGGCACTACCTTCCCATGAGCGAGCTGACCGGTGAGCAGAAGGTTAAGGTGCTTCTCGCCCAGGCTCTCTTTGGCAATCCCGATATCCTCCTCATGGATGAGCCTACAAACCACCTCGATCTTGCGACCATTGCATGGCTGGAGGAGTTCCTCGACGGTCTTGACAGTACGGTAATCGTGGTGTCCCATGACCGCCATTTCTTGAATCAGGTCTGCACTCAT
The DNA here is from genome assembly GCA_017399105.1 of Clostridia bacterium. Lineage (GTDB taxonomy): Bacteria > Bacillota > Clostridia > Oscillospirales > CAG-272 > RGIG1743. The sequence continues at coordinate 32,626 of JAFQEJ010000014.1, forward strand.
ACCGTCGATGTGGATTTCGGACGCATCACCATGACAGTCGGCAACTATGACTTCTGGTACGAATACACCCAGATCCGTCAGCGTCAGATCCGTGAGCAGAATAAAAAGAATGAGCTGAAGGTCAAGGAACTGCAGGAGTTCATCGTACGCTTCAGTGCCAACGCCTCCAAATCCAGACAGGCAACCTCCCGCCGCAAGCTTCTCGAATCGATTACTCTGGTCGATTCGGAGGTGTCCTCCCGACGCTTCCCCTATGTGGTTTTCAAGCCTAACCGTGAGATCGGCAACGAAGTGCTCACCGTGGAGGGCATCAGTAAATCGGTGGGTGACCGTCTCGTTCTCGACAATGTCTCCTTCACCATCCGCCCGGATGATAAGGTCGCCTTTGTCGGTTCAGATCCGCTCGCCCGTACCACTCTCTTTAAAATTCTTTCGGGAGAGCTTGAACCGGATGCCGGCAGCTTTAAATGGGGCGTTACTACATCCTTCGGCTATATGCCCAGCGATAACAGCGAATACTTCGACGGTCATGATGAGTCGCTTATCGATTGGGTGCGCGGCAATTCGGAGCTTACTTATGAAGCCGATATCCGCGGTTGGCTCGGTAAGCTGCTCTTTTCGGGCGACGAAGCCGCAAAATCCGCAGCAGTTCTCTCGGGCGGTGAGCGAGTACGCTGTATGCTCTGCAAGCTCATGCTCTGCGGCGCCAATGTCCTCATCCTCGATGAGCCCACCAACCATCTCGACCTTGAATCGATTGCCGCACTGAATGATGCTCTGATCAAATTCCCCGAAACTATCCTCTTCACCTCTCATGACCACCAGTTCACTCAGACGGTAGCCAACCGCATCATCGATGTCACCGCCGGCAGCTTCTACGACAAGCAGATCACCTTCGACGAGTATGTGGAAGAGATGAAAAATAAGGGTATCGATGTCAAATAACCAATTTCATGAAGGAGTAGCTTATGAACCAGAAAATTCCTCTTTATCCCGCCGATATTCTTCTGCCCAATGATGGCTTTGAAGCATGGTCTGTCATCGCCTGTGATCAGTTCACCTCTCAGCCTGAATACTGGCAGTCGCTTGCAGCTTCCATCGGCGATGCGCCCTCCACGCTTAATCTGATCCTTCCCGAGGTCTACCTTGAGGATCACCCAGAAGCACGTACCGAAGCCATCAATCAGACCATGCGTGCCTATCTTGACGCAGGTATCTTCAACGAATATAAAAACGCCATGATCTATGTGGAGCGTACCATGAAAAACGGCAGCATTCGCCGCGGAATTGTGGCAGCTGTCGATCTCGAAGCCTACGATTTTACCAAAGGCTCTTCCGCTCCCATACGTGCAACCGAAGGTACCGTCCTTGAGCGCATTCCTCCCCGCGTAAAAATCCGCGAAGGCGCTCCCCTTGAGCTTCCCCATGTCATGCTTCTTATCGATGATGAGGCAAAAGCTGTCATCGAACCGCTTGCCGACACTGCCGATACATATCCCAAGCTCTATGACTTTACGCTTTCGGCAGGAGGCGGCTCGATCTGCGGCAGACTGCTCGATGAAAGTGCGCAGGAGTGTATTATGTCTGCTCTTGCTCCTCTTGCCGAAGGCGAGAATCCGCTCGTCTTCGCGGTGGGGGACGGAAACCACTCACTGGCAACCGCCAAGACCTGCTATGAGCAGAACGGAAAGAACCCCCTATCCCGCTATGCCCTCGTGGAAATTGTCAATATCCATGATTCCGCCCTTGAGTTCGAGCCTATTTACCGTGTCCTCTTCAACTGTGATCCTACTGATGTGACGGCATACCTCAAGGCTCATGCCGATGATGGAGAAGACAGCCAGAAAATCACCTGTATCACTGCAGACGGTGAGCAAACGATCTCGCTCTCCCGCACCTCCAATCTGCCGGTAGGTACGCTTCAGCATCTCATTGATGATTACATCAAAGCGCATCCCGGAGTCACGGTTGACTACATCCATGGGATTGATGTCACCCGTACTCTCGCTTCTGAGCCGGGCAGAATCGGCTTCCTCTTTGAGGGAATGAAGAAAACCGAGCTCTTCGAGACGGTGCGCTGTGACGGAGCACTTCCCCGCAAAACCTTCTCCATGGGCGAAGCGGCAGACAAACGCTACTACCTTGAAGCAAGACGAATCTCCGAATAAAAACTCACCTTGACAATCCGACTCGGTTTATGATAAACTGGAGGCAAATATGGATCACAAAAAACTCGATACTCTTTTCGCCGAAGCAAAGCTCGCCCGCGAGCGCTCCTACTGCCCCTATTCCAATTTTGCGGTAGGCGCGGCACTCCTCACTGCCGACGGCAGAATTTATCATGGCTGCAATATCGAAAATGCCGCCTTTTCTCCCACTGTCTGTGCTGAGCGAACCGCCATCTTCAAAGCGGTCTCCGAAGGGGCACGAGATTTTATCGCAATCGCCGTCGCAGGCGCAAATCAGGGGGAAGATCCTGTTGAGGATTGCTATCCCTGCGGTGTGTGCAGACAGGTACTTGCCGAGTTCTGTACCACTGATCTTTTGGTCATTACCGCAAAGGGAAGAACCACCCTCGGTGCGCTGCTTCCGAACAGCTTTAATCTATAAGGAGGTCATTTTATGAGCGAAAAACAATACCATATTGCCTGCTCCGGAAGTGATGTAGGCGGCTATGTCATCCTCCCCGGCGATCCGGCACGCTGTGAAAAAATCGCAGCTCACTTTGAGAACCCCCGCCTTATCGCCCATAACCGGGAATATGTTACCTATACCGGTACACTCGATGGAGCCCCCGTCTCTGTTACATCCACCGGTATCGGCGGTCCCTCCGCTTCCATCGCAATGGAGGAGCTTGTCGCCTGCGGTGCCCATACCTTCATTCGTGTCGGTACCTGCGGCGGCATCAATCTCAAGGTGAAATCAGGTGACTGCATCATTGAAACCGCAGCTATCAGACAGGAGGGGACCTCCCATGAATATGCACCCCCCGAATACCCCGCCGCAGCCGATTATACTGTAACCGCCGCTCTTGTGGAAGCTGCCAAGGAGCTTGGTTATCCCTGGCATGCAGGTGTTGTCCAGAATAAAGATTCCTTCTACGGTCAGCACTCGCCCTCCCGTATGCCGATTGCGAATACACTCCTCGAAAAATGGGAGGCATGGAAGCGTCTCGGGGTTCTCTCCTCTGAGATGGAGTCGGCAGCTCTCTTTGTTGTAGCTGCTGCCTTAGGTGTCAGATGCGGTACGGTTCTTCATACTGTCTGGAATCAGGAACGCAAGCTGGAAGGCTATACCGAACCCGACAACCACGATACCGAGCGTGCTATCCGTGTCGCAATTCTTGCTATGAGGAGGCTGATTGCCGATGATAAAAACAACGCTTAAATCCCTGCTGATCCTGACCATTGCCTGCCTGCTGCTTATCACATCCTGTAACAGTGAAGCAGACGGCAATGATACCCGGACCGATCCCGTGACCGAAAAAATGACCGAAGTCATTACCGATGCAGTCACCGAAGCACTCCCGGAGGAGAATGAAATGAAAATCAGAACCGCACCCGATCCCCGCAACCGCGAAGATGTGGTTGTTATTACCTGCGATGTCACCGATTTCGGTGCAGTTGCCGACAGCTCTCCCAAGGGCGGGGGCACAGATAACACAAGAGCCTTCACAAAAGCACTGAACGAAGCATCCAAGCTGGGCGGCGGTGTAGTCTATGTTCCTGCCGGATATTACCGTGTGGATGATGAACTTACCATTCCCCGCTCGGTCTACCTTGTGGGCGACTGGTACGATCCCGATACCACCCCCGATAAAATCGCTTCTGGCAGTATGATCGTGACATCCTGCGGTAAGGATGATCCCGATGCCGCCTTCATCACCATAGGTGCCAGCGCCGGTGTCATGGGACTCACTTTCCTCTATCCCGAACAGACTCCCGATCATCCCTCTGTCTACGCGCCGACTGTACTGCTGAAGGATAGCATCGCAGGCGACGGCACCCAGCATGCGGCATCGGCTGTCTGTGTTACATTCATCAATTCCTATACCGCTATCGATGCATCCCGCGGCAATCAGCTTCACTTTGTGGATTCCGCACGCGTTACAGCATTTAATCTCGGCTTCTGGGTCAACCAGTGCTATGACTGCGGCAGAGTGATGAGTCTCTCTGTGAAGCCCGATTATTATGCTGCCTTCATTTCAGCAACCGGCGGTGACGGAAATGCTGCCAAAGCAGCTGCCGCCGCATCGATGAAGGAGAATACTACCGGTATCTGCCTCATGCGTACCGACTGGCAGATGATGTATGATATCACCGTTGAATCATGCAATGTTGGCTTTTCGCTTCTGCGTAATCCCCATACTCAGGAGGAAACCGCAGGCAATGGCTCTGTCATCGAATACAGCATCACCGACTGTGTGACCGGCATTGACTGTGCTTATGGAGGCTACCAGTTCTCGCTGGGCAGCATCAAAACCGAATCCAATGCCGTGATACTTCGCGAAACCGCAGTATCCAATTTCTCTTTCTATGACAGTGTTATCTCCTCCGGGGATGCTGCGATTCTCACAGAAGAGGGAAGCCGCGGCGTGCTTTCCATCCAGAGCTGCAGCTTTAATGGCTGGGGCAATTCAGCAATCCGCTCAGCAGGTGGCTCGGTAGAGATTCAGAGCTGTGACTTCACAGGGCAGGGAAGAGCGATTGATATTGCTTCTACTGCAAGAACCGCTGTGGTGGATGGCAATACTTTTGCGGATACCGTTATAGAACCCTGTGTCAATGCCCTCGAAGGAGAGCATAAAACCTTCATCGGCAGCAATCCTCCTATTGAAAAGAGCGAGTTTGTCCTTGATTTCGGTATCGCTCCTGTCGTCTCAGATATTACCGATATTGTATCTGTAGCCGATTATGGTGCTTCTGGTAAGGCAGTATGCGGCAGCGCGGACAATCCCGATGATACGCCTGCTTTTGAAGCTGCTATCGCAGCTCTTGGCAGCAACGGTGGTATCGTTTATGTTCCCGCGGGTTACTATAACGTTATCGGAAATCTCACAATTCCCGCAGGTGTCGAGCTCCGCGGTGTACACCAGAGCCTCCATGTCACCACCGGTGAGGGCTCGGTGATCTTTGTTACTGCCGGCAAGGGCGAGGAAAACGGAACTCCTTTTATCACCCTTGAAAAGGGAGCGGGAGTGCGAGGTCTTACCTTCTGGTATCCCGAGCAGAATTATAAAGATATCGTCGCCTATCCGTGGCTCATCCGCGGTGTCGGACAGGATGTCTGGGTGCGCGATGTCTGTGTCGGCAACTGCTATCAGGCAATCGATCTTGGCTATTCCAACGATAACGGTAAGGTTGACTGCGGCGGTCATTATGTCGAAAATGTCACCGGCTGTATCCTGAAAAACGGCATCCGTGTCGATGGCTCCACCAAGGCGGGGCGTATTCTCAATACGCACTTTAACCTCACCTTCTACGCTGCAGTCTGGGGCACCAGGCTCACCGATGCCAGCGGCAGCTTCGGAGAGGGGGATATGGGTGTTACTCTCATGGGATATCTTAACAGCAATCTCACTGCCTATACATTCGGCACTACCGTTGATGAGAGCGCCCTCTTCATCTTCAACTACCGCGCGGCAACAGGCATGCGCTTTACCGGCGGCTTCGAGGGTAATATCTGCGGCAGCGGCGTGGATGGCTCGATTGTGGGCATCCATATCACAGGTGCTTATGAAAAGCCTCTCCGCCTGCTCAACTTTGCGGACGATATCGTTCCCGGCTCAAGCAAGGTCGGCAACGTGGGCATCTACTGTAACCCCGACGAAGGCTCGGAAGTTCACTTCGTCTCCAGCGGTGCCTCCAGCTATAACTATGTGCCGCCCTTCCTTGTACGCGCTGTCAGCGGAAAGCTGGTTCTCCGCGGCTTTAATGCCAATGTCTCTCCCAGGGGCAGCAGTGCGGCGATTCTCGTGGATGGCGGTGATGTAGTCGCATCGGGTATCACCTTCAAGCATGTCGGTCCCCTCGAGGTGGACGGAAGTTTTTCACGTCAGACCGAAAAGGATCGCGCCAACGATGTGAAGATCAAATCAGGCAGTATCTCGCTGATGGGAGCAACCGCAAATTATTTCTTCCGGTACGATACCGAGAAGGGCGAATGCTCTGCCTTCAATTATACTATAGCGGAATAAAGCATATTTTTCACAAGAGCTGCGGATTTTCTCCGCAGCTCTTTTAACTCATGGACAATGTGATAAAAAAGTAGTGAATGGTTTTGTGCAATGATACGAAAAACGGCTTGTTTCCTTGACGAAAATTAATAAAAATGATATAATAAATCAAATTCATTTAGGAGGCAATATCATGAAACGCACTCTTACTGTATTTCTTTGCGCTTTGCTTGCGGCAAGCTCGGTTCTCACTGCATCCTGTGCAAGCGAAGATAAACCCTCATCGACTCCCACAACTACTGCAGCTGTCACCGAAGTCGCTGAAACCGAAGCCGAAACCGAAGCCCGTATTCTCCCCGATCTTCCTGAAGGCGTTACCTATGAAGGCTATGAATTTAACGTGCTTCATTGGTATGTTGATGGCTGGGAATGGCGTATGAGCAAGGACATTTATGCTGAATCCGAAAACGGTGACCCGATCAATGATGCTGTTTATAAACGAAACTCAACTTTGAATGAAAAGTATGGCTTTACCGTTACACTTCAGAATGAAGCCCACGGTAATGTTGCCGGTTTGGTACAGAAATCGGTTAAAGGCGGCGATGATCCATATGATGCCGTTTTTGCACGCTCACCCGAGGCGGTTGGTTTGATTACAGGTGGTATGCTGCTCAATCTGCACCAGATTGAAAATATGGATCTTACAAAGCCCTGGTGGGATCAGAACTCCATCGAGAGTCTGACAATCGACGGCAAGCTGTATATCATTTCTTCGGATATCAGCATCGTTGATAAGGATGCTACCGCAGCTATCGCGTTCAGCAAGAAGATTGCTGAAGACAATAATCTTCCGAATCTTTACGATGCCATCAAGAACGGTGAGTGGACGATAGACTATATGGTGGACACTTATAAAAATGTTGCTCGCGACCTGAACGGTGACCAAAAGATGGATGAAGAAGATCTTTACGGCTTTCTCGGCGGACGTGATGTTACCTCTACTTTCTTCCAGGGCGGCGGAGCAATGATCATCTCGCCTGATGAAGACGGCTATCCTGTGCTTACCTTTGCAGGCGACCGCAATTTTGCGCTTCTTGAAAAGCTGTATAATTTTACTACTGATACAGAAAAGTATTATAACCATCATGTTATGGGTACTGACGATACTGAGTATGAGCAGCTCTTTGCCAACGGTCACGGCCTATATTACTGGATGCGCCTTGACAATGTAACCTCTCTGCGTTATACAGATAACGATTTCGGTATTCTTCCGAGTCCTAAGTATGACGAATCGCAGGAGGATTACTGCAGTGCGGTTAGTATCCACACCGGCGGTCTTCTCTCTGTTCCCACATCGGCAAAGGATCCTGCAAGAACCGGCTTTATCCTCGAAGCACTGGCTGCTGAATCTAAATATACACTGATTCCAGCTTATATTGAAAAGTCGCTCAAGGGTAAGCATGTACGCGATGCAGAATCTGAAGATATGCTTGAAATTATCCTTGCTAACCGCATCTTCGATATGGCTGAGTTCTACGGTCTCGGCGGACTTCGCGATACGACCCTTCTGCTTTCCGAATCCAAGAGCTTCAATGTAGCTTCTGCTTACCAGAAAATGGAGAAATCGACTAACAAGCAGATCGAAAAATTTGTATCACAGATCGATAAGCTTCCGTAAACAACTGTAATCGATGGAGCTGACGTGTGAAAAATGCGTCGGCTCCTTTTTCATTGCTCTGTAATTAGTTTGAAAATAAAGTGTTAATCCCCTTGACAAATGACTTTCAAGTTTTTATAATTAGTTTGAAAATAAATGATTGGAAGGAGTAAATTATGAATCAAACCGCACAAAAACATCGCAGAATGCCCCCGGCAAAGAAGACTCCCATGATGGTAATCAATGAGGTTTCCAAGCTTTTTCGTGATACTCTGCGTGAAAGTGACGATCCCAATATTCAGGGAAGCTATCGTTCACTGCTTTTCCACCTCGCCCATGAGGACGGACGCACACAGCTGGAGCTGTCGAAGCTCACCCATCTCAAGCCGCCCACCATCAGCATCACTATCCGCAAAATGGAGGATGACGGCTATGTAACCCGTGTGATCGATGAAAACGATATGCGTCAGGTGCGAGTGTACCTCACCGAAAAGGGGCGTAACCACGATATGATGATACAGGAGCGTATCAATGCCATCGAACAGAAGGTTATGATGAATATTACTCCCGAAGAAACGGAGATTGTTATGCAAATTCTCGAACGAATGAGAGAAAATCTGATGGAAGGCATGGTAAGAGAGGAGCCGAATGAAAAGTAATACAAACAAAAAGGTCAGACTTACTTCCTATCTGAAGCCCTATTGGATATGCGCCATCATCTCACCCCTGCTCATGGTAGTGGAGGTTCTGGTTGACCTGATGCAGCCCACTCTGATGGCAGCTATTGTCGACGAAGGCGTCAAGCTGGGCAATATGGAGGTCATTATCTCTACCGGTATCCGCATGCTGCTGCTGGTGATTCTCGGCGGTCTCGCCGGTGTCGCTGCAGCCGGATTTGCCAGCACCGCTGCCCAGAGCTACGGCAATGACCTGCGAGTCGATGTGTATAAAAAGGTCATGAGTCTCTCTCTTGAGCAGACCGATAAATTCACCACAGGTTCGCTCGTAACCCGACTTACAAATGATATCACAATCACCCAGGATCTGGTTTCCATGGTGCTCCGTATGTTTGTCCGTGCACCGCTGAATTTTATCGGAAGCATAGTGCTTGCTGTCAGCCTCGATATCCACTTTGGTGTTGTTCTCGCACTTGCACTGCCTCTCCAGCTTCTGATGATCGCCATTATCCTCTTCAAAGCCAGCCCTCTCTTCGGAAAGGTACAGACCAAGCTGGATAAGGTCAACTCGGTTGTACAGGAAAATGTCACCGGTGCCCGTGTGGTTAAAGCCTATGTCCGCGAAGAGCATGAAATCGGTCGTTTTGATGCCGCCAATGCGGATCTTCGTGATACCAATCTGAAGGTTCAGCGTCTCATGGCTACCCTCAGCCCTATCATGATGCTCATCATGAACGCCGCTGTTATAGCCGTCATTCTTGTGGGAAACGGTCAGGTTTCCCTCGGCAATATGGAAGTCGGTCAGATCATGGCTGCTATCAGCTATATCACCCAAACCCTTATGTCTCTGATGATGGTCAGCATGATGTTCCAGACCATCTCCCGTGCCCGCGCTTCGGCAGCACGTGTCCGAGAGGTTCTTGAGTGTGACCCTGTCATCATGTCGGGCAGCAAGACTCCGGTACATAAAGAGGGCAGTGTCGAATTCGAAAATGTCAGCTTCCACTATCCCGGCACCAAAGGCAGACCGGTTCTCAATAATATCAGTCTGAAAATCAAACCGGGTGAAAATGTTTCCATCCTCGGCGCCACCGGCTCGGGTAAAACCTCGCTTGTGAACCTCATTACACGCTTCTACGATGTCAACGAAGGCGCGGTTTATGTGGATGGCATGGATGTCCGCGATTGGAAGCTGGGAGATCTTCGCTCTCATATCGCGTTTGTACTTCAAAAGAGCGAGCTCTTCTCGGGCACAGTGATGGATAACATCCGCTGGGGCAGGGAAGATGCCACCGATGAAGAGGTCATCGCTGCCGCTAAAATTGCTCAGGCAGATGAATTTATCACCGGCTTTGTGGACGGATATTACACTGTCATCGGAGAAAAGGGCGCATCTCTCTCGGGTGGACAGAAGCAGCGTATCTCCATTGCCCGCGCAATTCTGAGAAAGCCTGAGATCCTGATCTTTGACGACAGCACCTCTGCCCTTGACCTTGGTACCGAGGCACGTCTCAGAAAGGCGCTCAAGGAAAATCTCACCGATACTACCGTCATCACCATCGCCCAGCGTATTGCCTCGGTAATGACCTCCGACCGCATCGCTGTCATCGAGAACGGTTCCATTGTCGGCTGTGATACTCACGAAAAGCTGATGGAATCCTGCCCCGCATATATCGACATCTACAATTCCCAGCTGAAGAGAGAGGAGAATCAGAATGGCTGAACAGAGAAACGAGCGTCCCATTGTCAATATGAGACCCGGCGGTCCGGGAGGTCCCGGCAGAGGCCCCGGTGGTCCGAGGGGTATGATGATGACCCGTGAAAAACCGAAGAATATGGTCATAACTCTCAAAAAACTCATTGCCTATATCGGATCCAGCAAATACCTCGTGCTCTCCCTGCTCCTTATTATGATGGTTACCACCGTGATGAATCTGGCAGGCCCCGCACTCCAGGGAGGTGCTATCGATGCCATCGGAAGAGGCGATGCGAGCGGACTTATCACCATCCTCGCCACCATGGCAGCGATCTACCTCGTAAGCTCGGCGCTCACCTACTTCCAGGGAACCGCCGCTGCTAAGCTCTCCCAGCGCACCGTTTATAAGATGCGCTCCGACCTTTTCGGTAAGATTGAGTATCTGCCCATCAAATTTACCGATACGCATCAGCACGGCGATATCATGAGCCGCATGACCAACGATGTGGAGAATGTATCCAATACCATCTCTACCTCCATTGCATCCCTCTTCTCGGGGGTTATCACCCTTATCGGTTCACTTGTCATGATGCTCTACTACAGCCCCATCATGACCCTTATCGCCATGGTTACCATCCCTCTCACCATCCTCGCCTCTACCTCCATGTCCAAGTTTATGCGCCGTTATTTCGTGCAGCAGCAGAAGCTTCTCGGCAGCCTCAACGGACACATTGAGGAAATGGTCACCGGATATAAGACGGTTATGGCATATGGTAAGGAGGAAAAATCTACTGCCGAATTTGCTGAAATCAGTGCCACCCTCCGCAAGACCGGTATCAAAGCCAACATCTTCGGCGGTGTCATGGGCCCGCTTATGAATGTTATCGGTAACTTCGGCTATCTTCTTATCGTCGTCAGCGGCGGCTATTTCGCACTGGAAGGCGTCATTACCGTCGGTGTCATCCTCAGCTTCATCCAGTATTCCCGTCAGTTTACCCGTCCCATCAACGAGCTTGCCAACCAGTATGCCCAGATTCTCACCGCTATCGCAGGTGCAGAGCGCGTCTTCGAGATCATGGACGACCGGTCGGTGGAATCCAACGAAACCGCTGAGGATATCAATGTCGGCGAGGTAAAAGGCGACATCTCTTTTGAAAATGTTATGTTCTCCTACAAGCAGGGGGAGCCTGTCCTCAAGAATTTCAATTTCGAGGTCAAAGCCGGTCAGCAGATTGCCATCGTCGGAAAGACCGGCTCGGGCAAGACTACTGTGGTCAACCTGCTCACGCGCTTCTATGACATCGACAGCGGCAGCATCAAGCTGGACGGCAGGGATATCCGCGATATCTCCAAGCGCAGCCTGCGTAAATCCATTGCTATCGTGCTTCAGGATACCGTTCTCTTCTCGGATACCATCGGTGCCAACATCAGCTACGGTAAGCTTGATGCCACAGAAAAGGAGATCAAGGCTGCTGCAGCATGTGCCAACGCCGATGTTTTCATCGATCGCCTTCCCGACGGTTATAATACCGAGCTCACCGGTTCGGGTTCCAACCTGAGTCAGGGACAGCGACAGCTTCTCTCCATTGCAAGAGCGGTTCTTGCCGATCCCAAAATCCTCATCCTCGACGAGGCTACCTCCAGTGTCGATACCCGTACCGAGATGCAGATTCAGCAGGCAATGCTCGCGCTGATGAAGGGACGCACCTCCCTTGTCATTGCACACCGACTCTCTACCATCCGTGATTCGGATATGATCATCGTCCTCGATGACGGTCATATCGTTGAAGCAGGAAATCATGAAGAGCTTCTCAAGCAGGGCGGTGCCTACTACAATCTCTATCAAACTCAGTTCGCCGGTTTCGAAACCTGACAGAACAAAATGAAAAGGGCTGACGTATTTGTGCAATGTGTCAGTCTCTTTTTTTGTTTATTCTGTTTTTATATACTCAAACTCAAGCCCGTTACAGAGAAATACCACAGATCCGTCCTTGTCGGTACGCCATAACTGAATCCCGCGCTCGGAAAGCAGCTTTCTGACCTCACTGTGCGGATGACCGTATTCATTCCCCTCCCCGCAGCATGCCACAGCGTATTTTGGGGTCATCGTATCTAAAAATTCTGCTGTGTTTGATGTGTACGACCCATGATGCCCAAGCTTGAACAAATCACAGTCCAGCTCCTTTGTACCATACGCCGCGAGCAGCGCCACTTCGGCTTCCTTCTCTGCGTCACCTGAGAATATCATCTTTGCCTTACCGTAATCCACACGGCAGATGATACTGTCATTGTTCAGATTTTCTTCGTCCGCAGCTGCAGGCGCCAGAATGTGCACCACAACTCCGTCAATATCATATATAGCTCCGGGGATTGCCACTTCAATCGCACTTCCCGTAGCATCAATTGCATCAAGTACCTTCTCGAAGCTGTCTGTTGTTCCGGGCGCAGGTGAAACCAAAACCTTCTCGGTTTTGATAGAAGTCAGGACACGGTCAGCACCGCCGATGTGATCTTCATGCGGATGTGAAAGAATCATCAGTTCAATCGATTTCACCTCATAACGCTTCAGATATGCCATCAGATCCAGCTCTCCGCTGCCCGGTCCCGCATCAATCAGGATATGCTTTCCGTTCGGTGTAACAATAAGCGTCGCATCCCCCTGTCCCACATCGATAAAATGTACCTGCATCCTGCCATCCTCGGAAATTGTTTCAATTCCCGAAAAATGCGGATAAATATAGTTGGCAAATATGTATGAAACTGCAACAAGCAGCAGTGACACCGCAAGCTTGCTGAATCCGTTCTTCAGTGAATTCCCGCGCCTGTTCTTTTTCTTAGCCATGCAAACTCCTAAAATTGTTCCATAAGATAAAATATAAATAATTATACAACATTTTAATTATTAGCGCAATATCTCAAAGGTTGAAAATCTGCTGATATATAAATGAAGCAGCAAAAGGGGCTGTTGCAAATATTTCATTTGCAACAGCCCAGCCACAAAAATTTTGATTTTGTGGCGTATATTGATTGGTTTCAGGGCATAAAACGCCCTGAAATGGCGGTCTTTGACCGGTAAAATCAATATCAGGGGGCTGACGCATTACAAATGCGACAGCCTTATATTTATCGAAAATCTAATGATTAAATCTTCGCCGTACACCTGAGCATATCATCAGTGCGGGAATCGACAGCACAAACCAGAATGCCGAAAAGAGCGGGCAAATCTGTCCCATCAGATTCATCTTCTGATCAGAATAATCCCATACATTCATGTGCAGCATCCGATTGACAATACAACCGGTGCTGAATTCAATACCGGTAATAATCAGCGCAGACACTGCGCATTTTGCAATCGGTTTTCTTTTAGGATGTCTGACATTTTCTTTATATATACATGCTAAGCTGAGTCCTCCTGCAATCGCCATGGAGGGATGCGTGTAACCTCGCCAGAGCACCTCCAGCATGCAGTAGAGCGCTCCGCCAATCACAGAGATCAGCCCGTATTCTTTCGCGCAACAGAGCTTCTTTTTCATCTGCATCCACCTTTCGTCAAGCAGTAACCATAGTTTTGCCATGACCGCGGCAGATATGCAGAAGCCGTAATTGTTAATTTTTTGTCAGCCTCTTTCAATTCGCACAGGTTGTGATATAATTAGTGTTGGAAAATAAATCTGGAGGTATATGTTCATGCCCTACATCGGAATGAAAACCAATATCAAGCTCGACGATAACGAGCGTACTGCATTGAAAGCCGCTTTTGGTACCGCCATCGAAAATATCCCCGGTAAGAGTGAAAACTGGCTCATGGTTGCTATCGAGGATGAAGTTCCCCTTTGGTTCCGCGGCGATGGCGACCGAAAGCTTGCCTGCCTTGAAGTGAGACTTTTCGGCAAAGCAAAAAACGAAGCTTATGACAGGCTTACCGCAGCTCTCTGCGACCTCATGGATGAAAAGCTCGGTATCTCCCGCGATGGAATTTATGTGATCTATCACGAAACCGATCACTGGGGCTGGAACGGCGCCAACTTCTGATTTGCATGTAAAAAAACGGCAGCGACTTCGCTTGGAGTATCGCTGCCGTTAGATTATATTCGGTCTGTTACTTCAGTTTCTTCATAAACAGCCAGTTTGAGAAGCCGGAGAAAAGAAGCACATTCACTACATACCCGAGGAAAGGATTCTGCAGCAGGTAATAGAAGAAAAGCTGCGGGCTGAAGAAAAATGCCACCATCGGATTGATGAACTGACCGCGCTCAAATAGCAGTCTGTCGGGCATAATAAGAAAATAGATCAGGGGAAGTGTATATGCAATAACATGATAAGTAGTGTTGACAATTACGAAAAATTTGCGTTCCGCATACCATTCATCGTATTTGTCAAGGTCGGTATACTGTCCTTTTCTTGCCGCAACGAAAATCCAGATCGCTCCAAGCAGCATGATCATAGCAACCATGTATGTATGCATATAGGTTTTTGACAATGCTTCTCCGAACCACTGTCCGAGCATATAGATATTGAAGAATTTTCCAAGTCCGGTAAAGAGACCGCTGAAGATTTTTGACATTAAACTGAATCCCAGCATCAGACCGACAAAAATTGCCGTATAAAGCGCTTTGCGCTTGGGTGTATTAAAAGGTTCCGTATTCATTGATTCTCCTTAAACGTAAAAACTGTAGTACGCAGAACGTTTTTTGTTTGTAGAACATATGCATGATTGGCGTACAAATGATATTTTACACAGTTTTCGTTAAAATGTCAATATAAACAAACTTTTTAGCTAAAATTTTCTATTTTGATTATTGACAAAAAATGAATTGTATATTATAATAAGACAAGATAAACCCCTTTTCAAATTATTCACTATTTAGGAGGAAAATTTCAATGAAGAAATCTCTTAAGATCATTGTTGCGCTGACACTGATTGTATCGATGTTAGCCCTCAATGCAAGCGCAATGACCGTTGCATGGACTTCCGAAAAGGTTGGCGGCGGTACAAACGCAGCTCAGGTTCAGCAGACCACTTTCGATCCCGTTGATGTATCCGCTTATGACACCGTACATGTATGGGTTTACATCGACGATCCCGCTCTTATCAGCCCTACCGCTGGTAATCCTTCTTTTGAGCTCTCCAGCGCAGGCAAGTGCGACAACAGCGAAATCGCTTGGAATCTCCTTGGCTACGATTGGAAGGCAGGCTGGAACGAGCTTTGGCTCCCCGTGAGTGAGGGTGCTTACAGCGACGGTTCCACAGGTCGCATCGACATGACTGCTGTTAACTTCAGCCGTTTCTATCTCTTCACCGCAGGTGATGGTCAGGCTACCATCAAGATCGAGGGTATCGAGTTCACCAACGGCAAGATCATTGACGGTGCTTTCAAGCTCGACCTCACCGGTGCTACCGCATTCGGTCCCGAAGGCTACATTGAAGGTAACGCTGTAAAGGATGGCGTAACTGTTCACTACGGCACTACTTTTGAAACTCCCTTTGATATTTCCGCATTTGCAGGTCAGTATGTGAAGTTTGCAATCTGGTCCTCCGCTGATGTAAGCTTCAGCCAGACCAACTTCGAGTTCACTTCTTCCGGCAAGAGCGATGTTGAAGAGCTTGCTTTCGAAATTAAGGAGCTCAAGGCAGGCTGGAACGAGATCATTCTCCCTGTTCCCGCTGACAGTGCAGCTGATCTCTCCAAGATCAACTTTATCAGATACTATACCATCAACAATGGCGATGCAACCTTAAAGGTAGCTTCTGTTGACTTCGGTACCGCAGCTGATTTCGGTATTCTTGGCGACTACACCGCTCTCGATGCAGCTATCAAGGCAGCTGAAGAGAAGGTAGCTCTCGATGCAGTTCGCGATATCAAGTATTCTTACGCTACCAAGACCGCTTATGATGCAGCTCTTGCAGCAGCTAAGAACCTCTCCCGTGAAATCACTGAGGACGAGCAGGCTAAGATTGACGACGCAGCTAAGGCTCTCAACGACGCTGTAGCAGCTCTCAAGGCAGGCGTATCTCCTTGGATGTACGTTGTAGTTTACAGCCTTGACGGCGTAAATCTCCCTGTTCTTAACGGTCTTACCACCGGCACAATCGCTGGTCTGACCACCAACCCCTACTTCTGGGGCAACTGATTAGACTACCTAATTCAGAGACAATATAAATAAGACGCCTCCAAACAGGCGTCTTATTTCTTATAAGCTCACAGTAAAAAAATATAACCATGAGCTTCACGAATCTATTCAAGAAGCTCATGGTTTAAGCTTTGTTACCGTTTCTTTTTGAATCGAAGTCTCGACCACATAAAGATGATTGCCTGCCCCGGAATTCCCAGCAGGAAGATCGGCCAGGTGTTAAAATCAACCGCCAAAAGTGTAATGTGAATGGCAATCAGCGTCGTCCACATCAGAAGCGAAATGATGAGGAAATTTCTGCGCCTTGCAAACCACACCGAATTGAATACCAGCCATACAATCATCGTAACCGGAACTGCATAAACATAGCATAACCAGAGTATGTTAGAATAACTGAGTGCCAGATCCAGCACAACAAATACCAGTGTTGCTACCAACCATACCAGAAGAATACCCATTCCCGTGATAAATGCACGGTTGACAACCTTGTGCCTTTCGGGGAGAGGTGGCTTATCTGATTTTGCATGCTCTATCGTGATGATATAGTCTACCGTCACCCCGAATAAATCGGCGAGCTGCTTGATGATAATGATATCCGGAATGGATTCCCCGCGCTCCCATTTGGAAATCGCCTTGTCCGAATAGTTCAATTTTTCTGCCAGCTGTACTTGAGTCATCCCTGACTTGCGCCGCAGATCGGTAATATTTTTCGCGATTGCGAGCTTGATGTCTTCCATTATTAACCTCAACAAAATAGCATTGAGCCATACTTTCGATCAATACAGTGAAAAATGCAACCTCTACTTTGAGTAGAGACTCCAAACAGTAGTTTCAACAAGAATTGAAACATTGTTGCTGTATCATTATTTTATCATATAAATGTTAAGAAATCGACTGTAGAGCCGCTCTACCCACGGTAGAAATGTAAAAATATTTCTCTACTGCAGCTGAAAATAGTGTAGAATCGTATGATGCAAGGATAGATTGACTTAAAGTCTGTTTTGCGGTATCATAATATAGTAAAAACGCAAATTTGTATTAAACACAATAATCATGCCAACCCCGAAAGGAGCAAATACCATGAATGAATATAAGATCGTGACTGACAGCGGCTGCGACATCCTTCCCGATGTGTTGAAGGAGTGGGGCGTGCCCTTTGAAAATCTGAATGTAAAATTTGAATCTGATACAGCTGAGTCGACCAACGATGCACTCGATCCTAAAGTTTTCTATGACAGAATGCGCGCAGGTGAAATTGCCAAAACTTCAGCAATTAATGTTGAGCAGTTCAGTATGCTCTTTAAGAAAGAATTGGATGCAGGTTATGACATTCTTTATTTAGGCTTTTCGTCCGGAATCAGCAATACCTTCAATGCAGCACGTATTGCTGCCGAACAAATCAGAGAAGAGTATCCGGAAAGAAAAATTATTGTGGTTGATTCACTATGTGCATCTGCAGGTCAGGGACTTCTTCTCTATCTCGGATTACAGAAGCAAAAAGAAGGATTTTCTATTGAAGAAAATGCTGAATATTTGGAAAACAATAAGCTGAATCTGGTTCATTGGTTTACGGTAGATGATCTCGTCTACTTGAAACGAGGCGGAAGAATCAGTCCTACGCTCGCATTTGTCGGCGGCGCACTTGGTATTAAGCCTGTTATGCATGTCGATAACGATGGTCATCTCGTTAATGTTAGCAAAGTTCGAGGACGTAAAGCAGCTATCAAAGCGCTGGCTGACAAGTATAATGATACCGCGCTTGATCATAAGAACGGTACCGTCTTTATTTCGCATGGCGACTGCATTGATGATGCAAATCTCCTTGCCGACATGATCAAAGCAAAGGCAGGTCATGCAGTCGATATCATTACCTATGTCGGTCCCGTCATCGGAGCTCATTCCGGTCCCGGTACTCTGGCACTCTTCTTTGTAGGAAAGGAGAGATAAAATGAACCGAACAAAGCTCTGCGATCGCAAACTGCCCGATTATACAAGAGGCGAGGAAATATTCAATATGGTGTCGCATATTGTAGGCGGCGCCCTTGGCATTGTAGCATTGGTGCTGTGTGTGGTTTTCTCTGCCATCAAAGGAGATCCCTGGGCGGTTGTCAGCAGCGCGATTTACGGTTCAACTCTCATCCTGCTTTACACCATGTCCAGTGTTTACCACGGACTGACCCATGTAACTGCAAAAAAGGTGCTGCAGGTGCTTGATCACTGCACGATTTACTTCCTCATCGCGGGTACCTACACGCCTGTCATCTTTTGTTCGATCCGCCGCGTCTCGCTCCCCGTAGCATGGGTGATGTTCGGCATCATCTGGGGACTTGCCGCGCTTGCAACCGTATTTACTGCGATTGATCTAAAAAAATACTCGAAATTCTCCATGATATGCTACATTGGCATGGGGTGGTGTGTCGTTCTCTTTGCGAAAATCACTCTCGAAGCCGTTCCTGTAGCCGGTATTGTCATGCTGCTTCTCGGCGGCATTGCCTATACTGTTGGCGCTGTTTTTTATGGTCTCGGTCATAAGCGCCGTTATATTCATTCTATTTTCCATCTCTTTGTAATCGCCGGAAGCCTGCTGCACTTTTTGTGCATCCTGTTTTTTGTAATCTGACCGGCGGCAAAAAATCACATCAAGAAGGTGCAGATGACATGAACAAAAATAATGATACAAAGTGGCTCTTCCTCGATGGAAAGCTGTTGGCAAAAATGGCACGCGGCGGCGCCGCAAGGCTTCGTTCCAATGCCCAGAAGGTCAATGACCTCAATGTATTCCCCGTGCCCGACGGAGATACCGGTGATAATATGAGCCGTACAATTGAAGGTGGCGTGGCAGCGCTGGATGGCATAGAGAGCGATGACCTGGCAGAGGTTATGTCCACATTCTCCCGCGGTATGCTTCTCGGTGCCCGCGGAAATTCGGGCGTTATTCTCTCACAGATGTTTGCAGGCATGACTAAAGGTCTCAAGGACTGCGACAAAGCCGATCCCAAAAAGGTAGGCGAAGCTCTCACCATGGGCGTCAAGCAGGCGTATGCTTCTGTTGTGACTCCCACCGAAGGTACAATCCTCACCGTTGCCCGCGAAGCTGTCGAATATGCAGTTGAGCGCATCGATGACGAAAGCACCATCCAGACCCTCTTCAACGACCTTATCGCCGAAATGTACCGTTCCCTCAGACGTACTCCCGAGCTGCTGGCGGCGTTGAAGGAAGCCGGCGTTATCGACAGCGGCGGAGCAGGTCTTCTCTATATCATGGAAGGCTTCAACAAGATTCTTCAGGGTGAAGAAATCGAGGATGATCTTCCTCTTCTTCCTGCTTCTGAAGCACCTAAGATCGACTTTGATGCCTTTGGTCCCGATGATGATGTCACTTATGGTTATTGCACCGAGCTTCTCATCCGTCTCCAGAACAAAAAGTGCGATGTGGAAGCCTTCGATGTGCAGGTCATCATCGACTATCTCCAAACGCTTGGCGATTCCATTGTAGCCTTTAAAACCGAGAGCATCGTTAAGCTCCATGTTCATACCAAAACCCCCGAAAAGGTACTCGAATTCTGCCGTCAGTATGGCGAATTTCTCACCGTCAAGATCGAAAACATGTCTCTCCAGCACAACGAAGGAAGCGTTATCGGAGCGAACGAGATTAAGAAAGAGACAACTCCCATCGAAAAGAAACGCTACGGTGCTGTCGCTGTGGCAACCGGTGAGGGCATTGCATCGATCTTCCGTGATTTTGGCTGTGATATGATTGTTGAGGGCGGTCAGACCAAGAATCCTTCTACCCTCGATTTTCTCGACGCCTTCAGTGAGATCCATGCAGAGCACATCTTTGTTTTCCCTAATAACGGTAATATCGTTATGGCAGCGAAACAGGCAGCTGAAATGTATCTCGACGCAGAAGTTCATGTGATTGAAACCAAAGATCCTGGTGCCGGTTATGCAGCTATCTCCTCTATGGATCCCGAAATCGAAGATGCAGAAGAACTGAAGAATGTTCTCATCGAGGCAAGCAAGCGTGTGACAACCGGCTTTGTTTCCCCGGCAGTTCGCGACGCCAAGATCAGCGGCGTCAAGGTTAAAAACGGAGAATATATCGGCTTCATCGGCAAAAATCTTCTCGTTTCCTGCGAGTCTGTCAACGATGCTGCAGAACAGCTCCTTGCTAAAATGATCGCAGACGGCGATAAGTCCATGCTTACCATCTTCCGCGGTGTTGACGCTACCGATGAACAAGCAGAAGATTTTGAAGCAAAAATCGCCGAGCTTTACCCCGACTACGAGGCATATATGGTTGACGGCGGACAGGAAGTCTACCCCTATATCATAATTGCGGAATAAATAGCTTCAAGTGCTGTGCACTTGAAGCATTGGATATTTCTCTTGCCGGTCAGAAGACCGACATTTTAGGGGCAGAGCCCCTAAAAGCGAGAAATATCTCGCTCCCAATGATTATAAAAATAAAAAGGGACTGTTGCAACTGGAACATTTGCAGCAGCCCAACCCCAAAATCTTTGATTATGGGGCGTTTATTGATTGGTTTCAGGGCATAATACGCCCTGAAATGACGGTCATTGACCGGCAAAATCAATATCCAAGGGCTGACGCATGGCAAATGCGACAGCCCTTTTACGTTGTGATCCAATATTATATAAAGCGCCTAAGTTATCAAGATAACATCTGTATCAGTATTCGATTGCCCAATCACCGTCAATCACAAAGTGAATGCTTCTGGCAAACGCATCAACCGTGTCAAGCCCCTCCAGTACATCCTTTTCAAATGCAACAAAATAGCCGAGTGAGCCATCCTCGCAGGTGTCGATGCCGTACCAGGTTGAGGAGTATTCCACATTCTCAAGACCAAAGGACAGTACCGCATTCTCAAGTGTAAATCCGGTATGATTTTTTACACTGCCATAAAAATAGATTAGCTCCTCATGATCACTGGTCATAATTGGCTTAACTTGATCTACAGTTACCGAAATCCCGTCAGCGCTGAATATTTCTACAGGCTCAAAGGTTACTCCTTCCCCCTCTGTGACTACCGGCAAGCTAACCCGGGGCTGATTTGTCGGTTCAAGCGAGAATTCTATCCATACTTTGTCAACGACAATCGAATCAATCTGCTCATCGTTGGGATTCTTCATATGGGTCAGCATAACCCCCGACCAGCCTTTCTGATTCTTAAAGGGAAGAGCATTCGACCCGTAATAAACCGCTCCGGAAGAAGCTCCGCCTGTGATCTCGAGCATGCCGCCATTTTCGGCTCTGACTATTGTATCTGTGCAGGTGTTCACATTGATCAATTTTGCCATTTCGGTAAGTTCTGCAAATCCGTATGGCTGTGCATCTACCGCAAACAGCGTGTTCGATCCGGGCAGCGGCGCAATTCTTAACGTGATGCCGCTGTCAGAAGGAAATTCCATATCTGATAGATCTGCATAATCCGATTCGTTGATGTCGATTAGATTTACCTGCTTCTCATCACCATCCAGATTCAACTTAAAAGAATCTGTTTGTTCAAATTCCTTCACCGCAAAGAGCACATAGCTTTCGGGGGCATATTCAAATATTTCCATCGGATAACTGCTATTTTCGGTCATTGCCAGAATACGATTATTATACTGATAAACCTCATCTCTGTGCAACGTATAGGAAATACGGTCGTTGATATCATATTGAACCATAGAATATGACCAGCCAAGTAGTGTCGATTGACCGTTTACAGTTACACGCATAAAGCGGTCGAAGCTGATTTCGCCAAGAAGCAATTCTTCCTCGGTTACATAAATCTCATAAGTCCCGCTCTCATTATGCACAAATCCAACACCCGGCACATACTGCATATCCCGCAGCATCGGTGCTGCAACCGTTGAAATTCCGACGGCAGCACAAAGCATCACTGCTATAGCTGCAAGTCTCCATGTGCCGATTTTTCTCTTTTTTAAGATCACCTTTTCGCCGCTGATCTGCTCTAAAAAGGCGGCTTTTTCGGTTTGATATCGCTCCCCATCCGTCATGGATGCTGCGAAATTCTTCATTTCTTTGTTAAATCGATTCATCCGATTCCCTCACTTTCCAGTCGAGTCTTTAAAATCGTTCTGCCGCGGGACAGTCTTGTTTTCACAAGTCCCTCCGATATGTGCAGAACAGCTGCGATTTCTCTTACCTTCATGTCACAGAAGTAGAAGAGCACCAGCACCTCGTGCTGATCCGGATTTTCAGAAGCAAGCCAAGCCAGCGCCCGCTCAATGGCAGAATTTTCGGCGATTCGCTCGGTAAAATCCGCTTCGCTGTCAGCAATCTCCCGCGGATTATCCTTCTCATCATAAAGCGATTCCATCTGCCGTCCTCGATGCCCGAAGTGCTCACGCACCGCATTCACCGCTGCCTTCATGATGTATGCCTTCGGATGCTTCAGCCGCAGCTTGCCCTGCTCGTCCTGCATGGCACATAACTTTAAAAATATCCCCTGCGTCAGATCACAGGCATCGGCAGCATTGCCGATTCTGGTCAGACAGTAGCGGTACACGATGTCATAATAACACTCCGCAAGCTGTGCGATACTGTACTTCAGCGCAAAAATACCCTCGGCTGCGTCCTGCATCGGCAGTTCAATTCCATCCTTCAGCATTTCATCGCCTCCTTTACTGATTATTTGTCCGGACATTAAGTAAGACTGTCGGGGAAAGGAAAAGGTTACAAATAAGCAAAAAAGAGTGCCCGAATACTCAGACACTCTCAAATTCATATTATTTAAAATCGCCGCGCAGCTCTCGTACAATCTCTACCATGCTGATATAATTGTCAGCCGGAACATAGTTGGGAATCGAATTGCCCGAGGCAAAGGCAAAACCGCCATGTCCGGTACATTGTTTTACCACATCGGTGATGTATTCACGAAGCTCGGGCTTGGTCAGTCTGCAGACCGCATCGGTATCAATACCGCCGAAGTTGCCGATTCGTTCGCCATATTTTTCAACCCAGACAGGGAAGGGTGCAATCTGATCTTCATTGGAATGTTTTGCATCAATTCCGGCAGCAATCAGATCTTCCATCACATCGAAAATACAGCCGCAGGAATGGAGCAGGAAAAGCTTTCCGTAAGAATGTACCAGATTGATAATCGCTTTGTACTGCGGAATGATATGGGTTCTGATATCATCTGCCGAAAGCAGCGTGTTGCTCTTGAAGCCCAGATCGTCGCCAAAGCGCAGAACACAGAAAATATCACCGTATTCCTGCATGAAGCGCTCCCAGATTTTATAATTTGTCTCGCCAACCTTGGCAAATAAATCTCCGTAAAGCCCGGGGTCGTCCGCCGCAATGTAGCAGAGATTCATATATCCCGTGATTTCCTGTGCACACTCGAAAATGCCGTTTCCGACACCGCCGATTCCCTTCATTCCATCGGGCATTACATCGCGCAGCGCCTCAAAATGACGGCTGAAATTGTTGAAGAATATTTCCGGTACCTCATCCCAGGGATACTTTTCAAAATCCTCCCGCTCACAGATCACAGGATCCTTCTGGGGATTTCCAAGACATCCCGCACCCGGCATAGCCGAGCCGATGCAGATCTCATAGGATATCGTATCATATCCCATGACCCTGAAGAATTCGCAGTAATTGCGGTAGTATTCTCTTAAATCCCTGTCATCACCGCCAATCAGCTCAGCGAATTTGCGTCCCAGTACATATTCCATTACCTCGGGACAGATGATATGCTCGTACAGCGGCAGTCTCGGTGCCTCGATGTTGCGAGCTGACTTTACAATATTGGTATAATCCGGTGTGAATTCTCTCATAATAAATCCCCTATATATCTACATCAAGTTCCTCTAAAATTTCGTATAATTCCAGAAGTCTCTCTTCAAGTAACTGCGATCGTTCATAGAGTTCAGCCAGTCGCACATGATCGGTAGCTGCCTCGCCTTCAGATTCCAGCTTGATCGCATCCAGCTCGGTCTCGATCTTCTCGATCTCTTCCTGCGTCAGCTTCAGCTTTCGTTCCTGCTTTCGCTTATCCGATTGTGCCTTTTTGTTCAGAAGATACTGCTCCTTGTTATCGGTGATGACCTCGCTTGCCGTCTCCTGCTCTGCTGTCACCTGTTGTTTTGCTTTAAACTCCACATATTCGGCATAGGACCCCTTGTAGTCGACGATTGTATGATCGCTTACATGGAAATCCAGAATTCTTGTTGACAGCTTATTGATGAAATAACGGTCATGCGACACCGCAATGATCGTACCGTCAAATGCCATCAGTGCCGCTTCAAGTGCCTCACGCGAGTTGATATCAAGATGGTTGGTCGGCTCATCGAGAATCAACAGATTCATTTTCGACAGAATCAGTTTAGCCAGCGTTAGTCTTGCCTTTTCGCCGCCCGAAAGATTGGACACCTTCTTTTCGATATCATCCCCTTTGAAGAGGAAGAGTGCCAAGGTGTTGCGAATATCGGTCTCGTTCATCCGCGCATAATCGTTCCAGATTTCGTCAATCACCGTGTTGTCATCATGCAGTTGTTGATTTTCCTGGTCGTAATACCCGACCTTTACATTGTATCCGTACTCGCATATACCCGTATCGGGCATCATCTTGCCGGCAATGATCTTGATCAGGGTCGATTTTCCGCATCCATTGGCACCGGTGATGAAAACATGATCATTTTTCTTCACCAGGAAGTCTACGTCACGGAACAATACCTTGTTGGGGAAGGATTTACCGAGCCCCCGTACATAAAGCACATCGTTTCCGCTCTCTCCCGATTTGCTGAAGGAGAGCCTTATCTTTTCTGGCAGATTCTCCGGCTTTTCGACGCGAACCATCTTGTCGAGCTGTTTCTGCCTGCTCTCGGCAGCGATAATGTTGCGCTCCCTGTTCCAGCGTCTCTGCTGCTCGATGTAAGCCTCGATGCGTGCGATTTCCTTCTGCTGGTTCTTGTAGTGCTTCATCTGGATCTCGCGATCCTGCATCTTCTGCTCCACATATCGGGTGTAGTTTCCGTTGTACATCCTGCCGTGGGTATTCTCAATCTCAAGAATCTTAGTCGCAATCCGATCGAGGAAGAAACGGTCATGGGAGATCACAATAACCGTCTTACGGTACTGTGCCAGAAAATCTTCCAGCCAGTACAGGGCATCCATATCCAGATGGTTGGTTGGCTCGTCGAGCATCAGAATATCCGGCTCCCGCAAAAGAATCCGTGCCAGCGCAAGTCTTGTTTTCTGTCCGCCCGAGAGTGACGAAACCTTCTGATCCCAGAATTCTTCACCAAATCCCAAACTCTTCAGCGTACCTCGACAACGTCCGCGAAATTCATATCCGCCGTTTCGTGTAAAACGGTCATGCAGTGATGCATAGGATGCCACAAGCACCGGGTCGGGCGATTCGGAGAATTCAATCTTCGAATGCAGCATTTCAAGCTCGCTCTCCATATCGATGAGATTGCGGAAGGTCAGCATAACCTCCTCGAGCAGTGTGCTCTCCGATTCGAAATGTACATTCTGATCGAGCACTCCCACACTCTTATCCTTTGATATAAAGACATTACCCGAATCAGCAGTGTACTCGCCTGTGATAATCTTGAAAAGCGAGGATTTTCCCGCTCCGTTCACACCGACAATGCCAAGCTTGTCATTTTCATTCAGACTGAAAGAAATATTGTTAAGGATTACATCCATGCCAAAAGAAAGTGAGATGCCATCGCAACTGATGCTGATCATTTAAAACTCCTAATAAAATAACGGTAAACTACATCAAAAATGGCGGTATTTTGCCGCCATCTTTGTTTTGAGGATTGAGGATCGCTTATTCGTCAATCTCCTGCTTGGTGCCGCACTTGTGGCAGAAAATCGTCTCCTTGGAAAGCTTTTCACCGCATTCGGGGCAGATTTTACAGTTCGCCGCCTTTGCTGCATCAGCTTCCAAAGCCGCGATCGCAGCTAACAGATTTTCGACTTTCGCATAAGCCTCTGTCAAATTCTCGGAATTGTCGGTGCCCGCTTTAAAAGCTTCATAATTCATTTTGCCGATCGAAGCATAAAGCTTCTCCAGCTCCTTTTTCTGTGTCATAATTTGATACTTCAGCTTTGCCTGTCCGCCCAACTTTTCCGCACCCTTCACAGTGGTATCCACTGCCTCGGTCAGAGCTTTTGTCAGATCATCAAAAAATGCCATACCGCTCACTCCTTTATAATCAAATTCAATCTATACACCAATATTGTATAATAAAACCACATTTTTGTCAACGCATAGAGACAAAAAATAAGCGGAGCCGGGATAAAATTCGCCAAGCTCCGCTAAATAAAATCGATATTTTGCTTTCAGCGCATCATTTCATATCGGCAATTGCATCATTAACCGTTCGCAGGATTTCATCCGATATCTCCGCTGCATCACGAAGAACTGCCGCAATTTTAGATCTCTGCTCTTTATTGCGCATGACCTCCTGCGTGACATTAAATCCTCCGCCCAGGTTTTCAAGTGCCTTCCAGGTGTATTCATCCTCCTGATTGCTGTAGCTTACATACAGCTCTTCCATTCGATCTCGAAGCTTCTTATACTGAGGATTCAGCTCTGCCAGCTTTTCGATTACAAGAGGAGCGCCTCCTCCGTTGCTTGCATTGGTTGCCAGATTGCATACAAAGCTGCAGTAGTGATCGTCAAGCGCGGTATCGTTTTCATATCTGCCGCGTTCGATGCCGTCTGCCCACGCACGGAAGGCGGCAGATCCGAAAACAACACCGTCCTTTTCGGGATGTTCGAACCAACGCGGAACATTGATCACTGCGTTTTTGCAGATTTCCTCCATCGACATCTCCTTTTTTCTGTCACCGACGAAGATCCAATCCTCATTTGTAACAGTTTCGATATCACGACGACGGATCATCGCTTCGGAATCGCGGATATAAGCGTCTTGCCCGTGTTTTCATAGCCTACATAAAGGCAGATATCATATCCTCTTTTTAAAATAACGGGAATTCCTCTGTCTATATAAGACATCAGTGTCTGAACATACATCATCTTATTAGCGGTCAGCTGCTCGCTTGTCACATAGGTCTGCTCATAACCGACCGCATCAAAAATGTACTGAGCGTATTCAGCATTCAGCAGATATTGAGAAGCATTATCGATCCAGGGGGCATCATTTTTATTATAAATCTGTACAAATCCGTCACCCGTGATTCCGGTAAAAATCCAATACCAATTTGTGATTTTCGGATGTTCTCCCAGACGCTCCATCAGAAAAGCCATGCAGTCATCAAACGGATAATTTTCACCTTTGTCTCCGTTAATAATGCCTCTGATATCGGTGAGAAGGTTGTTTTCCTGTCTTGTAATTATTTTTATCTCCCCTTTTTAATATTGGTTTTATATGGAATTCTCAACTGTGATACTCTGATCTGACTGAAATATGTCTTAAATATCCCCTGTCCTGTATCAATGATGATTTCCTGTTCAGGCATATTCATCAGATCCATCTTCATATATGGATTGTCAATCGAACAATACTGTATCTCATCGTTGATGGCAAACGCAAAATGTTTTGCACCGATAATCCACGTCAGATGATTTACTGCATGGGGGTCGAATATTTGCTTAATCGGTATGTGACATATATTTCCGAGGACCGGTTGATGAAATTTGATGCCTTTTGACAGAACCGTCAGATCTTCGCAGCTGCTGTTATATATTGTAAAATCTTCTTTTCCGTATCTAATTATAATTTCGGGAATCCCTCTTCCGGCGCCATCATATTGCGAAATTATGTCCCGCCCCATGCGGAATGCAAGATCGACCCGAAAAGGATAACGTACGTTGATACCTGTCGGTATGCTAAATTTTGGAGAATTTATATGCCTTATTTCGCTGCTTAATGCATAATCTTCAGACCATAAAATCGGATTTGATTGATTGATTTCATCGAGTGAAACATTTTCAACTGTACTTCCGTTATTGAACAGCGCGTGATTCGGCAGACGTTTTCTGATGGGGACTAATAACTCGATTCTCTCGCGCTGTTCATCATCGGATAAGATCGTTTCAATCAATATTTCGTGCCGGAGTTCACCGTTATTCTTATAATCAATCTGATAATATGAATTGCTTTCAAAATGCGATATTACTTTACGGAGATAACTGCCAATATCTTCATCCACATATAACGCACATGTTGCAAATAATCCGCCTTCAAAGTATATTTCGGTAAATGGACTATTATTGATATCATTAGCGCTCATCATGCGGAGTACCACAGTTTCATTTAATCGATTCTGATATTCAAAACCGGAATGAATGCCGGATAATTTTTTATGATTATGAAGCAGATTCCAATCATTGTAATAATCAACATCCGATTGTCCTGAATCTGTACGTATAGAGGTTAACATCCGCATTTCAGGCAGTTCGAGAATCCGAATGTCGGGCTCACGCGTCAGCCTGTCACTGATTTCAGAAAGCTTTTGGTAATGCGAATTTTGCTGATTCTGCTTATTTATCGCATCAAGATGCTTATCCATTTCTTCATAAAGCAGGGGAAGAGCAGATATCTTTGTGATTCCACTTTTCATCATGGCCTGCAGAAATTCATTCACGATCTGCTTCAGTTCGGTGAGAGCGCTGATCTCTTCTTCTATCTCATCAATACGGTTGACAAATACTTTAACAACTGTACTCATATCTTCATTTTCATAAATACGAACGATATCTTTTACAGGAATCTGCATCTTTCTTAATATCAGAATCTGACGAATTCGCTCGATTGCTGCAGCGTCGTAATAACGATATTTATTATCATCATTGCGTATCGGGTGCAGAAGACCGACAGATTCATAAAAACGCAGTGTTTTTGATGACACGCCGAATAATTTTACAGCATCGGTAATGCAAATCAAATTCATATACGTTCTCCTCTCATCTGCTTTATGAATACAGTATATCACTTGTCCTTGGGACAATGTCCAGTGCTTTATAAAAAATCAACGAAAAAAAGCGGAGCTGGGATAAAATTCGCCAAGCTCCGCTATTTTATTGTTCAGTCTTGTCAGTCACGCGATTCGATTACATCGGTATTGCTTCTGAAGAGCAGCGAGATGCACCAAAGCGCCGCGAGTCCAACAATAGTGAAGATGACTCTCGCCGCAATGCTGTCCTGACCGCCGCAGATCCAGGCGACAATGTCGAACTTGAAGAGTCCGATGGAACCCCAGTTAAGACCGCCGATGATGGCGAGCACGAGAGCAATTCTGTCGAGCATAATAGTGCTCCTTTCCATGCTGTGTAATTTGAAGCCCATGTCGGGTTTTCAAAACATAGCATTTCCGAATTGCGCTGTACTATTCGTCTTTTTTTGAATTTTTCACAAATTCAGCATAAATCACGCTCTTGGAAACACCGCGTTCTTTAGCTGTCGCCTTGATGGCATCCATTCGCTCAAGACCGGCTTCCATATGATGCTCAATGTGTTCCATGACTGATAATTGATCCCAGTAAGTACCCGAATCCGCATCCTTCGTACCGTCGAGCACCAGCACATATTCGCCTCGAGGTGCGTGCTCCTTATAATAAGCCACCGCTCCTTCAAGATCGGTGCGCATTACCTCTTCGTTCAGCTTGGTCAGCTCGCGGCAGAGTGTGATCCTCCGATTGCCCAGCGCCTTCAACAATTCCTCCAGTGTTGTACACAGTCGATGAGGTGCTTCGTAAAGAATGGTTGTCCTCTCCTCGCGGGCAAGTAAATCCAGCCTTTTTTTGCGTTCGCTGTTGTTTGTTCCGAGAAATCCCTCGAAAACGAATTTTCCTGACGCAAGCCCTGACAGTGTCAGCGCTGTAATGGCAGCACAGCATCCGGGAATCGAGGTCACAGTGATTTTGCGCTCGGCGCAGAGCCTTACCAGATCTTCACCGGGATCGCTGATGGCAGGCGTACCGGCATCGGTCACCAGCGCACAGGATTCGCCGCTCTCTATCCGAGCAAGAATCTGCTCACCGCGTTCCTTTTTATTATGCTCAAAGTAACTGATCAACGGTTTGGAAAATCCAAGAATGGAGAGCAGTTTCGCCGTATTGCGTGTGTCCTCGGCTGCGATGAAATCCACCTCGGAAAGCACTTTAATTGCCCGCTCCGACAGATCAGCCAGATTGCCAATCGGAGTCGCTACCAGATAAAGGGTGCGCGGCAGTATCTTATTTTTTTCGGGAACCTGCATATCAGGCGCGGTAGTAGGATTCATCGAAATTACCTGTTTCCATAATGTATTTTAAATCGTCGCTTTCAAGTCTGTTTTCGTACAGAATCAGCGGCTTTGTCACAAAGCAGGAGGGAGCACCGTCCTTTTTTGCTTCAATCAGCGCCAGAGAAGGAATGTGATTTGTATCGCGGTAAACCATGGTCATCCGCTTTGGTTCCAGTCCATTCTCGCGCAGAGCAGCGATTAAGTCGATGATACGGTCAGGACGGTAGACAACATAAAAGCTTCCGCCGCACTTGAGCAGTCGCGCTCCCGCAGCACAAAAGTCACCGATCCCACCGTATACCTCATGACGGGCAATGTACTTCCCGTCGTCCTCATTGCGCTTGCCCGATCCTACCGTCATATAAGGCGGATTTGTCATGATGGCGTCCAGTTCCCCTTCTGTGTCAGAAGCTGTCAGACTGCGCAGATCACGGCAAATGACGCTCATGCGCTGATCCAATCGATTCATCGCAGCATTTTTGGTGCAAAGCTCGGCATATTCGAGCTGAATTTCCACAGAATAAATCTGTCGGAACTTTTCTTTTGCTGCGCAGAGCAGACCGATCACACCACTTCCTGCACCGAGATCGGCAGCGCGTCCAGAGGTACGTCCTCTCACATAAGCAGCCAGCAGGAGAGCGTCGGTGCCATAAGTCAATCCGCGCTTTTTCTGCAGAATTTCAAGACCGAAGTTGACACACTCAAGCTTTTCGTCGTAGGCAGGGAGGAACATCAGAACGTTTTAATGATTGCATCATCCTGCTTATGATAGGGAATGTTGATGATCTGATCCTTCAGCTTGATTTCATTCTGAGGAATGATATATGCAGTCGATACACAGTCGGGCTCGAGAATCAGCTCACGGAAGCCCCATACAGATTCATCAACCGAAGCAGCAGATGTATAAGAATACTCACCGGTACGGAAGAGGCACTTGTTACCCAGCTCGGGACCCATCGGTTCAATGCGCGAAACATGTGTATGACCGCCGAAGAGTGCCAGAATATTGTCATTCTCGCGGACAAGCTTCTTGAATTCTTCGGTTTCGGTGGCGAAAAAGAAATCATGGGCGCAGAGGAAGACCCGCTTGCCGAGATGCTTTGCCATCTCAGCCTTAATGTAGTCCACATCACCGAAGGAGTAGGTGCCATGGTTGTGCTCTTTGGAGTCGAGGTTGTCGCCGAAGGTGTCGAGCATCAGGAAGAGATTGTTCTCATAAACCACGCTGAACTGACGCTTGAAGCCGGTCAGTCTTTCCCAGTCTTCGTGTGTGTACTGCTCGTGATTACCGGGCAGCAGATAAGCGGGGCAGGGGAAGCGGGATACAAATTCCTTGATAAAGCGCTGTGTGTTGCTGATGCCGTTCACGCTGTATGTGCCGTAAGGGGGGCATTCCCAGTAGTCGAGCGAATAGTCGCCCAACATGAGAATCATGTCAATAGGCTGCTTCTTGTGCTCTTCGTTGATATCGATCAGCATCTTTTCAAGACGAGCCTCAGAGGTTCTGCCGTACCAGTTTGCATGACAGAGATGTACATCGGAAATCAGAAGAATTCTGGACATAAATATTAAATCCTTTCGGTATATAGATTTTGAATAAAATTGATAAACAAGAAAAGGACAGCGCAGGAATGCGCCATCCTTCTTGGTGTTTTTCGCTTGGGCGCTTCCGCCAAAGTATCGAATTACTCAGCTGCGGGAGCGTCTACAGGACATACATCAGCACAGGAACCGCAGTCGATGCAGGTATCAGCGTCGATAACGTACTTGCCGTCCTTCTCGGAAATAGCGTCTACAGGGCACTCGCCTGCACATGCACCGCAAGCGATGCACTCGTCGGAAATTTTATAAGCCATGGGTTACACCTCCGTATAAAAATTGCGAAAAAGGGAAAAATAAATTCTTCTCGTTTCGTTACAGATATTTTATCACAACTTTAGTAAAAAATCAATACACAAAATAAAATTATCAGTTAATCATCACAATAAAACTTTATTTGCCCTCGCCGCCTGCGGGAGCAGAACCGCCGTTTTCACCATTGCCGCCATTGCTGTGTCCGTGCCCATGACCCCGTCTCGAACCTCTGCGGCGGTTGTTATAATTGCGCGTCTTTTCACCGTCAACCTGCGGTTTCTTATCTGTACTCTCATTCTTGGGAGCATCCGGTTTCGCATTGTCATTGCGATTATCACCGTTCTGATTCTTGTGATTCTGCTGAGGTCTGCGCTGCTGCTTCTGCTCCTTGTTCTCGCCGCCGGATTGCTTCTTTTCGCCATCCTGCGCAGAGCGGTTATCGCGAATAACCCCGCTGCGATTTTTCTGACGCGAACGACCGCCACGGCTTCCTCTGTTTCTTCTGGGGACTTCTTTGGCAGCTTCACCGTCATCGGATGAGCCGGCAGTTAGATTCTCCTGAAGCGGCTTGTCCTTTATTTCATCCTGCACTTTTTCAGCAGCCTTGCTGTCATGTGCCTTTTCACTTTGAGGTCTTACTTCAGATTTATCGGCTGCCTTTTCCGCCGCCTTATCGTTCTGCTTTTCGCCCTGAGGCTTATCGGTGCGTTTGGAGCCTCCGCGTCTGCGATCCGAACGTGAGCGTCTGCCCTCATTATTTTCCTGCTTCGGATGCTCACCCTTGGGTGTTTCGTCCTCCTCAAGGGTATCTACAAGCTGACGAAGTTCCTCATCATCGGGAAGATTATTATCTTCCTTTCCCGCAGCCTTCAGTGAAACGCTGTCGCGATGATATACCTTCGGTTGATCGGGATCCTTGAAAAGCTTTACTTTCACCTGCTCAGCCAGAGGGCGCACCTCTACCACCGTGCCATCACCGTCGGGCGTGCGCACTGTAGAATCCATCTTGGGAGTTTTCTTCAGCTCTTCCTCATAGATATCGTATTCATAACGAAGACAGCACATCAATCTGCCGCAGGCACCCGAAATCTTTGCCGAATTCAGCGACAGATTCTGATCCTTCGCCATCTTGATCGAAACCTGAACAAAATCGCCTAAAAAACTGGAGCAGCAGAAGGGTCTGCCGCAGATACCGAGACCGCCCAGCAGCTTCGCCTCATCACGGATACCGATCTGTCTTAATTCAATGCGTGTGCGGAATACCGAAGCCAGATCTTTTACCAACTCACGGAAGTCGATGCGTCCATCAGCTGTGAAATAAAAGAGCAGCTTATTGTTGTCAAAAGTATATTCAACATCAATCAGCTTCATTTCCAGCTTGTGATCGGCAATTTTCGCCACACAAAGATCGAATGCTTCCTTCTCACGTGCAATATTTTCCTCGTGACGTTTTTCATCTTCGGGTGTCGCTGCACGGAGCACTTTTCTCAGAGGAAGCACAACTTCATTTTCTTTAACCGTACGGTTGGAGAGGGCTACGCTGCCGTATTCCACGCCGCGCGCTGTCTCCACAATGGCATTTCCGCCCTCGGTCAGCTTGATACCGTCGGGATCAAAATAGTAAATCTTGCCTGATTTCTTGAAGCGAATGCCAACGATCTCGTATTCCGAAGGTTCGGCTTCCTCATTCTCTGCAGCTTCCTCTGCGACCGCGTCAGCTTCTTCTGCAGTCGGCTGATCCAGCTGCTCTTCAATATCCAATTCGAGCGCTTCCTCGGGTGTTACGAGGATCTCGCCCTTTTCGTTGTTCATATCCACCATCGTGTTCTCCTTGATTCTATTTCGAGTAAGCGTCATACAGCTCGGTTGCAAGAATGAGCTGTGCGCAATATAGGTTAATGTTTTTCTCCAGCGCCGCCGCAATCTTTCCGGCAGCTTCGTCCATCATGATCAGTGTCGACAGTGCAAAACGGTCACTCATGACCGAAGCTTCATTCATATCAAGGAAGAAGCTCAGCTCCGCATTTTCTGTGTACTTCAGTGCAATCATGTCACGGATCGCTGCCCGTATATTACCGATGACAGCCGGAAGCTCGTCCCGCTTGGAAGGCAGTCCCATCACCGCCATGGTGAATCGTTCCCGTCCTGCGAATATTGCGTCAAAGAGCGAGCAGATGACAGAATATCCTTCGCTTTTTCCCTTGATGCCCCGCTCCAGCATATCGAGCGCCACACCTACACTTCCGTTTGCTACCCGTATCAGCATCATAAAGTTGTCCGGATCACTCTCACGCATGCCTGCCGCATCGGATGAGCGTGCACATAATATATCTCCCAGCGCACCCTCGTTAAAAAGCTCCATCCGCAGCACCGGCGCACGGGAAATTACTGTCGGCAGCAGCAGAGATGCCGATCTGCAGAGCAGAAAGAAATAAACTCCTGCAGGCGGCTCTTCAAGCAGCTTCAGCAGTGCATTCTGAGCCTGCGGTGTCATCAGCTCGGCATCATGAACGATAAAAACCTTGATGTCGAGCTCTGTTGGCTTGATGTAGGCGTGCTCGCGAATCGAGCGGATCAGCTCCACGCCGATCGTCTTTCGATCACCCTCAAGTCCCAGCTCAAAGATGTCGGGAGAGCTACCGCGGTCAATCTTTTCTGCCGCCGGATTCCCTTCAGAGAGCGCTTTTGCACAGGAGAGAGCCAGCGTATGCCGACCGCAGCCATCCGGCCCCTCTAAAATATATGCGTGAGATAGCCTGCCAAGCTCAATTTCGTCCCCGAGATAGGCAAGCAGTCTTTCATTTCCCACAAGAGCAGACCTGTCAAGCGGCATAAGAATCCCTTTCCTGTAAAATTCTTGATATCGGCATACCGCCGTCTAAAGAGCATAAAACTTCACAATACTTATTATATCAAATACTGACCGCTTTGTCAAGAAAAGTACAAGCAAGGAGCAAGAAGATGCAAAAAAGTCGCCGTCCCTATATCCGTGCCCTCATCTTTCTCACGGTGAGTGCTATCATGCTGATCTGCTATATGACCGCCTGGCGCCTTCTCACTAATAATATTCAAACAAAGGAAGACCACCGCCTTACCCGCAGTCTCATCTCGCTCACCGAAGCGGTCACAAGTCTGCGCGACTCTATGGAAGCGCTTGCATCCTCATCCGGTGCCGAAACTGCAAAAAGTCTTTCAGCCGGGATAAAATATGCCGCCGGTCTCACGGAAGATGCTATTCTTACCTTTGACGGTGAACGAAGCCTTCTCACAGGGCTGCTCGACTGTGCATCGCGCTGTGCCGCTTTCAGCGAATATGCTGCTGATCGCCTCGATGAATTCGGCTCAATCCCCACGTCGGATGCCGCATCCCTGAATCTCCTCATCGAATACATCACCGAAGCCGAGCGTATCCTCCTTCTGCTTGAGCATGAAGCTATAGCAAAGGATATCCTCATTACCTCGCTCACAAATCTCACGGCATCGAGCCGTCTGGAGTCCCTTTTTACAGATCTTCCGCTCATCCACTGCGATAATGCATCAAGCCGCAGATTACAAACCGGTGACAGCAGCTTCACTAGAAAAGCGCTTCCCCTCACCAGACGTGAAGCGGAAAAGAAGGCTCAGTCTCTCCTCGGCAGTGAGATTACTCTTACCTGTAGCGAAAATAAGCTTTCTCCTGTGGAGGTCTACAGCTTCTGGTGCGATAATGCTCAGGTTGATATCTCTAAAAACGGCGGATATCCAATCAGAATTCTCCGCGATATCACCTCCACAGGTACACCGCTTGAACAGAGCATTCTCCTCACCCGAATGAGCGACTATCTCGCCGGCTTCGGCTACAGCGGTCTTACCCCCATCTTTTCTTACCTCACCAATCATATCTTTACCGCTGAGTTTATATACACCGAGGGCAGCCTTCTTGATTATACCAGCCGCATTAAAATATCCTGCCTCGCCGATACCGCCCGTGTAATCTACCTTGATGCCGCCTCTTATGCCGCCAATCGCGGAGCCTTTCCCCAGCCGGTGCTCCCTTCCGATACTCCCATCTATCTCCTCTTCGACGGCAGCGGAAGCCCCCATTATTGTATGCTCATTGAGAATCGCTATTACGATATTACAACCGATTCTCTGATTCATGCTCCGATTCTTCCTTAAAAAATGTAAAGAAAGCTTGACAAAATGTCTATATCATGCTATCATATATGTAAAGGAAGCTTGTCACAAAGGCGGTGATTGCATGAAAAACAGAGTTGAAGAGCTTCGGAAGGAGCAGGGAGTAAGTCAATACGAATTTGCAAAAGCAATCCGCGTTTCAAGACAGACGGTCAGCTCCATCGAAACGGGAAAATATAATCCTTCTCTGGAATTGGCATTTGCCATCTCCGACTATTTCGGAATAAGCATCGAAGAAATCTTCATCTATGAAAGGAGCGATGTAAATGAGAAAACGTGATCTCATAACAGGGATCATTTCCTGCATCATCGGTACAGTCTGCCTGACAGCTCTGCTGCTGACCGAAACAACGCTGGAAACCATGTTTGTTTGGGGGACCGGATACTGCCTTGTCCTCGGGATTTCGAAGATCGACAAATATCGCTGGTGGAATCTGCCCGAAAACAGAAACCGACGCGATGCCATGCTGGAATCAGAATCGATCGAGCAGCAGGATGAGCTGAGAGTGAAAATCAGAGACAGAGCAGGGCGGTGTGCATACATATTCGGTCAGTATATCATCTGCGCTGTCATGCTGATCCTAATCATTCTCTCGGCATGGGATATCCTGGTAAACACCAATATTATTCTCTATATCCTCTGCGGATATCTGCTGCTCCAGCTTATTGCAGAAAAGCTTGTTTACAAATACATCTCAAAAAAATACGAATGATCTCAGAATAAATGAAACGAGACTCAATCCAACCGGACAGAGTCTCGTTTATGCATTATGTATTCTTTTTGATCTTAAAGAATTTCCGTAATAAGGGCGCCAGCAGTCTGGGCGATTTCCACACGACGATCTTCATATGCCACCTCCGTATTGAGAATCTCACAAAGAGAATGAACTCTCACTACAGAATATGCCGAAACTCCGATATGGTTACTTCTTATCCCAGGCATGCTTATTCTTTAAATCTCCGAAGAGCGCCATATAGCTGGCATGCCTCTCCTCGGGAATAATGCCTTCCTTCACTGCCTCAAGAATACGGCAGCCCTCCTCCTTGGTGTGGGTACACTTGGTGTATCGACAGTAGCCGAGATATTCCTCAAATTCGGGAAAGGTGTAGGGAAGCGATTCTTTGTCAAAAAAATCAAACCGAATAAAATCCAGCATGCTGAAGCCCGGCGTGTCTGCAATGAATGCCTCGCCGCAGCGATAAAGCTGTACATGCCTGGTTGTGTGCCGTCCACGCTCTGTCTTACGGCTGAGTGTGCCGGTCAGCAGCTCCAGCTTGGGGAAGAGCAGATTCATCAGCGTTGATTTTCCGACGCCCGATGCACCTGCAAATGCCGAAAGTGAATTGGCAGGCAGAGCATCCACAAAGCTTCGCAGTTCTCCGAGTTCGGCGCCGTGTCCGGTTACAAAGGTGTCAAATCCAACTCTGCGGTAAATCTCCGCAATTCGCTCAGACTCAGCTCCGTCCAGATCGCACTTGGTGATGATAATCACCGGCTTGATGTTATTGTGGCATGCAATCGCCGTTAGCTTGTCGATGGTCTCGAGCACCGGTGCCGGATGAGCCGCGGCGGCAGCAATAAACAGATAATCCAGATTGGCAAGCGGCGGTCTGATCAGACTGTTTTTTCGCGGCAGAATTTCTGCAATCGATGTGGTTTCTCCATCGCATTCCGCCGAGACATTATCCCCCACCAGCGGTGTGATGTTCTCATGACGAAAATGTCCTCTCGCACGGCAGGACAGCATCTCTCCGTCCTCCATGAGCAGATCGTACAGTCCGCCAAGCCCCTTGATGATACGCCCTTTCCGCAGTTCTGCCATAAATACCTCACAAAATCAGAATATACCATTATTATATGGGACAAAATCCCGAAAGTCAAGCGCCATTACTGCTGAAGTTCAAAAAAATGTTGCAAAATGTGCACAGATGCGGTACAATATAAATGATTATATTACAATAACGGAGCATCCGATGGAACAGAAACAACAACAAATCCAAACCATCCTTACCGACACCATATCAGCAGGCAGTCTCAAAAAGCTGATTCTCAGCAAACCGCAGGATAAAAGTGTTCTCAAAACCACAGGCAGACTGCTCACCATAGGCGGAGAAACTGTGCTTCAGCTTGAGTCCTTCATGCGCGACGGAAAAGCACTCCACCGCAATATCAAAGCTGCCGAAGCTGCCGCAGAAATCGCTGCCATGCTTCCCGACTGCTACCGTCAGCTAAATATTCTCACTACAGGCGGTGACTGTGAGGTTCTGTCATCGGCAAAGGGCAAGATTACGGTGATCAATAGAATAAAATCAATCGGTGAAGCTGTCGCTCCTCGCAGTCATGATCGCAAAAAGCATCATATCCTCGACGAAGCATCTCGCTATGATTTTCTGATTGAACTCGGAGTTGAGGACGCAAACGGCAGAGTCATCGATCGCAAACGATCCAAATTCCGCCAGATCAATCGCTTCCTTGAGCTTCTCGACGATATATATCATGAGCTGCCTTCTGAGGGGGAGCTCTGCGTCTGTGACCTCTGCTGCGGAAAAAGCTATCTCACCTTCGCGGTTTACTATTACCTCACATCCATCAAAGCCCGCAAAATCCGTATGTACGGCGTCGATCTTAAAACCGATGTCATCGAATACTGTGTCGCCGCAGCAAAGCGTCTCGGCTTCGATGATTTGCACTTTATCTGCGGCGATATCACTTTGTTTGAGCCCGATATCCCCTGCAATCTGGTCATCTCGCTCCATGCCTGTGACATTGCCACCGATATTGTCCTCGCAAAAGCCATCGGCATGCAGGCAAAAGTGATTCTCTCGACCCCCTGCTGTCATCACGAAATGATGCATCAGATCGACTGCCCGCCGCTTGCCTTCATCGAGAAGCATTCCATCCTCAAGCAGAAGCTCTGCGATGCAGCTACCGATGCGCTTCGTGCACTTCGTCTGGAATCCGAAGGCTATAAAGTCAGCGCACTTGAGCTCATTGACCCCGAGGAAACACCAAAGAATGTTATGCTCCGCGCCGTGCGGGATCTCGGACAGTCGGGTGCAGAAAAGTCAAAGGCACTGGATGAATATAACGCTGCCTGTGCGCTTTTCGGCGTTACACCTAAGCTGGCAGAGCTGCTCAAAGAATAAAACATTACATAAATAAAGTGAGGATGAACAAATGGAACTGAACATTGGCGAAAGAATCAAAATGCTGCGCACCGAGCGTGGTATTACTCAGGACAAGTTTGCCGCATTTCTCGGCATAGAATGCCGCACCCTTGATCATTGGGAGCGCGGTGATGAGCTGCCCCCTCTTGCGCTGATCCCTACCATTGCGAGCTATTTTGAGGTCACCTGTGACCTGCTCATGTGCATGGATGAATTTGATAATTCGGATAAAATCCGTGAATACATCGAGAAATTTCAGGAATTTATCAGCGTTGGTAACCTCGCCGATGCGGTGGGTATCATGCGTGAGGGACTTGTCCACTTTCCGAAGAACTACCGCCTGAAGTGTATGCTCATGTATGCTCTCTACCTTAGCTGCAACCGTCCTGCCGCCATCAAACACCTCTCTCCCGAAATCCTCTCTATTTCGGAGGATATTCTCTCCGGCTGTACCGATGACGCCATCCGCCTCGAAGCAAAGCGCGTCCTTTGTCTCCATTATTATGATGATCTGCACGATGTGGAGCATGCCCGTGCCATCGCCCGTACTCTTCCGGGCAGAAGCTCCTCCCGTGAGGATATGCTCCCCCATGTCTCTGAGGGCGAAGGCAAGCTTCGTGCCATCCAGGAGAATATCGCTGCCTATCTCGACCGTCTGACCGCTTCGATCATAGAATATGCTGACACTGCCGAAGTTGATGGAGAAACCGCCGAAAAGCTTTGCAAAATGGCGCTGAATATGCGTGCGGCAATCTATCCCGAGGGCGATTTCATGCTTGGCTATGTGGAAATGATGAAGCTGAACTGCCGCATTGCCGAGATTAAAGCTGCCGCCGGTGATAAGGATGGAGCCTTCGCTTATCTTACCGCTGCCGCCGAATGTGCTGCCTGTTACGACGATCTTCCCCAGATCATACCTCAGATGTCGCCGCTGGTCAATCTGCTCACCTTTAATAAGAGTAAAATCGATGCCCTCGATCTCGACAGCAACCGCAGTATGCGCGAGGTTTGCTTAAACGAAATTCTCACCCTCGACTGCTTTGAATGCGTCCGTTACGACCAGCGCATGAGTGAGATTTACAACACGCTCAAGATCAAGGATTTCATCAAATAAAATTTATAATGTGAATAAAAATAGCATTAAATGGGACTGTCGCGTTTGCATGCGACAGTCCCTTGAATATTGATTTTGCCGGTCAAAGACCGCCATTTCAGGGCGTTTTACGCCCTGAAACCAATCAATATACGCCACAAAATCGAAAATTTATGGCTGGGCTGTTGTAAATGAAACATTTGCAACAGCCCCATATTTTGATTTTTGTACATATTTTTCTTACAAACCGTATATGAAAAAACTTCTGAAAACGATATAATAATAATTATGATCCGTGCAATAAAATCACTCCCTGCAGCATTAACTATTTGAAAGGAGCGAAGAGCCAATGTTGCCTGTTTACCTGATGTCAGTAAGTGGATTACAGCCAACCATGAAGGATGACGAGCTTGATGAGTGCATAGCTCGCATCGCGCTTGGGAACAGAGACGCACTTTCACAGCTGTATTACGAAGTTAAAAGTGCAGTCTTTGGCTTCGCTCTGTCGATATTGAAAAATGCACAGGACGCGGAGGATGTTCTTCATGATTGTTTCATCAGCATCCACAACTCGGCATCTTCTTATCACAGTGCCGGCAAACCGATGGCATGGATCATGACCATCACCCGCAATCTTTGTTACATGAAGCTTCGCGCCGATGCCAGACACCGCGAGCGCCATGTCGATATCCCCGATGAGGATTGGGACAGTCACACCGAGCTTTCCACCACTTTATCAAATGAAGATCGTATGATCATCGCGGAATGTCTCGGGGGTCTTGGCGAAGAAGAACGCCAGATTGTTGTGCTCCATGCCGTGTCCGGTATGAAACACCGCGAGATCGCCGCCATGCTGGAGCTGCCGCTTCCCACCGTGCTTTCAAAATACCATCGCGCACTCAAGAAAATGAAAGAATATTTTGAGAGAGGAGACGAACAGAATGAAGCATCAGGATACAGAAAGAAGAATCAGGCAAGCTTTTGAGAATGCATCTCCCGATATTTTCGACTCGATCCTCTCGGACTGTCAAAGCAGACAGAATGGAACGGTCATTATGTATACAGAAAAGAAGAGTTATCATACTTTCGCAGGAAAAATCATTGCAGCAGCTGCCGCATTTGTTCTTGTTGTCGGATCAGCTCTCGGTGTCCATGCCTACAGAAGCGAAAATCTCGTCACTGCAACAATTTCTCTCGATGTCAACCCCTGCATCGAAATCGAGGTCAACAGCAAAGAAAGGGTACTCGGCGTTGCTCCCCTTAACGATGATGCAAGAGTTGTCCTCGGTGAAATGGATTTTGTCGGCTGCACACTTGATGTCACTGTCAATGCGCTCATCGGCTCCATGCTGAGAAACGGATATATCTCCGAGCTTTCCAACTCCATTCTCCTCAGTGTTGATACCAAGAATGAAGCCAAGGGCGCAGTCCTCGAAAAGAAGCTCGCCAACGAAATCAATATTCTCCTCCAGAACGAAATCTTCAGCGGCGCTGTCCTCAGTCAGACTATCACCGAGGACAAAGAGCTTGATATCCTCGCAGAAACCTATGGTATCACACGCGGTAAGGCAGAGCTCATCCGCCAGCTCGTCAATCGGAGCGGTCTCCATACCTTCGATGAGCTTGTTTCCCTCTCGATCAATGAGCTCAATCTTCTCGCAGGCAGCGATAAGAACATCTTTAACCGTGTATCCTCCCTCGGCGAAGCCAGTGTCAAAGCATACATTGGAGCCGATAATGCGAAATTTATCGCTCTCGATCATGTCGGCGCCGACGAAGCCTCGGTAAACGAATATGAGTGTGATATGGATTATGAAAACGGCAGGATGATCTATGACATTGATTTCGAATATAACGGGTACGATTATGACTACGATATCGATGCCGAAAACGGTGATATTCTGAGAAGCGACAAAGAGCACGACGATGATTATAACCGCCGCCCCATAACCTCAACAGAGAACAGTGCTGTATCTGCACCTGAAACCAAGCCTGCAGCCGATACCGCAGCAGCTATACGCCAACCCTCCCAAACAACATCTTACTATATCGGCGAAGCAGCTGCAAAATCTACTGCCCTTATGTCTGCAGGTGTCACCGAAGCCGATATCACCGAATATGATTGCGAGCTTGAGTGCGATGACGGT
Source organism: Clostridia bacterium (assembly GCA_017399105.1). Lineage (GTDB taxonomy): Bacteria > Bacillota > Clostridia > Oscillospirales > CAG-272 > RGIG1743. Next base: position 75,645 of record JAFQEJ010000014.1, read on the forward strand.
CGTACCTTCTACGAGATCGACTTTAAAGCTGGCGGATATGAATACGACTGTAAGATCGAAGCCTTCACAGGTGAGGTACTTTGTTTCGATAAAGATCGCGATGACGATTACCGCTCCCCCGCACAGACAACTCCCGCCGAGACCAACGCTCTCGAAACCAAGCCTGCGGCGCCCACTTATATCGGTGCAGATCGTGCAAAATCTATAGCATTCTCCCACGCCGGTATCACTGCATCTGATATTTCGGATCTTGAGTGCGAGCTTGATGTTGACAATGGCAGAGTCGGCTACGAGATTAGTTTTGAAGCAGGTGAATACGATTATGAATATTATATTGATGCCATCACCGGCGAGATCATCAAGAGCGAAAAAGATCGTGATGATTAGGACACTTGATTACCCGCTATCTCATCATTTCGAATAATAACAAATCCCCGACAGATAACCGATACGGTCTGCCGGGGATTCTCATGTTCTATAATTGATTCATCACTGAAAATGCCCTGCTTATGTTCTCCTTACCCATACGGGGTTGGAGAACGCTACCTTTTCCGCATCGTTTGTACGGACGGCAACACGGTAGAAATGATCAGGACGGACGTTGAGCTCTTTTGTGCAGAGAATGTGATCGCGCTCATTTCCTTCGGTATGTGCATAAAGCAGTGTCTGAACACCGTTGTCATATGCACCGTCAGGATCATTTGCATCAATCGCGTAATCGTAGAGCATAACTTCGGTCAGATATCCACCCTTGACATATGCTTCGACTGTCAGCGCAGCCTTGCTGTCATCTGTGGTGAGTGTCTCACCGAAGGACTTATCGCCCAGGGTAAAACGCAGCTCGGGACCTGTAGTTACAAACTGATGACCGTTACGGTATGCGTTTTCCAGCGCTTCTGCAGTCAGCTCCTCTAAAAGGAATCCATTGTAAACAGAGGAAAGCTGTGACAAGCCATGTCCGTCCGATCCGCCGCTGCAGAAATATTTTTTGTAGCCCTTGCAGTTCATGCGATCCCAGTAGGCGATGGCATAATCGTTATCGGTTCCCTTGTTTACATATCTGTCGTTGATGATTTCGATGCCGGTCATTTCGGTATAAAGATCGAGGATGTCTTTATGGAAAGTTACCTCATACATCTTATCGGTAGACTCGCAGTCAGTGGCAAAGCCGGTAAAGTTGAACCAGCGGCTGAACGGATGTGCCATGTAGGAATAGCCGCCCGCAGCGTTGATTTCGTCAATGATGCGGTTCCAGTTGTCAATCGTTTCGGGACCGCGGGTCCGCGGCGGCTCGGGGAAGGTAAGCGTATTGCCGTAGGAGAGCAGATGTCCGTTGTTGCCGTAAACCGTAATCTCACAGCCCTTGATGGCGGCAAAACGGTAGCCGCACTTCTGTAAGCTTTCCATCGCTCTCATAAAGCCGCTTCTATCAGTCTGCACATTGTGATCCGCGGTGTAGGTCAGCGTCATGCCATCCTTGATCATGCGGTGGAAGTTCTGTGCCAGCGTTCCCTTACCGTCACTTTCTGTGGAGTGGCTGTGTGTGGTACCCAGATAGCAGCCGGCGCCCATAATCTGCACATCCAATCTGCGCTCAGAGAGCATTTCACCAGCGGCATCGCATAACGCAGCTTCCACACGCAGCAGACCGCCCTCACGTGCCGTCAGCACAAAGGTCATCTGTGTATTCTCGCCAGCTTCAAGATGAAGCTTTCCTTTTATGGGGGCACTTTCCTCCGAAAGAGCGGCGTAAATCTTGGGATAGGTCATGGAGTAGGAATAGTCAGCGGCAGCAGCTCCCATGTTGCGAACCTCATAGGTAACGACGACCTTCTCGCCGGGATCTGTTTCATTTGCAGATGCCGTCAGTGAGACTGCAATACCGCGCTCCGCTTCGGCAAGACAGGTGTTATAGGCTTCTCTTGCATCCTCCAGTAAAAAGATATTGCGTACCAGTAAAAAGTAGTATTTTCCGTAATCCTGAGCATCGCTGTCTGTAAAATGCATCTTTTCCATCAGCGAGGCAACAGCTGCTTCAGCCTGTGTGATTTTCTCGCCGGCCTCGGCGAGATTGTCATGATGAACCTCTCCGATCGCAGCGATCTGCTGCTCAATAGCCAGATATGCGTGTTCCAGATAATAAAGCATCATTTCCTCCTGTAATACTACCGCTACAGATGCGGCATTATTTCTGCCGCCATTATACATCAAAATGGAAAAAATGTAAAGAGAATTTGCAAAATGAAGATTTTTCTTTTATTAGTGTAAGATTTTCTGTGCTTTTCTGTTATAATAAATGAGCGCTCAATCAACCGAAGGAGGTGACCAAATGCAGGATAATGAAATCATCAGCATGCTGGAAGATCGCGATGAGTCTGCAATCGCTCAGCTTGTTCTGTCCTATGGCAGACTGCTCAGAAGCATCGCTGAAAATATTCTCCGTTCATCCGAGGATGCGGAAGAGTGTGTCAACGATGCTCTGCTCAAGGTCTGGAATACCGTTCCGCCGGTTAAACCCCAGTCCCTTTGCTCTTATGCCGCCATGGTTACGCGAGGTCTTGCCATCAATCGGTACAACAGCCATCATGCTGACAAAAGAGTACATAACACAACGCCGCTGGATGAGCTTGCAGATTTCCTTACCACAGGCGAAACGCCCGAGGACAGCATCGAAGCGCAGGCTCTTGCCGAAGCCATCAATGCATTTCTTGCAAAGCTGGATGCCGATTCCCGTATTCTCTTCATCCGCCGCTATTGGTACTGTGACAGTATGGCATCTCTTGCATCAAGGCTGAATATCAGCGAAAATAATCTGAATGTCAGACTGTACCGCATCCGCAGAAAATTAAAACAACATCTGGAAAGGAGCCACCTGTTATGAAAAAAGATCTCCTGAATGAAGCCCTTGGCTTCATTAACGAAGCATATATCCATGAAGCCGCCGATATCACACCAAAGAAGCGCATCTCACTTAAAAAGCTCCCCATGCTTGCCGCCGCCATCCTCTGCCTTGCGGTGCTCACCGTGGGTGTTGCCGCCATCGGTATGCGCTACTTTGTCCCCGGAGTCGGCATCCTCGATGACGGAAGCATGAGCGTCTATATCTCGGAAGGCGAGATCAAGTTGGGAGAGGGCACCATCGACGCGATCCTGGTCACCGATTACGGCGATCATAAGGAAGCCAACATCTGGGTGTGGCGTCCCGCATCCATGGGTATTATCGGCACTGTTGACGGCAGAGTTCCCGCTGAGCTGGATAATGTCTATGTGGTTGCTGCCGACGGAAGCCTTATTGAGCACAGAGGCGGCGGTATGGCAACCGAAGGCTTTTCCAACTACATCTACCCCGATGTTCCATCGACAGAATCGATCACTATCCGAGACAACAGCGGCAATGAGGTTACCGTTCCTCTCACAGATCTGAACAAATCCGAATACGCAGGCGTGGAGGGAATCCGCATTGGTGAGGATAAAACCTTTGCCGCCATTCCTGTTGCCGATTCAGCCAACCTTATCGCCGCTGAATTTTATGATCCGCTCACAGTGGAGCTTGCATCAGACGCAGCGTCGGTCAGCGCTCACTGTATCGCAGCCACCGTTACCGAAACCGACGAATACGGAATGATTGCCGGTTCTATAATCCTCAAGGGGGTAGATAATAACCGAAATGGCAGCAGCGGCGTCATGGATGTGGGATCGAAGTGCTACAATAAAGGCATCACAAAGCTGATGCCCAAGAGCATTAATCTCAACTTCCATTACGATATCACCTCTGATGTTCCCGAAGTTACCTTCCCCCTGCCCGAAGTCGGCGAAACCATTGAAGTTGATCTCACCGTTTACGACAGCGAATATTTCACCCTCAAGGTCACCTCTGTCACCAACTCGGAGGAAGGCTTACAGTACACTTATGATATTCAGAATCATATTGATGACCCGACCTTCCATATCAGCTTTTTCGATGTGGATGACTATATCTACGGCGCGGTCGATTATATGAACGGGCAGACACACATCAAGAATGATCACGCTCGCATCAATGTCTTTAACATGAATATGGATCACGAGCGCGGCACCTTTATTACAGACCACAGCGATCCCGACTTTCCCGCAGTTCCGATTGAACCGGGCACCGAGATCACAATATCGCTGATGATGATGACCTGCGAATATCATCCCGAAAATTACAACTACCAAGACCCGATGAGCAATTTGGGTGTCATCGATTTTTCAAAATAACAGCGGAGAAGATGGTGCAATTTGCATCATCTTCTTTTTCGTTCATACAGTGTTCGTAATTCCATGCTATGCTATATTCAATACTTACCGAAAGGAAGAATACTGTTATGAACGTAATCAAATACAATCTTTTCCCCGGTGGAGCACACCACTGCATCACCCTCAGTTATGATGACGGCAGAGCTGCCGATATCCGCCTCGCCGAGCTGTTCCGCGAAAACGGACTGAAAGCAACCTTCCACCTCAATTCGGGACGTCTTGGCATGGGCGATGTGATCACTGCCGATCAGATTCCCGAGGTTTATCGTACCCATGAGGTTTCCTGCCACATGGTGACCCATCCTTTCCCCACCGACAATCCCGATATTTCGGTGCTGGAGGAAATCATCGAAGACCGCCGCACCTTTGAAGCCGCCTGCGGTTATGTTGTACGCGGCATGTCCTATCCCTTCGGCAACTATAATTCCCATGTTATCGATCTTTGCCGAACCGCAGGCATGGAATATTCCCGTACCACGCTTTCCACCAAAGGCTTTGGGATTCCCCAGGATTTTCTCACATGGCATCCCACCTGCCACCACAACGAAAATGTGATGGATCGTCTCGAGCATCTCTATGATTTCGATAAGCATGGCAGAATGCGCCTCCTCTATGTCTGGGGGCACAGCTATGAATTCGATAATGCAAACAACTGGCATGTCATCGAGGAATTCGCAAAAGCTGCTGCAAACCGTGAGGATACCTGGTACGCAACCAATATCGAAATCGTCGATTACATCAATGCGACCAAAGCACTCCGCGTCAGCACCGACCGCACCATGGTATATAATCCCACCGCCATCGAGGTATGGTTTACAATCAACGATCAGGCTGTCAGCGTCAAGCCCGGCGAAACCTTCAAGCTTTAATTCATCGGTGCTTGCATGAGAAAACTTACTCAAAAACAGCTCTGTACCATGGACGCATGGATGCAGCAGAACGCCCGCCCTTATGACAGAGCTAAGTGGAACTATCTTTTTGGCAGCGGCTCCAAGGATGCCATTGTTAAAGAAATGCTTCGCTACCAAAATTCTGACGGAGGCATGGGCAGCGGCTTTGAGCCGGACGTGATCTGTCCTCTCTCAGCGGCAATACCCACCGCCGAAGCCATCTTTCAAGCGTACGATTATGATCTTGACTGTAGGAGCGACTGGTTTGCTTCTATCCTGCGCTATTTTGAGAACACCGTTCAGAGCATCCCGAAATATTGGGAGGATTGCCCCAGGGAAGCTATGGACTATCCTCACGCGCCCTGGTGGAGCTATGCTCCCTGTACAACCTTCAGCCCAAATCCCTGCGCTGCGGTCGCTTCTGCTATGATCCGCTATGGCAGTGAAAGTCAGCGCACGCTTGGCATGAAGATCGCGGAGGACTGCTTCGCTCTGCTTGTCAGCGAAAAATTCTGCGGAGATCATGATTCGCTGAACATCATCGCCCTCATTGAACAGCTTTCCGCCATCGACTCTCCGCTGATTACAGACCAAATTATCGCCGCCATGGAGCGCCGCATCCTTGAAAATACCTGCTTCGATTCTTCCAAGTGGCAGGAGTACACCTTCGCTCCCCTCGATTTCGTATCTTCTCCCGACTCCATGTGGTATGACTGCGTCAGCCGCGGTATCGAGGAAAATATCGAATACTGGCTGGATACGATCGACGAACAGGGCATCTGGAATCCCAATTTTTCCTGGGGCATTGACAGCGATGTGTCAAGACAGGTCACCGAAAACTGGAAAGGTTATATCACTGTCAAGCGCGCGAAAATTCTGCTCAGCTTCGACAGAATTGAAAAATAATAAATCTGCCGCACAGGGGGCGATTCCCCCCATGTGCGGCAGACCTGTTTTTATCCCATATCTTCAATCGCTGCAAGCCGTTCGATCAGCGAATTTCTTAGTTCACCGGAACAGTCATACAGCTTGTGCGTATACTCGGTTGCAAAATCGTCGCGGAAGGCATCGTAAACAGCAAGAGCGGTTTTTAACTCAATCCTTGCTTTATCATATTCGCCCCCTGCGGAATAATAGTCTGCCAGCCGCGCAAGCATGGTGAGAAGATGCTCAAAAGAGAGCGATTTCTGCTTTACTGCCGCTTCAAACATATCCTCGCCATCGAGCAGCAAGGCTTTTATCTGCAGCTTGGTAAAATATATTTCGGGAATCTGCTCGACCGCATCCTTTGCCGATGCATATTCACCGACTGCCTTATAGGTTTCTGCCAGGATTCTGTATGCATCATACTTCACCTCGTCGCTTTTCGTGCCTTCGATGAGCGATCTGCAAATGCCGATCACTTCCTCGGCGCGCTCGGGAACCGGAATCACGCCGATCAGACAGTTCAATAAAACTTCGTTTCCGGGGTATTTCTTTAATCCATCGCGAAGAATTTTCTCACATTCTGCTTTATCATCCCAATGCTTTCTGTGCTCAGTCACAATAGCATCAATATTCTTTTCGAGCTCATATAATTTAAAATCAAAAAGCTCGTCTGTCGAAACCCCGAAGAATGCTGCCAGCGCAGGGATCATCTCGATATCGGGCATCGCGGCTTCATTCTCCCATTTTGAGACAGCCTGAAAGGTTACTCCAAGGTATTGCGCCAATATCTCCTGAGATATGCCGCGTGCTTTTCTCAGTGCTTTAATTTTTTGTCCGATTTTGATATACATTGTCATACTCCTTATCAAAAGTGATATTGTTTTGAACCGGTTCTGATTCTATTATACCATCAGCTTTCCAAAAAACAATAACGCATACGGAGAGAATTATTCAACCGTGAGTAGAACATATACTAAATACACGACCGGACTCTCCTTATAAGGATGCTCCGGTCATAGTTATTGATTGATAAGTTATTCTATGCTTTTTTTAATCGCCGCTGCCAGCTTTTCAGAAAAGTAAGCGATTGCACAGCCCACAAAGGCAAGATATACGCCGACATTTCCGATCATCACATAGGGCGTTACCTCATCCGAGAGATAAACCTCCCCATAAACATTGCCGGTTACCAGCGGCTCCAGCTCTCCTGTCACCTCACCGCTCGGCATAATGATCGATGAAACGCCTGTGTTTGCAGCTCTCGCCACCCAGCGTCCGGTCTCAACCGCACGAAGCTTTGCATGGGCGTTGTGCTGATAAACTGCCGCCGAATCCCGATACCAGGAATCATTGGTCGAGAGCAGCAATAACTGTGCTCCATCACGCACAGAGTCAAGAGTGAGCGTTTCATAGATCGAATCAAAACAGATCAGCGCTCCCAGGCTGCCCACATCAGTGGAGATAATGTTAGGATACCTGCCGGCTGTCAGATTGCCTCCCAGATTCCCAAGATCTGCGAGCACGGGAAGGAATGTTCGGAAAAAGTCTTCCATCGGCAGAAATTCTCCGAAGGGGACCAGCCGCCGCTTGGAGTATATTTCCTCTGATATGCTGCCATCCGCATTGAAGGTAATCAGCGAGTTGTAGGTATCGATATCGCCTTCTTTCTCATTTTCTACCCCTGTGAAGGCACCGACCACAATGACACAGCCAAGCTCTCTTGCACATGAGCGGACAGCACCGGTCATCGCTTTGGAATTCAGAATCTTGGTCGGAATCACCGTTTCAGGCCATAGAATCAGATCGGGCTGATAGTCCTCATATGCATAGCGCGTCATCTGTAAATAAAGTTCCAATGACTGTTCGGTCATACCGGGAGCCCACTTGTCATCGGTGGAGATATTTCCTTGAATCAGCGCAACGCGTACAGGCTCTCCTTTTGGAGCATGATTCAGACTGTTGAGCCGAATCGCACCATAACCCGAGTTCACCGCAACAATCATCAGTGCCGCGAGGGCGAGTGGAAGTGCGCGGATCCGCCTCTTTTTTTCAATGACAGCCAGAGCAGCCAGCGCAATGAGTCCGTTGCAGAGCACGATCACACCGCTCAACGTGATCGATCCGAAGAGCGAAGCACTCTGTATATTGGGCAAAAAGCCGGTCTGAGAGAGGGACAGTCTTGCCCAGGGAACTCCCATCCAGGTCTTGGTCTGCGCCCACTCGCCGATCATCCAGCAAAAGGCAAAAAGCAGAGGGGCGGTCCATCTTCGTCTGCATACAAGACGGAATCCAAGTGTGACAAATCCCATCTGAAAGGTCTGCAGTGCTGTCAGTCCCACCCAACAGACTGCAATGGTCAACACCGCCATCACCGGCGACAGACCGAGAAATTTCATGGGGTAGAGATAGCAGAACCAATGATAAATCGAGAAAAAATATCCTCCGAACCATGTAAAGCCCATGAAGTAAGCTCCGCGCTTTGTCATTCCCCGCTCGATACGGCGAATCATAACCGCAATCAGCGGAGCAACAGCAAACCAGGAGAGAAAAAACAGTTTCGGGAAGAGCAGAGGTAATGCAGCTGCAGCTCCCGACAGAAACATCAACAGATAAACCATTACCGAAATTCCTTTAAAAACCAGATTTTTTCCTTATCCACGCGGAATGTTTTTCCGCGCAGGGATTCAAGACAGCCCGAATCGGTCACAAAATCAAAGCTCAATTGGTAGGAATAGAGTGCCTGAAATTTGTACCCTGCACGTTTGTCCTCGCGGTTTACGCCATATTTCCCGTCACCCAGCAGCGGATGACCGATAGATGCCATGTGCGCTCGGATCTGGTGGGTTCGCCCCGTCACAAGCTCTACTTCAAGCAGCGACAGCGTGCCGTTGTAATCGAGAGTCCGATACTTGGTGATGATTTCCTTCGCCTTACCAAACCGGGAAGCTTCTTTGGCTGATTGGTAAACAGTTACCGTGTTCCTGCCGCTGTCCTTGGTTAAAAATCCCTTCAATGTTCCCGATTCTCGTTCCATCCTGCCATGCACCGCACAGAGATATTTCTTCGTCGTTTCGTTTGCCTTGATTTTTGCATTCATCATTCGCAGCGCTTCTGCATTCTTGGCTGCAATGACGATACCGCCTGTGTTTCGGTCAATCCGATTGCAGAGCGAGGGGGTGAAGGACAGCTCCGACTCGGGATTATATTCACCTTTACGGTAAAGATAAGCCTTTATATGCCCGATCAGCGTGTTGATCTCCTCTCCGTCATCGGGATGAACCACAATTCCCGGCCGCTTGTCGAGCAGCATGATGTTTTCATCTTCATATATGATATCCAGCTTTGGCTCCAGCCTGGTAAATGCTTTCTCTGCTGCGTCTTCAGCAAAAAATTCTTCCGCCAGAAAGAGCTGAACCGTATCACCCTCGCATAACATATAGGAAAGCTCTGCCCGCTTGCGATTCACCTTAATTTTTTTAGTGCGGATCGACTTATACATCAGCGAAGTGGGAAGTGCTTTTACTGCTTTGGTAAGAAATTTGTCCAGTCTCTGTCCCGCATCGTTTTTATTGATTATAAATTCTCTCATACTGTCATTTTCTCCCTTGAAAGCAGCGGCGTCATATATTCATCCAACCGCAAATCAGAACTGTCGATAAACTTCTTTACTCGCTCCTCGGTCAGATAACGAATTTCATTCCTGTGTTCGCTTTCTTTTCCTTCAAAATAATCGAGCGTCCGATATCTCCAGCCGTCAATTTCCTCCGATGTCAGTCCGGCTGTATCGTATGCCTCAGCAGCCTTCAGCATTTCCCATAGAAACGGTCGCGCTTTATCCTTTTGCCAGAGCAGAAAGTCCACCTGATCGGTGTCATTGTAATAACGCTCTTTTATCGTCTTTCCTTCGTCGTCAAGAAGCTCGGGGCAATTCTCGCAATAGTAATCCACCCATATACGGTCGGTTACCACATGCAGTCCATATCCAAAGGCTAACGCTCGTGCCTTTTCCGAAGCATTGTTATACCTCGCAAGAAAATCCCTCACCAGCGGCATGTATTCCTCTGCCCGTCGAATTCCGCGCGCCAAAAGATGGGATACACGCTTGTCCTCAGGTGTGTTGCCCTCACGCATATGAATGGCATCGGGGGCAATTGAGCCGAGATAAAATTCGGGTGTATGGTAAAGCTCCGGCGCATGCAGCAGTGCATAACGGTGGGCGCATAGCAAATGTGTCATCGGCAGTGCCATCGAAAACTCCTTGAATCAGAATAATTACTTATATTCTATCACAAAAGAATGACAAATTAAATAACATTCTTTAAAGGAAATATTGAAAATTTCTCCCGAACATGGTATGATGTAAAAAACAATTTAATCCGGAGGTTTCCATGGCAAATCAAGTCATCTTCCGCGGACGCGGTGACGACAGCATGTACGACGAATATATGTCCCTCATCAATCGCAGCTTTGAATTCAACTGTGAGGACGGAGGCTTTCTCTCCCTGCTGCCCAAGCTCTATAAGCCCGAATATAATCCCTGTGCATCCAACTATGTGATCCGCGAAAAAGACGGTAATCTAAAAGCTGCTGTCGGAGCCTACGATGACATCTACCATGTCTGTGATATAACACTCAAATGCCGCGGCATCGGAAATGTTGCCGTTATCCATGAAGCACGCTCCCGCGGTTATATGCGCGACCTTATGAACGATGCGGTCGAGGATATGATTGCCGATGGTGTTGACTTCACTGCGCTGGGCGGCAGACGCATACGCTATCAATACTTCTCCTATGAACCTGCAGGCGCCGAATATCATTTCCGCTTTGCTTCCCATGATATTACCCATCGCTTCGGCAAACGTCCGGTAAAACTTACTTTCCGTGAGATCACCGATCCTTCTGACAGCGCTCTTTCTGCCATCTGTGCGCTTCATGATGACCAGAATATGTACTGTGAGCGAGAGGGAAATATCCGTTTCTTTGATGTGGCAAAAACATGGCACCGTACGTTAACCGCGATTTATAATGGAGTACGATTTATAGGATATGCTATTCACAGCGGTGATACCGTCACCGAGCTGATTCTTTCGGGCGAAAAATATATCGAAGACTTCGTTTGCGATTTCATGCACCATCATCAGTTAAACAGCATGATGGTCATGGTTCCCTGCTGTAAAACCAAAATGGCATCCCGTATGACTGATTTCTGTGATTCCATGAGTCTCCACAACAATGCCAGCTATTCGGTTTTCAACTATAAACGGGTCATCGAAGCTTTCCTTACTTTGAAATCCTGCTCAAGCTGGCTGGAAGACGGAAAAGCGGTACTTCTCATCCATGGCAAAGCTCGCGATGAATATCTGCGCATCTTGGTTCGTGACGGAAGTGTCAAGGTGGAGGATGTGGATGCTTCTTGTGCTTATGATGAGCCGCCCGAATTTGAGCTCACCCACACAGAAGCGATGAATTTCCTCTTCGGTGCTGTCTCTCCGCTTCGCGAAATTGCAGCCACCCCCCTGCGCACATGGTTGCCTATACCGCTGTACATGTATAATGCGGATGAAGTATAAAGGCAAGGCATGCAGCCTGTGCGAACAACGTGAGCCTTGCCCCAAAATTCGAGCGGAGCTCGAATTTCGAAACGAATATGAAGAAGTAAGTCAACATAACAAATATTATAACATCTCCAAAATAGGAGTCTTATTATGACCTTTTATCCCATTACTCCGGAGGATCGCGAGCTTATTAAGCTTGCTCTTGAAAATCTTACACGAAATTTTGATGACGGCATTTATAACCACACAGTTGCCGCCGCAGTCCGCTGTAAAAATGGGCATATTTACACCGGTGTCAATTGTGACGGAATCCACGGCTCTTGTGCTGAGTATATCACCATGGGGATCGCCTATTCCGCAGGTGAGCGCGAGTTTGATACCATTGTCGCTGCGCATGAGAAAGCACCCAACGGTGTAATTTCTCCCTGCGGCAACTGCCGCCAGATGCTGTTGGAATATGCTCCCGGTATTAAGGTTATCCTCAATGATGACGAAGGTAAGCTTGTGAAGGTGTGCATATCCGACCTTCTCCCCTTCGCATGGAAGCATGTGATTATACAGGAATAAAAAATAAGGGGCTGTTGCAAATGGAACATTTACAACAGCCCAGCCCAAAAATCGAAGATTTGGGGACGTTTATTGATTGGTTACAGGGCATGTAATGCCCTAAAATGACGGTCTTTGACCGGCAAAATCAATATCAGGGGGCTGACGCATGGCAAATGCGACAGCCCTTTTCATATTTACTTGGTGCCGAACAGTCTGTCGCCTGCGTCACCGAGACCGGGAACGATATACTTGTGATCGTTCAGCTTTTCGTCCAGCGCTGCAATGAAGATATCCACATCGGGATGATCTTCCTGCATCTTTGCCACACCTTCGGGGGCGCCAACCAGACACATGAGCTTGATATTGGTACAACCCTTGTTCTTCAGCATGGTGATTGCATCGGATGCACTGCCGCCGGTTGCCAGCATAGGATCGACTACAATAACAATGCGTTCTTCAATGTCAAAGGGAAGCTTACAGTAGTATTCCACCGGAAGATGCGTTTCGGGATCGCGGTAGAGACCGATGTGACCAACCTTAGCCACCGGGACAAGGTTGAGCAGTCCATCTACCATACCCAGACCTGCACGCAGGATCGGAATGATGGCAAGCTTTCTTCCGGAGATGGCTTTTGCGGTCATTTTTGTTATGGGAGTCTCGATTTCGATGTCATCCAGCGGCAGATCGCGGGTGACCTCGTATCCCATCAGCATGGCAATCTCATCGAGAAGCTGACGGAAGTCCTTAGAACCTGTGTTGACATCGCGCATAATGGAGAGCTTGTGCTGAATCAGGGGATGGTCTATAATATGAAGTGTGCTCATAATAACCTCCGATTTATGGATGAATTTGGAGCTGTTTTGTTTTACTTAGATCATTATACTATAAAAATTACAGGATTTCAAGTGGTATTCAGAAGATTACTGTCAGCCTATCAGGAATTGTTGTTCGACTCGGTTTTTATGGGCAGTCGAATTTTATACCTTTCGTAATTGGTGTAGGGATATTTCTGTACAGCATCTGTGATATTAATATGAAAATACTGCTTGTACAGACGGCTGACATAATTAGGGTCACTGTATCCGTAAAGATGGGATGCCTGTGCAAGAGAAAGTCCCTCCTTTTCCATCAGTGAGCGTACATTGGTCAGCTTGACAGAATTAATAAATCGCATGATGGGAATTCCCTCGCTCTTTTTGAAAACAGCACAGAGATATTCGGGAGTTATGCCTAAATGCTGTGCAACATCCCGTTGACGAATGGGAACACCGATGCGGTCATAGATAAACTTTTTGGCACGTTTAACATAAAGATATTCCTTATTTGGCGCAAGTGCGGTACGATTGATGTTGTTGAGCTTACTGAGCAGCTGTAAAAACAATCCTCCGCAGCAGATCGTGTCCTCGGGATAAAGCGAGTTCATACGAGCGATTTCCATCATCAGACGCTGGCAATCTTCGCTTTGCGGGCAGGCGGGAGTTACGCCGGGGAGCAGCAATGCACCCGGAGAATCGGTATCGCTCTGCGTATAATCGATAGAAAAGCCGACTGTGCGGTGAGAATGGTATGCAGCGCTGTGCATAATCGGATCGCTCTCATACAACATACAGAGGATATCGCCCTTATTTGCGATAAAATGCTCGCCGCAATAAAACATCTCCAGATATCCTTCGGTAACATAGAGAATCTCGATGGGACGGTTATCCTGATGCAGACAGCGGTCATATACGTCTGCTTCATAGGAATGTGCAAATCGAATATTTGGCAGACTGGAAACGGTAATGTAGCGCATAAGCACCTCCTTGACCTGATAATTCAGTATAACATTTATTCTTAATTATGTCAAGAGAAATAAAAAATCTATATTGTAAGATAAACAAATATGTGATAGACTGAAAACAGCTATAATAACCCATGCGGCGATTCGTAAAAAAAGAGAAAGAAATATTAAAAATATCAAGACCTATAAATTGGTATGTATACATTCGCTCTGGATAATACGAATGCATTCCGCTGTAAATTCAAAAGAAAGGATCCTTTCCCATGAAAACGATGAAGAAAACGATGCTGTATCTGCTTCTTGCCGTAATGCTCCTGTTGCCGATGCTTGCAGGCTGCAACAATGAGAGTGCAAATGACCAAAACGAAGTGCCGGATGAAACCACAGCTCCCGTCACCGAAGAGGTGGAGGAGGATGTTGATCAGCTTCAGCTGTTTGTGGATGGAGCTTCCGAGTACGTGATTGTCCGTGCAAAAGATGCTTACATAACCGAGCAGACAGCGGCCACTGAGCTGCAGAAGTATCTGAAGCAGATCACCGGAGTTGAGCTTCCCATTGTTACCGACGATACAGCTCCCGCAAAGAAGGAGATTGTTGTCGGCAAAACCAACCGTGAAAAGGAAGGCGAATTTGACCGTGCCGAGCTTGGCGATGACGGAATAGTTATCAAGACCCGCTCTCATCGCCTCTTCCTGACGGGCGGCGAAAAGCGTGGTGCACTCTACGCAGTTTATGAGTTCCTTGAATCTTATCTCGGATGTCGATTCTATACTGCCTCCTTTGAGAAGGTCCCCGAAAATAAGACAATTATTCTTGGTGCAGTCGAAGAGGATAAACAGATCCCCACCTTTACACAGAGAACCGTATACTGGACCGATTATCTGAAGGGAAGCATGAGTGGCAGTGAGTTTGCTGCCAAGCGCAAGATCAACCACCGCAGATGGGGTTCCTATGATGAGGCATACGGCGGAGGCGCTCTTTGGGCAGGCGGATATCCCGCTCACTCTATGCCTTATGTTCTGAGTGCAAGCGGCTTATACACCAGAGGGCAGCCCTGTCTCTCGGATGAGACAATCTATCAGTGCATACTTGATTGGGCAATGACATCGCTGGCTGAAACACCCGACGCAGCATTTATTGACGTCTCCATGGCAGATAACGAAAGCTACTGCCGCTGTGAAAAATGTGCAGCTCTGGAGGAGAAGCACGGAGCATACATGGGTGTGCTTCTGACCTTCCTGAACCGCATTGCTGCAGATATCGCAAAAGAATATCCGGATGTTATGATTCACACCCTTGCATATCGCGGTACCAACGTTGTGCCGACAGGTATCAAGCCTGCGGATAATGTCATCGTGGAGCTCTGCACTCCCAAGGAATGCTTCCGCCATCCGCTGAATGCATGTGATGACTGTAAGCTCAGCCCGTACAATCCCTTCTATCAGACGCTGCATGGCTGGTTTGAGCTGACCGATACCCTCGGCATTTGGGATTATACCACTAACTATTATAACTATCCGCTCAGCTATCCCAACTTTGAGGTTCTGCGCAGCAATATCCGTCTCTTTGCCGACAGTGGCGTAAAGTGCATCTTTGAGCAGGGCAACTATGAGACAGTCAGCGTGGAATTCGGTGAGCTTCGCAGCTATCTGATTGCGAAAATGCTTTGGAATCCCTATATGACCGACGAGGAAGTAGAGGCACTGATGATGGAATTCATCATGGACTATTACGGTCCCGGCGGTGAAAGCATCCGTGAATATATTAAGGTTATGCAGGAAGAGTCTGCTGACACCTGTGTGGGTATGCAGTCGAATCCCCGTGATGTATATGATATGAGCACTGTGGATGTTGAAAACAATCCTGTTGATACCGTTCCCGAAGGACTGACCGCCGATATGATTCGCAGCTATGAATCGGTTAATTGGTATCAGTATGCAGATTGGTACACCATTCCGCAGGCACGTATTGTCAGCGAGGGTGACCGACTCTTTGCAGATGCGCTGGCAAAGGCAGAAACCGACGAGCAGAGAGCAAATATTGAGAGATCCTTCCTTCAGGTGGATTATCTGCGATCCTATATTCTGTTCAAGGGAAAGAATCATGCTAAGGAGATGGTTACACAGCTCTTTGCCACAGGCATTCCCGCTGTCTTCCCGAACGAATTCACAGCAGATGAGCTTGAAACCCTTCGTTCTGCGATTACAAGCCTGATGAATACTCAGGCAAAGGACGGATATATCGAATATAACCGTCAGTTGGCTATTCGTCTGTACGAATACGGTGCCAACGTTCGCGAAGGAAGCTCTTCGGGTAATGGTGATACCCAGAGCCGCAATTACAGCAAGACACCCGACAGCTGGCTTTCATAACAGCTGATTGATAAACACTCCAAGCACCTGCCGATTAGGTACAGCAGTACTATTTCGGCAGGTGCCTTTTTCTGTATTCCTGCGCCGTTATGGAAAATCGCTCGATTATCGAATGGGATTTATACAAAGTATCTTGACCCGAAATGGTTCGATATGTTATAATAAAACAGGTTGTGATGTGCTGTCGGAGCCGAATAAATCATTTTTATGCCAAAACAGCCTAAAATGTGCCGTTACAGAGCTCAATAAACGGGTAAAATACCACTTTAAAAATTGAAAGAAAAATGGTAAAATAATAGTATTGAAGTTTGCGAGTGAGGTTTATATTGAAAAAACAGCAGTCACAATCGAATCGTTCTCTTACCGCCGGCATCTGTACGCTGGGCTGTAAGGTCAATCAATACGAGAGTCAGGCAATGTCTGAGGCGCTTGCCGATCTGGGTGTTACCGTCATCGATTTTGACGGCATCTGTGATATCTATGCTATCAACACCTGTACGGTTACCGCTGAATCGGACCGCAAGGCAAAACAGATGATCCGCCGCGCTGTTCGAAAAAATCCCGATGCACTTGTGATTGTCACCGGCTGCTTCGCTCAGGCTTTCCCCGAAAAGGCAGCGGCGATTGAAGGCGTTGATATTGTCTGCGGAAATAAACGCAAGCTTGCAGCCATCTCAGCAGCCGCCGAGTTTATTGCAGGCGGATTTAAACCGACATCTCCCATTCTGCTCGTCGATGATCTGAAGGATTCAGAATTTGAACCCATGACCATCCATCACAGTGAGCGCACCCGTGCCTATATTAAAATCGAGGACGGCTGTGAAGGGAAGTGTGCATACTGTATTATTCCCTCTGTGCGCGGTCCTATCCGCTCGAAGCCTATCACAGATGTCATCTCCGAAGCCGCAGGGCTTGTTGATGCCGGTTACCGCGAGATTGTGCTGACCGGTATTGAAACCTCGGCTTACAGCTACGGACTTCCCGCGCTGATGGAGGCACTTTCTGCCCTCGATCATCTTGAGCGCGTCCGTTTCGGTTCTCTTGATCCTGCATCTATGAGAGCCGATTTCGCAGATGCAGCATTGCGGGCAGGTAATGTGATGCCCAGCTTCCATGTTTCACTGCAGAGCGGCTGTGATGCAACTCTCCGCCGAATGCGCCGACGCTACAACACAAAGCAGGTGCGCGAAAATCTCGCTTACATCCGCGAGATCATGCCGGATGTTACCTTTACTGCCGATGTGATCTGCGGCTTCCCCGGCGAAACCGAGAAAGATTTTGAGGAATCCTGCTCCTTTGTCCGTGAACTGGGACTGCTTCATACCCATGTGTTCACCTATTCGAGACGCCCGGGAACCGAAGCTGATAAGATGCCCGATCAAATCCCGGAGGATGTCAAAAACGACCGCGCCGCAAAGCTCATTGCGATTGCCGAAGAGCAGAAGCAGGTGGTGTACCGCCGTTATGCCGAACGAGGCGAGATCATGCCGGTGCTCGTTGAAGGCTGGAGCGAAAAAGAGCATCTTTCATGGGGACATACCCCAAACTTTATGCCGGTTTATTTCACCTCGGAGCGCGACCTCCGCGGCAAAACGGTCAATGTCAAACTGAGCAAAATCAATGAAGATAAATTATATGGAGTGAAAAGCTAATGGTATTCAGAGTATTTGTCGAAAGACGCAGAGGCTGCGACATCGAAGCCTCCGGAATGAAGAGCGACCTTATCCGCAACCTGCTCATCCCGGGCATTACAAGTGTCCGTATCATCAACCGCTATGATGTGGAGGGCATCACTGCTGAGGCACTCGAAGCAGTAAAGTACACCGTTTTCTCCGAACCCCAGACCGATATGACCTATGGCGCTCTGTCCTATGAGGACGGCTCCCGTCTCTTTGCCGTGGAGTACCTGCCCGGTCAGTACGATCAGAGAGCTGATTCCTGCTCTCAGTGTATCCAGATCACAACCATGGGCGAGCGTCCCACCGTCCGTACCGCTAAGGTGTATATCATCGGCGGTGATATCACAGACGAAGAATTCGATCGCATTAAGAAGTATGTCATCAACCCTGTCGAATCCCGCGAGGCTTCCTTTGAGCTTCCCGAAACCCTCGACCTTGACCATGCAGCTCCCGAGCGTGTTCCTGTGATGGAAGGCTTCCGTTCTCTTGACGAGGAAGGACTTGCCGCCTTTATCAAGCAGTATGCGCTCGCTATGGATCAGGATGATATCCGCTTCTGCCGCAACTACTTTGCCAACACCGAAATGCGTGATCCCACCATGTCCGAGATTCGTCTCATTGACTCCTACTGGTCGGATCACTGCCGTCATACCACTTTTCTCACCGCTATCGATGAGGTAAAGATCGGCAACGAGTACATAAAGGAAACCTTCGAGGACTATCTTGCCAAGCGCGAGATCGTCTACGGTGCCCGCGAGAAAAATGTGTCTCTCATGGACATGGGTACCCTCGCCGCTAAGTATCTCAAGAAAACCGGCGTTCTCCGCAATATGGATGAATCCGAAGAAATCAATGCCTGCTCCATCAAGATCAAGGTTCTTCGTGACGGAAACGAGGAAGAATGGCTCCTCATGTTCAAAAATGAGACTCATAATCATCCTACCGAAATCGAGCCCTTCGGCGGTGCGGCAACCTGCCTCGGCGGTGCGATCCGTGACCCCCTTTCGGGCAGATCCTATGTGTATCAGGCGATGCGTGTTACCGGTGCCGGTGATCCCCGCATTCCTGTCAGCGAAACCATCCCCGGTAAGCTTCCTCAGTCTAAGCTGACCACCGGTGCCGCAAACGGTTACAGCTCCTATGGCAACCAGATCGGTCTTGCTACCGGCGGCGTATTTGAGCTTTACCATCCCGGCTATGTGGCAAAGCGTCTTGAAATCGGTGCTGTTGTCGGTGCCGCTCCCATTGAAAATGTTATCCGCGAGGTCCCCGCTCCCGGCGATGTGATCATCCTGCTCGGCGGCAGAACTGGACGTGATGGCTGCGGCGGTGCTACAGGCTCCTCTAAGGCTCATACCGCTGAATCTCTCGTTACCTGCGGTGCCGAGGTTCAGAAGGGTAATCCTCCCGAAGAGCGCAAGCTTCAGCGTCTCTTCCGCGATCCCAAGGTAACACGTCTTATCAAGCGCTGCAACGACTTTGGTGCAGGCGGCGTCTCTGTTGCTATCGGTGAGCTTGCCGACGGACTTGAAATTGATCTCTCACGTGTTCCCAAGAAGTACGAAGGTCTCGACGGAACAGAGCTTGCCATCTCCGAATCCCAGGAGCGTATGGCTGTTGTCATCCGTGCCGAGGATGAGGCACTCTTCATCAAGCTGGCTAACCGCGAGAACCTCGAAGCAACTCCTGTTGCAAGAGTTACCGCAGAGCCTCGTCTGAAGATGTTCTGGAACGGTCAGACCACCGTTGACCTCACCCGTGAGTTCCTGAACTCCAACGGTGCACCCAAGCATACCAATATCGATATTACTCCTGTTGAGCGCGACGATATTCTGAACGGACTCTCCGATAAGCTGGCAGCTCTGCCTGTGAAGGAAGCGCTGACCGCTCTTATGAGCGACCTCAATGTCTGCTCGCAGAAGGGTCTTGTTGAACGCTTCGACGCTTCCATCGGTGCTTCCACCGTTACCATGCCCTATGGTGGTAAGTATCAGCTTACTCAGCCTCAGTATATGGCAGCCAAGATTCCTGTCCTCGAGGGCGAAACCGATACTTCTTCTCTGATGGCATACGGCTTCAATCCCTGTCTCTCCGAGAAGAGCCCCTATCACGGTGCACTGCTTGCAGTTGTCGAGTCTGTATCCAAGCTGGTTGCAGCAGGTGTTCCTTATGAGACAATCTACCTCACCTTCCAGGAATATTTTGAGCGTACCAAGAATGATCCTTCCCGTTGGGGCAAGCCTGCAGCAGCACTTCTCGGCGCTTTCAAGGCACAGTGCGAGCTGGGCATCGCGGCTATCGGCGGTAAGGACAGCATGAGCGGTACCTTCGAGCAGATGGATGTTCCGCCCACACTTGTCTCTTTCGCTGTCGGCGTAATGGAAGCCGGTGATATCGCTACCCCTGAATTCAAGTCTGCGGGCAGCAAGGTGTACTACTTTGCTCCCAAATATACAGCTGATAATCTTCCCGATTTCGATTCTCTCAAGGCACTCTTCAAGAAGATCACCGCTCTTATCACCGAGAACCGCGTCAAGTCGGTATATACCCTTGGTTTTGGCGGTATTGCTGAAGGCATTACCAAGATGGCATTCGGTAACGGCATCGGCTTCGCATATGAAGGCACACAGAGCATTGCCGACCTCACCAAGAACTGCTATGGCGCTTTCATTGTTGAAACAGGCAGCACTCTCGACGGAACTCTCCTCGGCCATACCACCGAGGCTGCCGAGATTAAGCTGAACGGTGAAACCATTGCCCTTGCAGACCTCGAGGAAGCATGGAAGTCTCCTCTCGAGCAGATATTCCCCACTAAGGCTGCAGGCATCGGATGCGAAAAGGTTGAAGCCTTCACCTGCACCGAACGCCCCGCTGTTGTAGCCGGCTCCAAGTTTGCAAAGCCCCGCGTCATCATTCCCGTATTCCCCGGCACCAACTGCGAATATGACACCATGCGCAGCTTCGACCGTGCAGGCGGTGCACCCGAAATCTTTGTTCTTCGTAATCTCAATCAGGCAATGCTTGATGAGTCGATCGCAGAATTCGCGGCGCTCATCGATCAGTCCCAGATCTTTATGCTTCCCGGCGGTTTCTCGGGCGGCGACGAGCCCGACGGATCGGGTAAGTTCATCACCGCTGTTCTCCGCAGCCCCAAGATCAAGGAAGCGGTTACCCGCCTTATTGAAGAGCGTGACGGCCTTGTTCTCGGTATCTGTAACGGCTTCCAGGCACTTATCAAGAGCGGTCTGCTCCCCTACGGAAGAATCATGGATGAAATGACTCCCGACTGCCCGACTCTTACCTTCAACAGCATCAAGCGTCACCAGTCGATGATGGTTACCACCCGCATCGCCACCACCAAGTCTCCCTGGCTGGCAGGTGTCAATGCAGGCGATCTCCATACCATCGCCATCTCCCACGGTGAAGGTCGCTTCAGAGCAAGTGAAGCTCTTATCCGTGAGCTTGCCGCAAACGGTCAGATCGCGACCCAGTATGTAGATCTTGACGGCAATCCCACCATGGACATCCGCTATAATCCCAATGCTTCCGATTACGCTATCGAGGGTATCATCAGCCCCGACGGACGTATCTTTGGTAAGATGGGTCACAGCGAACGTATCGGCACCAATGTTGCCAAGAATGTCCCCGGCAATAAGGATCAGCTTCTCTTTAAGTCGGGTGTTGACTACTTCAAACTCTAATATATCGAAGGGGCTGTCGCATTTGCATGCGTCAGCCCCTTGGATATTGATTTTGCCGGTCAATGACCGTCATTTTCGGGCATTTTATGCCCGAAAACCAATCAATATGCGCCACAAAATCAAAGATTTTGTGGCGGGGCTGTTGCAAATGGAACATTTGAAACAGCCCCTTCTTTTCACATTACACATGGAAAAATCAGTTATAATACTTGTAAATCCGAATATCATCATATAAAATGAAAGGGAACTCATGAAAAAAGTTATACTTTTTGACCTGGATGGCACTCTTACCGATCCATATGAGGGAATCACAAAAAGTGTCTGCTATGCCCTCGATCATTATGGCATTAAGGAATCAAATCCTGAAATCCTCCGCAGCTTCATCGGTCCTCCCCTTGCACGCCGCTTCTGCGAGGTATACGGCTTTACTGAGGAAGAAAGCAAGGATGTCGTCGCCAAATTCCGCGAGCGCTTCCGCAGCATTGGTATCTTTGAAAATGCACTCTATGACGGCATTCCGGAGATGCTGTCCTCGCTCCGTGACCGCAGTTATATTCTCGCAGTTGCCACCTCAAAACCCCAGGAATTTGCCGAGCAGGTGCTTAATATGTTCCACATCGCTGAATACTTTACCACTGTTTCGGGAAGTAGTCTCGATGGCAGCCATGTGGAAAAGAAGGATGTTATCCTTCGCGCCATGTCTGAGTTGGATGCTGCAGCTGAGCATGCTGTTATGATCGGCGATACCAAATTCGATATCGAGGGAGCAAAGCTTTGCAATATCGCATCTATTGCTGTCACATGGGGATATGCCGCTGAAGGTGACCTCGATGCTGCCAATGCCATTGCCAATACTCCGGCAGATGTAGTTACATTAGCTGATCAGCTTCTTCAAAAATAAGAAAGGACAATATATGGATATCTGGACAAAACTCTACAACGAAGCACGCCGTGTGCAGAATGAGCGAACCATCTCTCCCTTCATTGAAGCAGGAAGTGTAGCCGCGGCAATCCTCACCAAAGCAGGCAATATCTACGTCGGCGTTTGCATCGATACCGCATCCACCCTCGGTATGTGTGCCGAGCGGAATGCCATTGCTAATATGATCACGAACGGTGAACATCAGATCGACAAAGTGGTCGCAGTTTTGTGGGATGGCAGAGTTGGATCCCCCTGCGGTGCCTGCCGCGAATATATGATGCAGTTAGATAAGAACAGCTCGGATATTGAAATTCTCACCGATCTTGAAACAAGGACTACGATCAGATTAGGTGAGCTTATCCCCGATTGGTGGGGAAAATCCCTCTTTGAGTCATAATTTTTCTCTTTGTGCAAATTATGCTTGCATTCTTCCGTCGAATATGGTATTATAATATCGAAGTACAGAGTAGAGCCTTTTGCGTAAAGTGCTGTTGCGAACGGGGAGTTGTCGCGCGGACGAAAACGGAGCATGAAGCTTCGTTGCGGTAATCGGCTCGCATCCCGCTGTTGCATAACAGAAGCGAAAAGAATATAGCCTCTTTTATGTGATGAACGGACATTCTTCATTCTCATCTCAAAAGGAGGCTATTTTTTATGTTGCCAATCAAACAAAATGACCCCAAAGCACTCTTCAAAACACCCTTTACCCCCACCTATTGGAAAACGGCTGCGTACGAGCTGAAGAGCATCCGTATGCTCGTTGTCGCCGCCATCCTCATCGCCATGCGCGTCGCACTGAAGTCAATCTACATCCCCGTGGGAGAAAGCCTCAATATTACAATCGGCTTCTTTGTCAATGCTCTCGGCGCCATGATCTTCGGTCCTGTTGTTGCTGTCCTCGGCGCTGCTGTCAGCGATACCATTGGTGCTCTTCTTACAAGTGCGTCACAAGGTCCCTATTTCTTTCCCTTTATTTTCGTTGAAATTCTGGGATCGCTTCTCTTCGCGCTCTTCCTCTATCGCACCAAGCTGACGCCGGCGCGTGTCATTCTCTCACGTTTTGCTGTTACCCTCGGTTGTAATCTGATTCTCAATCCCCTCATCCTTTCGCTGTATTATCAGATGGTTCTCGATAAAAACTATACCATCTTCAGTATCCCCCGCGTTATTAAGAATCTTGTGCTGTTCCCCGCGGAATCGCTGCTTCTGGTGATCTTCCTCAGCGCCATGCTGCCTGTGCTTAAGGCACTCAAGCTTATCCCCGCTGAACAGGCGAAGGGAATGAATATCAGTAATAAGCATGTGGTGCTTGTCGCTGTCCTGCTTGTCATTGCAATCGTCGTTGTAATTGTGTATTATCGCTTCTATTTGGTCAAATAATATAGATAAAGCATGCCGCTTTGCAAAAAAACAACAGGAGTTTTCCATGAAGCTCAATTATAAACGCACAGTTCTTATCGGTTTCGCCTTTATGTCGATTCTCGCCTTTTGGCAGTTCTACGACCAGGTGATTCCCTACATCCTCGAGAATATTTTTGGTCTTACCACTTTCGCGGCAAATGCCATTATGTCGATTGACAATATTCTCGCCATCTTCATGCTCCCCCTCTTTGGTGCCATCTCCGACCGTACCCGTACGCCGCTGGGCAAGCGTACGCCCTATATTTTCTTTGGTACCATCGCCGCTGTGATACTGTTGGTCATCCTTGGCTTTATGGAAGAGTCGCGCAGCTTCTGGGGCTTCATCATCTGCCTTATGCTGCTGCTGGTGACTATGGCAACCTACCGTACTCCTGCTGTCGCTTATATGCCTGATGTGACACCCAAACCGCTTCGCAGTAAAGCCAATGCCATCATCAACCTGGTTGGCTACATTGGCGGGATTTTTGCAACAGTTGTTATGATGTTTACGCTTCGCAGTGAAAAGAGCGCATCGGGAGAGACTGTCTACGCTGAAGATCAGTCCTTCCTCCCGGTGTTCTTCATCATAGCAGGCTTTATGCTGATTGCGGTGATTGTTCTTGTTCTGACTGTCAAGGAGAACAAACTTCTCGCGGAGGTCGAAATCGACGATTTCTCCGCGCAGGATGCAAACAAAGGTCAAAAACTGCCGAAGTCTGTTTTCCGCAGTCTTGTACTCATTCTCGAATCGGTATTTCTCTGGTTTATGGCGTATAATGCCGTTACCACTGCCTTTTCCCGTTACTGTGTCAATGTCTGGGGAGTCGATCTCGGCGTATCCTCCGGATTCCTGCTGACCGCTACTGTCTCTGCGATCATTGCGTTTGTGCCTCTTGGATTTTTTTCAGGTGTTGCCGGAAGAAAAAAGACGGTGCTTCTTGGTGTTATCCTTATGACCGTCTGCTATACCATTGCGATCTTCATCAAGGAGCAGACTCCCCTCATGTATCTTATCTTCGGTCTTGTTGGTGTCGGATGGGCGGCGATTAATGTCAACTCCTACCCCATGGTAGTTGAAATGAGCTCCGGTTCAGATGTAGGCAAATATACCGGTCTGTACTATACCTTCTCCATGGCAGCCCAAATAACAACACCTCTTCTCTCGGGCTTCCTTATCGATCATCTGGACTGGGGGTATTCCACTCTCTTCCCTTATGCGGTGATTTTCTCGGCGCTTTCCTTTATCACCATGTTGCTTGTTCGCCACGGCGATGTGAAGCCCGCACCCAAGAAATCGGCTATCGAATATATCGAGGGGGATGACTGATGAACGGATTCATCGTAATCTCCGTAACCCTGCTGATTTTCGCAGCACTCCTCCTCTTCCTGATCTTTCCCGCGGTACGCTGTCATCCTCTGCGCGCAAAGCTGAAGGGGATCAGAATTGCCCATCGCGGATTTCATGACAGCACTGTCCCCGAAAATTCAATCGCCTCATTCCGCGCCGCGCTCGAGCATGGCTACGCTATCGAAACCGATATTCACCTTACCGCTGACGGCGAAGTAGTGGTCTTCCACGATGACACCCTCAAGCGCATGTGCGGAATTGACCGCTCGCCCGAGGATATGACTCTCGCTGAGCTGCGTGAGTGCAAGCTTGCCAATAGCGATGCGCATATCCCCACACTTGGTGAGCTTCTCAATCTTGTCGATGGCAGAGTGCTTCTTCTCATCGAGTTCAAATGCCGCTCTATGACATGCGCGCCTCTCTGTGAAGCCGCCGATGCCATACTCTCTCAATACCGCGGTGACTATATGATCCAGTCCTTCTATCCCACCGTCCCCGCATGGTATAAAAAGCATCGCCCGGAAATCTGCCGCGGTCAACTTTCATCGGCATTCTACCGCGATAAGTTCCATATGAAACTGCTCGGCTGTCTTTTCTATGATTTTCTCTCGCGTCCCGACTTCGTCTCCTATGAGCATACTCATAAAAACAATATCTTCCGCCGACTCGCAACAGCCCTCGGTGCCTATCCCATCGGCTGGACCTTCCGTACACAGGAAGAGCTGGAGCAGGGAAGGGAAGCCTTTGAAGCTTATATTTTCGAGAATTTTAAGGCATAAAATTGGACTGCATTTGAAATGCAGTCCTTTTTGTTTAACTGTTGTAGGTATATTCAGCAACCGATGTCGGTGTACATTTAGTTTCCTCGCCGCTTTCTAACCGATAGATTTCCTCATAATGAGATTCTGTTTTTATGACTTTTCTGTCTTTTACATAGATTCGATGAGATTCGCTGAGCCTTTTACGGGTAAATATTATATCAACATGAGCTGCTTCGATTGGATTTGCTGCGTATGTTTCATTCAGGCCGGACAGCATCTTATCTTTGGGTGTAATAACATAGACGGTGATACCTTTTTCTTCAAACTTTTCATAAAGATAGATATCCTCTACAATGTCAAAGAGCTCACGTGAAATGAGGAGGAAAAATTCAAAACAGGAATTGTATGGATCATAGTATTCATTATGAATCTTTGTTCCATCTGTGTAGACAGAAAATGTCTCTCCTGAATCGAGCTGAGTGATATGCTGATAAATCTGTTCCTCGGAAACCTTGGAATCGAACGGAAAAGCAGTTTCTGTAATGGCTTTTTCATCATGAGCAAAACTGATCCGAATCTTGTTATTCTGACTTTTAAAATGTCGCTTTTCTTGTCTACAGATGTATTGGCGCTTACAATTTTTGTGATATTCAGAGGGATATCGTTCAGTTCTTTTTTTAACAGTACAAGCTCCTTGTAGCATTCTTCGGGGGTGGCAATCGATTCTGCCTGTCCACCGCAGGAGATGAGCAGCACAGAGAGCAGCAGGAACAGGGCGAATACGCTGAGTTTTTGTTGTTTCATGGTTGTTAACCTCCTTCAATTATTTCTGTAAACAGTATATAATAAATGTGAAAAGCGGTCAATCATACCATGCTGATATTCGTATGTCAATACGCCGAAATTTCAGCTGTATTTTTGTATAATATACCGATTGACCGCACAACGAAATAATAGTATAATGTAATCGAATCAAATGACTGCAAAAAGGAGAACAGTAATGGATTATCATGAATACTACCGCACAAGCGGGATCGCAAAGGAAGTCAGACGGCAGAATATCTTTCGTATTGGCGCAACTATCGTTTGCGTTGTTCTTGTGATCATCGGCCTTGCCCTCGGCGTCCCCCGCTATGCAAAGCTGGAAACAGATACCAATCCCGCCTTCTGGATCTTCCTGATTGTGGTGAGCATTCTCCCCATCGCTGTGTTTAAGCCCCTCAAAGCCTTTGATAAAACCTGGAGCGGAAAAATCCATCGGATTAAAGAGGACGAGGATGTCAGCATGACCTACTCAAACAAAGCCGGCGGCACCCGAAAAATTGCGGTTACTGTGATACATGACAGCGGAGATGTCTCTGATATTGTTTATAAAGGAAAATCTGCCGATATTGCTAATAACTATTATAAGGAGGGCGACCGCGTCATCCACTTTGCCGGTGTCAATTTTCTCTATAATCTGGATTCGAGTGCAGGTGAAGAAATCTGCCTTTTCTGCGGCTATATGAATCACGAACTCCGCTGTGTACGATGCAAAAAGCCGATCATCGCTCTGCGCGGAAAGGAGAATGACACTTGAGAAGCGAGAAAAGCCGATATGACCGGGACTACCGCCGGAGCAAGCTCTATGAGCGTATCCTGCGCCGTTTCTATATCAAGCTTGCAATTTATCTCGTATGGGTCGTTCTCTGCGGAGCGGCGATCTTCAGCAAAGCAGGTGAATATATTCATTCAGCGAAGGATATCAATCCGGGCTTTGTTCTCTTCCTCTTTGTTGTGCTTATTCTCCCGCTCTTTCTACTTAAGCTCCAGCGTGTATTCGAGCATACATGGGACGGCATAATCGTCAATATTTATGATAAAATCGAATATCCCGCAACGCAAAGAGGCGGAAGAATTAAGCTTCGTCTCTGCTTTGATGTGCAGTGTACGGATGGTGCCATCGAAACCATCAGCTTTATCAATGATGGCTACAGCATCGCTCACGCACATTATAAAACAGGCGATCATATCGTTCGTTTCCCCGGAACAAACTATCCGCTGAATCTCAGCCGTAATCCCAGGCTGCTCCCCCTTTGTCCTCAGTGCGGTCACGGATGCGAGAATCGAATCTGTCCACGCTGCGGTGCTGAGCTGATTCAGCTTCCGCTTGACAAAAAAAATAATAAATAACGCAACAACCACGCGAAAACAAAATCGCGTGGTTGATTTTTTTGCTAAATTACTGTTTCCAGAATAACCGTCAGGTGCGGGTTGGCTGCTGCGGAGGCTGCAAAAACCTCAGCAATCGTTTCTGTGTATCCTCCCAGATGTTTTCGGGAATGATAAAGATTGCGGAGTATAATTCTCGTATCAACTGTGATGGAGGTCAGCGCATCATGCAGTGCGTCCAGATTATTCCCCAAGTAATTCGCGCTTTCAAGGGCAGTTTTCAGTATCTCGTGAACCTTCGCGC
Organism: Clostridia bacterium; assembly: GCA_017399105.1. Classification (GTDB taxonomy): domain Bacteria; phylum Bacillota; class Clostridia; order Oscillospirales; family CAG-272; genus RGIG1743. Next base: position 104,263 of record JAFQEJ010000014.1, read on the forward strand.
GGTCGGTAAAAAGAGACGCGTCGATGAGGATATCCTTCATAATATAATCATTCCTTTCCGTACAGCAGAGTGAAGCTTTCATAATGATCGTCGGTGTAGTAAATCACCCCGTCGTTTGAGAAAACGATTCGCTTGGCACCTCTGGTATCTGCTCCCAGCGTATCAATGTCACATTCGGTATAGCTTCTGCCTTCCTTCTTCGGAAGCAGTCCTTCATAATTCCCGAACCGATCTCCACCGATACAGCATCCCGGTGCAAAATCCTCGAGGCCTCCGCCTTCCCAACCAAGCTCCCGTGCCTTATCCTTGGTGATAAAATTTCCCGGCAGCTTTCCGTAGATATGGATGTAGAGTGCCACATCCTCTTTTGAGGTGTAGCTGCCCTCTTCATCAATGACAGTTCCCTCATTTTCGGGCGAGACTGTCTGCGTTTGAGTTTCAGTTCTACCGCTCTCGCTTTCCACTGCCGCATCGAGGAATGCACCTGCAATATCAATTGCATCCTGTGCATCAAGCCCCAGCTCTGCACAGCCGGTGAGACCCGAGATGAGCAGCATTAATGTCAGCAGAAGCGTTGAAATTTGCAGCAGTCCTCTTCTTTTAAATTCCTTCATATAGATAATCCTTTCCTTCGTTGTATCGTTTAATATAATCCTATCATACCGCATGAATTTTGTCAAGATGCAGACTTTGTGAATACATTACAATAATAACGTGATAAAACGTTAAAATATTTCCTGTATTATGTTCATGATAATTAATAAACTCCCATTTTTCAAGCTAAATTAATCCTTGCATTATACACAAAAAAGAGTTAAAAAGTCAAATTCGTGTTTACAAAAAGCACGCAAAGTGTTATAATAAGTTGTCAAGACAAGTCCGTTTTTGGATTATTCATAACTGTAACAGAGCAATCTGTCACATATAAAAAATTTTTGGAGGTAATACCCATGAAAAGACTGCTTGCATTGCTTCTGGCAATCATGATGGTAGTTCTTTCCGCTTGCGGTACTCCCACCGATCCTGCAACAGACGGTGAGACCACAGGCGCAGAAGGCTCCGAAGGCGCAGATAGCAATGTTGTCGTGTTCGATGCATCCAAGGAATATGTCTACAAGACTTCCGTATCGACACTGGCAGCAAACTGGAACCCGCACACCGCACAGACCACAGATGACTCCTATCCCCTCGATTACATCACCACACAGCTTTACAGCTTTGTGTTCAATGATGAACTGCATCCTGTCGAGGGTAAAGAGCCTTATTCCGGCTACAAGATCATCCCCGAAATGGCAGCAGGCGACCCTGTTGATGTTACCGAAAAGGTAAAGGCTGAGCATCCCGAGTTCGGCATTCCCGAATCGGCAACCACCGGTTATGCTTACACCATTGATCTCAACCCCAATGCTAAATGGCACAATGGCGACGCTATCAATGCTGACACTTACATCTACTCCATGCAGCAGCTTCTTGATCCCAAGCTCAAGAACTATCGCGCAACCGACCAATACTCCGGCGCACTCTCTATCGTTGGTGCTGAGGAGTATTCAAATAGCGGCAGATCTGTTAAGAAGATCAACTCCGTGAGCGGCGAATCGATGGATTATCAGATGGCTGACCTCGTTAAGGGTGCTGACGGTGTTTACACCACTCCCGAAGGTTATGTATGCTACTTCGGTCTTCAAGAAGCAGGCTACGGCTGGATGGGCGGCAACTCTCTTGCTGACTATCAGGGCGCAGGCTACATCCCCGGCGAAGGCTGCTGGGATATCCTCAGCGCAGCCGCTGATGCTGACGGCTATGTAAAGCTTACCGATGAGACCATCGCAGCTCTCTATGCTTTCACCGGCAGCGAAGTTTGGGGCAATGAGCCTCAGGAACAGCTCGGATACTACGTTTCCTATGACTTTGTATATCCGGTAGTTGACTACAATGTAGTAGGCTTCTACAAGACCGGCGATTATCAGATCACCATCGTTCTGAACAACGCTCTTGCAGGCTTCAACCTCTACTACTACCTCACCATGAACTCCAGCTCCTGGCTCGTTCATCCCGAGACCTATGCTGCTACCCTTAAGCAGGATGGCGATGCATGGACCTCTACCTACAACACCAGCGCAGAGACAACCATGTCCTATGGCCCCTACAAGGTAGTTTCCTATCAGGCAAGCAAGCACATGCGCTTTGAGAGAAACGAGAACTGGTACGGTTATACCGACGGCAAGCATGTCTATGTTGACCCCGTTGACGGCAAGACCTATCCTATGTACCAGACCACCGCAATCGACACTCAGGTTGTTGAAGAAGCAGCTACCAGAAAGCTCATGTTCCTCAAGGGCGAGCTGATGGGCTACGGTCTCCAGGCTGAAGACTTCGCTACCTACAGAAACAGCGAATATGTTCATGTAACTCCTTCCGAAACCATCTTCTTCCTGATTCTCAACGGTCACATAACCGCTATTCAGGGACGTGAAGCAAATGAAGGCTTTGATAAGACCAAGCATGACCTTGAAACCATGTCTTTGAAGACCTTTAAGCAGGCTGTGGCAGTTACCTACGATAAGGAACTCTTCGCATCCACCATTTCTCCCGCTCGTTCCGGCGGTTACGGCCTTGTCGGTAACGCATATCTCTATGACCCTGAAACAGGTTCCAGATACCGCGACACCGATCAGGCTAAGCAGGTTCTCTGCGACTTCTACTCTGTAGATACTTCCAAGTTCGCAAGCCTTGATGATGCTGTTGCTTCCATCACCGGTTACGACCCCGTTGCAGCAAAGGAACTCTACAAGAAGGCATTTGATGAATCCATTGCAGCAGGCTACATCACCGATGCAGATGGCAACGGTATCTCTGACCAGACTGTTAGAATTGAATACTGCATCTCTGGAGATTCCGACTTTATGACCAAGACCGTTAACTATCTCAATGAGAAGATGGCTGAGGTTACCAAGGGCACTCCCTTCGAAGGTAAGATTGAGTTCTACAAATCTGCTCCCTACGACACCGAGTGGGCAAACAAAATCAGACAGGGTCTCTCTGACACTGTCCTTGGCGGCTGGTCTGGCGTTGTCTTTGACCCCTTCTCTCTCGCTGATACCTGGACAAATCCTAATTCTCAGTTTGATGGTAAGTGGTTCGATGCAACTACAGTTGACTTAACCATTACCGTTAATGGCGAAGAACTTACCACTAAGCTCAGAACATGGGCAGAGATGCTCAACGGTACAACTCACCAGATCAACGGTAAGGATTACAACTTCGGTGACGGTATGGCTGATGTTAATGCCAGACTTGATATCCTTGCTGCTATCGAGGGCAGAGTTCTTCTTGAGTATAACTACATCCCGATGCTTCAGGATGCAAGCATGGCTCTCCTTTCTCAGCAGGTTTACTATGTTGTAGATGAGTACAACCCTGTCATGGGACGTGGTGGTATCACCTACCTCAAGTATAACTATGACGAGACCGAGTGGGCTGCATATGTTGCAGAACAGGGCGGCGAGCTCAAGTATTAATTGAATCTCTTTGATGTCACCCCGGCAGGTACCAAAATACCTGCCGTTGGGGCGGCATTACGGCGAATAGTAGGATATTGCCGGGGCATTTTTTGTCCCGCAATATTTTGCTATCTGCGCCTTTTTTCAAGCTTCGCGAAAAATGACTGTCCGTGCGGCTTGTTGAAGTCAAAATCCACTATCGGAGGAAGCTTATGGTCAAATATGTCACACAAAGAATACTGTTGATGCTGATGACACTGCTCATCATCACCTTCATGTCCTTTGTCCTCATCAGAATGCTGCCGCTCCCCGAGCTGCCCAGCGAAGATCCTCATCTGCCTATCGTTCTGGCTCGCAGAGAGGCTGCCGGTTATAACAAGCCCTACCTTGTACAGTTCGGAATATTCTTAAAAAATGTCCTCACTGAATGGGACTGGGGCGTCAGTGATGTCCTCTTCTTCGGTCAGGAGGTCTCGGATATCTTCATGTCCAAGCTTCCCGCAACCATGTTGGTTAACTTCTATTCCATTATTTTGAGTATCCCGATTGGTATCATATTTGGTGTCATCGCCGCACTCAAGAAAAACACATGGGTCGACCATACCATCTCGACTCTTACGATGGTCTGCATTTCGGTGCCCTCCTTCGTTTATGCCTTCATTATCCAGTATTTCTTATGCTATAAGCTCGGTTGGTTCCCCTTCTTAATGAAAGCAGGTACTGATTACTTCACATGGGAAATGTTTATCAGTGTCATCCCGCCGGTGCTTTCTCTCTCCCTCGGCGTTATTGCCGGATTTACCCGTGTTACCCGCGCGGAGCTCACCGAGGTGCTGACAAGTGAGTTTATGCTTCTTGCCCGTACCAAGGGTCTCACCAAAGCGCAGGCTACCATTAGACACGCCTTTAAAAACTGCATGGTCGTCGTTGTTCCTTCGATTTTCGGTCAGTTTATTGGCATCCTCAGCGGATCGCTGATCATTGAGAAAATCTTCGCCATCCCCGGCGTCGGACAGCTCAACCTGAATGCCATCTACGGACGCGACTATCCGATGTTTATGATGCTGACTGTATTTTATGTCACTATCAGCCTTGTGGCGAGCATCGTTGTCGATATCAGTTACGGCTTTATTGACCCCCGTATCAGAATGGGATCGAGGAAATAAGATATGCAGAATAAGAACAACATGAATTATGAATACGAGCACATCGAGCCGGAAAAGTTCGCTTTTGCACAGCTTGATGCTGATATACACGATAAAAAGCTTGAAACAAAGTCCCGCGGTTATTTTGCTGATGCGCTCATCCGTTTCAAGAAGAACAAGTCCTCGGTTATCGCGGCTTATATCATCCTGATTATCATTATTTTTACCATCATCTCGCCCCTCCTTTCTCCCTACGACATTGAGGACGTGGACAAGGTTTATACCAATGCGCCTCCCTTTGTACGCGTGATCTCCGATCTGAATCTCGGTATCATGAACGGTGCCGTCACTCACGAGAGCCAAAACGAGGTTCAGTATGCTTATTGGCAGGGTATCGCAAAGGAAACCGGATATAATCCGCTGATTAAAATTGTAGACACCTATACCACCGTTTCCATGTTCAGAGGTCAGGAGAAAACCTCCTACACCTATAAGCTTCAGACCAACAAATACTATGAAACCGGCGTGGTTTACCGTACCGTTTCTTATGAGGAATTCCAGAAAATTCAGGATTTCCAGAACGAGACCGGTATTCAGGTCATCTACCCCTATGTTGAGTCCAAGGATATCTATAATATCACCGATAACCCCAATATCTGGTATGAAGTCAGTGATGCCAAGGGTACGCCCAAACGCGATGCATCGGGCAACTTTGTGTTCAATCCCGTTTATTCCAAAAATACCAATATGGCAGGTGCAGAATATAACAGTTTGCGCATCGAAGGCGATGACGGAAGCTATATCTACAGCTACCAGAAATCCGGTGCTGTTCATATCCGTGTCTGCTACTATAATTATTACACCTATTTGAACGGTCATGAGCCCATCTATATTTTCGGTACCAACTCACTGGGGCAGGATCTCTTCTCTGCCATCGGTGTCGGCTCTCGCTTCTCACTGGTCTTTGCGCTGGTCGTTTCTGCGATTAACCTCTCTATCGGTGCGGTCTATGGTTCGATCCAGGGCTATTACGGCGGCGTGATCGACCTGGTACTCGACCGTATCTCTGATATTCTTTCCTGCGTGCCCTTCACGGTTGTCACCATCCTCTTCCAGTTCCATCTGGCACAGAAGGTCGGACCGGTCGTGTCCTTCCTGTTTGCTTTCGTTCTGACAGGCTGGATCGGTATGGCAGCTCTCACCAGAAAACAGTTCTACCGTTTCAAGAGCCAGGAGTTCGTCTTCGCAGCCCGCACACTCGGTGCCTCGGATGCAAGACTCATGTTCAAGCACATTTTCCCCAACTCGCTGGGTACTATTATCACAAGCTGTGCGCTGGTCATCCCCAGTGTCATCAGCTCCGAAACATCGCTTACCTATCTGGGCATCATCAACCTATCTGAGCTTGCCGGCACCAGTATCGGTACCCTTATGTCGCAGGGACAGACCTCGATGACAACCTCTCCTCATGCGATGTTCTTTCCCGCACTGTATTTCTCACTGCTGCTGATCTCATTCAACCTGTTCGGTAACGGTCTGCGTGATGCATTCAACCCGTCGACAAGAGGAGTGGAGGATTGATTATGGAAACAAAACTTCAAGTAAGAGATCTCGCTATCTCCTTCCGTACAACCAACGGCAAGGTTCAGGCAGTCCGCGGCATCAATTTTGATCTTGCCAAGGGTGAAACACTTTCGATCGTGGGTGAATCAGGCTCGGGTAAATCGGTCACCTCCAAAGCCATCCTTGGAATCCTTGCCGGCAACTCCATTGTTGAGGGCGGCGAAATCATCTACGATGGCAAGGATCTGCTCAAGATTTCCGAGGAGGACTTCCACAAGATCCGCGGCGATAAGATCGCGATGATCTTCCAGGATCCGATGTCCAGCCTCAACCCCATCGTCAAGATCGGTCGTCAGCTTACCGAGGCAATGATTCTTAAGGGCAAAGCACGCCAGAGAGAAAGCAAACTTACCTTTAACATCTATCTCAAGACCATCAACCAGAAAATGATTGATGCGTCGGCTGCAAATGATAAAACAAAAGCCGACGAGATCAGCGCAAAATGCCAGAATTTTAATAAATTCGAATATAAGCATCTGGAGCTTGAGTCTGCCTATAACACCGCGCACGAATCCGCTCTTGAAGCCATCGATATGATCGATGTGATCAGCTTCGAGATGGAGAAGAATGCGGTCAAGGATGTTAATTACCGCATCAAACAGATCGTTCGTCTCTCTAAGGCATCGGTTCATGACTATGTGGTAAAGAAAGATTCCAAAGAACTTCTTGCCATTACAGCAAAATTAGTCAAGGATACTCCAAAGGCGCGGAAGCTGAATGATTATTCGTCCCTTCTTACATCTCTTGCCAGAATCGCGGAGATTCTCCGCGCAGCGACCGCAGCGCCTATGCCTAATTTCTTTGCTATGGGATATTATCTTACCTTCGCAAATCAGCCGCTTCCGGAAATGCCGATAGCTGAGTTGGATGTATATCTCAGAAAGTATCTGGATGACAACTTTATGCTTAGTTTCATTGAAGATGCAAAGAAGGGTGTTATCTATTCGGCGTCGACCTGTTATGCAGCTAAGGAAGCTGCCATTGCTGCGCTGAAGGAAGCAAAGCCGATTTTTGCAAAGGCTGAACTTGATTCCAAGGAATGCTATGCCGCTCATAAAGCTCTTTCCGAAAAGGTAAAGGCTTGTATTGATCCTCTTGAAATTATCAAGGACAGCCTTTCTTATACCTTCGAGCCCGGTGTAAAGAGCGAGCTTGATAAATATTTCAAGGCAATTGAGAAGAATAAAGTCGAGGTAAAGAAGCACGATAAAATCCAGGCAAAATATGACCGCCTCGCAGCAAGCGGAAAAACGCCCGACTGGAAGGTTCCCGCAGCTGCTGTGACCGATCTGGAATTGGTCAAAAAGAATATCAACCGCCAGATTGATCGCCTTATTGAGCATTATGAAGCTTCGCTTGCTGCGAAATCGAATCGCGATTACGACAAGGAAACGGTTGCGGCTATTGATCACCTCAAGTCCAATGCTTCAGGTGTTGTCAACAAGGTTACCAAGCAGGTTGCCAAAGCAAAAGCGATCAAGCTCATGGAAGAGGTTGGTATCGCTGAGCCGAGAAAGCGTTATAATCAGTATCCTTTTGAGTTCTCTGGCGGTATGAGACAGCGTATCGTTATTGCGATTGCGCTTGCTGCTAATCCCGATATTCTCATCTGTGACGAGCCGACAACCGCGCTCGATGTAACCATTCAGTCGCAGATTCTCGAGCTGATCAACAAGCTCAAACGTGAGCGTCAGCTTTCGGTTATTTTCATTACACATGACCTGGGTGTTGTTGCTAATATGGCTGATCGTATTGCCGTTATGTATGCAGGTAAGATTGTCGAGTACGGATCTGCCGAGGAGGTCTTCTACGAGGCTGCTCACCCCTATACATGGGCACTCCTTTCCTCCATGCCAGACCTCGATACGAACGAGAAGCTGGAGGCAATTCCCGGCACACCCCCCAACATGATCTATCCCCCCGTGGGCGATGCATTTGCGGCGAGAAACAAGTATGCGATGAAGATCGACTTCGAGCGCCAGCCCCCGATGTTCAAGATTACCGATACCCACTATGCGGCAACCTGGCTGCTGCATCCCGATGCGCCTAAGGTTGATCCGCCTAAGATCGTCACCGACCGTATAGCAAGAATGAAAGAAAAGAGAGGTGCTTCGCATGCAGAATAACAATGAAGTCCTGCTGAAGGTTGAGAACCTCTGTCAATATTTCAGAAGCGGTACCTTTGTCAATAAGGCAGTCGATAACGTCAGCTTCGAGATCAAAAAAGGCGAGGTCTTCGGTCTCGTCGGAGAATCGGGCTGCGGTAAGACCACCACAGGCCGCTCGATCATCAAGCTCTACAATATCACCGGCGGAAATGTATACTTTAAAGGTATTCGCATTGCGGCAGGCATCCAGTCTTATAAGGATGCCATCGAGAAAGCAAAAGCAGATGCCAAGGAAAAGCTTGCCTCTGCCAAGTCGGATGCCGAAAAGAAACGCATCAACGACGAGTGCAATGCCATCGTCGCCGAGAATAAAGCCAAGCTGAAGGAAGCTGACTACGACCAGAAGCACTGCGACAGGGCGTATTCTGATCGCCTGGTCAGCAATCTGAAAGAGAAATTTCTTCCCCTCATCGAGAAAGCTTCGGGTGATGAAAAAGCCAAGCTGACTGCTGAGTACAAAGAAGCACTCCACAAGGCAAAACGCACCAAGCTGGTCACTCAGATCCAGATGATCTTCCAGGATCCCATTGCTTCCCTTGACCCCAGAATGACCGTTCGCGAGATTATAGCAGAAGGTCTGATCATTCAGGGCGAGCGTAATAAAGAGATTATCGATCAGAAAGTCTTTGAAATGCTCGAGCTGGTTGGTCTTGTTCGCGAACATGCCAGCCGTTATCCTCATGAATTTTCGGGCGGTCAGCGTCAGCGTATCGGTGTTGCCCGTGCCATCATCATGAATCCTGACCTCATCATCGCAGACGAGCCTGTCTCAGCCCTTGACGTGTCCATTCAGGCGCAGGTTATCAACCTGCTTAACGACCTGCGTGAGAAGTTTGGTCTGACCATTCTCTTTATTGCCCATGACCTGTCGGTCGTTAAGTACTTCTCTGACCGTATCGGCGTTATGTACTATGGTAAGATGGTCGAGCTTGCTTCCTCGGATGAGCTCTTCCTCAATCCTCTGCATCCCTACACCAGATCGCTTCTGTCGGCAATTCCGCTGCCCGACCCGATCTACGAAAAGCAGAGACAGCGTATTGTATACAATCCTCTTGCCGCTCACGATTATTCCATCGATAAGCCTACCTTCCGTGAGGTAAAGCCCGGTCATTTCGTACAGTGCAACGAGGCAGAGTACCAGGAGTACATGAAGATCCTCAAGTGATTTGATTCTGACTAAGGAGTATCAATGGAAGACAAACGCAGAAGCTATCTTATATGGTCGATCGCAGCGGCAGTGCTGTTTCTGCTCTGCGCCTTTATGGGAGACCTCTTTCATGTCTCCGATTTAAAGTCGGTCATGGGATATCTGTCCGATTGCTTCGTAATACCCGGTGTGGTTTTCGCCGGAGCGGGCGCTATCAGCTGGGCAGGCACCTTTGGCGTGTACGATATGCTGAGTTATGGCTTTTCCATGGTATGGAATCAGTTGGTGCATCCCAAAAAGCAATTTCCGAATTATATGGATTATAAAGCTGCCAAGAACGAGAAGCGCGAATGGAACCGCGAAATGCTTGTAGTCGGCGTGATTTGTCTCGGTTTCAGCTTCATTAGCTTGATACTCTATTTCCTTTTATAAAGATTAAGAGCCTGACGTATAAAATGCGTCGGGCTCTTGTAACTAATATTAGGTGCACATGCACAATCCGAAAATGTGCTGCCGCAATCTATGTAATTGCAGCAGCACATTGTTTTAATTTAGTTGAAATATTCGGCTACATCGGTTTTGCCGTTATACTGCTTGCGAATATGAAGCGTGATCGAACCGTCTTCCAGTTCTTTTTCATCATCAAGGATGTAGCGGGTTCTTGTTCGTTCGAGAGAATCCTTGTATTTCTTGACTTCTTCGCGATTCAGTTCAAGAATGCGGTCATGTGAGAATCCGCAATCCCCTTTTGACTGAAAACAAGCGTTTGCTGAATACATGCTGCTCTTACACGTTTCATGATAACACCTCCCTTTGCACATGAAATGCGGCAACAGCGCGGTGCCTTTAGTGTGGAGAGATGACGAGCACTCATAGGATTCCATCGTGCCGCGATGAAATCGCTATCATATACTCTCTCGGTAACTGATGTTACATGATCATTATAGCATGATATATGGTGAAAAATCAAGCATTAATGTGTTAAAATATTAAATACGAACACTGAAGCGTATCTGCAATCACATGTGATGCAGTGAAACAGGGGCTTGTTTATACTGCCTTTTTTGCCTATAAACCGACAGTTATTTCGAGCAGCGGTCAACTTTCACGACGGTCAGTCTATCCTCCTCTACGCGGAAGTGAATGTCGAATCCGGCGAAGCGCATGCTGTAGATTCGGTCAGGCTCATTCTGATAGGAGGGGCGCGGATCATCAGCAAGGCAGTCGATGGCGGTTGGGCGCTTATCTTCAGGCAGCATGCCGAGGAGATAGTCGGGGAAGATTATCTCCAATTTATGATCGCGTACCTCATCTGCATAGCCGCCGATGGCATCTGGATGACAGTCAGAGAAGGGAAGATATGGTTTGATATCGAGGATAGGGGTGCCATCGAGCAGATCGCAGCCCGAGACAATGAGTATAACGCCGTCAGTGTCGCTCTGCTCAATGCGCTCCAGTTTGACCGAGGAGAGACCGATGGGATTAGGGCGAAAGGGAGATCGACTGGCAAATACGCCAATTCGTTTATTGCCGCCCAGTCTCGGGGGACGTACCGTGGGCGACCATTCATCGCGGTGAGCCAGTGAGAAATCAAAGATCAGCCAGAGATGAGAGAAGCCCTCAATGCCGCGGAGTGCGTCGGGTGTGCGATATTTGGGGAGAAAAACAATACGTCCTTCAAGGGACGGAACCCTGCCGCTCTGACGAGGAATACCGAATTTATCCTTGAAATCGGTGTGAATGTGAGCGATGGGGGAAATTAAAAGGTCAGACATGTGAAGTATCCTTTGCCGCGTAGGCGCCGTAAAAGTGTGTGATGTTCAGATCCTCGGGCATATCGAGTCCGTGAGAACCGCAGTTTCCATCAATCTCATGGCAGCCGTGATCCATTGCGAAGCCGATAAGGGTATTATGCATACTCCAATGCTCGCGAATGAGAGCGGCAAAGGTGGCAAAGGCTTCTGTATTGGCGGACAGCTTACCGAGGGAGATAGGCGCTTCGGGTCCGTTTTTATGCATGGTGGAGTCATAATTCCCGTTATAGACTGCGATGAAATCGTAACGATCTTCAAGGATCAATTGCGCTGCTTTTGCATTAATTTCAGCGCAAGTGTCAAAATAATAGTAATCCATTTCGCGTTCCAAATAAATCTTTCCCATGCTGCACTCACGGTCGGCAATGATGGTACAAGCTTTGCCGGCTCGGATCATGGCATCAAAGAGAGTATCGATTTTTATGACCGGCTTGGCATAACGGGTGATGCCGTGGACAGCAGGCTGTGCGCCGGTATACATGGTTCCGAAGCAGACAGGCGTAACCGAGGGCATGACCGTGCAGAAGGGAAGCTCAAGGGTGGTAGTGGCTCTGACTGCGTCAAAGAAATCAGAATATTTTTCGATTATCCAAGTGGCGATTGCATCGGGATTGTACATGAAGAGCCGATCTGCGCGCTTCACACCGAAGGCTGTATCCACAAGATGGATCAGCTCTTCCGAGGGCGATGCGGCATATTCGGGAGGCGTGATATTCATTGCATAAGCAAGGGCTGCGCAGAGTGTATCAAGTGTGTTATGGTGAAGCAGTACCATGAGATCACATCCTTATCAATAAGATCATAAGTATTGTAACACAGATGATATAAAATGTCAATTACAACATTTCATGTGAAATATGAATAAAAAACTGTAAAAAAATAATCTAAATTGCGTAGATTGCCTATTGCACAGCAATGAAAAATATGGTAAAATGAAAGTGGATATTATTAAATTAGAGTCCAAAAGTGAATTTACCGAAAGGGAGTTTCGGCATGAATAAAAATAACAGCGTGATCATTCGCGAGAGTATGTATATTGCTGTCTGGGTAATTCTGCTGAGTTGCCTGATGGAAGCGGTTTTCCTTATCATCGGATTGTGGGATTGTACGGTGCTTCTCGGAAATCTGCTGAGCGGCGTTGTGGCGGTTCTGAATTTTTATCTGATGGGAATTACAGTGGAAAAGGCAATTATAAAGGAAGAGAAGGATGCGTCCAATTTTATGCGGTTGTCACAGACTGCGCGGATGCTGATGACCTTTGCTGCTGTGGCTGTCGGTGTTCTACTGCCTTATTTTCATATTGTGAGTTTGCTTCTGCCGCTCTTCTTTCCGAGGATTGCCATTATATTCAGACCGCTGTTCCCGCAGCTTGACGAAGAGCAGACCAAATCTGCATCTGACGGAGGTGACGATCAATGAAGGTAAAAAGCCGCCGCTTTATGGCGGTGGATATTCTCTATATTCTGCTGATGGTTCTGCCTATGGTGTGCGGAATTATTCTGCAGATTCTTACAAAGCCGCCCACAGAGGGAATCGAAATTGCAGGTGCGCGGATCTTTTTTACAATTCCGATGCCGCTGCAGGATCTGCCGATTACGGAATCGCAGGTGAATTCCTTTCTCGTGGTGTTGACCATCCTTGGCTTTGCGCTCTTTATTACACACGGTATCTCGGTTGAAGGCGGAAGCAGGCGTCAGATCATTGCTGAATGGATTGTTGAGGTTACCGACAATATGGTCAATACCAATATGGGCGAGTATTTTGCTGCATTTGCTCCCTTTGTGGCAGGCATTATGGCACTTTCTGCACTCTCCAGTCTGATGTCGCTGTTGGGACTTTACCCGCCCACATCCGACATGAATATCGTTGGCGGATGGGCACTGCTTGTCTTTGTTCTGATCACCTATTACAAGGGTAAGTGCGGTCCGATCGTTTATATGAAGAGCTTTACCGAGCCTGCCGCGCTGCTGACACCGTTAAATGTGATCAGTGAAATTGCAACACCGGTGTCGATGGCATTCCGTCATTACGGAAATATTTTGTCGGGTACGGTTATTTCGGTATTGCTTGCTGCAGGATTGCAAGGTGTTTCCAATATGATATTTGGCTGGCTTCCCGGTTTTCTCGGTGAATTTGGCTGGCTGCGCATCGGTATTCCCGCAGTGCTGTCGCTCTACTTCGATATCTTCAGCGGATGTCTGCAGGCATTTATATTTGCGATGCTGACTATGCTTTATATTTCGGGTGCCTTCCCTCAGGATGAGTTCGAGAGACGGCAAAGATTGAAGTTGGAAAAACAAAAGACCATAAAATAAATTTAATTTCTGTATAAATTCAGGAGGACATTACAATGTTAGAACTTGCTATCGGTATTATTTTAGGATGCTGTGCACTTGGTGCAGGTATGGCGATGATCGCGGGTATCGGTCCGGGTATCGGTGAAGGAAATGCTGTTGCGAAAGCCTGCGAAGCCATCGGTCGTCAGCCCGAGTCCAAGGGTGCGGTTACAACAACCATGCTCATGGGTTGTGCGATTGCAGAAACCACTGGTCTTTATGCGCTGGTTATTGCGATTCTGCTCATCTTCCTCGCACCCGGCAGACTGGTCAACATTCTGCTCAGCTCCATTGCTTAATCGAAAAGAGGATTGTTATGCAGAATTTGGAGGTCATATCTCTCAATTTGTGGCAGATTTTGATTTCCCTTGCGAATCTGATCATCATTTTTATCATCCTCAAGAAGCTGATGTACGGACCTGTGCGAGATGTACTTGCCAAGCGGCAGGCGATTCTTGACGGGAAGTACCGTGAAGCAGACGAGGCAAAGCGCAGTGCTGAGGAAAGTCGTGCACTCTGGCAGGAAAAACTGGAGGGCGCAAAGGATGAAGCCGAGCGGATGATCAAGGATGCAGCTTCAACTGCAGAGCGTCGCGGTGATAAAATCATTGCCGATGCCAAGGAACGCGCAGACGGAATCATTCGCCGTGCGGAATCCGAGGCTGAGCTGGAGAAAAAGAAGGCTGCCGAGGGTGTCAAGCGTGAAATCGTGGATGTATCGGCGGCGCTGGCTGAGAAAATGCTGGAACGCGAGATCCGTAAAGAGGATCACCGTGCGCTTATCGACTCCTTTATCAGCGAAATAGGTGACGTCAAATGACAGAAATCGCAAAGGAATATGCCGAGGCTCTCTTTGCGCTTGCAAAAGAGGGACAGAATGAACAGGCGATTTCGGATGCGCTCCATCTGGTGTCGCAATCTTTTACGGAAAATCCGGAATATGTGGAATTTCTGGCTTCACCCGGTGTACCCGCATCCGAGCGAACAGCGGCACTCGAGGCTGTTTTTACCGATAAAATGCCCGAATATGCGCTCTCCTTTACGCAGCTGCTCTGTGAAAAAGGACATATCAGAAGCTTTTTCGCTTGTATGGAGGAGTACGATCTTCTTTACCGTGCTTCTATGGAGATCACTGTTGCGAAGGTTGTCAGCGCGGTTGATCTGAATGATGGCGAGAAGGAAGCGATTCTGAAGAAGCTCGCCGATATGAGCGGAAAACAGGTGTCGGCTGTCTTCGAGGTGGACGAGAACCTGCTCGGCGGCGTTGTTGTGCATATGGACGGTAATATTCTCGACGGCAGTCTGAGACACCGTCTGCAGGAAATGAAGGAAGTCATGGAAGGGGAAATCCCAAAATCCGAGAAAGGAAGCCTCAGAGCGGACAAAAGTACAGCTCAGAGGAAGTTATAGAAGATGAACGTAAGACCTGAAGAAATCAGCAGTATCATCAAAGAACAGATTAAAAACTATCGCTCTCATATCGAGATGACCGAGACGGGCAGGGTTATTCTTGTGGGCGACGGTATTGCCCGTGTGTATGGACTGCGCAAATGCATGGCGAGTGAGCTTCTGGAATTTGAAGACGGCAGCTTTGGCATGGCGCAGAACCTGGAGGAGGAGACAGTATCGGTGGCGATTCTCTCAGACTCCAATGAAATCCGTGAGGGGACCGAGGTTCGCAGAACCGGCAAGGTGCTTTCGGTACCGGTAGGCGAGGCACTCCTAGGACGAGTTGTGGATGCGCTGGGCAATCCCATTGACGGAAAAGGGCCTGCCGTTTGTTCCGCCACAAGACCGATTGAATCGGAGGCTCCCGGTATTATCGAGCGTAAGAGCGTTTCGGTACCGCTTCAGACCGGTATCAAGGCGATTGACAGCATGATTCCCATCGGACGCGGACAGCGTGAGCTGATCATCGGTGACCGTCAGACCGGTAAGACCGAAATTGTCATCGATACCATAATGAATCAGAAGGGAACAGGGGTGCTCTGCATCTATGTTGCCATCGGACAGAAATCCACCTCGGTGGTTCAGCTTGCCAATGAGCTGGAGCGTGCCGGAGCGATGGAATACACCATTATCGTTTCGGCATCGGCTTCCGAGTCGGCACCCCTGCAGTACATCGCTCCCTATTCTGGCTGTGCAATGGCAGAGTATTTCCGAGAGCAGGGAAGAGATGTGCTGATCATATATGATGATCTCTCCAAGCATGCGGTGGCTTACCGTGCACTGTCGCTACTTATCCGCAGACCTCCGGGACGTGAGGCTTATCCGGGTGACGTATTCTATCTGCACTCCCGTTTGCTGGAGCGTGCAGCTTGCGTAGCTCCCGAATATGGCGGAGGCTCGATCACAGCACTGCCGATTATTGAAACTCAGGCAGGCGACGTTTCGGCGTATATTCCGACCAACGTTATTTCGATTACAGACGGACAGATTTTCCTTGAAACTGAGCTGTTCCATGCCGGAATTATGCCTGCAATCAACCCGGGCATTTCGGTCAGCCGTGTAGGCGGTTCCGCTCAGTTGAAGGCGATGAAGAAAGTTTCGGGTGAGCTGAAGCTGCTCTACTCTCAGTACCGCGAGCTGCAGGCATTCGCTCAGTTCGGAAGCGATCTGGATGCTGATACCAAGGCGAGATTAGCTCTCGGTGAGCGTATTGTGGAGGTGCTGAAGCAGAATCGCAATGCGCCGGTTCGTGTTGGATGTCAGGTTGCCATTGTATATGCGGTGATTCACGGATATCTTGACAGCGTGCCCGTCAATAAGGTTCACGAATATGAGATTTCGTTATACGAAAAGCTGGAAAATGAGAAGAGCGAGCTTCTCGAGCGCTTTGAGGCGGGATACTATGATCCCGAGGATGTAGCAGCGCTGGAGAGCGTACTCGCTGAAATGCAGAGGTGATGATGCGTGGGTGCTGATATCAAGAGCCTTCGCATTCGTATCAAGAGTGTTGATTCCACGCTGCACCTGACAAAAGCCATGGGACTGGTGGCATCCTCCAAGATTCGTCGCGCCAATGAAGCGATGATGAAGGGCAGGGAATATGCCGCTGCAGTCAAACAGGCTGTTTCCATCCTGTCAGCGGGTTCGGAGTGTGCGAAGAGTCCTTATATGCAGAATCGCGGAGAAGGTCGGACAAGGCTGATTGTCATTGCCGGTGACCGCGGGCTTGCGGGAGGATACAACGCGAACATTTTCCGATTGATGCGAAGTTATCCCGACGCTGAAGTGATTCCCATTGGCAAGCGTGCATGTGAGCGATACGGTAAAGCGGTGAATTCATCTGAGCGGTTTGGCTTTGATGAAGCATATGCGCTGGCAAAGGAGCTGTGTGCGGATTTTGCCGCCGCAAAGTATGATCGTCTGGGAATTGTCTGCACAAAATATGTGTCGATGATGACCCAGGAGGCTCAGGTAATCTGGTTGCTTCCGCTGACGAAAACCGAGGATCTCAGAGGTGCCGGCGTCATCTTTGAGCCGGATGAGATCAGTATTCTGAATGCGGCGATGCCCGAATATGTAGCGGGGGGGCTGATTGCGGCACTTCGCGAGAGCTTTGCGTCTGAGGTGGCGGCAAGACGATGCGCCATGGACAATGCGGGAAAGAATGCACAGGAAATGATCGACACGCTTCAGTTGGAATACAACAGAGCAAGACAGGGGGCGATTACACAGGAAATAACCGAAATCGTCGCCGGAAGCGGTTCATAATTCGCATTTCCTGTGGAAATAACCGAAATCGTCGCCGGAAGCGGTTCATAATTCGCATTTCCTGTGGAAATAACCGAAATTGTCGCCGGAAGCGGTTCATAATTCGCATTTCCTGTGGCAATTACAAAAATCGTCACCATAAGCGGTTCATAAAGGAGGAATTCATTCATGCTGAATGAAAAAATAGGCAGTGTATCGCAGGTTATGGGGCCTGTCGTTGATGTGCGCTTTGATACCAGCGAACTGCCTTCCATATATAACGCGCTGACCATCCCGATCGGAGAGCGGACGCTGACCGTCGAGGTGGCACAGCATATCGGAAGCAATACGGTGCGCTGTATTGCTATGTCATCCACCGACGGTCTCAAGCGCGGTACGCCTGTTACAGATACAGGCAAGGCAATCAGCGTACCGGTCGGACGTGAGACGCTGGGCAGAATTTTTAATGTTCTGGGTGATGCGGTTGACAATCAGCCCTCTCCCGAGACTGCAGAGAGGTGGAATATTCACCGCTCTGCTCCCGAATACAGCGAGCTTTCTACCTCGACTGAGATTCTTGAGACGGGTATCAAGGTTATCGACCTGATCTGTCCCTATTCCAAGGGCGGTAAGATCGGTCTGTTCGGCGGCGCAGGCGTTGGTAAGACAGTTCTGATTATGGAGCTGATCAATAACATTGCCAAGCAGCACGGCGGTTTGTCTGTTTTCACCGGTGTCGGTGAGCGTACCCGTGAGGGAAATGACCTTTACAACGAAATGAAGGAATCGGGCGTTCTTAAGAATACGACGCTTGTTTACGGTCAGATGAACGAGCCGCCCGGAGCGAGAATGCGTGTCGGTCTCTCCGGTTTGACCATGGCGGAATATTTCCGCGATACGGAAGGACAGGA
>JAFQEJ010000015.1 GCA_017399105.1 Clostridia bacterium
GACGTCCTAAGGCTCTGTCCGGTGGTCAGAAGCAGCGTGTAGCTCTTGGTCGTGCTATCGTCCGTGAGCCTCGCGTATTCCTTCTTGACGAGCCTCTCTCCAACCTCGATGCTAAGCTCCGTGCTCAGATGAGAACCGAGCTTACCAAGATCCACAAGAACCTCGGTACCACCTTCATTTACGTTACTCATGACCAGGTCGAGGCTATGACCATGGCGTCCCGTATCGTTGTTATGAAGGACGGTCTCATTCAGCAGGTTGATACTCCTCAGAACCTTTACGATCTGCCCTGCAACATGTTCGTCGCAGGCTTCATCGGCACACCTCAGATGAACTTCGTAAACTGCACTCTCGAGCAGAAGGGCTCCGATCTGTATGTTACATTCGGTAAGAACTCCCTCAAGCTGCCCGCGGAGAAGGCAGGCAATCCCGCTCTCAAGGATTACATCGGCAAGGAAGTCATCATGGGTCTCCGTCCCGAGTGCCTCCACGATGAACCCATGTACTTAAGCAGCCTCGCTGATTCTGTCATCGAGACCTATGTTGATGTTACTGAGCTTATGGGTGCTGAGATTTACCTCTACCTCGTTTCCGAGGAGCAGAACCTCACCGCTCGTGTTTCCTCTCGTTCTACCGCACGTGCAGGCGACACCATCAAGGTTGCTGTTGACGTTTCCAGAATCCATATCTTTGATAAGGATACTGAGCGCTGCATCGTTCACTAAGAAATCAATAATGAAGGGAGACTTCCGTCAGGTTGTCTCCCTTTTTTATCTTCACGGATAGAAGCCATACATAAAAACCCCCCGAACGCGGCAACGGGCGTTGTTCGGGGGGTATATTACGCTTATTCAGGTCGCAAGTCGCGAATTACTTGTCAGCCTTTTCGTCTTCCTTTTTCTCGTCCTCAACGTCAACGAGCTTGATGAGAGCCATCTCAGCAGCATCGCCTCTGCGCGGGCCGAGCTTGTAGATCTGAGTATAACCGCCGTTTCTGTCGGCATACTTCGGAGCAATCTGATCGAAGAGCTTCTTTGTTACATCTTCCTTGGTGATGAACGAAAGAGCAGCACGACGGGAAGCGAGTGTATTAGCCTTGCCGAGAGTAATCATCTTTTCAGCGAGGCTCTGGACCTCCTTCGCTCTGGTGAGCGTGGTCTCGATCTTACCGTTCTCAAGCAGATAGGTTACCAGACCGCGAAGCATAGACTTTCTATGAGCGGTAGGTCTGCCGAGTTTTCTGGTTCCGGGCATAATAGTCCCTCCTTCTTGCAAATTTTTATATATGCAGTGTGTATTAGTTAATTGAATGTGCCGTATCCGAGCCTGCCTGCTTTATTCGCACAGAAGCCCGCGGGATCAATTCCCTTCGGGATGACATCCCGAAATCAAGGCTGCGCGCGATTGGCAGATTCATCCTCAGTCTTCTTCCTTCTTCAGGTCGAGGCCGAGAGAATGCAGCTTGTATATGACCTCTTCGAGAGATTTCTTACCGAGGTTTCTGACCTTGATCATATCTTCCTCTGTTCTGTTGGTAAGATCCTCGACCGTATCGATGCCTGCACGCTTCAAGCAGTTGAAGCTTCTTACAGACATGTCAAGTTCCTCAATGGTCATCTCAAGGACTTTTTCTTTAATGGTTTCTTCGCGTTCAACCATGATCTCCGCCGTTCTGGCCTCATCGCTGAGGTCTACGAACAGGTTGAGATGCTCGTTGAGAATCTTGGCGCCCAGAGAAATCGCTTCCTTAGCGGAAATGGTTCCGTTGGTAAGCACCTCGAGCGTAAGCTTGTCATAATCGGTGTTGCTGCCGACACGGGTATTCTCGACTGTGTAGCTGACGTTATAAACCGGTGTATAGATGGAATCGGTATAGATAACGCCGATGGCAGCCTGATTGTTCTGCTTGTTCTTCTCCTGAGAAACATATCCGCGGCCGTGGTCGAAGGTCAGCTCCATATAGAAGCGTGCATCCTCACCGACAGTAGCCAGATGAAGCTCGGGATTGAGAACCTCGATGTCAGCATCCTGCTTGATATCACCGGCGGTGACATTTGCGGGACCTGTTACATCAATAAGCACAGTTTTGGGGCCGTCACAGTGAAGCTTTGCCGTAATGCCCTTGACGTTGAGGATGATTTCGGGAACATCCTCCTTGACGCCGGGAATGGTGGATATTTCGTGAAGCACGCCGTCGATTTTAACGCTCATGACAGCGACACCGGGCAAGCTGCTGAGGAGCACGCGTCTGAGAGAGTTACCGAGCGTTGTGCCGTAGCCTCTCTCCAGCGGCTCTACGATAAACTTACCGCTGCTGCCGTCATCACTTAAATTCACCGTGGCAATATTGGGCTTCTCTATTTCTATCATAATTTACCCTCCTGTTTCAAAATGGAATCTCGATTTTGCAGATCCTGCCGGATAAATAACCCTTATCCGGCCTTTGCATAATACCGGAGGCGGGGATTACTTGGAGTACAACTCGACGATGAGAGACTCTTCGATCGGGAAGTCGATATCTTCCTTAGCAGGGATAGCAATTACCTTAGCGGTTGCAGCGGTTTTGTCAACCTCCAGCCACTTGGGAGTAAGCTTGCTCTCCATAGCCTCGATAAGACCCTTGATCTTCTCGGAAGACTTGCTTTCCTCTCTGATAGAAATAACGTCGCCGACCTTCACGATAATAGAAGGAACATTGACCTTTTTGCCGTTGAGTCTGAAGTGAGCATGTGTAACCAGCTGACGAGCGTCGCGGCGGCTCTCAGCCATACCCATTCTGTAAACTACGTTGTCAAGTCTGCGCTCGAGGGTGCTGAGCAGATTTTCACCGGTCATACCTTCCTTGCGGTCTGCCTTTTCATAGTAGTTCTTGAACTGAGTCTCCTGAACGCCGTAGTAGCGCTTAGCCTTCTGCTTCTCGCGAAGCTGCATGCCGTACTCTTCGATCTTCTTTCTTGCTGCGCCATGCTGACCGGGAGCTGTTCCTCTTCTGTCGATAGCGCACTTACCTGTTAAGCAGCGTTCACCCTTGAGGAAGAGCTTGGTGCCCTCTCTGCGGCAGAGTCTGCATGCAGGTCCTGTATATCTGGACATAGTGTAATACCTCCTTATAGATTAAACGCGGCGGCGCTTAGGCGGTCTGCATCCGTTGTGAGGGATGGGAGTCACGTCCTTAATGAGCGTGATATCAAGTCCGACTGCCTGGAGTGCGCGGATTGCGGATTCACGTCCCGAGCCGGGGCCCTTAACGAAAACTTCAACGGTCTTCATACCGTGCTCCATAGCTGCCTTTGCTGCGGTCTCGGCTGCCATCTGAGCTGCGTAGGGGGTGGACTTTCTGGAGCCCTTGAAGCCGAGCTCGCCGGCGGAAGCCCAGGAAACTGCGTTTCCTGCAACATCAGTGATGGTGACGATTGTATTATTGAAGGTTGCACGGATATGTGCTGCGCCCTTTTCAATGTTCTTGCGTTCGCGGCGCTTTCTGATTACCTTCTTAGCTGCTGCCTTTGCCATTTAGCTGTTGTCACTCCTTTACTTATTTCTTCTTGTTCGCGATAGTCTTAGCGGGACCCTTTCTGGTTCTCGCGTTGGTCTTGGTTCTCTGACCTCTGACCGGCAGACCTTTTCTGTGTCTGATTCCGCGGTAGCAGTTGATCTCGATCATGTTCTTGATATTGAGCGAAACGTCACGACGGAGGTCACCCTCTACGTTGTAGTTTTCCTCGATCTCGTCACGGAGCTTAGCTACATCGTCCTCGGTGAGATCCTTAGCACGGGTGCTGGGATCGATACCTGTCTTAGCGAGGATGTCGCTTGCGCTCTTTCTGCCGATGCCGTAGATGTATGTCAGCGCGATGTCAATGCGCTTGGCGTTCGGAATATCTACACCTGCTATACGAGCCATTCTGTAAATTCACCTCTTTCAAATAAATGCTTAACCCTGCTTCTGCTTATGCTTGGGGTTTTCGCAGATAACCATTATATTACCTTTTCTCTTGATAATCTTGCACTTTTCGCAGATTTTCTTGACGGATGGTTTAACCTTCATAGTCCTGCACCATTCCTTTCTTATTTCATACGCCAGGTGATGCGGCCCTTGGTGAGATCGTAAACCGAGACCTCAACCGTAACCTTGTCGCCGGGCAGTATCCAGATATAGTTCATACGGAGCTTTCCCGAGATACCGGCTGTTACCATGTGTCCGTTGGGAAGCTTTACCTTGAAGGTGGTGTTGGGCAGTGCCTCTACAACCACGCCTTCAAATTCAATTACATCATCCTTAGGCAGAATAATCACTCCTCACGCAATGTGTTGCAGCATGAAACAGCCGCCGCAGCCTGCTTATTTGTGAGCGTTCCGTCCTTTGCAAGCCTTGCAAATTCGGGAGCTTCTTCCTGCAGGATACGCAGATGCTTTGCCTTCTTGAGTTTGGGTTTCTCGACCCTGCGGTGTTTTCCGTCTGCGATATAAAGGAACTGTTCTCCTTCAGATCCGACGATGATAAACACGCGGTTTTTGTCGCGTCCGGCGGTGGCCAGTGCGAATCTGCCGATCATCTCGACCATAGCAGTCACCGATCAGACAGCGGTCAGAAGGACGACGCCGTCCTCCGTGAGCGCACAGGTATGTTCGTAGTGCGCGGCAAGACCTCCGTCGGCGGTTATGACCGTCCATCCGTCGGCAAGCTCGCGAACCTCATAACTGCCGGTGCAGACCATCGGTTCGATGGCGATGACCATACCGCAGCAAAAGCGGGTACCTCGTCCGGCGTGTCCGTAGTTGGGCACATCGGGCGATTCGTGGAGATCCTTTCCGACACCGTGACCCACATACTTGCGGACCACCGAAAAGCCGTTCTGCTCCACATATTCCTGCACAGCAGCGCCGATATCACCGACTCTGCCGTCGGGCACAAACTTTGCCACGCCGCGGTAAAAGCTTTCGCGTGTTACGTCGATCAGCCGCTTTGTCTCCTCGCTCACGTTACCGCAGGCGAAGGTATTGGCGCTGTCGCCGTGAAACCCTTTGATGTATGCACCCACGTCGATTTTAACGATATCGCCGTCTTTGAGCACACGATCAGCGGAAGGGATGCCGTGGATGACCTCGTTGTTGATGCTGATGCAGGCGCTGCCCGGGAAGCCTCCGTATCCGAGGAAGGAGGGCTTTGCACCACACTTCTCGATATGACGTCTGATGATGTCATCGAGATGCTTTGTGGTGACACCGGGCGCCACAGCCTCACCGGCAAGCGCGAGAGCTTCACCGGTAATTCTGCCGGCTTCACGCATCATAGCGATCTGAGCCGAGTTTTTGACCTGTATCATCTTCAGTTTTTCATCTCCGCAAGAGCGGCAAAGGTAAGGCGGGTTGTATCAGCAACCTCTTCCTGACCGATGACCAGCTTGAGCTTACCGGTCTTCTCATAGTAAGCCTTGAGGGGCTCGGTAGTCTCGTGGTAGGTCTCCAGTCTGCTGCGGACAACCTCGGGCTTGTCATCCTTGCGGATGGTGAGCTCTGTGCCGTCTGCGTCGCAGGTCTTGCCGTCCTTAGAGGGCTTGTATTCGATGTGGTAGGATGCACCGCAGGTATCGCAAACGCGTCTGCCGCTCATTCTGCGCACGATGTCTTCATCAGAGACTTCAATACTGACCACAGCATCAATACGAACGCCCATCTTGTCAAGTGCCTCAGCCTGGGGAACCGTTCTGGGGAAACCGTCCAGGATAAAGCCCTTCGCACAGTCATCCATAGCAAGTCTTTCCTTGATGATGCCGATAACGACATCATCGGGAACGAGAGCGCCCGACTCGGTGAACTTGCGAGCTGCAAGACCCATCTCGGTGCCATTCTTGATTGCTTCGCGGATGATCGCGCCTGTGGAGATAGCGGGAATGCCGTATTCACGGCTGACGTTCTCGGCCTGGGTACCCTTACCTGCACCGGGAGCGCCTAAAAAGATTATATTCATGGGATCCTCCATTCTGTTTGTCATGTGATAAACATACGGATCAAGGCGATTCTTGGTTTGCAGAACACCAAGCTGTTTCAGCCTGATATCTTATTCCAAGAATCCCTTGTAGTGGCGCATTGTCATCTGAGCTTCGATCTCGCGGGTTGTTTCGAGGATAACGCCGACCAGAATGATGATCGAGGAACCGCCGAATGCGATACCGTTGAGATAACCGCCGGAGATGATGTTTGCAAGAAGCGGAACAACCGCGATCACGCTGAGGAAGAGCGCACCGATGAGGGTGATCTTGTTCAGGATCTTGGTGATGTAGTCCGAGGTAGGCTTACCGGGACGAATGCCGGGGATAAAGCCGCCGTTCTTCTTAAGGTTGTTTGCCACTTCAACAGGATTGAAGGAGATTGCGATGTAGAAATACGCAAAGAGAATAATCAGGATAAAGAAGATGATCGCATAGATGATCGAGTTGTAGCTGAGCGCGCTTACAAGCTTGCCCCAGAATCCGTCGGGATCGGGATTAGCGAACTGTGCGATAGTAGCGGGAAGTGCCACGATGGAGTTCGCGAAGATGAGAGGCATAACGCCGGTCATATTCAGCTTGATAGGCAGAGTGGAGCTCTGGCCGCCGTACATCTTTCTGCCGACAACCTTCTTAGCATACTGAATCGGGATACGGCGCTCGCTGTTGGTCATGAAAACGATGAAAACGACCATTGCAATCGCAATCACAGTAGTCAGAACAGCAATAACAACGCCGATAACAGTACCGCTTGTAAGGTAGGACCATACGGCACCAACGCCGGTAGGAAGACCTGCTACGATGTTTGCAAAGAGGATGATGGAGATACCGTTACCGATACCGTTCTCATTGATCTTCTCCGCAAGCCACATGATGAGCGCGGTACCTGCAACGTAGCAAGAGATGATAACGATTGCTGCGAATACGCCTCTGTCGAGGAGCAGGTTGTAGGCTCTCATGTAGGTGTAATAGCCGTATGCGGTGATGAGGCCGAGGCCAACTGTTACATAACGGGTGATCTGGGTGATCTTCTTTCTTCCCTCATCACCGCTCTTCGAGAGCTTTTCGAGCGCGGGAATTGCGATGGTGAGGAGCTGCATCACGATCGAAGATGTGATGTAGGGGGAGATGGAAAGTGCGAATAAGGTTGCCTTTGCGAACGCGTCGCCCGACATAATGTTCAGATACTGGAAGATGGAGCCATCAGCCATGGACATCAGAGAACTGAGAGCTGCCGAGTCGATAAAGGGTACCGGAATAACCGCGCCAAGTCTGTAAAGCACAACGATCAGAAGTGTGAACAGAAGCTTGTTGCGCAGATCAACGATTTTCCACGCGTTTTTCAGGGTCTGCAGCACTTATACCACCTCGATCTTTCCGCCTGCCGCTTCAATTTTCTCTTTTGCGGTAGCCGAAAAGACGGCTGCCTTTACGGTCAATTTCTTGGTGATTTCACCGTTGCCGAGAACCTTCAGACCGTCTTCAGCAGTGCGAACGATTCTCTTTGCAAGGAGTGTGTCGAGATCGATAACCGATCCGTCCTCAAATGCGTTGAGTGCCTCTACATTGACAATTGCATATGTCTTTGCGAAGCGGTTTGTAAAGCCTCTCTTGGGAAGCTTTCTGTAAAGCGGAATCTGACCGCCTTCAAAGCCGGGACGTACGCCGCCGCCGGAACGAGCATTCTGACCCTTGTGACCCTTGCCGGCAGTCTTGCCGTTACCGGATCCGGGACCTCTGCCCTTTCTCCAAGCAGCCTTTGCGGAGCCCTCAGCGGGAGAGAGTTCATGGAGCTTCATTTTTTATCCTCCTTTAGCTTGTTATACGAGCTGGCCGCAGGGCTCAGTTCGCCTTTTCTACCTTTACCAGGTGAGAGATGACCTTAACCTTGCCGCCGAGGACAGCAGAATCGTCATGAACGATAAAGTCGCCGATCTTGGTAAGACCGAGAGACTTTGCTGTAGCGATCTGATTGGGCTTAGATCCGATGAGGCTCTTAACAAGTGTAACTTTTACCTTTTCCATCTTGCAGCCTCCTTATCTCTTAAGAGCATCGGGTGCCATACCGCGCATCTTCGCAACTTCTTCAGCTGTACGAAGAGCTCTCAGACCCTCAAATGTTGCCTTAACAACGTTTGTGGGGTTGTTGGAGCGCAGGCACTTAGCTCTGATGTTCTTGATACCGGCAATCTCGAGCACCTTACGAACAGTGCCGCCGGCGATGATACCGGTACCTTCGGGTGCGGGCTTGAGCAGGACCTTACCTGCGCCGAACACACCGAGAATCTCGTGAGGAATTGTGGTTCCCTTGAGAGATACGGTAATCATATTCTTCTTTGCGTCCTCGATACCCTTGCGGATAGCGTCCGGAACTTCAGCCGCCTTGCCCATGCCGTAGCCGACTTTGCCGTTGCCGTCGCCAACAACCACAACTGCGGTGAAGCGGGCAATACGACCGCCCTTAACGGTCTTGGACACACGGTTGATTACAACGACTTTCTCCTGAAGATCAAGAGCAGCCGCATCAATTTTCTGTACCATGATGATCCTCCTAATCAGAACTTGAGTCCGCCCTCGCGAGCGCCCTCAGCAAGATCCATTACGCGACCGTGATAGATGTAACCGCCGCGGTCAAATACAACCTCGGTGATTTCCTTAGCGACAGCGCGCTCGGCGATGAGCATGCCAATCTTCTTAGCAGCTTCCTTGTTGCCGCCGTTGCCCTCAAAACCTTTTTCAAGGGTGGACGCGGATACAAGGGTTTTGCCGGTTGTGTCGTCGATAATCTGTGCGCTGATGTTCTTGAGGGAACGGTAAACGCAAAGACGAGGTCTCGCGGTTGTACCCGAGATCTTTGCTCTGACTCTCTTATGTCTCTTAAGACGCTGAGCGTTGGAATCCTTTCTTGAAACCATTCTGATCCACTCCTTTCATTATTTACCGGTTTTTCCGGCCTTACGGCGAATGTGCTCGCCGACATACTTGATACCCTTGCCGAGGTAGGGTTCAGGCGGTCTCTTGGATCTGATAACCGCTGCTGCCTGACCTACAGCCTGCTTGTCGATACCGGAGATGATGATCGAGTTTGCGTTGGGAACCTCATAGGTGATACCGTTTGCTTCTTCGATCTTGATATCGTGAGAATAACCAAGGTTGAGCTGAAGTGTCTTGCCCTGCTTTGCAGCTCTGTAGCCGACACCGTTGATCTCAAGCTCCTTCTTGTAGCCTTCGGTAACACCGATAACCATGTTGTTGATCAGTGTACGGGTAAGGCCGTGGAGCGCCTTGTGGTCCTTGTCATCGGAGGGACGCTCAACGGTAACAACCGTGCCGTCAACCTTGATGATCATTTCTGTGCTGAGTTTCTGTGTAAGAGTTCCCTTGGGGCCTTTAACGGTAACAACGTTGCCGTCTGCGACCTTTACATCGACGCCTGCGGGAACAGTGATCGGCATTCTACCAATTCTGGACATATTGTCTTACCTCCCCGCAAATTACCAGACGAAAGCAAGGACTTCGCCGCCGACGTTCTCGGTGCGTGCCTTCTTGTCTGTCATGATACCTTTAGATGTGGAAACGATTGCGATGCCGAGACCGTTCATAACCTTGGGCATGTTCTCGCAGTTGGAGTAGATGCGAAGGCCGGGCTTGGAAACGCGGCGGATACCCTGGATGACTCTCTGCTTACCGTTGTACTTGAGGGTAATGCGGATAACACCCTGCTTGCCGTCTTCGATTACCTGATATCCCTTGACATAACCTTCCTCAACGAGGATGTCGGCGATTGCCTTCTTCATGCCGGAAGCGGGGATATCCACTGTCTCGTGCTTTGCGCTGTTTGCGTTGCGGATTCTTGTGAGCATATCCGCAATAACGTCTGAAATCTGCATATTATTTTTCCTCCTTATGCAAGTTTGATCTCTTGCTGCCGGTCAATGCCGGCTGCCGACCGGTGGTTAAAAGCCCTTGCTTTTCCTTCCGGTTAGATCGGAGCGTTATTTTTGTTGTTTTTGCTTAAAGCAGTCGGGACAAATCTTTGTGATTCATCCCACGCGAGCCTGTTCGCGCTGATTACCAGGAAGCCTTCTTCACGCCGGGGATCTCGCCCTTGTAAGCGAGCTCACGGAAGCAGATACGGCAGATACCGTACTTGCGGAGATAAGCGTGAGGACGGCCGCAGATCTTGCATCTGTTGTACTCACGGGTGGAGTACTTCTGGGGCTTCTGCTGCTTTAAGATCATAGACTTTTTTGCCATTGTTAGCGACCTCCTTATTTCGAGAACGGAGCGCCCATGAGAGTAAGCAGTTCTCTTGCTTCCTCATCGGTAGCAGCCGTTGTTACAAAGGCGATATCCATACCGCGGATCTTGTCGATCTTGTCGTACTCGATCTCGGGGAAGATCAGCTGTTCCTTCAGACCGAGGGAGTAGTTGCCTCTGCCGTCGAAAGCGTTGGGGTTGATACCCTTGAAGTCACGGACTCTGGGCAGGGAGAAGTTGAAGAGTCTGTCCATGAATTCGTACATACGGTCGCCGCGAAGGGTTACCTTAACGCCGATCTTCATGCCTTCTCTGAGCTTGAAGTTAGCGACAGACTTCTTTGCATATGTGGGAACTGCCTTCTGGCCGGCGATCATCGAGATCTCTTCGATTACGTTGTCGATAGCCTTGGAGTTCTCCTTAGCATCACCTACACCGACATTGATAACGATCTTGTCGAAGCGCGGGATCTGCATGGGGCTCTTGTAGTTGAATTTCTTCATCAGCGCAGGAGCAACTTCATTCTTATAAGTTTCCTTAAGTCTAGCCATTTCAGTTACACCTCCGCATTACAGTATTTCGCCGCACTTTGTGCAGACGCGAATTTTCTTGCCATCCTCGATCTTGTGACCGGCTCTGACGCCCTTGCCGCATTTGGAGCAGAACAGCATGACCTTGTCGGCGTAGAGTGCGCCTTCAGCCTTTACGATGCCGCCTGTCTCGCCCTGACGTCTGGGCTTTACATGCTTGGAAACGATGTTAACACCGTCTACGATTACCTTGCGCTCCTTGGGGGAAACTTCCAGGACCTTGCCCTTCTTTCCCTTGTCGTCGCCGGAGATTACGATAACGGTATCATCTTTCTTGATATGAAGAGTTTTCATTGTTCCGATACCTCCTATTATAATACTTCGGGAGCGAGGGAGAGGATCTTGAGGTAATCCTTTTCACGAAGCTCTCTTGCCACCGGGCCAAAAATACGTGTGCCGCGGGGGTTCTTGTCTTCCTTAATAATAACTGCTGCATTCTCGTCGAACTTGATGTACGATCCGTCTGCACGCTTGAGTCCCTTGACGCTTCTGACGATGACAGCCTTGACTACGTCGCCCTTCTTGACCTGTCCGCCGGGAGTCGCCTTTTTAACGGTTGCAACAACAACGTCGCCGATGTTGGCGTAGCGTCTGCCTGTACCGCCGAGCACTCTAATACACATTAATTCCTTAGCGCCGGTATTATCCGCCACTTTCATGTATGACTGCTGCTGTATCACTGTGCGTTATCCTCCTTCTTCGATACGCTTTTTGACGTATCTACATTACTTAGCCTTTTCGATGATTTCGACCAGGCGCCATCTCTTTGTCTTGGACAGCGGACGTGTCTCCATGACCTCGACCTTATCGCCGATGCCGCACTCGTTCTTTTCGTCGTGAACGTGGATCTTGACAGTACGCTTGATGACCTTGCCGTATTTGGGATGCTTGACGTTGTCCTCGATGGAAACGACAGCCGTCTTATCCATTTTATTGCTTACAACCTTACCGACTCTTGTCTTTCTGAGGTTGCGCTCTGTAGCTGTTACTTCACTCATGACAATTTCTCCTTCCTCAGATTACGCGTTCTTCTCATGAAGAATCGTCATTACGCGGGCAATGTCACGCTTGACTTCCTCGATCTTCTTGGGATTGTCGAGCTGATTGATTGCATGCTGGAAGCGGAGATTGAACAGCTCTGCCTTGAGCTCCTTCAGCTTTGCCTGAAGCTGCTCAGCAGTCATTTCTCTGATTTCTTTGATCTTCACTGCTCTTATACCTCCCCTTCAGTCTTTGCGTCTTCTCTCTTTACAAACTTGCACTTGATAGGCAGCTTGTGGGAAGCAAGACGCATAGCTTCCTTTGCGACCTCCTCGGATACGCCGTCCATTTCGAACATAACGCGTCCGGGCTTAACGACTGCAACCCAGTACTCAGGCGAACCCTTACCGGAACCCATTCGGGTTTCAGCAGGCTTTTCGGTGATGGGCTTGTCGGGGAAGATCTTGATCCAAACCTGACCGCCACGACGGATGTAACGTGTCATCGCGATACGGGCTGCCTCGATCTGGTTGCTTGTGATCCAAGCGGGCTCGGTTGCGACAAGACCGTACAGACCGTTGGAAACTGTGTTGCCGCGCATTGCTTTACCTGTAAGTCTTCCGCGGTGTACGCGTCTGTACTTAACTCTCTTCGGCATTAACATTACTTGTCGCCCCCTTCGTTCTTATTTGCGGGAGCGGGGCGTCTGCCTGCTCCGTTGTTGTTCTGCGGACGCTGACCGTTGCCGCGGAAGCCGCCGTTTCTGCGGTCGCCGTTTGCATTTCTGCGGTCACCGTTTCTGCGATCACCTCTGCCGTCGCGTCTGTCGCGTCTGTCGTTCTGCTTGGGAGCAGCCTCTACAGAAGGCATTGTGGTGAACTTTCTCTTTACATCCGGGAGAACCTCACCCTTGAAGATCCATACCTTGATACCGATCTTACCGTAGGTGGTGTTTGCTTCAAAGAAACCGTAGTCGATGTCGGCACGGAGAGTCTGAAGCGGGATGGTTCCCTCGTGGTAGTGCTCTGTCTTTGCGATTTCCGCGCCGCCGAGACGACCGGAAGCACAAATCTTGATACCCTTTGCGCCGAGCTTCATGGTTCTCGCGATCGCCATCTTCATTGCACGGCGATAGGAGATTCTGCGCTCGAGCTGACCTGCGATGTTCTCAGCAACCAGCTGAGCGTTGAGGTCGGGGGATCTGACTTCGATCACATTGACCGATACAGGCTTCTTCACTTCAGCTTCGATCTCAGCCTTGAGCTTTGCGATGTCAGCGCCGCCCTTACCGATAACGTTACCGGGCTTTGCACAGTGAATGAAGACACGAACCATCTGGCTTGTACGCTCGATTTCGATCTTCGGAACGCCTGCTGCCTGAAGCTTTTCCTTCAGCATCTTTCTTAATTTATAATCAGATACGAGAGTGTCGCCGAAGGTTTCGTCCTTCTCGAACCATCTCGAATCCCAGTTCTTGATAACGCCTACACGTAAACCGTGAGGATTTACTTTCTGACCCATTCGGAAATTTACCTCCTTCTTTAGGATTTTATTCTTTTTCCTTAACAACCACAGTCATGTGGCTGGTTCTCTTGAGTATGCGGTTAGCCGATCCTCTTGCTCTGGGCATCAGACGCTTGAGGGTGGGGCCGGGGCATACGAAGCACTCAGAAACATAGAGCTTGCTCTTGTCCATGCTGAAGTTGTGCTCAGCATTTGCAACAGCGCTGTTCAGCAGCTTGATAAGATATTCAGATGCCGCCTTGGGTGTATTCTTGAGAATTGCCATCGCCATGTCGACGTCCTTGCCTCTGATGAGATCGAGAACGATCTTGACCTTGCGAGGAGAAATTCTCGCATATCTGAGAATTGCCTTTGCTTCCATTAAGATATTTCCTCCCTTCGCTTTTGCGATCTTATATTCTTATCAGTTGCCGTTGTTGGATGTCTTGGAGCCGGCGTGTCCCTTAAAGGTTCTTGTGGGAGCGAATTCGCCGAGCTTATGACCAACCATGTCCTCGGTGATGTATACCGGCACATGCTTTCTGCCGTCATGAACGGCAATGGTGTGACCGACAAACTCGGGGAAAATCGTGGAGGCTCTGGACCAGGTTTTGATGACCTTCTTGTCGTTGGCAGCGTTCATCGCCTCAATGCGGGAGAAGAGCTTTGCTTCAACGAAAGGGCCTTTTTTCAGACTTCTGCTCATTACTTGTTACCTCCTATTATTATTTGCCGTTTCTGCGGCGTACGATAAACTTGTCGGTTCTCGCCTTCTTATTTCTGGTCTTGTAACCGAGAGCGGGCTTACCCCAGGGAGTTACAGGGCCGGGACGACCGACAGGGGACTTACCTTCACCACCACCGTGAGGATGGTCGCAGGGGTTCATAACAGAACCGCGAACAGTAGGACGGATGCCCATGTGGCGCTTCTTACCGGCCTTACCGATCTTAACGGTGTCATGCTCGATGTTGCCAACCTGACCGATGGTCGCGATGCAGTTGAGGGCAACCATACGAACTTCGCCGGAGGGAAGTCTTACCTGAGCCATGCCGTTTTCCTTAGCCATGAGCTGAGCTGCGGTGCCTGCGCTGCGAACGAGCTGACCGCCCTTACCGGGGTGAAGCTCGATGTTGTGAATGAATGTACCAACAGGAATGTTTGCAATCGGGAGAGTGTTGCCGGGCTTGATGTCGGCGTTCTCACCGGTGTAAACGATATCGCCGTCCTTAAGTCCTACAGGAGCGATGATATACTTCTTGTCGCCGTTCTCATACTCGAGAAGTGCGATGTAAGCGGTTCTGTTGGGGTCGTACTCGATACCGATAACCTTAGCTGCCTGAGTTCTGTCAAGGCGCTTGAAATCGATAATTCTGTACTTTCTCTTGTTTCCGCCGCCCTTGTGACGAACGGTGATTCTACCATAGCTGTTGCGGCCTGCGTTCTTCTTGAGGATGACAGTCAGGCTCTTTTCAGGGCTGAACTTTGTGATCTCCTCGAAGGACGGTACAGACATATTTCTTCTGGCCGGAGTGGTAGGTTTATACTTAATTGTAGCCATCTTTTACCCTCCTATCAGTTCATACCGTCGAAGAACTCGATGGTCTTGGAATCGGGCTTCAGAGTAACGATAGCCTTTTTCCATGCGGACTTGTAGCCTGCATGTACGCCGAGTCTCTTGGGCTTCTTCTTCATGCTGATGGTGTTGACGCAGAGAACGTCGACCTTGAAGATTTCTTCAACAGCCGCAGCGATCTCGCTCTTGGTTGCGCCGTCCATGACCTCGAAAGTGTATTTCTTATCAGCAAGCTTATCCATGCTGGCCTCTGTGATCACGGGTCTGATGATAATATCGTGAGCCGTTTTCATTATGCGTACACCTCCTCGATTTTCTGTGCAGCACTCTTATCAACGATGAATGTATCGCAGTTAAGGATGTCATACACGTTGATGGTGTTGAACTGAGCGGTCTTAACGCCTTCGATGTTTGCAAAGCTCTTTACCAGCTTCTCATCATTGTTCGGGAGAACAACGAGAGGCTTCTTGCCGGCGCCGACTGCCTTGAGCATCTCAGCCATAACCTTAGTCTTGTATGCGTCGGTCTTGATCTCGTCGATAACGATCATCTCGCTGTCTGCGACCTTGCCCGACAGTGCACTGATCATTGCAGCGCGCTTTGTTTTCTTGTTGAGATCTATACGATAGCATCTCGGCTTCGGTCCGAGTGCCACGCCGCCGTGTGTCCACTGGGGAGCGCGTGTCGAACCCTGTCTTGCTCTGCCGGTGCCCTTCTGTCTCCAGGGCTTTCTGCCGCCGCCCGAAACCTCGGTGCGGGTCAGAGTGCTCTGAGTACCCTGTCTCTGATTGAGCAGGTATGCTCTGACAGCTGCGTGAAGGACTGCGCCGTTCACATCTGCACCGAATACTGCATCCGACAGTGTGATCTCGCCTGTTTCCTTACCGGCCATATTAACTACTTTTAAACTAGGCATCGTAAAAATCCTCCTTCCGCTTATTCTTTAACCGTATCTCTGATAAATACGATACTTCCGCGGGAACCGGGAACCGCACCCTTTACAGCGATGAGATTCTTCTCCGCGTCAACCTTTGCGACTGTAAGGTTGAGGACAGTGACCTGTTCGTTACCCCACTGGCCTGCCATCTTCTTGTTCTTGAAGATTCTTGCAGGGTCGATAACGCCCATGGAACCGGACTGACGGTGGATCGGGCCGATACCGTGAGTCTTGCCGAGCAGGTGGAGGTTCCATCTCTTGATTGCACCTGTGTAACCGTGACCCTTAGTGATACCGGTGATGTCGACCTTTTCGCCTGCAGCAAAGATGTCTGCGGCGACGGTATCGCCAATGTTGTAACCGGTGATATCAGCGAGTCTGAATTCCTTCAGGTGCTTTCTTGTGGTGGTGCCTGCCTTCTTGAAGTGGCCTGCTTCAGCCTTGGTCAGCTTCTTCTCAGCAACCTCCTCGAAACCGAGCTGGATTGCTTCGTAGCCGTCATTTTCCATGGTCTTGATCTGTGCAACGACACAGGGACCGGCCTCAATGACCGTTACCGGGATTACGTTGCCTGCTTCATCGAAGATCTGTG
Organism: Clostridia bacterium; assembly: GCA_017399105.1. GTDB lineage: Bacteria > Bacillota > Clostridia > Oscillospirales > CAG-272 > RGIG1743. The sequence continues at coordinate 16,428 of JAFQEJ010000015.1, forward strand.
TCATACCGATCTTCTTGCCGATGATACCTTTTTTCATCTTAGTGTTTCCTCCTGTTTTAGTTATTGGTTGCACCAGGGCAACATGACATAAAACTTGCTTCCCGACGCGGTGAGCTGTCATTATGCATCACACACCTCGTCAGACGCTTTGATTTAAGGATGGATTTCACTCCATTCCGTGTCAGCTTTAATTAAAGCTTGACTTCAATCTCTACGCCGGCGGGAAGTTCAAGGCTCATGAGCGCATCAGTGATCTTCTGAGTGGGCTTCATGATGTCAATGAGTCTCTTGTGCGTTCTCATTTCAAACTGCTCGCGACTGTCCTTATACTTGTGAACTGCGCGCAGGATCGTGACAATTTCCTTTTCGGTCGGGAGCGGGATGGGACCGGATACGGTTGCTCCGTTTCTCTTGGCTGTCTCAACGATCTTTTCTGCTGCCTGATCAACAAGTGTATGGTCATAGCTCTTCAGTCTGATTCTGAGTTTCTCGTTAATTGCCATTGCTTTTTGCCTCCTTTTAAAATTGATTAAAATGGGGCTAAATTTTCGAACACGCTGTCGTGCGTTTCATGGGCTTCCCCTGAAAATACCGGACAACAAGGGACCATAAGAAACCTTCTCGTCCGGGACACAGATGAGTTCTGCAATTTTTGCGCCCGTTTATCGGACATACTCCACGAAAATTACCCGGATGACTCCGGCAACCTCTCGCTTCATCGCATATCAAGCCTTATCATTATATCACTGTCTCTCGTGATTTGCAATAGTTTTTTGAAGTTTTTTTCGTGCAAAACGGCAAAAATCCGCTCAAATATTAAATATTTACTTATTGTTCATATTTTAAGAATTCTTCCAATCCCCGAATATTACATTTATATAACAAAATCCACCATTCCCTTGCAATCGACAGCGCTTCGTGATACAATAGTATCAAGCTAATAAAGCAAAATGTTCCCTTAAGTAAGGAGATGAATCAAATGCCTGCGAATGAGAACGATAAGACCAGGACCTTCTCGATCCTCGACGACAAAGAGTCCGAGATGAAATATGTACTCGCCACCGTATATGAAGCGCTCAGCGAAAAAAGCTACCATCCCCTCGACCAGATCGTCGGATATCTCATCTCAGAGGACCCCACTTACATCACAAATTATAAAAACGCGCGCAGTCTGATCCGCAAGGTTGACCGCATTGAGCTGCTCAACACGCTGGTAAAGAGTTATCTCGGCCTGTAATCAAGGTGCGTCAAGCACACGAAATACATATTGATCAAATTGCGTAGGGCGCGGAGCTTATAAAGTTCCGCGTCTTTTTATGTTTTCTTGACTTTCGGGCAATTCTATTATATAATGATAGAAAGAACAAACAATCAAGGTACAGTCATGCAAATTTACGATCTCACAACGCCCGAGCCGGAAAGGGTTGACAGCACAGCCGCCATCCGCGCTCTGAAGAAAAACGGTGCCGCCATAGCCCTCGGTAACTTCGACGGTGTCCATGCCGGTCATACCGCCATCATCACCACAGCGGTCGCTCATGCCATCGATCACGGTCTTATTCCCGCGGTCTTTTCCTTCGAACCTCATCCCTCCTTCTTCTTCGGCAGTCCAGCGCCGCAGATTACCCCACTTGCCGATAAGCTGGCTATCATGGAAACTCTCGGCGTCAAATATGCTATCCTCGGAGACTTCGCCGCCCTGCGCGATTTCACCCCCGAACGCTTTGTGGAGGATATTCTCATCGATACCCTCGGATGTACAGCCTCCTTCTGCGGCTTCAATTACACCTTCGGAAAAGAAGGCAAGGGAAATGCCCGCACGCTGACTACACTGATGGAAGCCCATAACCGTACCGCTGCCGTGCTTCCCCGTATCGATATCGACGGCATCCCGGTCAGCTCCACCATCCTCCGCCAGTACATCGAAATCGGCGATATGGAAACCACCGCCCGTCTGCTGGGACGTCACTATTTCCTCAACTCCCATGTCCGCAGCGGAAAACGACTGGGACGCACCATCGGTGTTCCTACCATCAATCAGTATTTTGAAGGCTCTGCCGTCGTTCCCGCAAAGGGAGTCTATGCCTGCCGCTGCAGAATCGATGGAAAAGCTTATATCGCCGTCACCAACATTGGCTCCCGCCCCACTGTCAATGCCGACACCGAGGATATCACCTGCGAATCCCATCTCATCGGCTACAGCGGCGATCTCTATAACCGCAGCGTCAAGGTTCGCTTCTACAAACGGCTGCGCGGCGAGATCAGGTTCGACTCGCTTGCATCGCTCAAAGCACAGATCAAGCGCGACGAGCAGGCAGCCATCGCCTATTTCGACTCGATCAGGTAAGTTTTTTTCCTTATTATAATAGGAGCTCCAATGAAAAGAATCCTCTCATTTCTCCTCGCCCTTATTACTCTCCTCCTCACCTGCGCATCTCCCACCGCAGCCTCCGATGACAGCGTGCCGCCCATCACCCACTCCAAGTGCGCATGGGTCTATAACGTGGACAACGACACCGTTCTCTGGTCAAAGAACGCCGAGGAGAAAATCTATCCCGCCTCTACCGTTAAGCTGATGACCGCAGCGCTCGCCATCGAATATTTCGGTGACAATCTCTCCCAGACCATCACCGTCACCACTGAACATCTCAAGGGCGTGGCAGGCAATAACATCAATCTCCAGATCGGTGAGCGCCTCACCGCCGAGCAGCTTCTCATCGCTCTCATCGTATCCGGCGCCAATGATGCCGCCAATGTCATCGCCTATACCGTCGGCGGCAGTATGGCAGGCTTCATCACCATGATGAATGCAAAGGCAAAGGAGCTGGGCATGGAGAACACCATCTACACCAACCCCACCGGTATGCATGATGCCAATATGAAAACCACCGTCACCGACATTGGAAAAATCGCACTCTATACCTACAGACTCAACACCTTCACCGAAATCGCCTCACTTCCCCGCTATATCATGCCCGCCACCAATATGAGCTACCAGCGCACGCTGCTCAATAAAAATCATCTGGTCTCACGCTTCACCGATCCGCAGTATTTCCTGCCCGAAGCCACCGGTATGAATGCAGGCTCCACCCCCGATGCAGGCTATTGCGTCACCGCTTCGGCAGTCTATGACGGACTCTCCTACCTCTGCATCGTCACCGGAGCCGACCGAGACGACGAAAAAATCTATTCCTTCCTCGAAGCCCGCGACCTGCTCGAATGGGCATCCACCGCCTATGACTACGCCCTCGTCCTCGAATCTACCCGCATCATCTGTGAGGTCCCCGTCTCACTTTCCTCCGGTGTAGACCATGTCACCCTGCTCCCCGAGCATGAACTGGAGTTGTTCCTCCCCGCCAACCTCGATATCGCGAGGGATATCACCTACGAATATATCCTCGATGAAGAAAGCCTCACCGCTCCCATCCTCAAAGGACAGAAAGCCGGCACGCTCAAGGTCTTTTTCTGCGGCGAAGAGATGGCTGTCCTCGACCTCATCACCAAAAGCAGTGTCTCCAAAAGCCGCGTTCTCGAAATGCTCACCTTCATAAAAAGCGTCGTTCTGACAAAGAAATTCATCTTCATCGCAGCCATTGTCATTATTCTCGCCATCCTCTACATTCTCGCCGTCTCGATCTACCGCTACCAACGCCGCCACCGCCGCTACATAAAGCGAAAATAAAAACAGAAATTATCTCCGGCAACTTCCCTCCTTCTCTTAACGTGAAGCGTTAAGCTTTACTCTCCGAAGGAAGTGTGGAAAATAAATTTTCACACCAAAAATTTGTGTTATTGCAGTCGCCCAACTGCAATTTCGCAAGCGGAACCGACAATAATTTTTTATAATAAGGAAAATTTTATGCTTGCCACCGCCTATTCCGCCGGTCTTGCCGGCATTGACGGATTTCTCGTCACCGTAGAATGCAGCGTCACCAATCATCTGCCCGAATTCAATCTGGTGGGTCTCCCCGATGCCGCTGTCAAAGAAGCCAAAGAGCGCATCAAAACCGCCACCGAAAGCAGCGGCTTTTACTTTCCGGATGCCGCCATCATGGTCAATATGGCACCTGCCGATAAAAAGAAGGAAGGCTCAGCCTATGACCTCGCCATCCTCGTCTCTATCCTCTCGGCAGGCGGACTTCTCTGCGCGCCCGAGGATCTTTCTCATCGCTGCTTCATCGGAGAGCTTTCTCTCTCGGGTGCTACCCGAGGTGTCCGCGGTGTTCTTTGTATGTGTCTTGCCGCGAAAGCTGCGGGAATGAAAGAAATCTTTGTCCCCATCGACAACATCCGTGAAGCCTCTGTAGTTGAGGGCGTCACCGTCTACGGTGTCCGCGATCTCGCCGAGCTGGCATCTCATCTGCGCGGAGAGCGATTTATCACCCCCGCACACTTTGAAGGCTTCGCCGCAGCGCCCCGTACCGCACTCCCCGACTTTGCCGATGTAAAAGGACAGGAGCGCGCCAAACGTGCCCTCGAAATCGCAGCCGCAGGCGGTCACAATGTGCTTCTGATCGGACCGCCCGGCACCGGAAAGAGCATGCTCGCCAAGCGCATCCCCTCCATTCTCCCCTCGCTCACCTTCGATGAAGCGGTGGAAACCACAAAAATCCACTCAATCTCGGGCATTCTGCCGAGCGATATTTCGCTGGTCACCGCCCGCCCCTTTCGTTCGCCCCATCATACCATGTCGGCAGCTTCGCTGGCAGGAGGGGGCGCCATTCCCCAACCCGGCGAGATTTCGCTCGCTCACAACGGCGTCCTCTTCCTCGATGAGCTGCCCGAATTCAACAAAGCAGTCACCGAAGTCCTGCGCCAACCCCTGGAGGACGGAGAAATCACCATCACCCGTGCCGGCGGACGCTACACCTTCCCCTGTAATTTCATGCTGGTCTGCGCCATGAATCCCTGCAAGTGCGGCTACTACGGAGATCCGTCGGGACGCTGTCACTGCAAGCAGGTCGATGTGGCAAAATATCTCTCGCGCATCAGCGGCCCGCTCCTCGACCGCATTGATATTCAGATTGAAGTATCCTCCCTCTCCTATGATGAGCTTGCAAACAGCCGTCCCGCTGAGCCCTCCTCCGCCATCCGCGAGCGTGTGGAAAAGGCACGTGCCTTCGCCCATCACAGATTCAGCGAAGCCAACCTTGACCTCCGCAGTAATGCCGCCATGGAAACTCAGCATATCCGTAAGTACTGCCAGCTTGATGAGGCTTCCTCAAGTCTTCTCCGCGCCGCATTCGAGCGTATGGGACTCTCCGCCCGCGGTTATGACCGAATCCTGCGCGTCGCCCGCACCATCGCCGATCTGGCAGGCAGTGAACAAATCTCCCCTGCCCATATCGCCGAAGCCATCCAGCTCCGCTCCCTCGACCGAAGCTATTGGGCAAATAATTAACATCCTCCCTCTTGCATCAAAATGTGAAATATAGTATAATATCAGATGGGGTAATCTCTGCCCCACCTGTTTTATTTCTGAAGAAAGGAGGAAAACACGCATCCACATGCTTTTCGATTTTTTCAAAAAAAGCAAGCATACCAATGATCCGACCGTCAAAAAGCCCCGTGCTGTCGCCTTTGTAGACTACGATAACTGGTACATATCCTGTGAAAAGAATTTTCACCAGAAGCCCGATATCAAGGGCTGGCGCGACGAGTTATCCCGCCGCTTTGACATTCTGGATATTCTCTTTTTCGCCGATTTTACAAACGCTTCCATGCGCCAGGAGATCTCCCGTATCCGCGAGATTACCAATTCCATCATCGAGACCCAGAATTCATCTTCTCACTACAAAAAGGATTTTACCGACTTCATCATGCTCGATCATATCTATCAGCGAGCATTTACATCAAATGACATCGATACCTACATCATTTTCTCGGGCGACGGTCATTTCAGCTCGGTAGCAAGCTTTCTCATCACAAAATGCAGGAAAGAGGTCGGCGTCTACGGCGTCCGTGATTCGGTCAGCGCACAGCTTGCCAACACCGCCAGCTGGATTGAATATCTCCCCCGCGAGGATGAGCGCGACCGCAAGCTCTCCTACATGCTCCTGCGCAATCTGAAGTATCTTTCGGATAATATGGAAAAGAAGAACGCACGTCCAACCTTCTGGGCAACCGTTGATGCCGCCGCCAAATACAATGGTGAAAGCCGCCAGGAGCTGGCTGAGGCTCTCCGCCGCCTCATCGACAAAGGCTATATTTATCAAACAGAAGAAGCGGTCAGCTACGGTAAAAAACGAAAGATCAAGGTTCTCAATGTCAGATGGGAACAGGTCAAAAAAGACGGCCTTTTAAAAGAAATCGCATAATAAAAACGGGATGACGCCATCAAAAACGTCATCCCATTCTTTATGTTTGCAGTTTAATCTGTAATTTTGGTGTATGCTTCAAGAAGTTCTGCGAATTTCTTCTCAATGCTCTTTCTCTTTCCTTCATAAGTGGACGCATACTTTGAATTTTTAGCGCGCAGTTGATCGCCGAACATCGAGAAGAGCGAATCAAGCGACTGCGAATGTACAAAGCCAAAGTCGAATCTGAGGTTCTGTCTCAGAAGGTCAAGCATCAGCTCAGAATCGTTATCGCGGGCAACCTTGCTCTTGAGTACTGTCTCATAGAACTCGGGAACCACCGTCTGTGCACTTTCGGCGCAAAGAGCCTCGAGAATCGCACCGCTCATATCGGGATTCTTCACCGATGCGGGAATTCCAAAAATCGAAAGTCCGTCATAGGAGTGGGAAATATAGTCCTCCTGTCCGACATCACTCATAGGAAGGGGCAGAATACCGAAGTCGGTATCCATCTGACGAAGCACGGTAGTATTATCCAGTGTACCCGAGATAAAGAGCGCTCTGTCCTCGGTAAACATCTTCATCATTTCGGTATAGTCCCAGTCGTTGGTGGGTTTGGATACAAAGCAGTTGTCGCCCGAATAGAGCATATTGTAAATCTGATCATAAAGCGAGATCAGATTTTCATTATAGTACACCAGATCATAGGTTCCTTCGTCATTGCGTTCGGTGAGGGGCAGATCACTGGTGGTAACCATTGCACGGAGGGTATGGTTGTTGGTTACAAAACCGTAAAGGTCATCCTTTGTAAACTTGCTGTCGCCGTCAATGTCGCCGCTGACCTTTTTGGTCAGCTCCTCAAATGCGGACAGCGTCCACTTCTTATCCTTAACAAGCTGATAAAGATCACCGCAGCCATAGTCCTCAGCAAGCTGCTTGTTGAAATAGATTGCGTAAATGCCCTCCCACATGGTCAGCGAGAGATCGCCCAGTGCCATGAAGGTGCAGTCCTTAATGGTGTTGTTTTCGATAAAGCCCTGTGTCCACCAGGGATTGGTCAGATCCAGATTATTCACATCATAAAGATTGTAGAACATTCCTTCGGCCGCTAATTTACAGGAATAAGCCATATAACCGGCTACCAGATCGTATGCGCCGTCCTGTGCATTCACGCTGTTCTTGATCAGTCCCATGAAGGTAGTCTGGTCATTCCAGCCGCCGGGCTGCTCGTTAGCTGAGATAATAACCTTATACTTTTCTTCCACAACCTTGTTGCGTCTGAATACCGCATCGTTGATGGTCTCACCGATTTCACTCTCAGCCCAGATCTCGTACAGCTTCTCATCACGACAGAGAATCACATATTTCGCTCCGCCGAAATCAATGGTCTCCAGTGTGTCCAGATAACGCAGCTCAGTTTCAACAGCCTCCCCCGAATCGACAGCGGCAGCTGTTGTCTCGGCGGTATTTGCCGGAGTTTTTGTCTGATCCTCAGATGCGCAAGAAGAAATAAGGGGGCAGAGCATCGCCAAGATCAAGAGAATGGATACGCTTTGCTTCAATTTCATGATAAGTCTCCTTTGTATGTCTGATGTGTGCAGTGATGTTCATTTATTATATCACAATTTTTCGATAAAAACTATCATATTTTTTATATAATATGCATTATTTTTAATCCCGGCACCAAATATTTTTGATGCTTCATAAAAAATGTGATATCGAAGACAAAAAGGGGATGCCGCATACAAGCACCGCATCTCCCTTCTGTATGCCTTATTCTGTGATCTTGTTATAGGCTTCAAGCACCTTATCAAAAGCTGTGATAAATTGCTTTTCCTTCTTTTCATAGACAGAGGCAAGGCTGGGATTGGAACCGGTTACCAGCGTATCGCCGAAGAACTGGAAGAGACCGTTGATGGTGACCGCATGCACATAGCCAAAATCAAAGATGACTGTATCGCGGATCAGGTCGATCATTGCCTCAGAATCATTGTCGCGGGTACCCTTGCCCTTGAGCGCGATATCATAGAAAGCAGGGATAACCGTCTGCTTGCTTTCGGCACTCAGTGCTTCAAGAATGGTTCCGCTGAATTCAGGATCGGTTACCGATGCGGGAATTGCAAAGACAGACAGATTGTCCGCAGAATGAGAAATATAATTCTTCTGTGATTCGTCATACTTCGGATAAGGAAGAATACCGAAATCGGTATCCATCTGACGGTAGGTTTCTGTTGATCCCAGTGTAGCAGTTGCAAAGAGTGCACGATCCGCCATAAAAATCTTGGAGTTGTTGCTATGCCAGTCAATATAAACCTCGTTACCGTCAAAGAGATAGCTGAACATTCTCTCGTAGAGTGTTACAACCTTATCGCCGTAATAGATAAAATCAAAGCTGCCCTCATCATTACGTTTGGTAAAGGGAATATCACAGGATGTTACAAAAACACGGATATTATTCTGATTGGTGATGAAGCCGTATAGGTCATCCTCTGTATACTTGCTGTCACCGTTCACATCTCCCGAAACCTTCTTGGACAGATTCTGCAGTGTATCCAGTGTCCATTTGCCGTCCTTGACCATCTGATAGACATCGCCGATATCATAATCGACTGCCAGCTGTTTATTGAAGAAAATGCCGAAGAGGGATTCCCACATAGAGAGCGACACATCGCCTATGGTGGTGTAGAGTCTGCCGTTCAGCGTGTTGTTTTCTACAAAGCCCTGTGTCCACCATACATTGGACAGGTCGATGGTATCGATATCGTAAAGATTGTAAAACAGCCCCTCGGTTGCCATTGTGGAGGTATAAGCCAGATAGCTTGCCGAAATATCATAGGCACCGTCCTGAGCCTGTACGCTTCCGCGCAGAGCATCAATAAAGGTAGACTGTGTACTCCAGTCACCGGGGGTAGGAACAGGAGTGATCACAACCTTATATTTTTCCTCGACTGCCTTGTTGCGGCGGTAAACCGCGTCATTCATGGTTTCGCCGATCTCTTCTTCTATCCAGATTTCATCGACCAGGCTTTCACGGCAGAGGATGTCGCAGTCCTGCCCGCCGAAATCCGCAGCGGGGAGCATGTCAAGATAATTGATCTCGGTTTCTGCATCGGCAGCGGTTGTTACTCCGTCAGAAGGTGTTGTCTGCACCGGATTTTTCGCCTCGTCACTTCCTGAACAGGAAGCAAAAAGAGAAGCAAGCATCGCTGTCAGCAACAGCATGGATACAGTTCGTTTCATTTTCATCATTGGCTCCTTTGTTGTTTGTTTAAAATGCGATATAGCATTCCATTTTTATTATAACATATCACACAAATATATGTCAACAACAGTTTTATTTTTCAAAAAAGCAGGAGTCAATACATCACTGCATCAACTCCTGTATTTCATAGTTTATCCTGTTACCTTCATATATGCATCCAGCACCTTCTCAAATGCCTTGTTGAATACCTTGCTTTGCTTCTCATAAGCGGAAGCAAAATTCTCGGTACCCTCCTGCAGCTTGTCGCCGAAGAACTGGAAAAGACCGTTGATCGATACCGCGTGAACAAAGCCAAAGTCGAAATAGAGCGCGTCGCGGATCAGGTCGAGCATCGCTTCGGAGTCGTTGTCGCGGGCAACCTTACCCTTGAGAACGGTCTCATAGAAATCGGGAATCACCGATGCCTTGCTCTCAGCGCCCAGTGCCTCAAGGATTGCGCCGCTGCACTCGGGATCCTTCACAGACGAGGGAATGCCGAATACAGAGAGTCCGTCGTAAGAGTGAGAGATGTAGTTTTCCTGATTTGCATCATACAGCGGGAAGGGCAGAATACCGAAGTCGGTATCCATCTGACGCAGCGTTGTCGTGTTATCCAGCGTACCCGAGATAAAGAGGCCGCGGTTCTCGAGGAACATATCCATCATTTCGGTATAGTCAGCATCATCTGTAGGCTTGGAGAAGAAGACGTTGTTTCCCTCGTTTATGAATGCATAAATCCGCTCATAAAGCGCTACAACCTTATCGCCGTAGTACACCAGATCGTATGTACCCTCGTCATTGCGGGTTGCAATCGGAATGTTACTGGTAGTGATCAGTGCGCGGAGGCTGTGACGGTTGGTAACAAAGCCGTAAAGATCCTCGTTTGTGTACTGACTGTCACCGTCAATGTCCGAGCTGACCTGCTTGACCAGTCCCTCAAAGGTATCCTGTGTCCAGGTCTTGTCCTTTACCATCTGATAGAGGTCGCCCACATTGTTGTCAAGGGCAAGCTGCTTGTTGAAGTAGAGGGCATAGATGCCCTCCCACATGGTCAGCGAGATATCACCGACGGTAGTGAAGAGGCAGTTTTCGATGGTGTTGTTCTCCACAAAGCCCTGCGTCCACCAGATGTTGGAGAGGTCGATGGTGTCAATATCATAGAGATTGTAGAACATGCCTTCCATTGCCAGTGTGGATGTGTAGGCAAGATAGCCGGCTACCAGATCATAGGCGCCGTCCTGACCCTGTACACTGCGCTTGACCGCACTCTTGAAATCCTCCTGCGTGCCCCAGTCACCGGGAGAGTCAATTTTGTTAATAACGACCTTATACTTTTCCTCCACAGCCTTGTTGCGGCGGAAGATCGCGTCATTGATGGTCTCACCCATTTCAGCCTCAGCCCAGACCTCATAAATCTTGCTGTCACGGCAGAGGATGTTGTAATCCCGTCCGCCGTAATCGATGGCTTCAAGCTGACCGAGATAGTCGGGCTTTGTTTCAGTCCCAGCCTCGGTTACAACGCCGTCAGACGCAGTTGTTGCGTCGGCTGAAGCCGGTGTTTTGCCCTCATCCTCGGATGCACAGGATGCAAAAGCCGAGCAGAGCATCGCACAAAGCAACAGAACCGAAATGATCTTTTTCATAAAAATTCGCTCCTTATTATTTTAATATTATACGCTCAAATTTCAAACATACGCTGACAGATGAATTTTACCGTTTTTTCGCAATGTCATCCACATCAATCGTCTCAATCACATCGGGATTCTCCAGCGCATCAAAGCTGCCCCAGACAGGCTTCGCTTCGGTACCGCTGACTACGCCGCCGGGGAAGCGGGAGAAGCCGCCGTACTTGCGCTCGCCCTTTTCCTCAATTGCCCAGAGCGCGCCCTTCTGCTTCCAGGTAATATCACCCGAGATGCGGTGAATGCAGGGCATCTCAACCGGCTGCGGATCGGCAAGATCGTCGCCCAGCACATCCATAACAAATTCGATATACCAGCCGTTGTCGGGATTTGTTACAACCGAGAAGAGGGGATTGGGATTGAACATACCCAGCGGAATGCTGCCGTCCTCGTAGACATAAGCCGCAATGGTATCATGCAGACGCTCGAGGATGGCGCTGCGCTCTTCCGAAGGATGACGGGAGAGGTAGATACGCATGTGCTTCATCAGATTCACATAGTGATCAAAGGCGATGGCATTGTACTCCCACCCCTTCACAAAGGTCTTATCCTCGGGATCTGTAATCGCACCACGCGCCAGATAGGTCAGTCCGTCGGTATGCACAAAGACCGCGTCAAAGATGTGATCAATCACATTGTCGTAAACCTCGATCAGCCTGTCATCCCCCATTGCCTCGCCAATGAGCATCAGCATTTCGAGGATGTGGGTGTAATAAACGGTACGCTCGGCAAAATTCTTACCGTCGCCCCGCTCGAAGAGACCGATTGCCTCGTGATAGTAAGCAGGCGAGAGGTAATAGTCGAGGGTAGGCTTTCCGTATTCCTCATACCGCTGCGCATACTTGGGATCAAGATCACCGAAGGCTTTCATGGTCATGACAATTGCGCCCACTGCGACGAAATCCTGATTGGTCACGCCGCACCAGCCGGGGAAGGGCAGCGGACGCTTGAATCCGTTGCCCACTTTCCAGGAGTGTGTCAGGCTCCACTCCCACTGACGGTCAACTGCACCGGGAATGAGTGCCTTGATGTTTTCGTCTGCATACTCCCACATGTAGTATTCGCAGAGAGCGATGATCGGATGGAAGAAGTGGATCGGGCAGCCTCTTGTATCAAAGGTAGGCTCAAATTCTGCCGTTGCATGAATGAAACCGCCGCTCTTATCCTGCAGATAAAGCAAATGAGATGCCATGGAATCGAGCATAACCTTCCACTTGGGATTCCTTGTCTGCTCGTAAAGTCTGCGAACTACACGCATCTGCAGCGCATGAATGGTTACCGTCTCGCCCTGATAGCCTCTGTCAAGCACCGAGGCGGTGCCCCAGCAGGAATGCAGATGCAGTCTGCCGATAACGCCGGGGCCCTGCTGCCAGTTCTCCCACTGTGCAATCAGCATATCCAGCGTCCGCTGAGTAATAACCTCCCTGATCTTGCGTCCCTTGATCGGATAATGAATGGTCTGCATCAGATCCACTCCTTTCTATATTGTATCGTTATCTTTTATACTGCTTCATGAAGGCACGGACAGCCTCACGGTCAGCCTTGGGATTGGTTTCGTCGCAGACGAAGAAGATGTATGTGTTCACATCGGTGTATTCACCGCGCTTCAGCGTGCACTCCACGGTGAAGGTGCGGGTTCCTTCGATCTTCCATTCAAAATCGAATGCCTTGTCGCCGGTGATTGTTTCGATCACATTGCCGCATGCATCCTTGAGTGTCATGGTGATGCCGTCCCAGCCAATACCATTGTCATCGTGTACGAAGAGAGAGCCCTTGAAGGTTTCGCCCGGCTTCCAGATCAGCTTGTCATAGCGCATTGAAACATGGAGCGCCTTCATTGCGTCGCGGTAGTAATAGTATGCAAACTTGGGATTGTAGTAGTAGTCGACCATGCAGGTGCAGGAAACATTGGGCCAGGGCTCGTTGAACTGCCATACAATCGAACCGCAGTTGCGGAATGCACGGCGGCGGTTAGCCTCGAGCGCATAGCGGATGCCTTCAGCCTGGATGTACTGGCTCAGGTCGCAGAACTCCTCAAGATCGGTGATCTCGCCGAAGATATCCTGATCGCGTCTGAGAGTATCCCACCATTCGCCGTGATGACGCCATGTGAGGTTCGACATATTGGTAACCTTGCGGTTCTCGGGAGAAAGAATGGTCAGCAGCGAGCTGTAGTTGCTCATACCGTCGCAGCCGAACTCGGAGTGAAGCTGAATGGGCGAGGTGTTGTACATGGTGTAGTGACCTTCAACACCTGCATACTTCCAGGGACCGTGGATATCGTGATTGTCCTGAGATCTGGAATCGTCGCGCCAGCCGATGGGACCGGATGCGGAGGTAGGCAGCATCAGTCTGTCGGGATCGAGACGATTTGCGATCTCCTTCAGCATAGCAATATTCTTGTTTTCATACTGCGCAGGTCTGCCATCCCACTCGAAAAGCTCGTTTCCGCCGCTCCAGAAGGTGAGCGAAACGTGATTTCTCTTAACGCGAACCGCGTGCTCTGCGGTCTTCGCGCAGTTTTCAAGGAATTCGGGACGCTCGGAGGGAACATTGTCGATACCCGAGGAGGACTGAATGAATTCCTGCCATACCATGATACCGAGCTTGTCGCAGACCTCATAGAACGCCTGCTTCTCGATGATACCGCCGCCCCAGACGCGGATCAGGTTGACATTTGCCGCAGCTGCAAGACCGAGCATCTTCTCATAGCGAGCCTTATCGACGATGCCGTACATCAGATCGGTCGGTGTGCAGTTGACACCCTTGATGTAGATGCGCTTGCCGTTGATTACCGGAATGTAAGGAAGTGCATAATCCACAGAATCGTCGCAGCGCTCGTAGGTGAGGGTACGCAGACCAACCTTCATCACCTTGTCCTCGCAGACGCCCTTGTCGTTCTCAAGGATGATGCGAAGATCATAGAGAGGCTGTTCGCCGTAGCCGTTGGGGTACCAGAGCTTGGGATTCTCAACCGGAATCGCAAAGGAAGCCTTGCCGTCAGCCACAACAGCCTCGGCAGTACCGATTTCCTCGCCCTCGTAGCAGAGTACAGCCTTGATTCTGCCCTCGCCGAATACATCGGCAGAATAATGAACCGCACCGTCAAGATAGCGTACATGATCGTATTCGATTTCAGCACCGAAGTCGGTAGAAATAATGACATCATCCCAGATACCGATGCCGATCAGTCTGGTGCAGAAGTCCCACTTATAGGTGAAGCGTGCCTTCTGAGTCCAGGTACGGCTGGTGTGACCGATCTGACCCATTTCGTCGGGAGCATGCTCGAGGAGCACCTGAATCACGTTTTCCTCGTCGCCGTACTTTGCAATAGCGGTGAAGTCCACATGCACGGGGGTGTACATGTTGTCATGGGTAGCAATCTGCTTGCCGTTCACAAAAATGCGCGCTCTGTAGTCAAGTCCCTTTAATGTTACGGTAGCACGCTGACCGCGGAGCGACTCATCCAGCTTGAAGGTGGTCTGATAAATCCACCAGCGCTGTGTAACCCACTCGCACTTGAGCGAGTTCATTTCATAATAAGGATCCTCAATCAAACCCGCACGGAGCAGATCGGCATAAACGCTGCCCGGTACGGTAGCATCGATCAGGTTGGTAACACCCTGCAGACGGCAGCCCGTCTCCATTGAGTTACCCTGAACGGGAACATAGGGCCACGCGCCCATGAGCTTCCATTTTGTAAGATACTGATTAATCATAACGGTTCTCCTTTCAGATATATCCTCAGATTATTCGGTTACAAAGGATATATAGTTAAATTCATTGTATCACAGGATGATTTCAATGTCAACAAAACAGAAACTCATGTCATTTTAGTGCTATTTTATATCACATCAATCTTGTTTTTATTACCTCTGCACACGATTATTCTTGACAAAATAACAGACTTATGGTATATATTTACTGTATAAACCTATAACCTAAGGAGACTCCTGATATGACACAGCTTCTCTACAAATCTCCCGATTTCGGCATCAACGATTCCTGGTACGCTTATCATAACGGCACATACTACGCCTACTATCTTACCCACGCAGACCGCGGCTGGAGCGGACAGGGTATTGCCTGCTCTACATCCTGTGACCTGCTTCATTGGGACTATTTTGGCATGATCCTCGAAAAGAATCCCGACGGCTGGGACAATACAGGTCTTGCCACCGGCAGCGTCGCAGAATATAACGGTCGCTGGTATATGCTCTACACCGGCAACGGTGACAGACCCGATCGCTCCGACGGCATAGGTCTTGCAGTCAGCGACGATCTCCTTCATTGGGAGCGTGTAGGCGATGCCCCCGTCCTCCCTCGCCGCGATCCCTATACCCTGCCCAGCGCAGAAGGAGATGTCCCCTGCCGCCTTCTCGCTGACCCCTACATCACTCCCAACCCCATTGATGGTTTGTACTATGTCTATATCAACTCCTATGCCCTCGATATGCCCTTCGGTCAACGCGGCTGTCAGGCAGTCTTCCGCACCCGCGATATGATAAATTATGAGCCCTGTGACATCGCACTCAAGGAGCCATACTACGACCGCATTGAGACTGCCCAGATGTTCGCTTATAAGGATAAATACTTCCTCTACTTCGGCGGCGTTCATCCCACCGATCCCATCGGTCAGATTGAAGAGTGGTACGGCATGCCCAAGAATGTCTGCAATGAAAACTACATCTATATCTCGGATCACCCCACCCACGGCTTCGTCCCCCACGAGAGCTCCAAGCTCGACATCCCCTTCAATCCGCCCGTATACATCTGCAAGATCATCGAGCATGAAGGTGAGCTGAAGCTCATCGCCAACGTTCCCCCCGCAGGCTGCATCGGCCCCTATACCTTTGACTATATCGACGGCAAAATTACCGTAAAATAAAAAATAACGGCGCATCACGGAAGCTTCCATGGTGCGCCGATTCTGTATTCAATTACTTTTCGAGGAACTTGGCAATGATGTTCTCTGCGCTGATGCGTACCGAATCATAGGATTCGCCGGTAGAATAAATCTCATCCTCCACCACAAAGAGATGGCATCCGATCTTCTCAGCCGCCGGAATGATGCGTGCGAAGTTGATGTTGCCGCAGCCAACCTCAATGCGCTCGGGGAGATGACCGATCACACCGCCCCCCTCGGTCTTGATAGGACGGCAGGCAGCCACATCCTTGAGATGAAGCATAACAACTCTGCCCTCCAGACGCTCGAGAATGTCGTAAATATCGGCGCCGCCCAGATGCAGCCAGCATACATCGATAACAAATCCCGCATTTACCGGATCGAGCTTCTCAATCAGATGATCAAAGAGCGTTTTTCCGTCCTCCAGCTTCACAAACTCAAAGGAATGGTTGTGATAGGTCAGCTTGAAGCCATGCTCACCGTAAATCTTCGCCATCTCGTTGAACTTGTCGATGAAAGCAAAGAGTCCCTCCTTGGTTCCGCGAGCCTCTCCGGGCATGCCGCCGATACCGATATTGGTGGTGCCCAGTGTGCGGTGATAAGCGATGGTGCCCTCCACATCATTGCAGATGAGATTCCAGTCGTAGTGCGTGCCTACAATCTCAATGCCGTTTTCATCAGCCAGTGCGCGGAATTTCTCGGGGCTGATGTAGGAATAGGTGCCCGCCGTCTGCGCCTGTGTATAGCCATACTCCTTCATCTTGGCGAAGGAAGCCGCTGTATCCTCCTCGGTGGTGAAATGATCGCGGATGGAGTAAATCTGAAGTCCGAATTTTTTCATGAGAATATGCTCCTTTGTGGATTGGTTTATGGTGATTATACCACCGAGGGCGGCAGATGTCAAGCATGAAAAGGAAAAAGGGCATAAGCATCAGCTTGTGCCCTTTTTGCGTTATACAATTAGAGGTTAATTAGCCTTTGTAAACAGTCAGACCATCTGCGCCGGTAAGAGTGCATACACCGGTAGGAGCAGTGAGATCTTTGCCTTCTTCAAAGTCACCTGCAGTAACGATGATCTGATAAGCGCCGGTTGCGGTCAGTGTGTTGCCGCTGAGAGTTGCTGCGTAAGTACCTGTAGCCTCGCGGAGCAGGATGGGCGCGGCAGCCTTGATGGTGCTGTTTTCAACAGTCAGCGAATATGCGCCGCTTGCATTTGCGCGGATACCGTAGCCATATGCATCAGTTGAAGTAAAGTTACAATTCTTAACAACAGCATTTTTGGTCGTTCCGAAGGATACACCATGCTTGGAGTTAGTCACAGTTACATTGTCAACTGTGATACCGTCGCCGCCGGTTGCCCACAGAAGAGAGTGCATACCGTCTGCTGTACAGTTCTTGATAGTGATGTTATAAGTCTGGCGCAGACGAAGTCCGACAACATCACCGGTACCTGTTCCTTTGAATGTGCAGTTTTCAACAGTCACATTATGTGCGTAACGCTCAGTAGATTCTGTGCTATTAGCCGAAATGAAATCTATTGCTGTATCAGAAACAAAGTTAATGTTCTTGATTGTCAGTGTCTCAGCGCCGGTGTGGCGAGCCTGACCATGGAGATAGATTGTTTCAGAGCACTCATATCCCTGACCGTCGATAACAACATCAACATCAGCATTCTGCTTCGCTGTGACGGTTGCAGTAATGTCGCTCATCAGCATGATGGTAATATCCTCTGTAGCACTCTCAATGGCACTTGTCAGCTCAGCAGCATTGGAAGCCATCTTGAAATCAGCGGGAGCTGTAGTTACATCATAGCACTCGTAGAATTGAGTATCAATATAAGGATCTTTAATGACAGATTTTCCGTAGTTGGCAGTATTATCCTTCACAGTAGTGGTACACTTAGGAAGACCATAGAAGTTTCTGAGAGCAATTGCTGTGGTATCTGCATCGGATGTATTGATAAAGTGGTTATACGAAACCTCTACATTTAAAGCATATGTACAGGAAGCATTATTATGGGGAGTCACTACTACACCGTTATTTACAAAAGTATTGTTGCGTACAACAGCATGTGCCTTTATAGAACCGAGATATACAGCAGTATTTACACTAGTATTGGCAGTTCCGAAAGTATTATCTATAATTTCAATAGTTCCCTTTACATTGTAACCGGGATAATACGCATAAATGTAGTATGCAGCATCGGTTTCGAAAGTACAGTCTTCAACAGTAAAGCCTTCTGTAGCTCCACTTACACGCTGTCTATCATAGAATGAAATCACACAATAATTACTTGCATCAACAGGAGTGCCTGTGAAGGTACAATCGATGATTTCCAAATAATCGGCACCAGATGAAACATTTTCACCACTGGCAACGCTTGTATAGAAACTGAGTTGTCCATTCTTAGGATCGTACCCTTTCTGCGCTCCTGCAGCATCAAAGGTAATACCAATAAGTTTGCAATTCTCCTTTGCATTAGCATTGACATAATCAACAACAGCAGTGTTGGTGATCAAAGTCAGATTATTCTGTGTCAGAGTGATACTTCCATACTTGCCGGCAGCAAGACCGATAACGGTACCTTCAGAAGCTGTAGCAAGAATTTCATCGATCGTTTCGGGAGTTGCAAGGATGTCGCACTCGAGAATATTCGCATCATACTTGTTTCCAAAGCTGTCATTCTCGTATGTGAGCTGAGTTGCTTCAAGCTTTACACCCAGTTCGATAATAAGCTTGTCGGAAGGATCGGTAGTCTCGGTAGCAACGCCGTCAACATACTTAATTGTGCTTGCAGCCTTACCATTGTTCAGATTGTAAAGGTTGTCGGTAGCGTCATCGTTGGGTGCCCAGTAAAGGATTACGCCGTACTCAACCTCAACGGCCTTGCCGTCAACGTTGCCGTCGGGATAAACCTTGCCGGTAACTGCAGTGGTATCGATGTCGCCGAAGCCGACCTGCTCACCGAGCTTGATAGCAGCCGCGCGCTGTTCTTCCTCGGTACCGGTAACCTCAACGCCGCCCTCAACATACGCGACCTTGATCACGTCGGAGAGTCTGAGATCGGTCAGCTGACCCTGCTCATCCAGCACGCAGTTTTCGCCGAAGAAGTTGATCATCAGCTTATAATTGAGTGCCAGAGTTCCCACATTGGCAACCTTCAGGTTCACATACTGAACCTTACCGGGCTCCCAGAGGGAATCCTTGAAAAGATCGGTTGCGGACTCAATGTCCTTCCAACCGCCATTGTCGTCCATGTAATCAAGATCGACATCCAGATTACCTGCAACGATCAGGTTTCTGCCGCTTGTCACCTCATCGGTGAACCAAGCAAAGGTTGTTCCAATCAGTGAAGTGAAGCAAAGAATCAGCGCAAGTGCACTGCTCAATACCGCACGTCTGATCGACTTTTTGTTAGTCATAGTGCATTGTCCTCCTTAATTATAATTTATAAGACTAACTCTATGTAGGGCGGATTCCCGCGATACAACACACCGTGCCTACGGAATGTAACTATTATATCAGATTTTTTGTATTTTTGCAATACTTTCATGATTTTTCCCTAAAACAAAATTCACAAAAAACAAATAATATATCTGTCATAATGCCGAAAAATTCCCAACCGCAGAATCAATCTGCGATGCGCCGAATTGCCGTCTGATTTTTCTCATTCCGGCAAAGGTGATTGCAACGTCAGAATTTTTGAGCAAATTAATCGCAATGCAGATGCACGCCCTTAACATTTTGTATGCTTTGTATTATAATGCAAATATAAATTGTTGTATATTTTCACACAACAATTTTCAACAAAATGCTCAGAATCCCGCGATATTGCATGCCATAAATAATCTGTTAACAGAAAATTTCAAACAAAGGAGAAGCCTCGTGAAAACAATCAGCCTGCAGAACATACAGCCTGAAATTAAAGGAACCGGTGAATTCTGCACCGCCGGCATGGAATTTCGTTATGAGTACAATAAACGCTCCTATACCCACCGCTTAATGTGCATCACCAACGGAAGCTGCAGCTTTCACTACGGTAAGAGGCATTTCCGGTGCGAAAAGGGCATGATGTGTATCTTCTACAACAAGCAGATGAGCGAGAATTACGGCATCGGCGGTATGTATGAAATGGTCAGCGAGGGCACATGGACCATCGATAAGCTTATCGAGCTGGCAAAGGGTGCATATCAGGATCTGGACAACAACGGCAAAAAGAGCAAGGAAGATCAGTTCGGTCTTGGCATGGAAGATTACAACCAGCTCTACGGATTCCTTGATTCCTTCAATCTTCAGATTATCCAGCGCGATGATCAGGGTTATCCCGCCACCTTCGTTTATGATAACGAGCGCGTTGTCAATGCTTACCAGAAGCTGGTTGATGTATTCAAAAGAGACAATGCCTTCTTTGTCTCCGAATCGGTGGGCATGCACCCTGCATTCCGTGAAAGCCGCGTGCTCTTCTGCACCGGTGAATTCGGCTATACCGATATGTTCCGCGATATCAGCGATTTCGACTTCGGTGTACTCCCCTTCCCCAAATATGATGAAGCTCAGGAGGACTACCGTACTACAGCACGTGCTACCTACTCCAGCTTCTGCATCCCGATCACCGTCAATGATCCCAAGATGTCAGCAGCCGTTCTCGAATGCTTCGCCTCCGAATCCTACCGTCAGGTATCTCCCACCTATTTTGAGAGTGCTCTCAAGGTCAAGTACAGCCGAGATGACGAATCGTCTGTGATGTTTGATCTGATCAAGTCTTCGGTTACCTTCAGCTTTGCAACCTCCTTTACCACCTCCATTGGCGACCCTCAGAACCTGTTCAAGAACACGCTGATCAATTTTAACAAAAACTGGGTATCCCAGATTGCCAAGTGGATGCCCTCCGCACAGGTTTTACTGGATGATGCGCTCGCAACCCTGAAAGAGCTTCCGTAAACAGACAGAAGTCGCAGCCTGACAATCGAACCAAAGAATATCCAAGGGGCTGACGCATGCAAATGCGACAGCCCAGCCATAAGATTTTCGATTTTGTGGCATATATTGATTGGTTTCAGGGCGTAAAACGCCCTGAAATGGCGGTCATTGACCGGCAAAATCAATATCCAAGGGGCTGACGCATGCAAATGCGACAGCCCCTATTTTCAGGATAAAAGTACCGCCATTCTGTGCAGCACAGAAGCAGTCCCTCCCTGTTTTATCCGTTGCTGCAAAGATGAGAGAGCCGCAAGATTTGACTGCAATTATCAAAAAAACAGTTAGACACATCACAAGGGAAAACCCGAAATGATGTGTCTAACTCTTTATTCAATTTTCAGTATCGCTTTAACCAAAAGCGAACGCTTTAAGCATACTTGCTTGCATCTTCCACAGCAACAGCAACCGCAACAGTCATACCGACCATGGGATTGTTACCTGCGCCGATCAGACCCATCATTTCGACATGCGCGGGAACGAAGGAAGAACCTGCGAACTGTGCGTTACCGTGCATACGACCCATGGTATCGGTCATACCGTAGGAAGCAGGATCTGCAGCCATGTTGTCGGGATGGAGTGTACGCCTGTGCCGCCGCCAAGCAGCATTACGCTTGCGTCATCGAGGTATTCTATAAGAACGATCCGTAAATAACGAAGCCATCGGATTTCCATCCCCATACAGCGTTTGGGGATACCATGCTTTGCACAGTACCCCCTTATGTATTTCCGCCGGAAATTACGAATTCTTCATAATCACATTGACATACTGATACGGAATCTCAATACCGGCTTCGTCAAGCGCTTTCTTGACATTCTCCCACATATCGAAATTCACCGACCAGTAATTGGCAGAATCACACCATACCCGAAGCTTCATCGTTATTGCAGAATCGCCATGAGCCGCCACCAAAACAACCGGTGCCGGATCTTTAACAATCATCTCATTGGCCTGTGCCGTTTCCAGAATCACTTTTCTGGCAGCGTCAATATCCGCATCGTAAGAAATGCTGAAATCGAAATCCAGACGACGGGTAGGCTCGGTAGAAAGATTGGCAATCATGCTGTTGGTCAGCGTGGAATTCGGAACACTAATGTCCTGATTATCAGCGGTCGTAATCAGAGTATAATAAATGCCGATGTCTTTGACGGTACCACTGACACTGCCGCTGATAATAAAATCACCGACATGGAACGGCTTGCAGAACATCAAAATGACACCGCTGGCGATGTTGGTCAATCCGCCCTGAAGAGCCAGACCGATCGCAAGACCGCAGGAACCGAGTACAGCAATAACCGAAGATTCCGGCACACCGATGATGATAACAGCAGTCAGAACAACAATCGCCTTCAGAAGAAGCTCAATGAAATTGGTGAAAAAAGATTTTACATTGCTGTCAAGCCTTTCAAAAGCTTTCGTCTTTTGAATCGCCTTGGAAAATACTTTTACCAATGAAAATCCCACAATGAGGACGAGAATGGCAAACAAAATATCCATTACTTTTCCGGTAAGGTAGGAATTGACAAACGTTGCAAACCAAGAAGCAAAGCTGATCGTAGTTTCCATAAGAGAATCTCCTTCATAAAATAAGTTTTGTGATCGTTCCCGCGCAAATACATGGGAATACAAATCTATTTAATGATAACACATATAGCCTGTGTTGTCAATCGTTATAGGCTATATATTCTCCATCCTTAATTATATAATTGTAAAAATTCTCCATAAATGCTAGACACATCATCGAGTAAAACCTCAAAATGATGTGTCCAACTTTTATTTACACTTACGTTTTTGCGGAGTTTTTTCAAAAAGCGACCGTTTTTCCTTACTTGCTTGCCTCTTCAACTGCAACAGCAACCGCAACAGTCATACCAACCATCGGGTTGTTACCTGCGCCGATCAGACCCATCATTTCTACATGCGCGGGAACAGAGGAAGAACCTGCGAACTGTGCATCACCGTGCATACGACCCATGGTATCGGTCATACCGTAGGAAGCAGGACCTGCAGCCATGTTGTCGGGATGGAGTGTACGGCCTGTGCCGCCGCCCGATGCAACAGAGAAATACTTCTTGCCGTTCTCGTTGCACCACTTCTTGTAGGTACCTGCAACGGGATGCTGGAATCTGGTGGGGTTGGTGGAGTTACCGGTGATCGAAACACCGACGTTCTCCAGTCTCATGATCGCAACACCTTCGGGAACGCTGTCGGAGCCGTAGCACTTAACCTTAGCTCTGTCACCGTTGGAGTATGCGGTTTCCTTGATCACTGCAACCTCTTCGGTGTAGGGATCAAACTCGGTCTGAACATAGGTAAAGCCGTTGATACGGGAAATGATCATAGCAGCATCCTTGCCGAGACCGTTGAGGATAACGCGCAGGGGCTTGGAGCGAACCTTGTTTGCATTGAGGGCGATCTTGATCGCGCCTTCAGCAGCGGCAAAGGACTCGTGGCCGGCGAGGAAGCAGAAGCACTCTGTCTCGTCGGAGAGGAGCATTGCGCCCAGGTTGCCGTGGCCGAGACCAACCTTGCGGTTCTCAGCAACAGAGCCGGGGATGCAGAATGCCTGCAGACCGATACCGATCGCAGCAGCAGCGTCGGAAGCCTTGGTGCAGCCCTTCTTGATTGCGATGGCAGCGCCTACAACATATGCCCACTTGGCATTCTCAAAGCAGATGGGCTGTGTTTCTTCTACGATCTTGTAGGGATCAATGCCCTTCGCGTCGCAGATTTCCTTACATTCGTCGATGGAGGAAATGCCGTATTCCTTAAGAACTGCGAGAATTTTCGCCTCGCGTCTTTCGTAACCTTCAAAATGTGCCATTCGATTATCCTCCTTCATTATTCCTTGCGGGGGTCAATGTACTTGACAGCTTCAGCGAAGCGGCCGTATGTACCCTTGGACTTCTCGTAAGCTTCGTTAGGCTCCATGCCCTTCTTGATGAAGTCGGTCATCTTGCCCAGCGAAACGAACTCGTAGCCGATTACCTGATCGTCAGCGTCAAGCGCCATTCTGGTGCAATAGCCCTCGGTCATCTCCAGGTAACGAACGCCCTTTTCCTTGGTGCCGTACATGGTACCGACCATGGAGCGTGCGCCCTTGCCCAGGTCTTCCATACCTGCGCCGATAACAAGACCGTCTTCAGAGAAAGCGGACTGGGAGCGGCCGTAAACAATCTGCAGGAAGAGTTCGCGCATAGCGGTGTTGATGGCGTCGCAGACCAGGTCTGTGTTGAGCGCCTCAAGCAGAGTCTTGCCGGGGAGAATCTCAGCCGCCATAGCAGCAGAGTGGGTCATGCCCGAGCATCCGATGGTCTCAACGAGAGCCTCCTCGATGATACCCTTCTTAACATTCAGCGAGAGCTTGCAGGCGCCCTGCTGAGGAGCGCACCAGCCCACACCGTGGGTATAAGCGGAAATGTCCTTGATTTCGTATGCCTTCACCCATCTGCCCTCTTCGGGAATGGGAGCGGGACCGTGGTTGGGGCCCTTGGCAACCTTACACATGCTCGCTACTTCATGAGAGAGAGCATATTCGCAGTTATTGCTCATGATTTATATCTCCTTCTATTGAAATCATTGGGGTCTTTACAACATTTCTATTATACTATATTCTCCCGATAAAATCAATAATCGACATGAAAAAAAACTATTAACATTGCCCAACTTCGGCGTAATTGACAGACTCCACAAAAGAGACTCGCGTTTTTTGTCGCATCTGACATACCCCACCCCCGCCGAAATTCACACCCGCGTCATATTTCATTTGTATAATGAAGGTAAATCATTGCCGCCCACAGGAGGAATCGCATGTTTTTTGTCGCCTGCTATTATGTCGCCGTCATCGCCCTCATCCTCGCAGCACTCTATACGCTCTATAAAATCATCTGGTATTCACTGAAAATGTACGCACTGAGCCGCCGCATCAACCGCGTGGGAAGCGCATCGAGCCGCCTAACACGCCACCGCGGCATCCTCGGCACAATCTTCGGTCAAAAGGGCACCCCCGACTTCACCCTCTCCACCGATACCTATGAAGTCAGCATCCTCTCCTTCATCTCCACCCACGGCCGCTGGAACATCGAAAAATCCCGCAAAGGCTATTTCGCCGAAGCCCGCAAAAAGAATCTTATCTTCTACAAAACCGAAGTTCACGGTGCCCAGCCCGGCCATGCCATCGACTACCGCAGAGAATCGCGCTTTCAAAGAAGCCGACTCCATCTGACTCCCCACGGCAATGTAAAGCAGATACTTATGATATATCCCACTCCCACGCATCTCACCTATACCCAAAGCCAATACGAATATCTGAGCACCGGCAGCAAAGTCGACAGCTATACCGTTATGCATGCCGATGACCTCTTCGCCATGTTCCGATAACCGTTCACCATCCACCAAAGAAAGGAGCACGTCCATGAAACATATCGCTATCCTCCTCCTCGCCATCCTCCTCTCCCTCACCGCCTGCCAAAGCTCCCCTTCCCCCGCCGAGGAAACCGCATCGGTAAATGATCCCGCATGGCAGACCGCCGCCGAATCGCTCTCCCCCGAGGAAGCCGAACGCATTGACGCCCTTCTCGCAAAATTGGAGCCTGTCGAGCCTGCCTCAACCGACGATACCATCCGCGTCTTTTATTCCCCCGTCATGCAGCTGCGCCATCTGGAGCTGGAGGGTACCACTCTCACCATTCTCGTGCAGTTCAAATGGGACGACACCCTGTACATCACCGCCTATCCCGCCCACGGTGACATCGGCAGCACAGGAGCCAATACCCACTGCGGATGGACTGCCGACGGCAGAAGCTACGCTCTGATGGAGCTTGATTTCAACAGCGTCGATGATATTCCCGATTCCATCACGCTTACCACCGACAAAGCCACCATTGATCATAACATTGTCGATTTTGAAGCCACCCTCACCATCGATCTCACCGAGGTAAAATCATGACCTGCTCTTTTCTTTCACTGGGCGACCATCCTCAGTTCATCCCCCGCGCTGCCGCCTGGTTCCATGAAAAATGGCAAATTCCCGAGAAAACCTACCTTGACAGCATGCACGCCTCACTCGGCGCCTCAATTCCCACCTGGTATCTTGTTATCGAAGGCGATTTCATTGAAAGCGGCCGCATCATCGCCGGAGCCGGCGTCATCGAGAACGATTTCCATGACCGCCGCGACCTCTCCCCCAACCTCTGCGCCCTCTATGTGGAGGAAGACTACCGCGGCAGAGGAATCGCCCGCTCTCTTCTCGATTTTGTCTGCAGCGATATGCGCGATCACGGATATGCCACCCTCTATCTGCTCACCGATCACACCGATTTCTACGAAAAATGCGGCTGGGAATATCTCTGCCCGGCACAGAGCAACGGTGAGGATCACCTCTCCCGCATGTATGTGCATACCTTCACCAAGGAGTCCCTATGACAAAAAAGAACAGAACCTTCCTCCTCACCGTCATCCCGCTGCTGCTCCTTTTCTTCATCGCATGGCAAATCACCTCGCGTTATGAGCTCACCTACAGGGCAAACTGGGGCTTCTCACTCCCCATAACCTCCCTCTGCCGTGAGATTTATGCCGCCGATTCGGGCGCAAGCTTCCATGGCGACGGCATTCGCTGTCATGTCTATTCCTATAAATACGAGGATGACCTCAAGCTCCTCTTCACATGGGCCGCTGACCGCACCACAGACGCGGGAATCCCCTGTGCCACCACCGCCTCCCTTTGGCTGGATGCCCTCGATGTCCCCACAGCCTTCCGCCCCGATGCCGATGCCTGCACCTTCTGGTACAATTCACAGCCCGACGGCAGCGAGCTTATCGTCCTTATGAACCCGGAGGAAAACCGCCTTTATATCCTCGAGCGCTTCCTGTGAGAAGACCTTTTCACTTTATTGCATTAAAACATTATCAAACCTCTTGCTTTTTTCATTCAAATGTGATAAAATAGCCTCATCAAAGGCAGATACCTGCCAAAATACATCTACATCAGGAGATTATCATTATGAAACTCAGAAGAATCCTCATCATGGCGCTCTCCCTTATCATGGCGCTGGCTATGCTCGCAGGCTGCTCGGGCGGCGACGGCAAGAAGTACATCGTTCTCGAAGAAAACTTCGGCGAAGAGTCCTTCTCTGTCGGTATGCGTCTCGGCGACAATGCCCTCACCCTCAAGTTCCAGGAAATCATGGATGCTATGATCGCTGACGGCAAGGCTGACGAAATCGCTCAGAAGTGGTTCGGCGAAAATGTCGTTCTCAAGGGCGTTGACTTCCCCCGTGCCATCGACGCAGCGGCAGCTGACGACACCTCCCTCCAGTACATCCTCGATAAGGGTACCCTCATTCTCGGTCTCGATGAGAACTTCCCTCCCATGGGTTACCGCGATGAGTCGGGCGAGATCGTCGGCTTCGACATCGATCTGGCTAAGGAAGTTGCCACCCGTCTCGGCGTAGAGCTTGTTATCCAGCCTATCGACTGGGCTGCAAAGGAAATGGAGCTCCAGAACAAGAACATCGACGTCATCTGGAACGGCATGAGCGTTACCGAAGAGAGAGCCGCAGGCATGAACCTCTCCAAGCCCTACCTTGCAAACCGTCAGATCATCATCGTTCCCGAAGGCTCCAACATCAAGACAAAGGCTGACCTCGCAGGCAAGAAGGTTGCAATCCAGGCAGGCTCCTCCGCACTTGACGCTGTCAATGCAGACGCAGCTACCGCAGCCATCATCGGCGAGCTGGTTGAATTCGCTGACAACAACTCCGCATTCCTCGACCTGAAGGCAGGCAGAGTTGACGCATTCGTTGTTGACGAAACCTACGGCCGTTACCTCATCGCAAACAACGACTGATTTAAGTTCATATCAACCCCATGGTCTGATGCATGCAAATGCGTCAGACCATTTTTCATCCCGGACTTCATCCGGACAAAATCCCGATAAATATAAAAAAATGCAAAATAATACAAGATTTCGAGCATCCTTTTCGTGTATACTAATATCATACTATATGCCGCCTGACCGATCAGGCAGGATATTCGGAGGTTGACTCACATGAAAAGAAATATGAAGCAGTGGACGCTGGATATGCTGGCATCCCCCACAAAAAAGCCGATGCCTGTCCTTTCCTTCCCCGCAATTCAAATGATGGGAATCACCGTAAAAGAACTGATTTCCGACAGCGATCTTCAGGCAAAGGGCATGAAGATGGTTGCCGACCGTATCGACTCCGCCGCATCTGTCAGTCTGATGGATCTCTCCCTCGAGGCAGAATGCTTCGGTTCGATCATCCGCTTCTCGGATGACGAGGTTCCCACCGTGATCGGCAGCGTTGTTTCCTCCGAAGAGGAAGCCGAGGCGCTGGAGATCCCCGAAATCGGTGCAGGTCGTACCTCCATCTATATCGAAGCCATCGAAAAGGCTGCAAAGCTCATCTGTGACAGACCTATTTTCGCAGGCGTTATCGGTCCCTTCTCGCTGGCAGGCAGACTTCTTGATGTCTCCGAAGCCATGATCTACTGCTATGAAGAGCCCGACATGGTACATATCGTCCTCGACAAAGTCACCCGGTTCATCATCAAATATATCCTCGAATACAAGCGGGTCGGAGCCAACGGCGTTGTTATCGCAGAACCGCTTGCCGGTCTGCTCTCTCCCGATCTTGCCGCAGAATTCTCCTGCGAATATATGAAAAAGATCGTCGATGCCGTACAGGATGACGAATTCATCGTAGTCTACCACAACTGCGGAAACTGCACCATCCGCCAGATCGACTCCATCCTGACCATCGGCGCTCCTATTTATCACTTCGGCAATGCCATTGATATGGAAGAAATGATGACACACATTCCCGAAGATATTCTGGCATCCGGCAATGTGGATCCCGCCGCTCAGTTCAGAAATGGCACGGTTGAATCGATCAAAAAAGAAACCAAGGATATCATGAGCAAGTGCTGCAAATACCCGAACTTCATCATTTCCTCGGGCTGCGATATTCCTCCCATGTCCAAGTGGGAAAACATCGATGCCTTCTTCGAAGCAGCAGCTGAATTCTACGCAGAAAACAGGTAATTGTCCCATCCCATCAAATTCGCTGCACAGACTGACACAAAAATCCCCGTGTCGGTCTGTTTTTTTACCAAAATTCTCTCATATCCATTGACCTCGGTACCTTTTTTCATTATAATATAATTAATAATTCCAACCCCGGTACGATATACTATCTTCAAGGAGTCTCATCATGCAGAAATCTTACACATTCACTTCAGCCGACGGCACCGTCTTCCCCTATTATCTCTCCATCCCCGAAGACTGCGATCCTGCTTCCGAATCGCTCCCCCTCATCGTCTTCCTTCACGGAGCAGGCGAGCGCGGTACCGATGTGGAAAAGGTCAAGGTTCATGGTATCCCCAAGTATTTTGACAAGGAATCCCCCTGCCGCGTCATCACCCTCTCTCCTCAGTGTGCGGAGAACCGCATCTGGAACACCCAGGTCTATGCCGTAAAAGAACTCATCGATTACATCGTGAAGGAGTACAACATCGACCATAATGCCATCAGCCTCACAGGCCTCAGCATGGGCGGCTACGGCACATGGGAGATGGGCATGAGCTTCCCCGGATTTTTCGCAGCTCTCGCTCCCATCTGCGGCGGCGGTACCTCTTGGAGAGCGGGTCTGCTGAAGGATACGCCTATCCGCACCTTCCACGGAGCCGATGACAATACCGTTCCGATCACCCAGACCCTCGAAATGTATAACGCAGTCAAAGCCCGCGGCGGCAATATCGAGATCGAAATATACGGCGGCGTCGGTCACGACAGCTGGGTCACAGCCTACGAAAAGACCGACCTGATCAAGTGGCTGGCAAAGGCAAGAAAGTAGCATTCCTCACCATTTCATTTAAACAAGCCGGCAGCAGATATCGGATCATCTCCGATCTGCTGCTTTAGGCATCTTTTAAGGATGATTATGAATCAGCAAAATCAGAATACAACCACCGCTCTTGTCCTGGAGGGCGGCGGAATGAGAGCCATCTTCACGGCAGGCGTTATCGACGGACTGCTCGATATGGGCTTCTCTCCCGATGTCTGCTATGCAGTCTCGGCAGGTGCGGGACACGCCTGCTCCTTTTTCTCGGGGCAGCGGGGAAGAGCGGCGCGGGTTGTGCTCAATCACATGGACGATAAGCGTTATCTGGGACTCTACAGCCTCCTCACCACAGGCGATCTCTTCGGTGCCGATTTTATCTACAACGAAATTTCCTTCCACCTCGATCCCATCGACTGTGCCGCCTTCAACGCACATAAGGGCAGCTTTTTTGCCGTTCTCACCAACTGCCTCACCGGTGAAGCCGAATACCGCGAGGTGAGCCGCATGCCCGATGATATTGCCCCCGTCCGCGCCTCTTCCTCCCTACCGATGGTATCGCGCATGGTAGAGATTGACGGCATCCCCTACCTCGACGGCGGTATTGTCGACTCCATTCCCATCGAACGGGCATTGTCCTCGCATCCCGGCACCAAAGCTCTGATCGTGCTCACCCAGCATGCCGGCTACCGCAAGGAAGCATCCTCCTCGGTCAAGCTGATGCGGCTCATCTACCGTAAATATCCCGCGCTGGTCGAAGCCATGGAGTGCCGCCACATCCGCTACAATAACCAGCTCGATGCCGCGGAAAAAGCCGCCGCCGAAGGAAGAGCCCTGATTCTCCGCCCTGCAGAACCGCTTGGCATCGGACGTACCGAGCGCAGCCGTGAAAAGCTGGAGCGCGGCTACGAAATCGGTCTGCAGACCGCAAAAGAAAACGCCGGCAGAATCGCTGCATTTTTCGCAGAGTAAGGAGCCACTATGTTTTACAGCATCAAGTTCAACGGCGGCGAATTTTTAAAATCCGACCTCATCCCTTTTCCCCATGCCTTCTCCACCAGATCGGGCGGCGTCAGCACCATTCCCCATCTCGCCTCCATGAATGTGGCACTCAATCGCGGCGACGAGGAAGTCAATGTCCGCGAAAATCGCCGCATCCTCGCCAATGCCGCAGGTGCCACCGAGCAGATTGTCTACGCCTCCCAGATTCACTCCTCCACCGTCGCTTATGTGGAGTATGGCACCGAGATTCCCGAAAACGGTCTCAACCTCGGCTCCCTTGACGGTATTGTCAGCGCAGA
The DNA here is from genome assembly GCA_017399105.1 of Clostridia bacterium. Taxonomy (GTDB): domain Bacteria; phylum Bacillota; class Clostridia; order Oscillospirales; family CAG-272; genus RGIG1743. The sequence continues at coordinate 47,693 of JAFQEJ010000015.1, forward strand.
TCCATCGCTCACTCTGCTGGTGAAGACTGCCGACTGTGCTCCCATTCTCCTCTGCGATTCCGAGACAGGCATCGTCGCGGCTGTACATGCCGGCTGGAGAGGAACTGCCGCAGGGATCGCCGCCGAAGCTGTTCGGGTTATGGCTGCCCACGGTTCTCTTCCCGCAAATATCCGCGCTGCCATCGGACCCTGCATCCATGCCTGCTGCTTCGAGGTCGGTGAGGATCTGCGCGAAGCGGTTATCGCCCTGCGCGGCAGCGACTTTGCATCCCGTCATATCGGCGAATCAGAGGATACGCTTCATGCAGATATTGTCGCCATGAACTGTGAGCTTCTCCTTGAAGCGGGAATCCCCCTCTCCAATATCGATCTCTGTCCCCTCTGTACCTGCTGTGAGCCGAACCGATTTCACTCTCACCGCGCCTCAAAAGGCAATCGCGGCACCATGGGCGCGGTTATCTCAGCCCTGAAAATTCGCTTAAATTGAAGTTAAATCTTCACCAAGGGGAAGATAAACCTTCACTAAAGTGAAGGTTTGCTGAATTTTCGGTGATTATCCGCGATAATGCGGCACAATTCATGATTTGTTTATAATTAAATGCTATACTATAGTATAAATATTTCCGGCAATTCCCCTGACCGCACCGCTCGGTGCACATTTTATTCCCGTTTGGGAGACCAACAAAGCAAGAAAGGTATGGTCATCACAACATGATCAAAATCGAACACCTTGTGAAGCAGTACGGCGAAAAAACCGTCGTCAACGAGATCAGCTTCACAGTCAATGACGGTGAGATCGTCGGATTCTTAGGTCCGAACGGTGCGGGCAAGTCCACCACCATGAACATGATCACCGGCTATCTCAGCTCCACCTCGGGCGACATTTCCATCGATGGCTTTGATATCCTCGAGAACACCATCGAGGCAAAGCGCCACATCGGCTACCTCCCCGAGCAGCCTCCGCTCTACCTTGACATGACCGTCGAGGAGTATATGAACTTCATCTACGATCTCAAGGGCTGCACCCTCAACCGCAAAAAGCATCTCAATGAGATCATCGACGTCACCAAGCTCTCGGACGCATGGGGCAGAGTCATCCGCAACCTCTCCAAGGGCTACAAGCAGCGCGTCGGTATTGCACAGGCGCTGGTCGGCAATCCCGGTACCATCATTCTGGACGAGCCTACCGTCGGTCTCGACCCCAAGCAGGTCATCGAGGTCCGCAACCTGATCCGTACGCTCGGCAGAGATCACACCATCATCCTCTCGACCCATATTCTCTCGGAGGTTCAGGCAGTCTGTGACCGTGTCCTCGTTATGAACAAGGGTAAGCTGGTCGCCGACGAGCGCACCGAAGAGCTGGTCAACGCCGTTGACGGAAACCGCCGTCTCAGCATCAAGATCTGCGGTCCCCAGCGCGAAGTCCTCGCCATGCTCAAGAACCGTCCCGGCATCGTCTACGCGGAAGCGCTTGGCGAACACGACCTCGACAGCGTTACCTATATGGTCGAAAGCGAGCGCGGTGTCGATATCAGAAAGCCGCTCTTCGCCGTTCTCGCCCAGAACAACTGGCCCTGCATCGGTATTGAGCCCATGGGCATCAATCTGGAGGATGTCTTCCTCTCGCTGGTCGACAAAAACGAATCGGCAAAGAGCAGGAAAAAGCGTCCCGTCACCCCCGAATTCATGACAGGCAGCGGCAAGGAGGCAGAATAACATGTTAGCTATTTACAAGCGGGAAATGCGAGCCTACTTCACATCTCCCATCGGATATATTTTCATCGGCCTCTTCCTCGCGGTCAGCGGCATCCTCTTCTCGGTATGCACCCTGCTCGCAGGCGCCGACAGTGATGTTAATACTTACTTCACCATGATCCTCTACGCATTCATCATCGTGATCCCCTTTATCACCATGAGAAGCTTCGCAGAGGAGCGCAAGCAGAAGACCGAGCAGCTGCTGCTCACCTCCCCCGTCAGCATCGCAGGTATGGTCGCAGCAAAGTTCCTTGCTGCCTTCACCCTCTTCCTCGGCACATTCCTTGTCTCCTGCCTCCAGCTCTCTCTCCTCGGCAAGTACACCGCCGATACCATCAACGGCGTCAACTACCCCCGCATCTGGGGCAACATCTTTGCCGTTATCCTTGTGGGCGCAGCCTGCATCGCCATCGGTATCTTCATCTCCTCTCTCACCGAAAATCAGATCGTCGCGGCAGTGGGAACCATCTCTGTCCTGCTCCTCTTCTTCGTCCTGAATATCCTCAATTCCTTCATTGATTCCTTCCTTATCCGCACCCTTGTCAACTGGTTCTCGGTGCTTAGCCGCTATATGAACTTCACCTACGGAATCTTTGATTTCACCGCTCTTCTATATTATTTCTCGATCTGCGTGGTATTCCTTTTCCTCGCTGTGCGCGTCTTCGAGAAGCGCCGCTGGTCGTGATCACGGAGGTATGAGAACATGAAAGCATCAAACAAGCGTAAATTCCAATACGGATCGGCCGCCGCTGCCTTTACGGTAGTCTTTGTCGCGCTGGTCATCGTGATCAATGCCATCTTCGGCGCTCTTGCAAACAAATACTCCTGGTATGTGGATATGACCACTGAACAGCTCTACAGCATCTCGGATGCAACCCGTGAGCTGCTTGCCGATGTGGATACCCCCATCAAGTTCATCTTCTGCACCACACCCGACAAACTGGAGGCTCAGATGGAAACCAGCCTCGTCTATGAGCTGGCTCAGAAGTATGAAGCAGAGTATGATAACATCTCCATCGATTACATCGATATCATCTCCAGCCCGGACAAGCTGGATCCCTACAAGTCCAACTCCGCCTACAATTTCAAGACCACCAGCGTCATCGTCGAAGGCCCCAGCGACTACAGAGTCTACGCCATCGAGGCGTTCTACCAGTTCAAGGAGTCTGACGGCAATCTCTGGGCATTCAAGGGCGAGCTCCAGATGACCTCTGCCATCCTCTCGCTTACCTATGATAATCCCATCGCCTACTTCACCACCGGCCACGGTGAGGATGTAACCTCTCCCTCTGCCGCCTACCTGCAGGATCTCTTCACCGTCGCAGGCTATGAAGTCCGCACTATCGACCTTTCAAGGGAAGAGGTGGATGACAACGCCAAGATGATGATCATCAACGGTCCCACATACGACTTCATTGGCGACGGCGACTCCAATGAGATCGAAAAGATCGACGCATATCTGGATAACCTCGGTGCAAACCTCATGGTCTTTATGGATCCCAACACTCAGGAGCTTGCAAACCTGGAGGAATACCTCTATGAGTGGGGTATCGTCTACGAGGATTCCATCGTCAAGGACTACAGCAATGCCATCTCTGTTGATGGCTATTCTGTCGTATCCAACTACCCCGTCGAAGGTGTCGGTGCCTCTCTCCATAAGCACATCCGCGCCCTCGATTCCATCCCCAAGACCGTCAGCCGCGAGACCAGACCCATCACCCTCTGGTATGACTACCGCGACTCCCGTACCACCTCTGTTATCCTCAATACCTTCGATACCGCTGAAGCAGTCTCCATCGAGACAGGCGAATCCCTCGGCAGCGGCACCTACAATCTCATGACCCTCACCCAGGAGCTCCGCTACATCAACAATGAGCAGTATGCTACCTATGTTCTCGCAGGCGGCACCACTGATTTCTGCGCAGAAGAATACATGAGCGGAAGCACCTACGGCAACCGCGAGATCATCTACGGTGCCATGAAGGCCATGGGCAAGGAAAAGGTGCCCTCCACCATCGATCCCAAGCTCTTCGAGGACAACGCCCTCGATATCGAGATCGATGAAGCCAACCGCTGGACCATCGTCCTTGTCACCGTACTTCCCGGCATCGCCTTCCTCGGCTGTGCTGTCGTTTGGTTAAGGAGACGCCATCTATGATTAAATCACAGCGCACAAAAATTATTGCAGTCGGCGTTGTCGCCCTCATCCTCATCATCGCCTATTTCGCTGTGGTACAGCCCCTGGTCAATCAGGTAGTCGATGACAGCGAAGAGCCCCCCACACTGGTCGAAGGTGAGGTTCTCGGCTCCAACAACCGTATTCTTCTCTTCGAGCACACCGAAAAAGCCAACATTCAAAGCATCGAAGTCCACAATGACAGCGGCACCTGGACCATGTACCGCGGCGATGACAACGAGTTCTACCTCAAGGATCATGAGGGTGCTCCCTACAGCAAGGCGCTCCTCGCCTCTCTTGTCAGCGATGCCGGCTACACCCTCTCCATGACCCGCGTCACCGATAACTGCACCGACTGGAGCGTGTACGGCCTCGATGAAGCAAGCACTCCCGCATGGTATGTGCTCACAAATCTGCAGGGCGAAACCCACACCGTCTATATCGGTGACAGAATTCCCACAGGCGCGGGCTACTACTGCCGCTACAAGGATCGTCCCTGCGTCTATGTCCTCCAGTCCTCGCTGGCATCCACCCTGCTTGTACCGCTGGAGAGCATGATCACCCCCATTCTGACCTACCCCCTCGGCACAACCGACTATTACATGGTCAAAAACTTCTACATCGCCAACCGTGACGATGTACAGATCTCGGTCACCTTCCTCGATGAAGAGGAGCGCGCAAAGCTTGCTCAGGATTCCCCCTATCTTATGGTTTATCCTACAAACTACGGCGTTTCCACCACCTACGAGACGGTGCTCCAGACCTTCATGAACTTCGTTGCCGACAGAGCAATCCTTCAGGGCAGCTCCACCGAAGCCATCCCCACCGAAGAGCTTGCCAAGTACGGTCTTGACGATCCGGCATATGAGATCTACTTCGAATATAACGACATTGCCAACTGCGTGATCTTCAGCGATAAGACCGAAAACGGCACCTACTACGCATACTCCTTCGTCTTCAATCTCATTGCCGAGGTCAGTGCCACCACCGTTCCCTTCCTCGAATACGATCTGATTCAATATGTGGATCGCCCCGTATTCCAGCGCAACATCAATGACATCGGCGAGATCAGGATCGAATCTCCCCAGGTTTCCGAAACCTTCACCCTCGTCGGCGAAGGCGAAGAGCTGATTGTTACCCAGAAGAACGGCTCCAAGCCTGTCGTTCAGAACTTCCGTCAGTTCTACAAGACTCTGCTCTCCATCCAGATTGAGGACTATGTCCCCGAAGGAACCGATCCCGCATCCCTCGACTGCATGGCAACCTTTACTGCCACCGCACGTTCGGGCGCTGTCTTTGAGTATAAGTTCTATCAGTACACCACCCGCCGCGCACTTGTCACCATTAACGGCGAAGGCGAGTTCTACTGCATCGTCGACGACGTCCATAAGATGCTCAACGACACCGAACGCATCATCAAGGGCGAAACCGTAGACGCGGACGCAAAAGATTAAGCGCTTCGCTCTTAATCAAGACATATTCGCTTCGCGAATATGAGCTACCATTTATTGTTTGATCTGCTAAGGTAATTTTGCTCCGCAAAAAATTGTTTAAGCACTCCGCGCTTAAACAAGACATATTCGCTTCGCGAATATGAGCTATCATTTATAGGTTGATCTGCTAAGGTAATTTTGCTCCGCAAAAATAATCAATTAATAACAAGAAAGGAGACTCCATGGTTGAGTCTCCTTTTCTGCACGCAGGAGGATCATCATGCCCAGCTTCCTTTATAGGCCTCTAACAGACGGCGAGCTGAATGCCGTCATCACCCAATCGCTCCATACCGGCATCGCATCGAGCAGGCTGCTCACCGGAGGTATGTTCAACACCACCTATTTCATTGAAAGCACCGAGGGCAAAAAGTACGTCCTCCGCGTCGGCCCCGTGAACCGCCACCTTCTTGTTCCCTATGAGCACCGCCTCATGGAAGCCGAGGCCCACTTCTATTCACTCTGCAAAGAGAAAAACATCCCTGTCTCCAATGTTGTCGTCTGCAACACCACAAAGAGCATCATCGACCGCGACTTCATGATTGTCGACTTCATCGAGAGCGAGACGCTCTTCGCTGTCCCCATGGATGACAAGCGCATGGAAAAGCTCGCTTATGAAATCGGCATCGAAGCTGCCAAAATGCATGGCATCACCGGATTTGGCAATTCCGCGCCCAAATTCGGTCGTGTTGCCGAGCTTGCCGATTCCCCCGACAAGGGCTTTGACCGTTGGAGCGACTTTCTATGGGACGAGCTCATGAACTGGGAGTCTGTCGCTCTCCCCGCGCAAATGTTCACCCCCGAAGAGCACGAAACTATCCGCCGCATCTTCAGCAAAGAGGCTCCTATCCTCGATGAAATCACAACCCCCGGTCTTCTCCATAACGATTTCTGGCATGCCAACATCCTCATCCGCTTCGAAGGTGAGACACCCAAGCTGGCAGCCTTCATCGATGCCGACCGCTGCTTCTTCGGCGATCCCGACTTCGAGAACATTTCGCTGCGCTGGATGCTCGACTGCCCCTCCTACTGGGAAGGCTATGGCAAGCCGCTTGCCACAGACGATCACGCTGTCCGCCGCCGCCACCTCTACAATATCCTCACTTACCTCTGGCACGCCTATGTCTTCAAGTGCGAATATGACAACATCCCCGAAATGCATGACCGCTGCCGCCGCGTCCGTGAGGCAATGCAAAATCTGCTCTGATCTGCGAGGTATATAAAATAACCGCCATCTCCTCAAGACCTTCAAGCACCGACTTATGGAAGCCGGATCTATCGTCTATGATACATACCTCTCACCGACGAAGGAATGACGACCGCCGGCTGGCGAACCGGATATTACCTTACTCCAATTCAACAAAGTGTTCCCGCTGTCCGGGAATATGCAATTTCACCGTAAGGCGGGGGTTTACTCCCGCCGTTTCGTGGAATTTCGGTTATTTCAGGCGGCGGAACACAAGGTCCCGTCCTACAAACCGGACAGCATTTCTGCATGGGAACACATAATGTAATTGGGACTAACTTTAAAAAAATTCTTCAGAAAAAATGCGCATAAAACGATGTTTTTCTTAAAAAATCAATATTTTAATCTTGGCATGTGAATTTATTCTGATTGACAACGACATCAACTGCATGATATACTCTAATTGAATCATATCACGTTTTCAAAATTCATTTTTGGAGGTATTATCATGCCGAATCTATGGAAGAAAACAGTTGCCGCACTGCTCCTCTTTGCGCTGGCTGCTTCGACCTTCGCATCCTGCGCGGGTGATCAGACCCCGACAAGCACCCCCACCGAAACCACCGGCAGCGATATCGCTATCACCACAGCCGCTGATACCACGCCCGAAAAGATCCTCTATGATGCAGGCATCCCCGCAGGTACCGACTACGGCGGAGAGGATTTCAACCTGCACATCTTCGACAGCTCGGTTCATATTACCTGGGTGGATGTGGACTTTTCCGCCACCGAGGAAACCGGCGACACCCTCAATGATGCGGTCTACATCCGCATGAGAAATGTCAACGAAAAGCTGAACATCAACATCAATCCCATCCCCAGCAAGCCCGAGGGTGCCGACATGAAGAAATCGGTTCAATCGGGGGACGATGCCTATGATGCAGGCTTTGTCATGACCCATGATGCCTCCAGCCTGGCGCAGAGCGGTCTGCTCGTCGATCTGCATACCATCGATGAACTGCAGCTTGATCAGCCCTGGTGGGATCAGAACGCAGTCGAGGATCTCTCGGTGCTCAATAAGCTCTTCATGGTTACCGGCGATATCGGCACCATGTACAAGAAGTCGATCGGCGTTATTCTCTTCAACAAGCAGCTTGTCGCCAACGATCCTACCCTCCCCAATCCCTATGAGCTGGTTGACAATATGACATGGACCATCGAAGCCTTCACCGAGATGGGCAAGAAGGTCTCGGAGGATGTCAACGGTGACAGCAAATGGGACAAAGAGGACAAGTACGGTCTGCTCTTCTACTGTGACCTGGTTCCTCTCGGATTCATCGGTTCCGGCATTCAGCTGGCAACCAAGAATGAGGAGGATATCCCCGAAATCACCTTCTATTCGGATAAAACCGTCAAGGTTTATGAAAAATACGCCGAGCTGCTCTTTGACGAAACCCTCTCCTTCAGCTGGACCGAGCACAATGTCGGCGGAAATGACGGTGTCATCGCCATGTTCCAGGACAACCGCGGTCTCTTCAACTATAATGAGTTCCATGCCATCGAGAACATGCGTCAGATGGATACCGACTTCGGAATCCTTCCCATCCCGCTCTATGAGGAAGGACAGGATTCCTACCATCATGTCATCAATCCCCACGTTGCGGCAATGCTGGTGGTTCCCAAGTCGGGACTTGATATGACCCGTATCGCCCACGTCCTCGACGCACTGGGTGCAGAGTCCAAGAACATTCTCACTCCTGCCTACTATGAAACCTACCTCAAGGGCAAGGGCACCCGCGACAACGAATCCGAAGCGGTTCTCGATATCGTTTTCTCCACGCTCCGCTATGATGCCGGCTATATGAACGACTGGGGTACCATCGGCACCTTCATACTCCCCCTTGTCAACAACCACAACCTCAACCTGACCTCTCAGTATGAAAAGATTGAGAACAAGGTCATCAAGGCGCTGGAAAAAGCAATTAGCAATTACGAAAAGAATACCTGAGCTTCACAACACAAAAAGAGATGCTCCCGCATCTCTTTTTTTCTCTGCCGCCTCACAATTCCCCAAAATATCACACAGCCGTCACATTCTCATGCTATACTAAGCCATGCAAATACTCCTCCTTACGAAAGGCATGGTAAAACTATGAAAACACTCAACATAAATCGACTTCTTGCCCTCATTCTCGCTCTGCTGATGCTTGCCTCCCTTGCCTCCTGCTCGGATAAAAACGAGTTTGCAAACGAAGAGGATGCCCGCACCGTGCTCACCCTCGGCAAATATGAGGTGCCCTACGATGAATACCGCTACCTCTACATGAACTATAAGCAGCAGATCGACAACGGCGATGAAAGCTACTGGGAAGAGCACCCCGAACGCGAAGCAGATCTTCTGGAGTATGTCCATGATGCACTGCTGCTCAACTACGGTACGCTCGCCCTCGCCGATGAATATGATATCAAAATCACCGCCGAAGAAAAAGCCTCCATCCTCGAAATCGAAAACGAGCGTATCGCCTCTATCGGCAGTGAGGAAGCTTTCCTCCTCGCCCTCGAAGGCTCCTATATGTCCCGCCGCGTCTTCCGCTCCATGATCGAGCTGCAATATATAGAAGAAAAGCTCTATAACCAGCTCACCGCCGAAATGGCAAATATCATCCCCTCGGACGATGCCACCGTCGAAGCGGACATCGCAAAGAATTTCGTCCGCATCCAGCAGATCATGATCATCAATGACGATGGCGACGACCGCGAAGCCAACCGCACCCAGGCAGAAGAAATCCTTTCCAAGCTGCAGGCAGGCGAGGACTTTGAAGCACTCATGACGCAGTACAGCGAGGATGAGGAAATTCTCAATCCCATCGACGGCTACTACTTCACCCATAATGAATTCGCCCTTCTCCCCGGCTTCGATGAGCTTGCCTTCGGACTTGATATCGGTGAGACCAGCGGTGTCTATGAAGGCCCCGCATCCTACCATATCATCCGCCGTATGCCGCTGGAGGATGACTATATCAACAAAAACTTTGAAACCCTCCGTACCTCCTACATCGCCCGCTGCTTCTACGAAATGATCGATGAAGCCGCCGCCGGTCTGGAGTTGAGAACCACCGAACTCTACGACAGCCTCAAGCTCGCAACCATGCAGTAAACGAGTATAACGAAAAGCCCCCGCCCCAAAGGAACGGGAGCTCATAAACAGCAACAGGGACAGCAGCTTATATCACTGTCCCTGTTTTCGCTTCGTCGCTTCTCTTATGACAAAATTACAAAAGAAGGAAACTTTCGCTGACGCGAAAGTCATGGTGATTTGTATGATAACCTATTCCACCCTTGAAAATGTAACCAAGCAAGAATTGTTTGATGCATTCATGCTGTCCTTCCAGGGGTTTCGAATCACTACCGAAACAACATATGAATCATTCTGCGAAATGCTCGAACACCGCAACTATGATGCAGCGATTTCAATCGGTGCCTTTGATTCTGAAACGGGCGAACTTGTGAGTTATGTGCTCAACAGTATGCTGGAGCGAGATATTAAAACGGCCTATGATATACTCACAGGAACGATACCAAGATACCGCAGAAGAGGAATATCAAGAACAATCTTTGAAAAGATGAAGCTGTTGCTGCAGCAGAATGAAGTAAAAATTTACACAACAACGGTTTTAAAAAACAATTCCGAGGCGTTAGGATTATACTTGTCGGTTGGATTTTCAATCAAGAATGAAGTTGTCAATACCATCACGACACCAAAGGGAAGCAGAGAAGTATTTGAGTACGAAATTGTTATGAATGTTTAGTCTGACCGTACCAAAATTTTCTGCACCGCGCTCTGCTGCGTCATGAAAGCAACCAAACAAAGGGCTGTCGCATTTGCAATGCGTCAGCCCCTTATCATTATTTGTATTGCCTGTCCAATTTTATTCCTTCATATAGTTGTCAATCGCCTTCTGAAGTGCCTTCATAATGGAGGGCTCCAGCTTGGTGTAGCGAGAAGCAATATCGCCCTTGTAGGTGTTTACCATATCCAGTGTAAACTGACCGAGATTACCGAAGTTGTAAAGATAACCGATATCATATCTCAGTGTTGAGAAGATGATGTCAAGAGATGCTTCGGACTCGTCATCGCGGGCGCCCTTGCCCTTGAGGTAGGTCTCATAATATGCAGGAGTCAGGATATTCTTGGACTCTGCGCCCAGCGCGTCAAGCACATAACCGATGCGCTCCATGTCAAGATTCGACTTGGGAACAACAGCCATTGCCGCAACGTGAGGATTTACAGAATGACGGTAATCCTCCTGATTCTCGTCATAGAGAGGCATGGGGAGAATACCGAAGTCGGTATCCATCTGGCGCATGTTCTCAATAGCGTGGAACTCATTGAAGTTGAAGAGACCGCGGTTGTCCTGGAACATGGCGATAACATCGTCATTCTTCAGACCGCTTGCCGACCAGCTGAAGGAAAGGGTCTTGTCAAAAAGCAGCTCGGTGTACTTCTCAAACACCTTAACAGTCTTATCCGAGTAGAAGATGATCGTGGGCAGGCCTTCGCTGTCCTTTGCAGTATATTCAACACCTGCGCCCAGCAGACCGAGAGCGATCATATCGCAGTAATAGAGCAGACCGTACTTGTCGTCCTTGTTGTACTTGCCGTCGCCGTTGATATCCTCAGATACCTTCTTGGACATCTCGATGAACGCATCAATTGTCCACTGCTTATTTGCAACAAGCTCATAGGGGTTAGGCATGGTCATATCGTTTGCCGCAAGCTGCTTGTTGAAGAGGATAACGCCGATCGACTTCTTGTACATGGTTCCGATATCACCGGTGACCATATAGAGCTTACCTGCAATGGGAAGATCCTCCACCGCATGCTGATCCCACCAGGGCTGGGAAAGATCGAGGGTAGGAACATCGTGCAGATTCATCAGATAGCCGCTCTGAGAAATGGATGCACAGCCAAAGGTGTCAACAAATCCCGCGTCATAGGTATCAGAGTTGGACTGCACCGCTTTCTGCAGTTCCGAACCGTCGGACTTTGCATTGAGGGGCACGATCTTGATGTTCAGCATCTCATTGACATTTCTCATTCTGATGAATGCCGCGTCATTCAGTGTCTCACCGGTCTCCTCTGTAGCCGAAAAGTCAGCATCGTACCAGGTCGGATCCGCACCGGGTTCGGGGAATACATGCAGCTTGAACTCGTATCCCTCGTAATTTGTTCCTTCGGGAATTGCTGCCTTGTAGGCTTCCTTCTCGGTAACCGCCTCGGTGACTGCTGTGGTAACATCACTTCCGGTATCTGCCGCTGTACCGCCCTGATCACCGCCTGCACAGGATGCCATACTGCCAACAACCGTGATCAGCGCAAGGAGAAGGGCTGCGATTTTCTTGAAATTCCTTGCCATGATAAAATAAACCTCCATATATAATTGATTTTGGGGTACAATAAAATCGGATGCTTCAGCTTGTTATCACATCACCATGTAACGAACACACAAACTTCACACATCGCCAGAATTATTATAATGCAAAGTTAAGTGATTGTCAAGCATTTCCAAGCTTTTTTCCCATTTTTCTCAACCTGAAGCTAGTATTCACCGCAGATAAAAAGATATCCGTGGATGATTCATCCACGGATTTAATTAAAACTCCCAATTTGAAAAAGTGTTCCCATAGTTCGAGATACGAATTTTCGCTGTAGGGCGGGGGTTCACTCCCGCCGTTTCGTGGGATTTCGATCGTATCAGACGGCGGGACCAAGGCCTCGTCCTATAAAACAGACCGCAATTCTGCCTGGGAACACATAAGGTAGACAACAAAATTTCATTGATCTGCACGTTCATCGGCTTTCTTCCCGCAGTGAGGACAGATCACATAATCAAAATCAATCTCCTGCCCACAGCGTATGCATTTCTTTTTGGGCAGCTCGGGATCGTTCAGCTTTTCGCTGTATCGAACATGGAGCATATTCTCCAGATATCCGACCCGTGTAAGCAGATCTGCCACACAAAAGAAGAGCGCTCCCGATGCCAGCAGACTGAGAAGCGCCATCACTGCCATTACTCCCTCGGAAGGAATCCCAAGAAGAGCAATCAAAGCTCCCAAAAGCGATATACAACCGCAAATACGAAGAAATAAGGTCATAACAGCTCCTCCTTTCCGCAAAGGGTGAGAATCATCTCCCTTGCCATCAGATAGCCTGCAACCGGCGGCACAAAGGACACACTCGCCGGATGGGGCGCATCCACCTTCATAGGCGGCTCATCCGACCAGACCACCCGCAGATGAGAAATCCCCCGCTTCCGCAGCTCAATCCGCATCACTCTCGCCAGCGGACAAACCGAGGTTTTCGAAAGATCGCTCACCCGAAGTCTGGTTTGATCCAGCTTGTTTCCCGTCCCCATGCAGGCGATCATCGGAATACCATATTTCACCGCCCGCTCGACAAGCAGCAGCTTTCCGGTCACATTGTCGATGGCGTCGGCAATATAATCGAACTGTGCAAAGTCGAAATCATCGGCATTCTCCTTCCCGTAAAAGACAGGATGGCAGTGCAGCTTCAGATCGGGATTGATGTCAAGCAGTCTCTTTGCCGCCGCATCGCACTTTTTCTCTCCGATATTCGAGTGCAGGGAGATGATCTGCCTGTTCAGATTGCTCTCGCAGACAGAATCCATGTCCACCACCGTCAGCTCCCCGATGCCGGCACGCACCAAAGCTTCAGCCGCAGCACCGCCTACACCTCCGATTCCAAAGAGCGCCACATGAGAGGAGCGCAGCTTTTCCACACCTTCCGCACCGAGCAGCAGCTCTGTGCGTGACGAAAAGGATTCCACCATAACAATACCTCAATTCAATAAAAGGGGGAACCGAGGCTCCCCCTTTTAAAAATATAACCTTAAACCTCAAGCATCACAGTGATGATCTGGAAGGGACCGAAGTCCAGCGAAATTCTGCCGTCAACCACAGCAAGCTCTTCCTTCACATCCTCCAGCATGTTGGTCAGATATGCACGCTTCACATCGGCAGGAAGTGCAACCTCAGTGCTGACAGCCGATCTCTCAGCCTCGTACATACGGAGCACATATGCATTTTCTCTGAGCTCAGCGGGCTTCACAGACTCAACGATGACGTTGGGAGCGTCAACCTTCGCCACAGGTGTGATCTCAGTCTTCAGCATGCCGGCGATGCTGCGGCAGGGAATGTTCAGCTCATATGCGGGACGGATGACAGACTCCGCGGTCATAATGCCCTCGTGAGGCAGCAGAGAATAGGTCATCTCATGCAGACCTGCGTCACCGGTGGTATCGGGACGGCAGCCGCCGCGATGGAGAGTCAGTCTCATATCGCTGCCCTTGACCGAAATGCCGTACTTGCAGTCGTTGAGTACAGCCACACCGTAGCGGTTCTCCGAGAGATCGCTCCACTTGTGGTTGCAGACCTCGAACTTGGCAGCCTCGATGTCAAAATTCTCGGAGGTCGGCCTGTCGATGTGACCGAACTGAATCTCATTCTTTACAGTAGGCGCCAGAATATTCACATCAAAGCCTGCCTTGAAGATGGTGTGCTTTTCCTGCCAGTCGATGAGAGTATGATAATCGATCTTCGCAGACTTCGCATGGAAGATCATGTCCTGTGTAAGCGTTGAGCGCTGACCGATCGCATACTTGCTGCGCAGACGGAACTGGAGTGCGCCGTCAGCCACAACCTCGCGGGAAAGCAGCTTGGCATCCTGACGGTATTTCAGCTTGAGATCGTAGTCTAAATCCCAGTTGTCCCAGGACTGCGGAACATCATCTGCAATGTGAAAGATGCCGAGAGGCTTTGCAGCGTCGCGCACCACCTGACGGCGTGCCTTCTTGTCATAGAGCGAACTGATAAAGCCATTTTCGTCAAATTCTGCCTTGAGCAGAGGTGTGTCGAGGGTCTTGCCGTCATAAGCAAAGACAGATTTTTCACTGCAGGAGCAGGGAACCTCAGCACGCTTGAAGGAAGCCGCACCGAACGCGGGGATGCATCCCACATCCGAAACATAAAGCTCGCGTCCGCAGACATCGGTCACCTTCTGACCTGCCTTGCCCTCAAGGAAGCTGTCGAGTGCAACCTCATCACAGCGATCGAAGGAGAGCGTGTTGAACAGAGTTACGCTGCCTGTATCGCCGTCGGTGAGTCCTGCCTCGTACTTGTCAGCCTCTGCATTTGCCGAAGCGATCACCTCGGTGACCTCCTTGCGTGCCAGATCGTTGACACGCTGAATCGAGGTGCCCGGCAAAATGTCATGGAACTGGTTCTTGAGCAGCGTGCCGTAGAGATCGTCGGAGAGCACATTCTTGGGCGCTCTTACCAGGGTGTTCATATATTCCATATCGCGCAGTGCAAATTCCGCCTTGCGGTTGTTGCGCTTGATATCATGCATCTGAGTCAGGGTACCGCGGTGGCACTCCAGATAGAGCTCGCCCGAGTAGAGGGGCAGATTGCGTCCTCTTGCTTCGATATCCTTCATGAAATCGCTGACTGTGGTGTATTCCACCTTGGGCACACCGGGCATATCAGCAACTCTTCTCGCATCCTCCAGCATACCGGGTGTGGGGCCTCCGCCGCCGTCACCGAAGCCGAAGGAGAGCAGCTTGCCGTCATAAACCGTTTTATTCTTGATGCCATGCTCCACCGCACCGAAGGTGGTCGAAACATCGGGGAAGCAGTGAATCTGGTTGAAGTGTGTGAGCACCTCTGTACCGTCAATACCTCTCCAGCGGAAGGTATCGTAGGGGAAGGAGGTCAGATCGCCCCAGCCCAGCTTTGTGGTGTAGAAATAGTCGACGCCGCAGCCCTTCATAATCTGAGGAATTGCCGCGTTGTAGCCGAAGGTGTCGGGCAGCCAGAAGCTGTCAGATGTATAATTCAGATACTTGCGTGTGAACAGCTGTCCGCGAAGGAACTGACGAACCATCAGCTCGCCCGAGGTAATGTTGCAGTCGCACTCAACCCAAACGCCGCCGTTGGGCTCATAGCGTCCCTCAGCGGTGCGCTGCTTGATGCCCTCGAAAATGTCGGGATAATACTGACGCATCCAGTCAAGATGCAGTGCCGAGGACTGTACAAACTTGTACTCGGGGTAGAGCTCCATCAGATGCAGAGCGTTTGCATAGGTGCGCGCGCACTTGCGGATGGTCTCGGAAACAGGCCAGAGCCATGCGGTGTCCATATGCGAGTGACCGATCAGTCCCACATAGCCTCTTGTGCCCTCGTTGCCCTTTCTCTCGAGCAGCGGCTTCATAATCTCGCGTGCCTCCACAAGAGCAGGATGCCATGCTTCCTCGGGATAGTCGTAGGGGAACTGCTTGATGACGGCATAAACCTTCTCGAGCACCTCACGCGCATCGTTGCGCAGGAAGTCGGAAGCGGGAAGTCCTGCCATCTGAAGCAGAGCCTTCAGATCGAATACAAAGTGCCAGATATCCTCGTCAAGCACCGCCAGCTCAACTCCGTCAAAGCGGCGAATATACTGATTCTTGTCATAATTGATTACATCGGCACCGTAGTTGTCAAAGGGCTGTGTACCCGGCCAGTAATGGCCCGCATAGCACTCCAGCGCAACCTCATAGGTGTCGCCTGTCTTTGCACAGGGCGTAATCTGCTGTGCCGCATGAAGACCGCCGATAAAGTCGCCGTACTTCGAGTTGATAATGCCGTAAGGCTTTCCGTCGAGGAAATAGAGAATCTCCACCGCATTCGCCTTAGGAAGCACATAAAGCTTCTTCCCCTCAGCCTCAGCGGGAACGACCACCTTGCCGCGAATCCACATGTTCTGCCATTCGCCGCCCCAGTTGTCGCCTTCGGCAAGCGGCTTCCATCCATCTGCAGGCACACTGCGCAGGTGCTCCTCTGTGTCATAACGCATAAGCTCGGTCAGCTTTCCCACCGGCTTGTACATCATCTTTGCATATTGCTGATTTGCCTTGTCCAGCTTGTCGAACATTTTGTCCATAAATCTGTCGTAAATCATACTGTAAACCTCCTGTATCCCGCCATCACGGGCACACATTTTCTGTGCGTTTGCCACCATTTTATCATATAACAGCCAAGATTGCAACTGTAATGACAAAATTATCGTAAAATATTTTTCTCACAACCCAATCGGCAGATAGCTCCACACCACCGCCACAATCAGCGCCGGCAGAAAATTCGCCACCTTTACCTTTTTGCCGAAGGTCAGATTGATGCCCACGCAGAAAATCAGCACCGATCCCACCGTCGAAAGTGCCGCTGTCGCCGCTTCATTCATTACGCCCTCCAACAGCACCGCAAAGAGGGTCATCGCCCCCTGAAAGATCACCAGCGGCACCACCGAAAAGACGGTACCCCTGCCCATGGTCGATGCCAGCGCCATGACAATCACCGCATCAAGGATACCCTTGGTCACCAGAATCGAAATATCCCCGTAAAGCGCATCCCTCACCGGCCCGATGACAGCCATCGCCCCGATGCATACGGTCAGCGATGCCGTAAGAAAGCCATCGATAAAGCTTGTGTCACCCTCGCTGTGCGACCGCTTCCGAAGCCATACGCCCAGCTTCTCGCATCCGCGCTCAATGTCGATCATCTCACCCACAAGACCACCAATACAGAGCGACGCCACCAGCATCATGCCGCCGGTGGTGGAGAATCCCTCTCCGTCGCGCACCAGCATGCCCGCAATGGCACCGCCTCCGCCAATAAAAATAACGCTGATGCCGCAAGCCATAATCATCGCATCCTTCAGCGAAGGCTTGATGGCGCGCCCGATGAGAAGTCCCAGAACACCGCCCAATGTGAGCAGTGCCGCATTTATGATTGTACCGAGTCCCGGCATAGGTATTCCCCCTAAAAAACCGCCCGAATGGGGCGGCTTATTTTCGTTTTTCAAATCTCAGAAGCCCAGCTTCTTCTGTCTCACATCCACGCCCGAGAAGAGCAGCGGCGAGAATTCACCAAACAGCCTCGAGGTAATTCGATCCGAATAACGCTTCATCAGCTCATCCTGATTCAGATTCGTGTTGATGATCATCGACTTACCTGCGATCATGCGCGAATTGATCATGTTGTATAGGCAGGACACCGTAAAGGTATTGCTCATCTCGGTGCCGAGATCGTCTATAATCAGCAGATCACAGGCGAAATAGCGGTCTGTCGAGGGTGCTGCGCTCTCCTGACTGCTGTAGCTGCGCTCAAACTTCTCCCTCTCAAAATCGCGGAAGATATTCTGTGCCGTGTCATAGACCACATCATAGCCCCGCTCGATCACAACCTTTGCAATCGAGGTGGAGATATGCGTCTTGCCAAGGCCTGTCTTTCCGCAGAGCAGCAGATTTCCCGCACCGGCGGTGAAGCTGTCGGCATATGCCCTGCAAAGGGCAAATACCCGCTTCATATTCTCGAATGAACGCGCATCATCGCTGTAATACTCGACCTTGAAGGATTCAAAGGACTGGGTTTGCAGCAGCCGCCCGATGCCCGAGCTTTCATATCCCGCCAGCACCATCGCCCGCTTGAAGCAGGAGCACATGGAGCCGTCGGCAAGATAGCCGGCATCATGGCAAATTTCACATTCATAGGCGGGATCGGTGTAGTTTGCCGGATAGCCGTGGGAGATCAGCAGCTCCTCCCGCACCTTCTGCAGGGCAAGATTGGAACGGCGAAGCTCGTCAATGCGCTCTGCAATCCGATCGGGGCCCTGTGAGATCTCGCGCATGATCAGCATAGAGGTCTGCGAAAGCTCGCGATCCACCGCCGCAATGTCGGGGTGCTGTGCTCCCAGCGCCCGCTTCTTCGCGTCGGCAGTATCCTTTGCAGCCCGCTCCTTCTCTTCAAATGCGCGCTTGACCTTTTTATAATTGTCCCGGTTGAATGCCATAACAGCCACTCTCCATCCTGTCGGTTTTATTTATTGTCGCCCAGCTTTTCATAGCTCCGCTTCAGCGCCAGCTCAAAGAATTCGTCGGTGTCAAAGCTGCTGCCCTTGGAATCCTGCTTTTTGGGCAGTGCATCAATATCAGCCACCGTCTTGACCCCCCGCTCCTTCCAGGAAGCGATGATCTTCGCTGTATAGGGCATCGACGGCTTGCCGGTGTTGTTCACCGTGATCTCATAGGCCTTTGTCAGCAGCTCCTCCGAAATGCCGTCGTCCGCCCAGGAAGCGGCAATCTGTGCCTCCTTTGCGGTCAGCTTCCGCTCACCCAGCCCGAAGAGCTTCCGCAGTCTGCCCTCAAAGCTGTATCTCTTCTCAAGCAGCGCAATATGCTCCTTCAGTGCCGCCTCGGTAGTGATGCCCTCCTGCATAAAGCGCAGAACCATGCTCTTGATGGCACTCAGCTTCTTGATTCCGCGCTCATGCCCGTAACGCACCGCACAAAGGATGTACTCTCCGGTGAGCCCCAGATATTCCGACATGGCAACAATGTCATTCAGCTCACCAGTCTTGAACATATAACCAAGGATGCGCTGTGCCTCATTGAGCACCTCCACAATGGCAGGATTACTCCGCACGATAGTGTCAAGCTCAAGTCCCGTGTAGCTGGGCATCCGCTCTGTCGCCGCCGAGGAAAGGATGGCGTCCTTTGTCTCCGCCTTAGCCTTAACCTCACGCTCCTCCTCGCCGCAGTCGAGCAGACCGCAGCCGCGCCAGAAGGCAACCGACTGCTCAAATTCTTCGACGCTGCATCCGCATTTCATAGCAGCAAGTGAAATTCCCGCGTCAAGATCAGCCCTCAGCCTGTCGTCCGAGCAGATCATCAAAAGCACGCGAAAATCCCGTTTGCCCGCACGCTCCATCGCTTCACCGATGACAGCAGCAGGCAGCGAAATCACCGCCTCACCGTAATTCAGTTTCAGTTTTCTTCCCATGATACTCCTCTTCCGCCTGTCCGATCTCGTAGCAAAGGGTCATCAGCGAATCCCCGAGACAGATGTTGTGTACGGTTGTTCGCCCATCCGCCGCGGAAAGCTCGCGGTCGGTAAAATTCCAGATTCCCCGCACCCCAAGAGACACCAGACGCTCCACCAGACCGGGAGCTGCCTCCCTTGATGCTGTCAGTACCGCAATCTGAACCGGGCAGGCAGCAAGAAATTCCTCAAGCTCTGCGACATCCATCACAATAAGGCCGGCAACCGATGTGCCGATCACCTCGGGTGAAGCATCGAAAATACCGACCAGCTCCACGCCGCGCTGGGTAAAGACCGCCCCCGAAGCAAGCGCCCTTCCCAAATTCCCCGCACCGAGCACCACCGCCCGATATCCCGCCGATACGCCGAGAATGTCGCTGATTCTGGTGTAGAGGTATTTGATATTGTAGCCGTAGCCCTTCTGCCCGAAGCCGCCGAAATAGCCGAGATCCTGCCTGATCTGAGAGGCGGTCACCCCCATCACCTCCGACAGTTCGCCCGAGCTGATACGCAGCTTTCCTTCGATCAGCAGCTCCCGCAGAAATCGATAATAACGCGGCAGCCGCTTCACCACCGATTCGGGCACACCGTAATTTTTTTCACCGCTCAAACTGTAGCTCTCCCGTCGTCGGAATCATTCTTTTTCAATCAGAGTGTCGCCAGAGTCTCGGTCACATACTCTGCAAATCTGTCGCAGGTAGCACCGGTGTCGCGTCCTGTAACCGTGTACTTCTTCTCCTCAAACATGCAGATGTCGAGCGCTCTCTCCAGCTTGTCAGCCTCAGCCTGATAACCAATGTGCGAGAGCAGCAGAACAGCCGCACGGAGCATCGAGCAGGGATCGGCGTAAATACCGCGTCCTTCCTTCATCATGCGGGGCGCAGAGCCGTGAATCGCCTCGAACATAGCGTACTTCTTACCGATGTTCGCAGAGCCTGCCGTACCGACGCCGCCCTGGAACTCAGCCGCCTCGTCGGTGATGATATCGCCGTAGAGATTGGGCAGAATAAATACCTTGAAGTCGCCGCGGCGCTTCTCGTCAACCAGCTTTGCGGTCATGATGTCGATAAACCACTCGTCTGTCTGAATCTCGGGATATTCCTTGGCAATCTCCTCGCAGATGTTGAGGAATTTGCCGTCTGTGGTCTTGATGATGTTCGCCTTGGTAACGATCGAAACGCGCTCCTTCTTGTTGTTGCGCGCATATTCATAGGCAAGACGTGCAATGCGGTTGGTGCCCTCGGTGGTGGTTACGCAGAAGTCCACTGCCAGATCGTCGGTCACATGAACGCCCTTGCTGCCCACCGCATAGCTGCCCTCTGTGTTCTCGCGGAAGAAGGTCCAGTCAATGCCCTTCTCGGGAACCTTTACGGGACGAACGTTGGCAAAGAGGTCAAGCGCCTTTCTCATAGCAACATTTGCAGACTCAATGTTGGGCCAGGGATCGCCGGCACGGGGAGTGGTTGTGGGACCCTTGAGGATGACATTGCAGGCAAGCAGCTCTTCCATAACGTCGTCGGGGATCGCCTTGCCGCATGCCGCACGGTTCTCAATGGTCAGACCGTCGATGGTGCGGAATTCCACACGTCCCTTTGCAACCTCATCTGCAAGCAGATCGCGAAGGACATTCTCAGCCGCCTTCGTGATGATCGGGCCGATGCCGTCGCCGCCGCAGATGCCGATGATAATCTTATCAAGCTTGGTATAATCCACCATATCTCCTGCCGCATTGATCTTCTCTACGCGCGCCAGCTGGTCCTCCAGCACCGCACGGAATTTGGCAAGAGCCTCATTGATTTGTGTTTCGTAATTGTTCATAACAGTTCTCCTTCTATCATAAATTTATAGGTTGTCTATTGAGTTTCACACATTTCCACACGGTTTTCCACAGCCATTTCAAGCCGAACGGTGGAAAAAACGGTCGATTTTGCCTTGTTTTTGTTGCGATGTATGGAATTGTCCACATTTTACACAGGCACTGTGGAAAACTTTCGCAGACTTATCCACATCATTTGTCCTGCTTTGCACTGGGATCATAGCAGACATCGGCAGGTGCCTCAAGCACGCGGAATCCGCCATCCCGCTCCCAGCTCAGCCTGCATACCCCCGCATTGGCAAAAAAGGGCAGACTGTTCATCGCTTCAATGCCAATGCCGTAAGCATAGCACATAAAGTTGCGGATCGCGCATCCATGAGATGCCACCGCCACTGTTTTTCCGTCGTTTTCCTCGGCAATGCAGGTCATCTCGGCAGCCACACGGTCATAAACCTCCCGCATGCTCTCGCCGCCTTCCACCCTGAAATTCCAGGGCTCTTCTTTCCATAGTCTATATTCTTCGGCATGTTTCGCCTTGATATCGTCCCAGGTCATGTTCTCCCAGACACCGCCGCAAATCTCCATCAAACGCGGACGCAGGATGGGAGTCAACCCCTGATTGCTTCCAGCCGCAATAGCCGTATCCCGCGCACGCATCAGCGGACTCGCATAGAGCGCATCCAGATGAATCTCTCTGAAATGCTCCGCCAGATCGATCAGCTGCGCCTTGCCCTGCTCGGAAAGCGGCACATTGAACTGTCCCATAAACCTTCCGCTCAGATTGGAAACCGACTGAGCATGACGGATTAAATAAATGGTTGTCATGATACTCCCTAATTCTGTTTCTGCACCGATTTGTATTCGTCGTACTGCCTGTAATAGGGGCAGGCATTTACCCGTCCCAGCATAAATCCAAGCATCTCGTCCTCGTCCAGCGAAACGGTGCAGCTCATCTCGCCGCTCTCCTCGTCAATAATATCGAAGTAGAGACAGTCCTCGCACTTGGAAACCGTTTTTTTCTTATCCATTGCAGCCTCAGCTCGGAATGGCGTTGAGATCACAGCCCCCGCGCACTCCGTCCATGTATTCGTAATATCCCTGTGCCGCTATCATCGCCGCATTGTCTCCGCAAAGCGAACGCTCGGGCAGACAGAGTCTGATCTTCTTCTGCTTTGCAAACCGCTCCAGCGCCGCTCTCAGATGAGAGTTTGCCGAAACACCGCCCGCAACCACCAGCGTGTCAAAGCCGTACAGCTCCAGCGCATCGCCCAGCTTGCGGCAAACCGACTTCTCCACCGTCCTGGTAAAGGAAGCCGCCACATCCTCGCGGGAGTAGGACAGTCCCTTCTGCTCCAGATTGTGTATGTAGTTGATCACCGCCGTCTTGAGCCCCGAGAAGGAGAAATCCAGATTCTCTCCCACGATCGCCGCAGAGGGAAACTTGATCGCGTCACGGTTGCCAAGGGATGCAAGCTTGTCCATCTCGGCACCGCCGGGATAGGGAAGTCCCATCACCCGCGCAACCTTGTCAAAGGCCTCTCCGATGGCATCGTCACGTGTGCGTCCCACCGTCTCAAACTCGGTGAAGCTCTTCACATGAATCAGCGAAGTGTGACCGCCCGATGCCACAAGTGCAAAATAGGGCGGCTTCAGATCGGGGTGGGTGAAATAATTCGCCGCAATATGTCCGCGGATGTGATTCACCGGGATCAGAGGAAGATCGTTGGCATAGGCAAAGGACTTGGCAAAATTCACGCCTACAATCAACGCTCCCACAAGTCCGGGGGTGTAGGTCACCGCCACCGCATCAATGTCCGCGGGAGTGACCCCGGCTTCCTCAAATGCCTCGCGGGTCAGAGAGGAAATCGCCTCTGTGTGCGCCCGGGAAGCAATCTCGGGGACAACACCGCCATAAAGAGCGTGGGTCGCAATTTGTGAAGCAATTCGGTTGGTCAGAATCTGCGGCTCCCCCTCACCCATCCGACAGATGGAAGCAGAGGTCTCGTCGCAGGAGCTTTCCATAGCAAAAATCAGCATAAAACATAACCTTTCAATCATAATAAATCAGCGCAGCATTCGGGGAAAAAGATCGTATATCCCCTGCAGTGCGAATCTGCCCATCAGCCAACCGGCTCAAGCCCGCGCCCCATCATCACCGCATCCTCTCTCGGATGCGTATAATACCCGCGCCGTACACCCAGCTTCGCAAAGCCTGCTTTTTCATACAGCGCACGCGCAGATGCGTTCGATTCGCGCACCTCGAGAAACATCATCTCACAGCCGCGCACCACAGCTTCACTGACGCCAGCCTCAAGCAGCGCACGTCCGATGCCGCAGCCTCTGCACGCGGGAGAGACCGCAATGTTCAGCAGCTCCGCGTCGCCGCCAATGCACTGAATCAGCGCGTATCCCACAAGTCTGTCCCCATCAAGCGCACCGAGCATACAGGCAAATCCGGAGTCCAGCGTACTCTCAAAGGCATCCCGCGACCAGGGATCGCTGAAGCAAATCTCCTCCATCGCACAGATCTCATCCAGCCGCTCAACACCGTCCAGAATCACAATCTCAGCCAAGGGTGAACATCTCCTTCACACACTCCGTGATCTCTTCGAGACAGCGGTCATAAACCTCATCATCCTGCCCGAAGGGATCTGCAATGTCGCGCTTCATCACGGTGATCTTCGACGCAAACTGCGGAAATGCCTGCATCAGCGCCATCGCATGCCGTGAGCTGATGCCCACAATCACATCGCAGGCAGCAAGCAGCCCTTCATTTACGGTACATGCCCGATGAACCCCGTGTGCGCCCCCAATCTTGGCACGCTCCAGGGCAGTCCTCGCGCCCTGCGACATCAGCTCGCCGTCATTGGCATATAATCCCGCCGACATCGCCCGATAGGGAGGATTTTTCTGATTCACCCGCGCCGCCAGATCGTTCAGTACCGCCGCCGCCATGGGGGAGCGACAGGTGTTTCCCGTACAGACAAAGAGTACCGCCATCGGCTTTTCGACGGTATCCGTCTCAAGTAAAACGCTCTTTTCTTCCACCATCATGCATCCGCCTCGGTTTCTGCCGCGCCGCTGTCTTTTGCCAGCTCAGATGCAACCTCCTCGTCGGTGGGCATCAGCGAAGCCAGCATTCTGCCAATCTCAACAGCCTTGCCGATGCCGCGGTCAAAAAGATAATAACAGCCGTCCTCGCCCTCAATGTAGAGCAGATCGTAATAAAGTCCCGGGTATGCCGCCGAGGTAAATTTCACATGATAGGAGTTGCCCTTCGCAGCCTCCACAGCCTCACCGTTCACAATCGCATCCACAAGCTGATCAACCAGCGCTTTGTCCTGCGACTGCGCCATCGCAAAGGTCAGATTGACCTCACTGCAGATCAGCACGCCGTTGGCTTCAAAGGTTTCCAGTGTGGGAAGGGTCACCCCTTCAGCGTAATAAACCGCACCGATACCCTCAAACGCCTCGGCAAGCCACCGGCTGCTGTCCATATCGGGGATCACACAGATCTCGGTATCCCCCAGCATCGCAGCAGCCGCACCTGTGGAAACAGGCTGAAAATTCAGCGGTGCGCCATACCAGACAGTATCGTTCTTTTTATCAATATAAGCCTCGCCCTCCAGCTTCCATTGGGGCAGCGAATCTCCGCAGGAGCAGAGAAGGAGAGAGAGGAGGAGTAATAGCAGTAGTAATTTTATTTTCATGGGTAGTCCTTTGTATGATATTTCAGTTATCATCATTCTGTTATGATGTTGCGAAAGTAAATCGTCAGGGAGCGGGACACCGAGGGCGGTGTCCCCTACCGGGTTCGTGTATTCCCGTCACATATACAACATATATTTTCCGTATACCGCCACCCTCGGGGTATGCATATACGATTTCCACTATCTGACGTCGATCATGCCTGACGCGGCTCGCGGCTCAATAGCCGAAAATGCCGGTAAGGCTGTCGTCGTCTTCAATCCAGTCGGCAACCTCGACGGTGCGGTATTCGTCCTTGGTGTCGCGGATGTATACGCGCTTGATGCCCGCATTGATGATCATGCGCTTGCACATGGCACAGCTGTTGGTACCGCCCACAATCTCCTTTGTCGCGGGATCGATGCAGGTCATGTATAGCTCGGCATCGAGCATCTGCTCACGGGAGGCAGCAATAATGGCGTTCGCCTCGGAATGAACCGAGCGGCACATCTCATATCGCTCACCGCGTGGAATATTCAGCTTTTCGCGCATGCAGTAGCCGATGTCACTGCAGTTTTTTCTTCCTCTGGGCGCACCGTTGTAGCCGGTGGAAACAATGCTGTCATTCTTGACGATAATCGCACCGTAATTCTTACGCAGGCAGGTGCTTCTCTCTGCCACCGTCTGGGCAATGTCCAGATAATAATTGATCTTGCTGACTCTCTCCATGGGATCCTCCTTCAAAAAACAGTACCTCGATTTTACTCTCTTTATTATACAATACCCCGCGGTATAAATCAATAGCGAAATATAAACAAATTACAGCCTTCCACCCATACTTTCGCCCATCAAATCCCTACACGCATCGTCCCTCTGCGCCATTTCCCGCGTTCCTTCGTGGAGCAAATCGCACATTTTCTCCCAATCCGCCATCCGCAGCCGAAAAAAAACACCGTACGACACCGCCATGCGACCGCAATTTCATCTGCTCCCGTTTATAATGAAGCCAAAGGACATTTAATCCCCGAAAGGAAAGTAAAATCATGGACAATAAACAAGCCGTAAAAAAAGACTCTCTCACCAAAAAGCTCACCGAAAAATTCAGCTCTGCCGCCGACCGCCTGAAGCGCAGACTTCCCGATGCCGCCCACAGAATTGTCACCGACAGCGCCCATATGGAAAAATGCGCCATAGGCCTTCTGCGCGGTGCCCTCGCCTTCCTCTTCACCGGAGCACGCATGGCAATGGGCACCTATCCCCTCGGATTTGCGCTCCTTCTCTCAGCCGGTGACGATGCCCCCTTCGTCTACATAGGCTGCCTCGTCGCCGCAATCTTCAACCGAGCCCTTGCACTCCCTCTCTTCACGGTCAGCACCCTCATCTTCGCTGTACGCATCGCTGTCGGCTGGCTGCGCGGCGGAAGAGGCGGCATCTTCTCCGAATCGGTGCTGGCACGCATGCTCACCGCTGCCTTCTGCGGATTTCTCATGGGCGTCTGGGTGCTCATCGCCGAAGGCTTTCTCTTCTATGACCTCTTCGGCGCCATCTTCTATACCACCTTTACCCCCATCGCAACCTTTCTCTTCACCTGCGCAAACGAATCCTACCGCGGCGAAGCCCCCCATCACCGAAGCAAAGCCCTCGAGGGACTGCCAAGCAGCATGATGTTCCGCGAAGCCGGCAGCGCATTCCTCCTCTTCGCCCTCGTTCTCGCCCTGAAGCCCATCTCCCCCTTCTCCTTCAGCCTTGCCGCCATCGCCGCCCTCTTCATCACCCTCACCGCCGCAAAATCGGCAGGAGTTCTTCGCGCCTGTGTGATCGGTCTTCTCCTGGGAGCCGCCTATGACCCCCTTCTTGCTCCTTCCTTCGCCGCCGCAGGCCTTGTATCGGGTGCCGTCATGAAGGTGACTCTCCCCGGCGCAATCTTAGCTTCCCTCGCCGCTTCCTCTGCCTATATCGCCTATATCGCAGGCTCGGATTCCCTCACAGCCATCCTTCCCGACCTCATCGCCGCAGGAATCCTCTTCCTTCCCCTCGCAAAATTCGGTATTCTCCCCAAGCTGAAACTCTTCTGTGAGGGCGGTGTCATGAGCGAACGAGCTACCCGCGGTGCCATGATCGCAAGGCGCGAGTGCGACAGCATCAAACGGGATGTGGAGTCACTCTCCTCCTCGCTCATGGAGCTGTCCGAGGTATTTGCCGCCCTCTCCGAAAAAATGCGGAAGCCTCAGACCGCCGAGCTCAAGCAGCGCTGTGATGAAATCTGCTCCCGCTACTGCACCGACTGCCGCCTGCAAACCCTCTGCTGGGACGAGGAATATGCCTCCACCACCGATTTTATGGCAAAGCTCACCGAAGCTCTCACCAAGCGCGGCAGAGTCACCGAGGACGAGCTGCCTGTCTACATGGTCGAGCGCTGTCCCGATATCGCCTCCATCTGCGCCGAGCTCAACCACCTCCACGCCGCCATGCTGGAGGATGCCCTCGCCAAGGACAAAACCGGTCTCATCGCCGAGGATATGCGCGCCCTCTCAGACCTGCTCAAAGATAAAATCCGCTGCGGCAGTGAGGAATATGCCATCGACGAGCCCCTCACCCGTAAGCTCAACGAAGCCCTCGGTTACCTGGGCTTCTATGCATCCAACACCGTTGTCTTCGGTTCCCGCCGAAAATTTATCGTCTCGGGCGGCGTCGATCTTGCAAAAATGCGCGCCACAGCGAACGAGCTTATCGCCTGTGTGGAGTCGGTGTGCGGTATGCGCTTCACCCAGCCTCAATTTTCCATCGATGGCGACTACATCACCATGACCATGCAGAGCCGCCCCTCTCTGGCTGCTGAATATGCCCGTGCCGGTGTCACCCGCGAGTCTGAGAGCGTCAACGGCGACACGGTTAATATCTTTGAATCGGAGGATGACCGCCTCTATTCGCTCCTCAGCGACGGTATGGGCAGCGGAAGAGAAGCTGCTCTCACCTCGCGCATGACCTCCACCGTCCTTCATAAGCTCCTTTTGGGCGGTGCCGCCAAGGATTCCTCCATCACCCTGCTCAACAGCCTCCTGCGCAATAAAGGTATAGAATGCTTCGCCACCCTCGATCTGCTGGAGATCGACCTCCTCTCGGGCAGCGCCTCCTTCACCAAGAGCGGCGCAGTCCCCTCCTATATTCTCCGCGACGGCAGTCTCTTCAAGGTGACCTCCGACTCCATGCCCATCGGCATCACAAGAGAAACCGAAGCTGAAGAGATCCGCTTTACCCTCACTGCCGGTGATATCATCGTCATGATGAGCGACGGCGTCGTCGACAGCGAGGAGGATGCCGCCTGGCTCTGTGAGCTGCTCACCTACGGCTGGGAGGAAAATCTCACCCGCATGTCAGAAAAAATTCTCCGCGAAGCCAAAATGCGCCATTCCCACTCTCCTGCCACCGACCGAAGACCCGACGATATGACCCTCGCCCTCATCCGTCTCCGCGCCGCAAAAGGAAGCACCCCGCTCCCCGATAACGCCGCATAATCCTTCCCTTCTCCCGCATATAATAATTCTGCGCTTCTCTTCACCCTCACCCGCTGCCTGCAGACGGCGGAATCGAGGGACAAAAACATAAGCCTGTCACAGGATCACTCCCATGACAGGCTTTTTTCAATTCTTACGATTCATTTTTCACAATAAACCTGCTTGCCGGAATGGCACTCACCACGTCCAGCGACTCGGTTTCAAGAGTATACACCACATTTTCGCCCACATAGGTCTCGGCACGCACCACGATTCCGTACTCGATCGAAATATACAGCTCTTCTCTCTGTTCCGGCTGCTCATAATCAAATACGCAGTAATACAGATTGTCGTTTGCAGAGCGTACAAGCGAAACCTCAAGCTCGGGCGCTCCTTCGCCGCGTGTCAGCTCAATGTCCGGCATCCCCGCCTGTGAAGAAAGCGTAAATTCGCCCCCGGCAGGATAGCGCGCCGTGGTATCGTAAAGATGATCGGTAATGCTCACCGTCTCGCCGTCACAGATTGCCGTCACAAGCCGCTGGGCACCGTCGGCGGAATAGGTCTCCACCCGATACTTCTCCCCGTCGCGCCAGACCTTGTTCATGCGCATCATAAAGGAGTCATCACTCTTCAGTATGGTGTAATTCACCAGGGTATAGGTGGGATGCTCGGGCAGATCAAAGAGCAGCGATGCCAAATCAAGCGTATCGGGATCGGGAATTACCGTCACCTCAACCCCCTCGGCATGATCCTTCACCGCCTGCATGATGGCTCCCTCGTCGCCGGGAATCACCTCATCCTCTGCATCCTCTCCCTTGGGAAAAAGATCGCTGATAAAGGAGGGTAGCACCAGCACGTCGATGGAATAAAGTCCCCAGACGAAAAGTCCCAGAACCGCCGCCACAATCACCACAAGTGACAGGACCGACAGCCTCCAGAGCAGCTTTTCCCGCCGTTCGTTATTCACTCCCAAATGATCTCCCGGCTTCATATTCTCAGCCTCCGTTTTGTGGTGTGTCCGGTCTGTTTTCTTCTGTCACAGTTTCAGCAGCCTGAGCAGTCTCAGCCTGAGAAGCCTCCGCATTGGCAGTCTCTTCCTCCTCGGGCTTCGGCAGGGGCGGCAGATCAATTCCCGCCTTTTTTCTTGTTGCGGGATTGGCAAGAATGCTGTGATTGAGTACCAGCACAATGATGCCGATGACAATCACCGCAGTCGCTCTTGCCGGCTTGTCATCGGTGAACATCACCGCCGAGATGCCGAGAATACCGCAGATCGCGTAGAGAATATGCACCGCCTGCTTCACATTGAAGCCCATGTCCACAAGGCGGTGATGCAGATGCCCTCTGTCCCCCTTGAAGGGATTCTTGCCGTGAATGATGCGGCGGATAAAGGCAAAGGTGATATCAAAAATCGGCAGTCCGAAGATGCAGATGGGTATCATGAAGGAGAGCAGCGCATGGAACTTAAAGAGGCCGTTGATGCTGATCACCGCCAGCGTGTACCCCAAAAAGAGCGCGCCGGTGTCTCCCATAAAAATCTTCGCCGGATTGGAGTTGAAGGGCAGAAATCCAAGACATGAGCCTGCCAAAATCGCAGTCAGCAGTGCGCTCACCGGGTCGCCTCTCATCAGGGTTACCACCAGCAGCGACAGCGAACAGATCGCCGAAACACCGCAGGAAAGTCCGTCAAGTCCGTCGATGATGTTGATGGCGTTGGTCAGTCCCACAATCCAGAGCACAGTAATCGGTACAGCCAGTTTCCCGAAAACAATCATTTGATCGAAAATGGTGATAAATTCAATCACAATTCCCTGAGACACCGCGATAAAGGCAGCCACAAACTGCACCGCCAGCTTCACAAAGGGATTGAGATCGAATACATCATCGAGCACGCCCATGATGACAATCACAAGTCCGCCGAACCAGAGTGCCACCAGCTGGGGCGAAAATTCCGCAAAGAGCATGGAGGACAGGGTAAAGCCGAGGAAGATCGCCACACCGCCGATCAGCGGCATGGGCTTTTTATGCATCCTTCGGTTGTCCTTCGGCACATCAATGGCACCGATTTTATAAGCCAGCACACGCACCAGCGGCGTTGTCGTAAAGGAGATCAGTCCTGCAAAAAGCATCGCCACAAGACCGCTCAGCAGCGCCGCCAGCTGGGTGTTCTGACCGATCTGATTGATCGAATCCACCATAATCAGCCTCAGATTTCCACAAAGCCAACCTTGCGGTAGACCTTGGACAGGGTACGTCTTGC
This sequence comes from Clostridia bacterium, assembly GCA_017399105.1. Lineage (GTDB taxonomy): Bacteria > Bacillota > Clostridia > Oscillospirales > CAG-272 > RGIG1743. The sequence goes on from JAFQEJ010000015.1 coordinate 78,490, forward strand.
ACGTCTCTGTGCATTCTCGGCACCGCGGCGCATGATCTCCTCCAGATAAGCCTTGTCCTTCATCAGCTCGTTGAAGCGCGCCTGAACAGGAGTCAGACCGTCTGCAACAACCTCGCCCACAGCCATCTTGAAGTCGCCGTAGCCGCGGCCGTCAAACTCGCGCTCGATTTCCTCGTGGGTCTTGCCGGTGAAGCAGGAGTAGATGTTCATCAGATTGTTCACGCCGTCCTTGCCCTCAGCGTAACGGACAACCGTATCCGAGTCTGTCACCGCGCGCTTGAACTTGCGGATGATCACATCCCTGGGATCGAGAATCGCCACATAGCCGTTCTCGTTGGAGTCCGACTTGCTCATCTTCTTGGTGGGATCGGCAAGCGACATGATCTTGGTACCCGTCTTGGGCATAAATCCCTCGGGAATTTTGAAGGTATTGCCGTAAATGCCGTTGAAGCGGCCCGCAATGTCGCGGCAGATCTCGATATGCTGCTGCTGATCCTGTCCGACCGGCACCAGATCTGCCTGATAGAGCAGGATATCAGCCGCCATCAGCGTAGGGTAGGTAAAGAGTCCCGCATTCACATTGTCTGCGTTCTTGGCGCTCTTATCCTTGAACTGGGTCATTCTCGACAGCTCGCCGAACATGGTGTAGCAGTCAAGCAGCCAGCCAAGCTCCGCATGAGCAGGCACATGGCTCTGCACAAAAAGTGTATTCTTGTCGGGATCAAGACCGCAGGCAATATAAATCGCCAGTGTCTCATAGGTGCGGCGGCGCAGATCGGCAGGAATCTGTCTGACCGTAATGGCATGGAGATTGACCACACAGTAGAGGCAGTCATAGGCATCCTGTAGGGTTGTCCAGTTTTTGATGGCACCCAGGTAGTTACCGATTGTCAGAAGACCGCTGGGCTGTACACCCGAGAAAATCACCTTCTTTGGTTCTTCCTTTGCCGCCGCGGGCGCATTGCTGTTCATTTCGATATTTTCCATTTTCTGTTTCTCCTAATCAATGATCAAAGCATTTCGCGGATTACATCCGAAAGAATCTCCACACCGCGTACAATCTGCTCGTCCGAGGGTGTCGAATAGTTGAGTCTGAAGGATTTCGAGGGAGTTGCCGGATCGCATACAAAGGCTGTACCCGGTACAATCGCCACCTTGCGCTCAAGCGCAGTCTTCACCACCGCGTCAAGCGAAATTCCGTCGGGCAGCGTGCACCAAATGAAGAGTCCGCCCTCGGGTCTGGTATAATGCACGCACTTCGGCATATGCTTGTCCAGTCCTTCCAGCATCAGATTGCACTTTCTTCTGTAGATGGCGCGGATTCCTTCAATATGTGCGTCCAGATCGTACTCTCTCATGTATGTTTCGCAGAGCATCTGGAAGAATATATTCGAGTGAACATCCTCCACCTGCTTGGCAACCACCATCTTCTGTGCAATCGCCTCGGGTGCAATGATGAAGCCCAGTCTCATGCCTGCAGAGAGAATCTTGGAGAAGGAGCCGCTGTAAATGACGATTCCCTCGGTGTCCATGCTCTTGATGGTGGGAATATCCTCGCCGGCAAAGCGGAGCTCACCGTAGGGATTGTCCTCAATGATGATCACGCCGTACTTCTTTGCCAGCGCGAGGGCACCCTTTCTCTTCTCAAACGATGTGGTAATGCCCGCCGGATTGTGGAAGGTGGGGATCATATAGAGCAGCTTGGCATTGGGATTGTCTATCATCGCCTGCTCCAGCTTCACAAGGTCGATGCCGTCATCCTCCAGCGGCACGCCGACCAGCTTGGCACCGCAGGAGCGGTATGCATTGAGCGCACCGATGAAGGAAGGCTCCTCGCAGAGCACCACATCTCCTTCGTTGCACATCACCTTGCAGGCAAGCTCCAGTCCCTGCTGACCGCCCGATGTGATCAGCGTCATGTCGCCCTCGCGGCAGATGTTGAACTTTTCCTTGACACGCGCAGTCACCGCCTGACGCAGTGCGGGATACCCCTCGGTGATGCTGTACTGAAGTGCCTGTACGGGAGACTTCTCAAAAATCTCAGCAGATATTTTTGCAAGTGCCTCCACCGGGAAGGATTCGGGTGCAGGATTTCCTGCGGCAAATGCGATGATCGAAGGGTCGGACAGCGACTTGAAAATCTCACGGATTGCCGACGGCTTCATGTCCTTCATTTTGTTTGAAATTCTGTATTCCATCATGTAACCTCTCAAGGGAATATTTCGGGTATTATACTTATAAATAACATTGTATCACATTGTTTACCGATAATTCAAGAGCTAAGTATGAAATTTACTTGAATATTAGCCACAAGCATGATATAATTATTGAAAGAACTGTAAAAATACCAATGATCCGTATACACGAGGTAACATCATGTACAACGAACAAGACGAAATCGTCGGAAAGCCAAAAAATCCGGTGGGCAAAGCCATTAAAACTTTTTTCAAAGCCCTCGTCGCACTCTTCCTCATCGTCACCTGGGGTGCACTCTTCCTCCGCCTCTGCTCCATGGGCGACCCGGACGAAGCCACCGACTACCTCTGGAGCGATGCCGCATACAGCATGGCACAGTCGGGCACTCTTCCCAAGGTCACGACCCAGGAGTATGTCCAGACTCTCGATGAAGACGGACGCTTCCGCGTATCGGCAACCCGTAAAACAGAAGAGTTGGGACAGTTCCAGCTCACCGTCCGCTATAACAACAGCACGGTCACCCGCATGGCTGAGGATATGGCGCTCTCCTTCATTCCCACCGGCGAGGTCTATGTCTACACCCTCGAAGCCTCCGACGGTACGGTCTATACCGATTACAGCTTCATTGACAACACCAAGACCGTCTACCAGTACCGTACCCTTCTCTTTGAGGATGTTTCCTACACCGATGCCGAGGGAAATCCCATCGAAACCTTTACCCTCAACATCTACTACATAGACGATATGATCCCTGAGCTCCCCTATGTTGACTTCATCGTCTATGACACCCGTTTCCCCACCACCGATCTCAAGCTGGATATGCCCGAAGCGGCAACAGCTCTCAGAGACAGACCGGACTACATTGTCAAGTCATCCGAGGGATGACTTGACAACACAAATTCAGCTTTCAGCTGAATTTGCCCCACATCCTCTGCGTATCCCCGAGGGATGAATTGACAACACAAATTCAGCTTTCAGCTGAATTTGCC
>JAFQEJ010000016.1 GCA_017399105.1 Clostridia bacterium
GGGCATATTACTATTCCATTGTTAGCCTGACCCAAGCATCCCGGCGCGGATCAGCCTTCATCTCGTCGGCAACGCCCCGACAGTTGGGCCGCAGCCAGAAGGGCCATGTGGCATACACCCTGTGTATACTGAATACATAGGACGAACGTGACTGTGTGTGCTATCGCCGAGATAAAGTTACTGCACGAGCAGCAGCCGTTCTGCGTATCTTCTTACTTTGGAAGTCGCTTATCATGATTTTAGGCGTATTATAGCGTATATTGCGCGAATTGCAACAATGGGCGTGGAAAATATTTTTTGCTCCTTCCATTCTCGGTTGTATATAATTTTCGGGCAAATATCGATGTGCTCCCGATTCAACTGAAGCATGGAGCAAAAAAATTCTCAGTAGGTATGGGAGCCGTATTTATCATGAAATTCGCTGCAAAGCGTGTTGATCTCTATTTCTCAATGAAGTCCGGCGCGGTAAATTATCGCTCCGGATTTCATATTGAAGAGCCATCTTATCACGCCCTATCACGTTTTTTCATCATAATAATATCATATTTCTTGTGCGGCATAGGTCGGAATTGATGAAATGATATGTGTTCATGCATCAAAGTGATAGAGAAGAATACGCGATTTATAAGGCTCATCGATGGTGAGTGTGAATCCCTTCGCAAGTTCTTCTGTGGAAACGGTGAAGCGCTCGTTGGTGTCCATATCGGTGAAGGTGCATGATTTGCCAGAATGCTCGCCGCCGAATGTCATTGTCATCGTTTTGATGGGCGATCGAGCTCGGCGGAATGCCAGCACAACGCCGTCATTTTCCTCCGGACGGTCATATTGCCATATCACCCACGAGGACTTATCGTAGCCTGCGGATGCAAGACTGTAGTAGTCGCAGGAAAAATATGGTCTGATGCGGCAGTATTCTCTTGACATCTTTGATGCCCATGCAAAATCCGATTCATCCATTGTCTGGATACTGCTGTTCCAGCAGGCAAGTCCCCATGCAGACGAGAAGGTCGAGCGCGCCGCATAGGTATCTGCCTTGATCTTGGTCGTGCAGCCGTTATAGGGCAGGTATTCGCTGATGGTGTTATGGCATTGCGTAACATCTGGGTCTGCATTGAAATTACACTGATAGTCACTGCGGAAGAAAGGAATCGCACGTTTGACGGTTTCGAGATCAAAACGTCTGCCGCCGGACGCGCAATTGTCGATAAGCAGATGCGGATAACGTTCGAGCAGGGCATCCCACAAACGGTAGAGGCCATTGATATGCTGCAGTTCTTTCAGTGATGCTTCCTCCGGTGTACGATCCTTACGCCAGAAATTGATGATGTCCGTATTGAAATCCTGTCGGTAGCAACCGAGCTTCAGCGTATCGATAAGATGGCAGAGCGTGTCATATACATACTGCCATGCGTCGGGATTACCGTAGTCGATGACGCCGTTTCCTTCGATCACCGTGAACCATTCGGGATGCTCCTTGATCGGCGGCAACTTGACAACACAGCGCTCCGGCTCAAACCACAACTCAAACTGCATTCCTGCATCCTGCGTATGCTTTACCACATCGAGAAGGCCGTCCGGATGCCAGGTTTCGTTAATTTTCCAATATCCGGTGAATTTGCTCCATGCCAGATCGAACGGACCGCGGCAGATCTCGGTAAAATCACCGTACCAACCTGCATCCAGCCAAATGTAGTCGAACAGGATGTTATTCTCCTTCAATGCGTCGATGCGGCGGCACATTTCATCGGACGGTAGTGCGCCCCACAGCTCCCAGCATGACATCGCTTCGGTTGGACGGCCGGGCTGACCAACCGTGGAGAAATGCTTTTTCATAAGCCGGCGGAAGCGGTTGCGTGCTGCCTTTTGACCGTCGTGGTACTCCATGATAAGCATTGACATCGTAGCAAGTGATTCTCCTGCCGGTAGACGGAATGTATTGTTTCCGAGGCAGAGAACACCGTGAACGCCGCCGTCAGCGATATCAAAATCCGCGTGCCAGCTTCCCGTCCAGCCGATGAAGATGATGTATCCGTCCTTGCCGTTCGTCACATCAAAGAGCGGCATGATGCCGTCGGACGAACGACCGCCGAGGTTCTCATAGCTGCGATTCTTGCGGAGAAAATCATCGGTCAATGCGTATTCTGTCGCGGAACGCAGATCGTCCCTACTGTAAGGGTGACTAGGTTCCATTCCCTCCATTCTCACGACGCGCAGCGCGGTGCCGCCTGTCGTTTCATACCGATCCTTCACCTTGCCGTCGAGCGGGAGATGGATGTCGTAATCGATGAATTTTTCGACGTGAATGTCTTCACCGGTGGTATTTACGATGCGGTGCTGTTCATAGGTCGCGCTGTATTCGGGATATTTGCGAATATCGGCAGTAACAGAGAAACCGTCCGCCTCGATTGGAGCAGCAGAGGCGTATACATTGTTCTGGAGTGTAAATGTTATTATCTTTTTCATAGCTGAATCTCCTTTGGGGTAGTTGGTTGAACCTAAGAATTTCATATCATTTTTCGCACAAGTTATAGCTGCATTTATATTATATCAAATACATTTTCACTTTTCTATTGAAAATTCAGCATATAACATGGTGTAATAAGCAAAGGATGATGCACAGGATGGAAGTATTATTTGGAATAAACGGTAATTGGTTATATTCTTACGCATCTTTTAGCACATTCTTCGAGCTATGTAAATATTGGCGTAAAGATTTCTTATTTCGGGTAGAATAGTTTCTTATACTTGAGCGGCGTACAGCCATAGTATTTACGGAACAACTCGATATAGCTCGAATAATCCGGGAAACCGCTCATCTCACAAGCCTCGCTCACCGTGCTTCCGGTTCTGAGAAGATAGGAGGAGCGAACGAGCCGTTTGTTCTGGAATGCGGCATATGGTGCAGTCGCGAGGTACTTTCGAAAATGCCGCTCCAATGTGCTGACACTCACATGGCAGTCCTCCGCTAACTTGCGGATATCCAGATTCTCCGTCAGATGCTCGTCCATATACCGCATGGAATAGCGGATATCCTCGGGGAAGGTATAAGATGCAACAGTCTGCGAGATGCTCACTCCCTCTTCGAGCAGTTTCATCATCTGCAGAAAAGCGATCTTATATTCCAGCTCCGACTTCGCCGGTTGGAGAAATCCGCTCAGCACTTCGATCATCGCCGTGAGCTGTTCTTCAGTCAGTTGAAAGAGGTTGGAGCTTCCGCTTTTCCGATCAAAAAACATCCGGAAGAGGTCGTTATCATTCTCTGTATGAATGAGTAGCCAGAAATGTTCATGCGGTGCATCACTATGATAGATGCAGTGATGGTTCTCATACGGGCGCGTTATGATGACACTGCCGCGTGTGATACCGTAGATGCCGCCCTCCACCTCAAACGAAACATCTCCGGAAAGGTTGATATAGATTTCGCACTCCTTGTGGAAGTGAGACTCCTCCGGAATACTGCAGTGAAATTCTCCGCCGCGATAGGTAATAGACAGCGAAACCTCACTGTTCTTTGACAAGATCAGTTGATTAAAATGCACCCGATCGCCTCCTTTTGCATATATTACCATGTTTCGTGCCGAAATGTCAATAGAAAAATGCAATATTCCTTGGTATAATATAAATGCAGATATAACTCGCGCGAAAAATTTCCGGAGGTAATGTTTATGAAAGTTCTTAAAATTCTTGCGAGTACTGTGGCGGCTCTCGACTCAAACGTACATACCGGAGGTGGAACAGATGATACAACTGTACTTCAGGGCGTGTTGGATTTAGCCAAGGATGGCAATGTAGGCGTGCATCTGGTTATGGATGGTGCAGCGCTTATTTCCAAGCTGAAGCTTCACTCCAACACCACAGTGGAATGCATGAATAAGGATTGCGGCTTCTATCAGATCGATCACACCGACGATTCGATGATTACCAATTCCGATTGGAATCATTACGAAACGAAGACGCACAATATCTCGCTTCTTGGCGGCACTTACAATCAGAATTGTCTGAATCAGGCGCACGATCACGGACGCGAGGCGGAATATTACACCACGCCAGATGGCCGAACGCTCAAGGAATTTCGATTCACGCTCTGTCTCGAATTCTACGGTGTTCAAAATCTGCTTGTCCGCGACATAACCATTGCAGGTTTCCGCACATTCGCTTTTACCGTTGGATGTTTCAAAAACGTTACGATCGAAGACGTGTGGCTGGATATGCAGCATCATATGATGGGTAATCAGGATGGCTTCCATTTCTGGGGACCGGGACAGTATCTTACCGTCAGGAACTGCGGCGGATTCGTCAGCGATGACATCATGAACATAGGTCCGGATGAGATGGACAAGATTTCCGACATCACAGATGTGCTTGTAGACGGCATATTCTGCGACGATGCGGAGCAGGCAGTCCGACTGCTCACCCGCGGTACGGGACGCCTCGACCGAGTAACAGTTCGCAACGTGACGGGACAGTATCGATCCTTCGGATTCTACATCAATCCGTGGTTTCCTGAAACCTGCGGAAATTTCGGCAATATTTTCTTTGAAAATATTGATCTTAAGGAACATAAGAATACCTACCCCTACTATGGTCCAATCCTATTTTCAGTGGGCGGCAACATAGAGTGCCTGACGCTCAAAAATATCCGCCACCACAACGGCTACGACACCCGTCGGCTGATGGATTTCGGCCTGCCGTTCTACAGCAGCTACAACAAGACACTCGATGAAGCCTCGCTCGAGCATACCCAGCGGATGCAGAAGATTATTATCGACGGTCTAACCGTTACAGAAAACGAAAACGATCCGATGGGCAGAACCTACATCAAAATCCATGAAAACATCGAAACATTGGTATTGAAGAACATTCTCGTCCTCAAGAATCAGGAGAAGGGCAATGGCACATTTCTTGATTTTGCCGAGATGGGGCACATCGAAAATCTCATTACGGAATCTATCTGTATCGAGGGTGTTGAGACAGTATGCAGCGACTACAGCCGTATCGGAAGCCAGACCCATCCCAAAAACGAACTTTAAGTCCAAGGAGAAACTGATTATGAAAAAACGCATCGCCACATCGCTGCTGCTTGTCGCTATGCTTGCTTCTGCATCCTGCGGCAGCAAAACTACGACTGACACCCCCGTGCTCTCTGACAGCACAACTACTGCGCCCTCTGACAGCACAACCGCTGCTGTGGAGACGATTGATCCGCTGATGGATGACCTCGGTGAATTCGATTTTGAAAACTATGAATACCGAGTGCTGAGCGTTACCTACGACCCGAATTCCTATTTCACGCTGTTCGATTCGGAGGAAAACGGCGAAGTCCTCAATGACGCGCTCGTCAGGCGAAACCTCGAGATCGAAGAGCGATTTAACGTCCAGTTTGTTGCTTCAGAAGATTCGTACGGTAATAACTATACGACCCTGCAGAAATCCGTCAGATCCAACGAGCATGCATACGACATGATCCAGCTCATCAACCGCAATGCTTTTGCGGCAGCGATTGATGGACAGCTCATGCCCATTTCCGAGCTGACCTATCTCGACCCCGATAAGGATTATTATCTTCACGATGTAAACGAGCAGCTTTCCATCGCCGGCAAGCAGGTTCTTTTTTACAGCGAAGAATGTCTGCACGCATTCCAGTCATCGGTTGTATTGCTTTTCAATAAGGAGATCGCGAAGGATCACAACCTCGGCAATTATTATGACATGGTTCGCGATGGCACATGGACACTCGACCGGTATTTCTCAGATTCCCGTCTTGTCTGCACCGATGTAAACGGCGACTCCATGTGGGATGACAGCGATCTCTACGGAACGGCTGTCTGCGTGGATGCTTACTTCCCTTCGATTTACAACGGCACAGGAGAGCTTTCCATCAGAAAGGATGAAGACGGAATTCCCTACTTTGCGGCGATTTCGAGTGAAAAGATGACCGAGGTTGTTGAGCGGATTATCCACGAGCTGGATAGCAGCAAACACCTCTATTACACCGAATCGCAAAGCTTTGCCGCACCGGTTACCGCTTTTGCCCAAAATATATCTCTGTTTACAGCCGCTCCTATCGGCCGAATGACACCTCTTCGAGAAATGGAGAGCGACTACGGTTTGCTTCCGTTCCCGAAGTATGACGAGTCACAGGAACAGTATTACTCCCGCATGGTTGACGGATGGCTGCATGTTGTTCCGATCACCAATCCCGACCCGGAACGAACCTCCGTCATTCTGGAAGCGCTCGCCTCCGGCTCAGCAAGATATGTCATTCCGGCTTATTATGACACCATTCTCAATAACAAGGTTCTGCGCGATGAAGAATCTATCGAGATGATGGAAATTGTCCGCAATACAAGAATCATTGATCTCGGTGAGCTTCCGTGGTACGAAACTGTCCGTGTGCGTTATACCACCGATCTTTTCTATAAACGCAAGGGAGAATTTGCTTCTCTGAATGCAAAAATCGCTACTCGAATTGAAAAAGAAATTAATAAGACACTTGATGCACTTGATTCGATTGGCTGAGAAGGTTCACTCATAACAAATAATAAACCGACAATCGGCTTTATTCCGCAGCTGCTTTTTCGCGAGGATGATCATCTTTATAATAAGGACGGTTATCTGCGTCTGAAAAACACATTTCTGAGAAAACACTCTGACACATGATTTTACATTATTTATTCCTTGCCGTATCGGTGGCGGTAAACGTCACCGGCGGCAGTATCAACAATCATTTTTCCAAGGAAAAAACGATCAGCGCCGCAGATAAATACACATTCAATATCGCAAGCTCTGTGGCGTCTTTCTTAATCGCCTTCATCTTTGCGTCCACGAGGCACATCTCGCTTTACACGCTCGTTATGGGTATCCTGTTCGGAATCTTAAACGGCGGCTCAGTTTTGGCGCGCACCTTTGCGCTATCAGAAGGTCCGCTTTCACTGACGACGCTCATCGGTTGCTGCGGTATGCTTATTCCCACCGTCACCGGTATGCTGTTCTGGAAAGAGGAGATCAGTCTACTGCAGATCATTGGCATCGTGCTGATGATTGTTGCGTTGTCCTTGGTTGTCGGCGTAAAAAAAGACAAGAAATTTTCCGTAAAATGGGTGATTTACAGCTTCACACAGTTTCTCTGCATCGGATGTATCAGCATTATGCAGAAACTTCAGCAAGGCTCGGCTTATGCTCAGGAGAGCGGCGGATTTCTCATGACTGCATTCGTAGTATCCGCGCTTATCAACGTGTTGATGCTGACGGTAACGCTCAAGAAGAGCGATGCAAAGACATCACGCAATCCGCGGTGGGCATTCGGATTCCTGACCGGCGGCTGCAACGGCATCAACAATGTATTCAACCTTGCTCTTGCTGGAATGCTTCCTGCGGTGGTCTTTTTTCCGATGGTCAACGGCGGAGGCATTCTTCTTATGGGATTATCCGGCTGTCTGCTGTTCGGAGAAAAATGCACCTGTCGGCAGTGGATCGGATTTCTTCTCGGAACGGCGTCAATCCTTATGATTGGGCTAGGATAATTCGATTTCGGCAGAAAACATATCTTGACTTCTGTTGGCGTATATGGAGAACTGATTGTTCCATATACGCCACTACATTTCCCCATTGTCATCCGGTGACGGACTATCTGTGAATCTCTACGCGTTGATTTTGAATTCAACGCAAGGCCGGGTGACAAGATTCTTTTCAAACGCGGTGCGACATAGCGCGACGCTTTGTTAGTCCGAAGGATGCGCTCGCGGTGCAATGTCTGCGACGGCTCATTGGCACCATATTCATTCATATGTGTGTATAACGGCAAAATCCCCATAAAAACAATAGGAGATATGGATTTCTCCATATCTCCTATGCTTCGGATGGCTATATAGGGATTACATCCCTATTCATAGCCACCTTTTTTTCTTGTATGCAAATTGCGAAGCAATTTGTGATCTCAAAGTGCTTTGCGCTTTGAGATTTTAGTCCGAAACGTAAGGAAGCAGTGCAACGATGCGAGCTCTCTTGATAGCGGTAGTGAGCTGACGCTGATGCTTAGCGCAGGTGCCGGTAATTCTTCTGGGAAGAATCTTAGCGCGCTCGCTGATGTGCTTTCTCAGTCTTGCAACATCCTTGTAATCGATCTCGTCAATCTTTTCAGCACAGAAAACGCAAACCTTCTTTCTCTTGCGGTTCATGCCGGGACGGAAAGGACGTGCGTTAGCGGTAGCAGGAGCGGCTGCGGGAGCCTCAGACTGCTGAACATTGGTGTTCTCGTTATCCATCTTAAGTTAACCTCCTTATAGAAATAAATGTCGATCAGAACGGCAGGTCGTCTTCGTTCGCAAGCTCTTCGAACTTGGGAGAAGAAGCGGCCGGCGTGGAATAAGAGGGCGCTGCGTAATTGTCGGGCGTGTAAGCGTTCTGCGGCGCGGCACCGAAGCCAGCCTGCGGACCCTCACCCTTGGAATCAACAAAGTTGATCTCATCAGCAACAACCTCAGTAGCATAACGCTTCTGTCCCTGCTGATCGGTCCATGTCCTTGTCTGGATCGAGCCAACAACACAGATAGAGCTTCCCTTACGGAAATACTTGGACACAAACTCAGCACTCTGACGCCATGCAACTACGTTGATGAAGTCTGCCTGAGGCTGTCCGCCCTCTGCATTCTGGGACTGGAATCTGCGGTTGACTGCTACCGAGAAGGAGCAGACCGAGACACCGCTGGGTGTTTGCTTGAGCTCAGGATCGCCTGTGAGACGACCGCCCAAAATTACCTTGTTGAAGTTGAAATTAGCCATAATACTAATCCTTCCTCAACTTACGCGTTGCGATTCAGAGTCATCGAACGCATGATGCCTTCAGTAATGTTGAAGACACGATCCAGCTCAAGCGGGAAATCAGCCGGAGCTGTGTAGTTGACCAGAACATAGTAACCCTCGTTCAGATCGTTGATGGGGTATGCGAGTCTGCGCTTGCCCCACTCATTGATTTCGGTGATTTCGCCATTGTCGGAAATCAGCTTAGTGAACTTCTCAACCAGCGACTTGACACCGTCTTCGCCAACCGACAGGTCAACGATAAAGAGTGTTTCATAAGACGAGTTCTTCTTTTCCATTTTGTTTTACACCTCCCTGTGGACATAAGGCCGGCGACATTCAATATTTATCGTCGGCAGAGAGAAAACCGCGCACACGCAAGGACACAGCTGTACACGGATTTTCCAACTCATATATTATACACAAAAAGTGCCCGTTTGTCAAGGCTTCGGGCACTTTTTCTTTTCATATTTTCAAGATATTTCGTGAAATAACGCCGTTTCAGCAGGATGCGGGATAAACCAGCCGCTTCACCGTGGGAAGCTTGCTGATGATCAGAGTCGCCGCCATGGTGAGAATCATCTCTGGAAGCATGTAGGCACCGTTGTAGCATACCGAATAGAGCAGGGGATTGCTCCACTCCTCGGGGCACCATGCTGCAAAAACAATACCGCCCGAGATAAAATGCGATACAAAGCGAAGGAAGAGCGCCAGCCCGATACCCACGCACATGCCGCCTCTGCCATAGCTTCGAAAGAGTCCGGCAAGACCGATGGCAGTAAAGGCAAAGAGATAGTCATAGAGCAGACAACCGATGAGCATCTCTGCGGTAAGTCCCCAGGTCATAACCTTTCCGATATCGAGAAAAAGCTGCAGCAGCGCATAAACAAAGGATGTGGCAACTCCCCATTTGATTCCGTGCTTGATGGAAATCAGCGAAATGGGCAGCATACTCAGCAGCGTGATCGAACCGCCCAGCGGCATCTCCCAGACCTTGACAAAGGAGAGCACCACAGACAGTGCCAGCATAATGGCACACTCAACAAGCGTTGTGGTTTTGCGATGGAGCATAAAAGACCTCCTAAAAATAAAAATTACCGCTGCCCGAATACGGTGCGGTAACTGTACAATGTCATTATTTCCATACAACTTCCTGCGCCGGTATTATCCATATCAGGTTCAAGGGTTCAAGGCAAAGCCTTATCTCAGCCGATTTCTCAGCACCCCTGCTGTATTCAGTTTTGCGGTTTACCTCCTCATTATATCACATATATCTACCTCAGTCAATAGGATACTGAGATAAAATATCTGTCATAAGCGCTAATATTCTGTGCGAATGTAACATAAATGAAAAATATGAGCAGCGAATCTTGCAAATCACCTCCCATTTTGTTATAATATAACTGTAAATATGAACACAAAAGGATGCGATATCATGTACAAAGCAGCAATATTTGACCTGGACGGAACCCTCGCCTATACCCTTGAAGATCTGAAAACCGGCATGAACGAAATGCTCGCCATCTGCTCATATCCCCTGTGCTCCACCGAGCGCATCCTTGAAAATATCAATGGCGGAGCCTACGAATTTGTCCGCCGCTCTCTCCCTGTCCACCTGCAGGATGATAAAGAAGAGGTTGATCGCTGCTTCGCCATCTATGTGGAGTGCTACAGCAAGCATTTCAAGGATCAAACCTGCCTCTATGACGGCGTCGCCGACTGTATCGCAGCCCTCAGCGCCGCAGGCATGAAGATGGCAGTCTTCTCCAATAAGCAGCATATGCATACCACTGCCCTCATCGAAAAGCTCTTCCCGGACAATCCCTTCGCGCTCGTCATCGGCCAGGGACAGTTCCCACATAAGCCCGATCCCACAGGCGCTCTCCATATCGCCGCGCAGTTTGGTGTTACCCCCAAGGAAATGATCTTCGTCGGCGACTCCAACGTGGATATGACCACCGCGCGCAATGCCGGTATGCATCCCGTCGGCGTTACATGGGGCTACCGCGACCGCACCGTCCTTGCCGAATCGGGCGCCGAAATCATCTGCGATACCGCCGAAGCGCTTCTTCGTGCCGCCATGCAGGAATAATCTGTATAAATAAAAAATCCCGTAGACCACTCCTGTGTACCTCCGGGATTTTTTTATTTGTTTAATATTGCTATATTGCTTATTAAATTTTTGTATAATAAAAACAATTGCTTTCCAGATTTCCCATGTTATAATAAAGATGGGCCGTGGTAATATCATGTATTCAACGGCAAATACTGATGAAAGGCTGAACATATCATGAAAAAACAAACAACGCTGCTTCTGGCACTGCTTCTTTTGGCATCCACTGTTCTTGGCGCATGCTCGGGAGAGACATCGTCTGATCCGAATGGCGAGACTACCGCTGCACAGGTTAATGCCGAGCCGCCGGAAACCGAGGCTCAGAAAATAGAACCCGATCTGCCGGATATCACTTATGACGGCAGAGATTATCGCATTTATTCCTGGTATATTGAGCCTGCCGGAGTGGGGGCTTACTGGGTATGGGATGATGTATGGGTTGAAGCTCAGAACGGTGAGGTCATCAATGATGCGGTATTCCAGCGAAACAGCTATGTTGAGGAAAAATTCGACATCGCCATTCAGTACAAAAACGAATTTTACATCAATTATGAGGAAAATGTCAAAAAGAGCGTCAAGGCAAATGAGGATCTCTATGATGTGATTCTTTCCATGGGACACTGCATCCCCAGAATGTACACCTCAAATGTTTTCTATAATCTCCATGATATTGATTATCTCGATTTTGACAAGCCCTGGTGGGATGCCAATGCGACAGAAGCCTTTACCCTTGCAGGCTATATGCCCTTTGCCGTTTCGGATATGACAATCCTCGACAAGGGCGCCACAGCCTGTGTCTTCTTCAATAAAAAGATCGCTGAGGATTACGGTGTCGGCAATCTTTATGAGCATGTTTACAACAACACCTGGACAATGGATACGCTGATTACCGAGGGCAAAAAGGTCTCCGAGGATCTCAACGGCGACAGCATCTACGACGAAAACGACCGTTACGGCATTGTCTGCGGAGATGAGCCTGTCTACATGTTCTTCCATGCCGCCGACGGCAGATATGTCACCAAGGATGCCGACGGATATCCGGTCTTCACCTTTGAGTCGGAGAGCAATTATTCGGCAATCCAGTATTATCTGGAGAACA
The DNA here is from genome assembly GCA_017399105.1 of Clostridia bacterium. Lineage (GTDB taxonomy): Bacteria > Bacillota > Clostridia > Oscillospirales > CAG-272 > RGIG1743. The sequence goes on from JAFQEJ010000016.1 coordinate 12,012, forward strand.
TCATGTACGATGAGCGTCTCACCTTCAATGCCACCTACAACGATTATAAGAATTGGAGCTCGACGCTGGTCAACACCTTTATTGAAAACAAGGCACTCTTTATGGTTGACCTGATTCGTGATATCGAATCGCTCCGCAGCATGGAGTCGGATTTCGGTATCCTGCCCATCCCCAAGTACAGCGCGTCTCAGGATCATTATTCCAGCTCTGCATCTGTATTCGGCGGCAATCTGATCTCGGTACCGATTACCTGTACAGATACCGACTTTGTAGGTATCATTCTCGAGGCGCTCTCGGCAGAATCGACCTATACGCTGATTCCCGCATTCTATGATACCGTTCTCAAGGACAAGGCAACACGCGACGTGGAGTCTACCGATATGCTCGATATTATTATTGAAAGCCGTGTTTACGATGTAGGTGATTTCTTCAACATCGTCAGCTTCCCCGATCTCTTCCTGCGTATTACAGGCAGCGTGCATGATAACGGCATCTCCAGCGCATACCCCAAGCGTACCTCGGATGTCGCTTCCTTCTATGCCAAGTATGAAAAGTCGATAAACAAGGAGCTGGAAAAGCTGATTGAAATTATCGACGAATGGAACGAAATGTAAAAAACAAGCGCTATAAGCACTATAAAAGAGGAACAATTATGGAATTTCTTGTAACAGAATACGGTGCTGTCGGTGACGGCGTGACGATGAATACTGCTGCGATCAGGGCGGCAGTGAAGGCTTGCTCAGAGACCGGCGGCGGTGAGGTTCGCTTCCCTGTCGGATGCTTTGTGAGCGGCACGATTGAGCTGCTGGACGGCGTAACGCTGAGCTTTGACAAGGGTGCCGTACTGAAGGCTTCCGACAATCTTGCGGATTTTGAAAAGCTTCCGCTGCCCGACTGTGATGTGGGTGTGAGAATCGGCTTCATTTACGCCATCGGCAAGCGCGACATCGGACTTGCGGGCAGGGGCAGAATTGATCTCAATTACACCGCCTTTTTCAAGGATGACCGCAGGCTGGCCATTGACCGTGAGCTGACCGAGCGGGAGCGCGCTGAGGCTACGCTGGCAATTCCGCCGAGACTGACACAGCCCATCTGTATTCATGACTGCGTGAATGTGGATCTGCGCGATCTGACCATCGTGAATTCTCCAAGCTGGACGATCTCGATGGTGGGATGTGAGCATGTGACCGCAGACCGTGTGACCATTGACAACTCGCTTCTGGTTCCCAACTGCGACGGTATCGGATTCTCCTCTTCGTATGATGTTGTGGTTTCTAATTGCCATATTTCCTGTGCGGATGACTGCTTAACCTTCTGCGGAACCAAGCAGTGCGTGGTGACAAATTGCGTTCTGCGCAGCCGTTCAAGTGCGATCCGCATCGGCTACATCGAGGATACAACCGAGAATCTTGCCATCAGCAACATTGTGATCCATGACAGCAATCGCGGCATCATGATTCAGGGCAGCAATAATGCGAAGATTCACAATGTGGTGATTCAGAACGTGATCATGCGAAACAAGGGCTTTGCCGGCGCATGGTGGGGCAGCGGAGAGCCGCTCACCATCGTATCGGGCAGTGAGCGCGGCGGTATTTCCAATGTGATGATGACAAATGTGCGCGCGGAATCGGCAAGAGGCATTGCCATGCGCGGGCTTCCTTCGGGAAATGTGCATGACATTCTTCTGCGCGACTGGCAGCTCACCATTACGGCAGAGGGAGAGTGCAGCGAGCAGCGCCGCGTGGATTTCCGCGACGAGGAGGAGGTTCTGCTTCCTGTGGGATGCATGCCCTGGTGTTATGCTGAAAACATCGGCAATCTGAAGATGGAAGGCATGGATATATCCAAGTCGGGTGATGCACAGACGCTGGATATTACGGCTGTGATCAAATAAAAATCAAGATATAAAACGCTCGGGGAGTTGATCCTCGGGCGTTTTTAAATTATGATAGGATCAGAAATTTCAAACCATACATTATAAATTACACGATTATCTTTACTTACGCCTGTTTCACTTTGTTGTACAAATGCGACATTTTGTATGCCTATTAAGACAATTAATAACCCCCACATTGACAAGGATTTTTAATGTGATTATAATTAATTTTAGTAAAAACAGGAAAATTGTTTATAAATAATGTAATTGAAAGGTTGCGTACAAATGAAAGTAAAATCCATTACTGCCCTTCTGCTTGCAGGTCTGATTCTGTTGTCCTCCTGCTCAAATACTGCAGACACGAACAGTGCGATTACGACAGCGGCTCCGGTTGATACCACTCCGGAAGAAACAGAAGCGCCCAGAATCGAGCCTGAACTGCCCGATATCACATTTGACGGCAAGGACTTCCGATTCTATCAATATAAGAACCACGAAACATATCCCCGTTTTGACGAAATATGGGTAGAAACAGAGAACGGTGAGCCAATCAATGATGCGGTTTACAGAAGAAACAGTATCATTCAGGAAAAATACGACACCAAGATTACCTTCTCCACCGATGAATACATGACATTCATGGACAATGTAAAGAAATATGTCCGCTCAAGTGAGGATGTTTACGACATTATCCTTCCCATGGGTCACTGTGTTGCTCAAATGTATACCTCCAATGTGTTCTATAATCTGCACAACATCGAATATCTCGACTTTGAAAAGCCCTGGTGGGATCAAAACGCGGTTGAATCCTTTACGCTGGCAGGCTACATGCCCTTCGCCGTATCCGATATGCTGGTCAATGACAAATCGGAAACTGCTGCCATTTACTTCAACAAGAAGCTGGCGGCGGATTACAGTGTGGGCAGCATTTATGATCATGTATATAACAACACCTGGACGATGGACAAGCTTGCCGAGCTTGGAAAAATGGCATCCGAGGATCTCAACGGCGACAGCAAGTATGATGATAACGACCGATATGGTTTGATCGCGGGTGACGAGGCGGTTACAGCATTCCTTTACAGTGCGGGCGGACGTTTCATTTCCAAGGATGACGAAGGATATCCGGTACTCTCCTTTGCAAATGAATACAATTATACCGCAATTCAGTATTATCTGGAAACCATCATGTATGATGAACAGTTGACCAAAAACAACTCCTTTGTTGCAAATGCCAAGAGCGGCACAAAGATGTTCGAGGAGGATCAGGGACTCTTCCTCTTCGGTATGCTCGGTACTACTCAGGATCTGCGTGAGATGACCGCCGACTTTGGTATTGTGCCTGTTCCGAAATATCAGGCAAGTCAGGAAAACTATGCAAGTGAAGCTGCAGTATTCAGGGGCAGTCTGATTGCCGCTCCGATCACTACGCAGAATACCGAGATGATCGGCGTGATCATTGAGGCAATGTCCGCTGAATCCATGTACACCGTCAAACCCGCTTTCTATGACACCGTCCTCAAGGACAAGGCTACCCGAGATGCGGAGTCTGTTGACATGCTGGATATCATCATTGACAATATGGTCTTTGACGTGGGCAACTTTTACAATCTTGCCTGGTTCTCGGATTACTTCCTCAGAATCACAGGCTCTGTTTACAACAGCGGAAACAAAAGTTATCCGCAGCGCACATCGGATATCGCTTCCTTCTATGCAAAGTATGAAAAACAGCTTGAGAATGCACTCAAGGGGCTTATCAAAACCATCGATAAGTGGAACGAAATGTAGGCTGAAATGATTATAAAACGCTCGGAGAGTTGATCCTCGGGCGTTTTTGCTTTGATATGCAAACAACTTTCGGTATATGGTTTATTTTTCGGATTGATGGTTTGTGCAAACATTCAAAAAATGAAACTGACCTTGACAAAACTTTAAAATGTGATTATAATTAAAAAGAACTATTATCGCAGTTTGTTCATAATTGCGAATGTTTTGAAAGGTTGTGTACAAATGAAAGCAAAATCTATTGTTGCCCTTCTGCTTGCAGGGCTGATGCTGCTGTCTTCCTGCTCGAATGCTGCAGACAAGAACAGTGCAGTTACTACAGCAGCTCCGGTTGATACCACTCCGGTAGAAACCGAAGAGCCTAAGATCGAGCCCGAACTGCCCGATATCACATTTGATGGCAAGGACTTCCGATTCTATCAGTATGAAAACAGTGATACTTATCCCCGTTTTGACGAGATCTGGGTAGAGGATCAGAACGGTGAGCCGATCAATGATGCGGTTTACAAGAGAAACAGCGTTATTGAAGAAAAATATAAGACCAAAATCACCTTCACGACCGACGATTATATCACCTTCATGGATAATGTAAAGAAGTATGTAGGTGCCAGCGAGGATGTTTACGATGTGGTTCTTCCCATGGGCCACTGCGTTGCACACATGTATACATCCAATGTATTCTATAATCTGCACAATATTGAATATCTCGACTTTGAGAAGCCCTGGTGGGATCAGAACGCGATTGAGTCCTTTACGCTGGCAGGCTACATGCCCTTCGCTGTATCCGATATGCTGGTCAATGACAAGTCGGAGACTGCTGCCATTTACTTCAACAAGAAGCTGGCTGCAGACTACAATGTAGGCAGCATTTATGAGCATGTTTATAACAATACATGGACCATGGATAAGCTGGCTGAGTTAGGCAAGATGACATCCGAAGACCTCAACGGTGACAGCCAGTTCAACGATGAAGACCGTTACGGATTCCTTGCCGGCGATGAGGCGGTTACCGCCTTCCTTTACAGTGCGGGCGGTCGCTTCGTTTCCAAGGATGGTGACGGCTATCCGATTCTCTCCTTCCAGTCGGAGTACAACTATACTGCTATCCAGTATTATCTGGAAACCATTATGTACGATGAACGTCTGACCAGAAATAACTCCTTTGTTGCCGATGCAAAGAGCACCACAAAGATGTTTGAAGAGGATCAGGGACTCTTCCTCTACGGTCAGCTGGGAACCACACAGGATCTGCGTGAGATGACCTCCGACTTCGGTATCGTTCCCGTTCCGAAATATCAGGCAAGCCAGGAGAATTATGCAAGTGAAGCTCTGGTCTTCAAGGGCAGTCTGATTGCCGTTCCGATTACTACTCAGAACACAGAGATGATCGGTATCATCGTTGAAGCGATGTCTGCTGAATCCAAATACACCGTAAGACCTGCCTTCTATGACACGGTGCTCAAGGACAAGGCAACCCGCGATGCGGAGTCTGTTGACATGCTCGATATCATTATCGACAACATGGTCTTTGACGTGGGCAACTATTACAATCTGGCTTACTTCGCAGACTACTTCCTCAGAATCACCGGTTCCGTTTACAACAGCGGAAACAAGGCATATCCTCAGCGCACCTCGGACATTGCTTCCTTCTACGCAAAGTATGAGAAGCAGATGAACAAGGCTCTGGAAGATCTGATCGAAACCATCGACGAATGGAATGAAATGTAATCTGATATATAAAAAGGGGCTGTTGCAAATGGAACATTTACAACAGCCCAGCCCCCAAATCTTCGATTATGGGGGCGTTTATTGATTGGTTTTAGGGCATGCAATGCCCTGAAATGACGGTCTTTGATCGGTAAAATCAATATCCAAGGGCTGACGCATGGCAATTGCGACAGCCCTTTTTGTGCATATCGCCAAAATCAGAGCGGCTTATTTTAGGCAATTAGCTATTTTATACAACTCAAGCTTGACATCACAGCAATGTTAAGGTATAATGAACATACTACCATTATGATTTATTCATAATATATTTATTCGGAGGAAACATTATGAAAAGAACTGCAACCCTGCTTCTTGCACTTCTGCTTGCGGCAAGCTCGATTATGAGCGTATCCTGTTCGGAATCGGATAAAACCGATGGGGCAACCACGACAGCGGCACCTGTTGATACTACACCGGTGGAAACCGAAGAGCCGAGAATTGAACCCGATCTGCCCGACATCACCTTCGACGGTGCAGACATCAAGTTCTATCAGTACAGAAACTCTGACACTTATCCTTACTTCCATGAAATTTGGGTAGAAGATCAGAACGGCGAGCCGATCAATGACGCGGTTTACAAGAGAAACAGTCTTATTGAAGAAAGATATCAGACCAAGATTACCTTCACCGAGGATGAGTACATCACTTTCATGAACAACGTCAAGAAGAATGTCAGCGCAAGCGAAAATGTGCATGACGTTATTCTTCCGATGGGTCACTGCGTAGCGCATATGTACACATCCAATGTATTCTATAACCTCCACGCGATCGAATATCTCGATTTCGAAAAGCCCTGGTGGGATCAGGATGCGCTGGAAGCATTCACACTGGCGGACTACATGCCCTTCGCTGTATCCGACCTGCTTGTAAATGCGAAGTCTGTTACATCTACCGTACTCTTCAATAAGAAGCTTGCTGATGACTATCAGGTAGGCAATCTTTACGATGAGGTTTACAACAACACATGGACAATCGAAACCATGATCAACAAGGGTAAGATGGTTTCGGAAGATCTTAACGGTGACAGCAATTATGATGATGAAGACCGCTACGGCATCGTCTGCGGCGACGACCCTGTTACCGCGCTCTTTGCTTCTGTCGGCGGCAGGATTGTTTCCAAGGACGCTGACGGTTATCCTGTGCTCTCCTTTGCAAATGAGTATAACTATACCGCAATTCAGTATTATCTTGAAAACCTGATGTATGACGAGCGCCTGACCAGAAACAATTCCTTCGTTCCCAACTCCAAGGGCTCTACCGATATGTTCAAGGATAATCAGGGGCTCTTCCTCTTCGGTTCGCTCTCTACAACGCAGTCGATGCGTGAAATGGAAGCTGACTTTGGTGTGCTCCCCGTACCGAAGTACACGGTTGAGCAGGATTATGCATGCTCGGTATCGCCCTTCGCAGGAAGCTTAATCGCTGTTCCGATCACCACACAGAATACAGAGATGATCGGTGTGATCGTTGAAGCTATGTCGGCTGAATCCAAGTATACAGTTGTTCCCGCGCTTTATGACACCGTATTCAAGGATAAATCCACGCGCGATGAAGAATCTGTCGATATGCTCGACATCATCTTCGATTCTATGACCTTTGATGTGGGTGATTACTACGGTTTGGCAGGCTTCCAGGATGTATTCCTCAGAATCACCGGCTCGGTTTACGAGAACAATGTCGACAAGTCCTATCCGCAGCAGACCTCGGATATTGCTTCCTTCTATGCAAAACATGAAAAGAAGCTGAACAAGGCACTGGAGGATCTGATTGAGACCATCGATGAGTGGAAGGGCATGTAATAAACAAAAATCATTATTAAACACGTACAAAAGAGCTTGCGCTGCAGAAGCGGCAAGCTCTTTTGACATTTTAGCACAAGTCCATAAAAACGGACAATAGACAAAAAGAACCTCTTATGGTAGAATAAAAGAAACTACCATAAGAGGTTTTGTCATGCCAGGAAAATATTGTCACATATGAGCATATGAAAAAGAAATAATGGAATTGAGAGCATAAGAGAAACGAGGAAAGAAATAAGTGAGAAATACTGAATCAGCATAAAGCAGATAGGAAATTTCATCACAAGATATAATCGCCGCCAAGAAAAATAGCGGCAGGAGTCGCCATTAAGAAGAAAGGCAGATCAGCGATGGACTGTGTAGTAACAGAAGAGGACAAGCTCGCAGAACTGCGATACAAGCTGACCCGTAAGGACGCGCGAACCAAACAGCTGGAGATGGAAAATGAGTTGCTGCGGGATTTTCACTCACGTACAGGAAGGAAGTGAGAACAAGTCATTTTAGGACAGGACAATCCCAGGATAATATACTTATAAAATGCTGCTTTTAGAGGTTAAAAGCTCAGCCGATCACAACCTCATGACCGCATTCAGCCGAAGCATAAATCGCGTCAATCATCTTCATCAGCATAACGCCGTCCTCAGCAGGCGCACGGCAGGGAATACCGTTCTGTACGCAGTCCACATAGTGAGCAATCTCACGCTCAAACAGTCCGTTGAAGCTGAGCGCAGTATTGCCCGAGGGGGTTATGTCAACAAACATGCCGTTCATATCGGTAAAGAACTGGATTCCCGGATCAAGCTTGGCGCCCGATTTGGTACCGAAAAGCTCGATTGTGCCTGTGTCCGACTTAATGTTCAGATTGAAGGAAGCTTCCACCGACAGCACAAGTCCGTTGTCGAAACGGATCATTGCCGAAGCCATATCTTCCACATTGTGCTCATACTTGCCCACCGAGGTGGAAACATAACCCTTTTCGCCCGCTGCACGGTCATTGCCCAGATTGTTGAAGGTCACACCGTAAGCAGAGATCGGATTGGGGCATCCGCCAAGATAACGTACCAGATCCATGACATGCACGCCAAGATCGATGAGAGGGCCGCCGCCCGAGTAAGCCTTGTCGCCGAACCATCCGCCGGGGCAGCCGTTGCGGCGCAGATAGGTTGCCTTCGCATAGTAAAGGTCGCCCATATCGCCGGCATCGATGAACTTCTTCACAATCTCCGCATCATTGCCAAAACGGCGAACAAAGCCGATCTGAAGCAGCTTGCCGCATCTCTTTGCGGTGTCGAGCATCAGCTGCGCTTCCTCCTGATTCATCGCCATAGGCTTTTCGCAGAGTACATTGACACCTGCCTCCAGCGCCAGTACAGTCATCGGGCAGTGTGCAGAGTTCCATGTGCAGACACTCACCGCGTCCAGCGTTTCGTTTGCCAGCATCTCGCGTGCATCGGTGTACCAGCGAGGCACATTGTATCTCTCGGCGTAAGCCTTGACCTTTGCCTCGTCAATGTCGCAGACCGCAGCAACATCCACGCGGTCGGGAAGCGCCTTGTAGCCTGCCATATGACTGTGCGAAATGCCGCCGCAGCCAATAATACCAACTTTGATTTTCTCTGACATAATGTGTTACCTCCGTTTAAAAACGTTTATGATTCTTGTTGTTGTGACTCCTCGCAGTAAAGGAACATGTCAAGATCGAAATCCTTCGCGTCCCAGCCCTGTGCAAATGTCCATTTTCCCTTATATTTGACCAGCCCGCCCCAGGAAAGTGTACCACCGTCGGCAAGCTGAAGCTGATGCCTGTAGTCACCGATGCTGTAGAGTGCCTGTCCCGCCTTGAACTGACCGTTTTTATCGCTGTAGAAGAAATCGAGGATCAGCTTGTCTCCCATTACCACAGCACAGGCAACCTCGTGGAGATGTCCCTTGCTGCTGACATCGAGATACTCACAGCACTCAAAATCCCAGTGAAGCATATCCTTCGAGTGACCGATGTACTGCTTGCCTCCGCAACCTTCGCTGATAAACATCAGATATTCACCGCCGATTCTCACAGCCTGTCCGCTCTCATCCTTGGGAAGCACCGCAGCCTTTACCCAAAACTTCGATATTTCGATGGGCACCACAAGACCGCCCCGCTCCCAATGTATAAGATCCTTCGAGGTTGCATACTTCATGTCAACGCCAAGTCCCACCTTGTAATCCGACTCTGCGTTCGCCTTTGCAAGCGCCGCAGGATCCGGCTCATAGATGCCGTTGTAGAACATGACATAGCCGCCCTCGTAGGGATAAACCTTGGGATCCTCCACCGAAATCAGCTCATTGTCTTCCACCGGGTAGAGAAGCGGCTCTCTGCAGTCCTCCCATTTCTCACCGTCATAGATCGCCAGCCCGATTCTCGAGCAGAGCGTCTCCTTCTTGGGCGCAGCACGGTAGAACATGTAAATCTTCTCATCCTTCACAAGCAGCGACGGATTGAATAAAAAGCCGCACTTCCAGCCGATATCCAGCGGATCGTACCACTGCTCCGCCTTGTGGAAGGTTGCCTCTTCCATCAGACGAAAAGGACCGATCTGCCAGTCACGCTTCTCTCCGTAAGCCTCTTCAGCGCTGAACTGCAGCGTGGAAAGCCTGTCAATAGCACCCGATTGCTTCTGCTTGGTGGCAGCAATATATTGTTCGGCAAGATATGCCTTCTTTTCGATTTCGTTCATGAATGTCTCTCCTTTACACAGTCAAAAATGCTGACCTTGTTTTCTAAAGGATAGCATATTTGATGTCAGGAAGATAGCACAAATGTGACCTGTTTCGGGACGAATATGCACTGATGAAATCCTCAATCTCTACTATAACACAGGATTCCCATTTTGGCAAGAGGTAAATTTTCGACTTTAGCAGTTTAGTTCCCGCAATTTCAAATTGCTTTACAAATAACTCTGCCGGTGATATACTTATTATGAAAAAAACGAAATAATCCTATCAACAGGAGGTAATTTATGAACCTGTCTGCCATCATCCGAACAATCCGTGACCATAATCATCTGACACAAGATGCTCTTGCCGAAAAGCTTCATGTCACCCGTCAGGCTGTATCACGCTGGGAGTGCGGAGAATCAATCCCCGACATTGATACCCTCAAGCAGATATCCGCCCTTTTCGGCATATCCGTCGATGAACTTCTCAGCGTAGAGCGTAACCGCATCTGCCAATGCTGTACCTATCCTCTCCATAACATCGAAGAGCTGGGAACCGAAGCCGATGGAAGCATCAATACCGATTATTGTATCTATTGCTATAAGGATGGCGCATGGGTCGATCCCAACTATACCGTGCAGGATGTGATAGAATATACCGTCCCTTTTATGACCTCGCCCACTATGAGCGCCGAGCAGGCAAGAGAATATCTCGAAAAACTGGTTCCAACCCTCAAACGCTGGCGAAAAGAATAACAAAAAGGCTGCCGCATTTTCACATGCAGCAGCCGATTTTTATATGTTATGCCTTGTAATTGAATCCGATCTCCAGCGCCTTCTTGTTTTTCTCAATCAGCGCAGCCTTGGATTCGGGAATGCTCTCGACCATGTGACCGAGGAAGGTCTCATAGCTGAACAGCCCCGTTACCGCCATCACATAGCCAAGCATGATGACATTCGCAAAGCCGGTAAGTCCGTTTTCGTTTGCAAGACCGGTTGCGGGAATGTAGTAAGCGGTAATGTCTTCTCGCTCACTCTTCTTTGCAATCAGCGTGCTGTCAGCAAAGAGAATACCGCCCGCCTTGATCTTGCTCTCGAACTTGTCGTAGGACGCGATGTTGAATGCAATCAGTACATCGGGTGTTGTAACCAGCGGAGAGCCGATCTCCTCATCCGAGATGATCACGCTGCAGTTGGAGGTACCGCCGCGCATTTCGGGACCGTAGGAAGAAAGGAAGGAAACCTGCTTGCCCTCGTACATGCCGGTCTTGGCAATCTGCTTGCCCGAGAACTGTACGCCCTGACCGCCGAATCCGGCGATAAGAATACCTGTAGTCATCTTACGCTTCCTCCTTTGTAATGTCCTTGTATACGCCCAGCGGATAGAAGGGAATCATGTCGGATTCGACCCACTTCAACGCATCTGTGGGAGACATACCCCAGTTTGTGGGACAGGTGGAAAGCACCTCAACAATCGAGAAGCCCTTCTTGTTCAGCTGCATGTCAAATGCCTTGCGGATTGCCTTCTTGGCAGCGATAACATGCTTGGGAGAGTTCACCGCAACACGCTCTGCATAAGCAGTACCGTCAAGAGTGGAGAGCATCTCGCAGACATGGATGGGCGAACCCTGAATTTTTCTGTCACGTCCGTAAGGGCTGGTGGTTGTAACCTGACCGGGCATGGTGGTAGGAGCCATCTGACCGCCTGTCATGCCGTAGATTGCATTGTTGATAAAGATAATGGTCACATTTTCACCGCGAGCCGCAATATGTACAGTCTCAGCGGTACCGATTGCCGCCAGGTCGCCGTCACCCTGATAGGTGAAGACCACCGACTCGGGCAGCGAACGCTTCACGCCGGTAGCTACCGCCGGAGCACGTCCGTGAGCAGCCTCGATCATGTCGCAGTTGAAATAATTATATGCAAAAACAGAGCATCCGACAGGCGCGATACCGATCGTTCTGTCCTCAACGCCCAGTTCATCGATTACTTCGGCAACCAGTCTGTGCACGATGCCGTGTGTACAGCCCGGGCAATAGTGGAAGGGGACATCCGCCAGTGCCTTCGGCTTTTCAAATACTACCTTGCTCATCAGTTGTTACCTCCCTTAGCGAGCTTCATGATTTCCGCGGTGACCTCGTCGGTGGAGGGCATCATACCGCCTGTGCGTCCGAAGAAGGATACAGGCTTCTTGCATTCGATGGCGAGCTTCACATCATCCACCATCTGACCCATGTTCAGCTCAACTGTGAGGAACTGAGATGCGGTCTCTGCCAGTCTGCGGAGTGCAGCCTTGGGATAAGGCCAGAGGGTAATGGGACGGAGCATACCGACCTTGACACCCTGCTTTCTTGCATTCGCGATGGCAGTCTTGCAGATTCTCGATGTAATACCGTAGGAAACGATGACAATGTCAGCATCCTCGGTCATGTATTCTTCGTAGCGAACCTCGTTCTCCTCGATCACCTTGTAGCGCTCGAAACGCTCGATAACCGTTCTCTCCAGCTCCTCGGGCTGAATAAAGAGCGAGTTGATGACATTGTGCTTTCTCTTACCGCCGTGACCGCAGGCAGCCCAGGGTTTTTCGGGAAGTGTCTCGCAGCCAATCCCCTCAAAGTCAACCGGCTCCATCATCTGACCCAGCGCACCGTCTGCAAGCATCATCACCGGAATGCGGTACTTGTCGCCCAGATCAAATGCAAGACCGGTCAGCGATGCCATCTCCTGTACCGATGCGGGAGCGACAACGATCAGATGCATATCGCCGTGACCGTTCGCCTTTGTTGCCTGATAGTAGTCGGACTGTGCAGGCTGAATACCGCCCAGACCGGGGCCTCCGCGCTGTACATTGAGAATCAGACAGGGAAGGTCACAGCCGGCAATGTAGCTGATACCCTCGCTCTTCAAGCTGATTCCGGGGGAGGAGGAGGAGGTCATAACGCGAACGCCTGCCGACGCTGCGCCAAGTACCATATTGATCGCCGCAATTTCGGATTCCGCCTGAAGGCAGAGACCGCCGACCTTGGGCATACGCTTTGCCATATATTCGGCAATTTCGGTCTGAGGTGTAATCGGGTATCCGAAGTAATGCCGGCAGCCGCTCTTGATGGCAGCCTCGGCGATGGCTTCGTTACCCTTCATCAAAACTTTCTTAGCCATTGATTTCAGTTCCTTTCCTGTGATGTTGTTTCAGACGTCCTTCTCGACGGTAATAACCACGTCGGGACACATGGTGGCGCACATGGCACAGCCGATGCACTTCTCGGGCTCGATGACCTGAGCGGGATGATAGCCCTTGCTGTTCAGCTTGTCGCCGGCAAGAGCAACGATCTTCTTGGGACATGCTGTGACACAAAGCCCGCAGCCCTTGCAGAGATCAATGTTGAATGTAACTCTGTTCATAAATTGCTGATACCTCCGTATATAGATTTCGTAGCGTTGAACATAGGTAAATAGGGGCGCTCACCTTCGGGAACAAGCTCCTTCATAGCGGCACAGAACGCAACCGGAAGTCCGACCAGTTCCGCAATCCTGTCAATGTAAGCTTCGGATTCGAGAATGTCTTCGGTGGTTGTCTCTGCACCGATGTTGCTGTTGTTGACCACCGCACTGCACTTCAGATGGGAAGCTGCCTCGATGTCGCGCATCAGATCTGCAGCATCGGCAGGATCCTCGGTCAGCGGTCGGTACATGCTGCATACAAAAAGCATCTCATAGCCCAAGGCCTTGATCCGCTCGGCGAACATGCCCAAAGCCACCGCTCCGCTGTCATCGCCGCCCACATCAAAGATGCAGACCTCATCCTTTGCAGTTTCCTCGAAGACCGCATTGATTTCGGGCGGAATGGAAGGGATGTCCACATTGCTGTTTGCAAACTCCGGAATGATGCAGCGCACCCCCAACCCGGTCAGCAGCTCGGTGTCATCCGCTGTTCTGAAGTAGGGATTCACAATGTCAAGATCTGCAATCGCCACTTTTTTGCCCGCCGCAGCAAGTTTTGCAGCCAGATTCACAGCCACATTGGTCTTTCCCGAACCAAAATGACCGGTGACAATTACGATTCGCTCTTTAGGGGTGTAGGTGGTTTCCATAGGTACTCCGTTACTTTAATTCGCTATTATAATATTATAACATAAAAGCCGAAAAAAGAAAAGACTTATAAAAAAATTCATGATAATTTACAGATTCTATTTACAATTACCCCACTTATGTGGTAAAATAATAATATATTTTATTATGAGAAATGATTTTAACGGGAGGTGTCCTGTGAGATGAATACGATAAAAGAATATATCACCGAATTTGTCTCCTATCTGTTCAATCAGGTGAAGGCAATCGGCATCAATGACATTGTGGATATTCTTCTTGTGTCGGTGATATTCTACCTTGCATACCGGTATATCAGAGACCGCCGCGCAGGTAAACTCGCAGCCGGCATCATCGTTCTTGTGCTGCTCCAGCTCTTCTCCGAGATTCTGGAGCTGACTGCCATGCACTTTATCATGCAGAATGTATTCCAGGTCGGTCTGATCGCCATCCTCATCGTTTTCCAGCCCGAGCTTCGTACCATGCTGGAGAAGGTCGGCGGAGAGCCGCTGAAGAGCCTTAAGAGCATTGGGGAGCAAAAGGAAAATACCCAGCTCTCGGCAATGATCACCGCCCTCTGCGAAACCGCCTGCGATCTCTCCAAGGAAAAGACCGGCGCCCTCATCGTTATTGAGCGTACCACAAAGCTTGGTGAATACATCAAGAGCGGCACAGTCATCAATGCCGATCTTGTCCCTTATATGCTCAAGAACATCTTTTTCAATAAAGCTCCCATGCACGACGGCGCCGTCATTATCCGTGATATGCGCATCTATGCCGCCGGATGCTTCCTGCCGCTGTCGACAAACAACGAAATTATTAAGGATCTGGGCACCCGCCACAGAGCCGCTATCGGCATGAGCGAAAACAGCGATGCCATCGTTCTTGTTGTCTCGGAGGAAAACGGAACCATCTCCATGGCGCTGGAAGGCAAGCTCAAGCGGAATTTTGACTACATCACGCTGAAAAAGGAGCTTACCGAGCTTCTGACCGACGAAGCGGCAAAAAATAAAAAGAGCGCAAAACCGTCCATTCTCAACAAGCGCAGCAGCCGCTTCAAAGAGGTCAATCTCAGCGACGGCGACGGAGAAACCAAATGAACAGATATACAATCAAGTCAGCATGGAAGAAGGAGTACCGATGAGAATCGATAAAGACGAAGCAGAGCAGACCGATGACGGACTGCTGACCACCGAGACCGGTGAGCTCTATACAGATGGAAAGAAGCGCCGCCGCGGCGATTTTATTGCAAAAATTCTCTGCGTGCTCTTTGCTTTTCTCTTCTGGCTCTATGTCATGAACGAGGACAGCCCGACCTTTGAAAAACTGTTTACCGATATTCCCATTGAAATCATCAATATTGATCCCGACAGCAATCTTTCTGTCATCTCCGGTTATGACAATACCGTCGATATCACCCTTGTAGGCAAACGCCGTGACGTGCTCAATGTGGAGAGTGCAGATCTGCGCGCTTATGTGGATGCTTCCGCCATTACCGAAGCCGGAACAGCTACGCTGGAGATCATCACCGAGGTTCCGGGCAATCTCCGCGAAACTGAAAAAACCAAGAGCAGCGTCCGTATATACTTTGATGAAAAGGATTCCGTTCAGGTGCCGGTCGAGGTTGTTATGACCGAATTCTCGCTTGCCGACGGTTATGAGCTGGGCGATACCGTTCCCAATATCGAGGAGGTTACAGTCACCGGTCCCGCCGTACAGCTCAGCGCCATCGATAGCGCCCAGGTGGTTCTCTCGGGCCTCGGACGCCTCACCGATTCGCTCATCGCGACAGGCAGTCTTCAGCTTGTGGATGCCCAGGGAGAAGTTCTGACAAGCCCCTATCTCAAGCTCCAGACCAAGTCGGTCTCGGTGAACATTCCCGTCTATATCACCAAGGAAGTTCCTCTGACTGTCGGCTATAAGCACGGCTACTTCAACGATTCCAATGCCGAGGTTACCGTTATCCCCTCAACAATCCTCCTGAAGGGTGAGGCCTCGGTGCTCAACGGCATCGACGAGCTGATGATCGCAACCATCGATGAAAAGAAGACAAGTGAAGAGACAACCAGTCATAAGATCGAGCTCCCCGCAGGAACCGAAAGTATCCATGGCATCCAGTATGTCCAGTATAAAGTCACTCTCAAGAACACCTCCACAAAGCAGCTTGTGATCCGCGAATTTTCGGTTAATAACCCCAATAATCTGAAGTATGAGCTTGCTGTTGATTCCATCACCCTCACCATGCGCGGTGAAACCCGCTATGTCTCTTTCATCAGCGCCGCATCGGTGGATGCCTATGTGGATCTGTCCAATCTGAGCAACGTGACCGGCAACGTAACCGTCCCTGTGACTTTTACGGTCAATTCCATGTATAACGGCTATGTTTATGAGCTCGGTGACTACAATATAACGGTGAAAATAAGTTGAATACCCATACTCCATGCGAGGTCATCCTCCGCAATATCAAAATTCCCGCATCGGAAACCTCCGATGCCGAAGCCATCGACCAAGCCCGTCTCCGTCTGAGGAAGGCGGGCATTGCGCTTGACGGCGACTTTGCGGGTATCGTCAAAAAATCGGTCGATGCCAGAAAAAAGCCGCTCTGCTTCGTCTATTCAGTGCTCCTTCGCGTTAAATATCCCCCAAAAGAAGCTTCCCTTGCCAAAATCGACGCACAGCTTCAGACTCCCATCGATATAAATTCCATGATCAAACGGGGCAGCACCCCCCTTTCCCACCGTCCTGTCATCGTCGGCTTCGGTCCTTGCGGCATGTTCGCAGGTCTGCTGCTTGCCGAGCAGGGCTATGCTCCCGTCATTCTTGAGCGCGGCGGCAATGTGGAAGAGCGCACAGCCTCGGTTGAACGCTTTAACCGCACGGGTAAACTTGATACCGACAGCAATATCCAGTTCGGCGCAGGCGGTGCCGGTACCTTCTCGGACGGCAAGCTGGTCACCCGCATCAACGACGGCAGATGCCGCTATGTCCTCGAGCGCTTCAATGAATTCGGAGCTCCCGATGAAATTCTCTATGCCGCAAAGCCTCATATCGGTACCGATAAGCTTCTCGGCGTCGTAGCACGCATTCGTGACCGCATCCTCGCCCTCGGCGGCGAGATTCATTTCAATTGCCGTATGGAGAGCATCGTCACCGACGCAGGATGTGCAAAGGCTGTCAAGGTGATCAATACCCTTACAGGCAAGGGGAATACCATCCCCTGCGGTGCTCTGATCATTGCACCCGGTCACTCCTCCCGCGATACCTATGCCATGCTCCTGAAAGCAGGCTATCAGCTCAATCCAAAGCCCTTCTCTGTGGGCGTCCGCATCGAGCATTTACAGAGTGATATCGACCGTGCCCTCTACGGAAACCTGGCAGGTGCCCCCTTCCTCGGTCACGGTGAGTATAATCTCTCCCACCGAGTAGGCGAGCGAGGGGTCTATACCTTCTGCATGTGTCCCGGCGGTGAGGTCGTTGCGGCAGCATCCGAGGAAGGCGGCGTGGTAGTCAACGGCATGAGCCGCTATCTGCGTGACGGTAAAAATGCCAACAGCGCCGTGGCAGTATCGGTGCTTCCCTCCGATTTCGGAAATACCGTTGAGGGAGCCATCGCCTTTCAGCGAACGCTTGAGCGTGCCGCCTATAAAGCCGGCGGTGAGGACTACAGCGCCCCCATCCAGACGGTAGGCGACTTCCTTTCCGACCGCACAGGCAGTCTTCCCCCCCGCATTATTCCTACCTACCGCGGCGGCGAATTTGTAAAGCCCTGCGATCTCGGCGCTCTCATGCCCGCGTTTGTCACCTCTATGCTGAAGCTCGGTCTTAGCGAATTTGGCAAAAAAATTCGCGGCTTCGATGCCCCCGATGCCATCCTCACCGGCTTCGAGACCCGCACCTCAGCGCCCCTCCGTATGGAGCGCGATGAGTCGGGCATTGCTCTCGGTACTGCCAATATCTATCCCGCAGGAGAGGGCGCAGGCTACGCAGGCGGCATCACCAGCGCAGCCGTAGACGGCATTGCCGCATCCCTCCACCTGATGGAGCACTATGCTCCTTTTAAAAACTGAAAGGATTCCATCTCAAATGAAGCAAACTGCAATTGTCATCGAAACAAAGGGCGATATCGCCACCGTCGAAGTCAAGCGCCAATCCGCCTGCGAAGGCTGTAAAATGAGCGGTGCCTGCTGCTCCTGCGGTAAAACGGTGACAGCCACAGTAAAAAATAAGCTCGGAGCGCTCCCCGGCGATACCGTCGAGGTCGAAGCACCCTCGGGCACCATCCTCACATATGCACTGATCGTTTTCGTATTTCCGGTCGCGGCGGCGCTGCTCTCCTACTATCTTTCCGTCCCGATCTTTGCAGACGAGCTCTACCCATACCTTGTATCACTTGCTGCATTCATACTCTCCTTTGTTGTGATTTATATCTTTGCAAATTCGAGAGCTGCCGAAAACAACCGTATGGAGATCACGCGCATTCTTCAAGACACACATAGGAGAAACAATTCATGAGCCCTAAAAAGCAATGGAATATCAATACTGCCGACGCAGGTCACGAAGGCGAAATTGCCGCCATGGCAGAAGCGCTCGGCATCCGAATACCGACAGCAGCCCTGCTCTGGAACCGTGGCTATACCAACGCAAAGGAAGCCGAGCAGTTTCTGAAAAAGGAAACCGTCATGTTCCACGACCCCTTCCTCATGCCCGGTATGGATATCGCCTGCATGCGTATCGAAGCCGCCGTTGAGAGAGGCGAGAAGATCATCATCTACGGTGATTACGACGTGGACGGCGTCACCTCGGTCAGCATCCTCTGCCTCTATCTCAAATCCCGCGGAGCCGATGTCGATTACTATATCCCCAACCGCATCGGTGAAGGCTACGGCATCAACCGTGCTGCCCTCGAACAGGTTGCCCACGGCGGTGCATCGCTGATGATTACGGTGGACACCGGCATCACAGCGGTAGATGAGATCGAATATGCCAAATCTCTCGGTATCGATGTGCTGGTCACCGACCACCACGAATGCCACGATATCCTTCCCGATGCCATCGCAGTCATCAATCCCCGCCGCCCCGACAGCAGCTATCCCTTCAAGGAATTGGCAGGTGTGGGGGTCGTCTTCAAGCTGCTCAGCGCACTTGAGTATCGCGCGGCACAGCGTGCAGGCGAAGAAGGCTATGCCTATATGCGCCGCCTTTGCGAGGACTATGCCGATCTTGTCGCCATCGGAACCGTAGCCGATGTCATGCCTCTGGTGGATGAAAACCGCCTCATCGTCAGCGTCGGACTTAACCTCATCGAGAAAACCAAGCGCAAGGGCCTCGCCGCACTTATCGATCAATCGCTTGCGGGCAGCGATCCCAAGGGCGGAAAGACCGCTAAAAAGAAGAAAATCACCTCCTCCTTCATCGGCTATACCATCGCTCCCCGCATCAATGCAGCCGGCAGAATCAGCAGCGCAGAGCGTGCCGTCGAGCTCTTCATGACCGACTCGGAAGCCGAAGCCTACGCCATTTCTGAGGATCTCTGCAATACCAACCGCCAGCGTCAGATCGAGGAAAATGCCATCATCGCCCGGGCAAATGCCAAAATCCGCGAGGAGCTTGACTTTGAAAAGGATAAAATCATTGTCCTCGCCGAGGATAACTGGCACCACGGCGTTATCGGAATCGTTTCCTCCCGTATCACCGAGAAGTATAACCTCCCCTCCATTCTCATCTCCTTTGAGGGAGATGTGGGTAAAGGCTCGGGCAGAAGCATCAAGGGAATCAACCTGGTCGAAGCCCTCAAAGCCTGCAGCGACCTGCTGGTTAAATTCGGCGGTCATGAACTGGCAGCCGGTCTCTCTGTGGAGCGCGATAAGCTCCCCGAGCTGCGCAGGCGCCTGAATGAATATGTCAGCACCCATCTCACCGACGCTGAGGTGGTTACTAATATTGATATCGATGCTGAAATCGGGATCTCTGATATCACCATCGACCAGGCATCCGAGCTCTATCTTCTTGAACCTTATGGAATCGCCAATCCCGTTCCTGTCTTCGCCCTCTGCGATGTACAGGTAGCTGAAATCAATGCCATCGGCGCAGGCAAGCATACCAAGATGCTCCTCGAGCACGGCGGTAAATATGTCACAGCCCTCTTCTTCGGGAAAAATCCCGGTGAGCTTGGCGTTGTGAGCGGAGATACGGTGGATGTTGCTTTCAATCTGGATATCAATGATTTCCAGAATCAGCGCACCGTGCAGCTTCTTGTGCGCGATATCCGTCTCAGCGGTGAGATCCGAGAGAGCCTTGCCGCCGACAGGGAAGAGTATGAGCGCATCAAGGAAGCCATCCGCACCGGTGAGCGTTATCCCATCGATGACAGCATCATTCCCGTCCGCGATGACTTCGCCGGTGTCTATCTCTACCTCAAGCAGCTGGCAAGACAGAATCTGGATGTGGTCAGTATCCGTGCCATGCAGCGTTATTTCGCTCACTCAGGCATTTCCCGCTCTGCGGTGAAGCTGATGCTCTGCATCGATATTTTCAATGAAACCAATGTTGTCGGAATCGAACCCCTTCAGGGGGATGCCCATGGCGATATTCCCTCCGATTGCTACCGCTTCAAGCTGAATTTCGTAAAAACCAAGGTCAATCTTGAAAAGTCCTCCATCTATAAACGGCTGAAAAATATGCCGAGAGAATAATATAAGGAAAGCATTATGTGTTCTGAAATCAGTAAATTGCTTCTTACCCTTGAAAAAACGGGTAAGAATTACGATATAGAAAAGATCAAGCAGGCATTCCTCTTTGCCAAAGATCTTCATGAAGGTCAGTTCCGCAACAGCGGCGAGCCCTATATCTCGCACCCCATTGCGGTCGCCGAGATCGTAGCCGGTCTCGAACTGGATACCGATTCCATCTGTGCCGCCTTTCTCCATGATACCGTTGAGGACTGCGGCTCCAAAACCGACATCGATCAGATTCGTGATCGCTTCGGCGAGGATGTGGCAATGCTCGTCGACGGCCTCACCAAGCTGGTGCAGATTCCCTTTGAGGATAAGGAAGAGGAGCATATCGAAAACCTCCGTAAGATGTTCCTCGCCATGTCCAAGGATATCCGCGTCATCTTCATCAAGCTCTGCGACCGCCTTCATAATATGCGTACACTCGATGCAAAAATCGAGCAGAAACGCCGCATGACCGCCCTCGAAACCATGCATGTCTACGCACCGCTGGCTCACCGTCTCGGTATGCAGCGCATGAAGCACGAGCTGGAAAATCTCGCCCTCAGCTACCTCGACCCTATAGGTTATGCCGAGGTCAAGCAGGAGATTGAAGAAAAATACGGTCAGAACCGCAACTTCATCGAAAAGACCCGCAGCATGATCGCCGATAAGCTCACCGAAGGCAAGTTCTCCTTCTCGCTGGAGGGCCGCGTCAAATCGGTCTACAGCATCTATAAAAAGATGTACGAGCAGAATAAAAACTTCGACGAAATCTACGACTTCTATGCCCTGCGCGTCATCACCGATACCGAGCTTGACTGCTATACCATCCTCGGCGTTATCCATGATATGTTCAAGAGCGTCCCCGGCCGCTTCAAGGATTACATTTCCACCCCGAAGCCCAACATGTATCGCTCTCTCCATACCACCGTCATCGGACGCGACGGCATCCCCTTTGAGGTGCAGATCCGAACCTGGGAAATGCACCAGATCGCCGAGTACGGTGTGGCTGCCCATTGGAAGTATAAATCGGGCGAAGCCTCCAAGGAAGAGATCGACAAGAAGCTGGAGTGGATTTCCCGCCTTGTTGAAAATGAGGATAACACCCGTGACCAGGATGAGTTCCTGCGTTCGCTGAAAATCGATATTTTCCATGACGAAACCTTCGTCTTTACTCCCAAGGGCGACGTCATCACCCTGCCTCAGAATGCCACCGTCATCGATTTCGCTTATGCCATCCACTCTGCGGTGGGCAATAAAATGGTAGGCGCCAAGATCAACGGCATGATCGTTCCCATCGACCGCGTCCCCCAGAACGGCGAGATTGTCGAAATCATCACCTCTGCCGCCTCCAAAGGTCCCAGCCGCGATTGGCTGAAGATCGTCAAAACCGGTGAAGCCCGCAATAAGATCCGCCAGTGGTTCAAAAAGGAACAGCGCCCCGAAAACATTATGGTGGGCAGAGCCGAAATCGAGCGCGAAATGCGAAAATTCGGCAGATCCTATACCGAAACCCAGAAGAACGAAATCCTTCTCAATGTGGCATCGCGCATCGGCATCCAGACGGTGGACGATCTCTACAATACCATCGGCTACGGCGGACTCACCATCACCCGCATCTCACCCAAGCTGAAGGATGAATTTGACCGCATTGTCAAGGTGGAGGAGTCCTCTCCCATCACCGATATCTCCCAGCTCCAGCTGAAGAAGGCAGCCAAGAACCAGAGCGGTGTCATCATCGACGGTCTGGATGGCTGTGCCGTGAAATTTGCCCGCTGCTGTAATCCCCTCCCCGGCGATAATATCATCGGCTTCATCACCAAGGGCTACGGTGTCTCCATCCATAAACGCGACTGCCCCAATGTGGTGCTCGGCATGGAAAAGCCCGAAAATCTCGACCGCTGGGTGGATGCTCACTGGCCCGAGCGCGTTCACAACGAGGAGAGCTTTGAAGCCCTGCTCCAGATCTTTGCCGATAACAGCATCATGCTTATCGCCGATATCTCCACCGCCCTCGCCGAAATGCGTGTTGCCCTTCATCAAATCAATACTCAGAAGCGAGGTGCCGATGGCATGATCATCAATCTGACCATCGGCTGTAAAAATCTCGACCATTTCAAGTCGATCATGTCCAGACTCAAGACCATCAAAAATGTTACCGACGTAGTGAGAGGATTCAGCTCATGACAGCAGTGATTCAACGCGTAAAACACGCATCGGTGGAAGCCGACGGTATCCCCTGCGGCAAATGCGGAAAGGGACTCTTTATCCTTCTCGGTGTAATGAAGGGCGACAGCACCGCTGATGCAGATGCCCTCGCCGCCAAGATTGCCAAGCTCCGCATCTTCTGCGACGAAAAGGATAAAATGAATCTGTCCATGCCCGATATCGGCGGAAGCGCACTGGTGATCTCCAACTTCACCCTCGCCGCCGAATATAAAAAGGGCAACCGTCCCGATTATATGCGTGCCGCCCCTCCCGATGAAGCAAATACCCTCTACGAATATTTCATCGCAAAGCTTGCTGAGCTCTCAGCCTGCCCCGTGGAATCGGGCAGATTCGGTGCTCATATGGAGATCGATGCCCGTATGGACGGTCCCATCACCATCGTCATGGACAGCGCTGTCCTGACAAAGAAGGGGTGAATCGATGAAGCTCTATATCGACGGAAACGTCAACCGTTATTATGTCCAGAACCTCTGCATGATTTTCTTTCCCGGTGTCAAATTTGCCGAGGACGAGGAGATCACCGAGGATACCCCCATCGTCAGCGTCACCGTCCGCTGTGATGACGAGGGTGCCCATGCCGAAGCCGAGATCCGCATCGGTGATAAGAGCAAATGCGGCAGCCATACCGAGCTTCGCCGCGATGATTTCACCGAGGAGCGCATGATCAAGCTGGCTGTCGGAGCCGCCGTTTTCGATGCAGGCAGACAGTTCTTCGGCGTTCGTCCCTCCTGGGGCATGGTCACGGGAGTCCGCCCCGCAAAGATTGCCGCCGAAATGCTGGCAGCAGGGAAGGGCGTCACCGAAATCAAGGAGATTCTGCGCAATCACTATTTCATGAATCCCAAGAAGGCAGCTCTCCTCACCGATATCGCCCGCAGAGAAGCGAAAATTGTCAAAAATCTCGGTGATAATACCTGCAGCGTCTATATCTCCATCCCCTTCTGCCCCACACGCTGCGCCTACTGCTCCTTCGTCTCCTATTCCACCAACCGTCTCCTGTCGCTTATTCCCGAATATCTCGATCGCCTCATTCTCGATATCGACCGTCTCTTTGAGACCATCCGAGCCTGCGGCGTCCGTCCCGTCACCGTCTATATCGGCGGAGGTACTCCTACCACTCTGAATGAAGCACAGCTCGAACGCCTTCTCGATGCTGTCTGCCGCAATGTGGATGTCTCCACTCTTATGGAATTTACCCTCGAGGCAGGCCGCCCCGATACTGTCACCGCCGCCAAGCTCGCCTCTGCCAAAGCCCATGGCGTCACCCGTGTCAGCATCAATACCCAAACCCTCAACAATGAAGTTCTCGAACGCATCGGCAGACGTCATACTGCCGAGGATTACTATAAAGCCTTCGAGCTTGCCCGTGCTGCCGAAATCCCGATCATCAATACCGATCTTATTGCCGGTCTTCCCGGAGAAGATTTCGCCAGCTTCTCACGCACCATGGATGCCATCATCAACCTGCGTCCCGAGAATATCACCGTACATACTTTCTGCGTCAAAAAATCCGCCGATATCATCAAATCGGGTACCGATATCTACTCCCGTTCGGGCGGAGAAACCGGAAAGAGCATCGACTATTCCCAGGTCAAAGCCAAGCTGGCAGGCTATAAGCCCTACTATTGCTATAAACAGCGCAATTCCATCGGCAACTTCGAGAATGTAGGCTTCTCCCTTGAAGGCACTGAAGGTCTCTATAACATTTTCATGATGGAAGAAGTCCACCATATCTTCGCAGCGGGTGCAGGCTCTGTTACCAAGCTTGTCTCCAAATCCCCCGCCAAAATCAACCGTATCTTCATGCCCAAATATCCCTACGAATACCTCGCCATGGAAAAAGAACCTGAGAAAATGGAAAATTACTATAAAGAAATCCTCGATTATTTTAATGTTCAGTAATGTTAAGGAGAAGCATCATGACCGATAAAGCAACCTTTGCAGA
This sequence comes from Clostridia bacterium, assembly GCA_017399105.1. Classification (GTDB taxonomy): domain Bacteria; phylum Bacillota; class Clostridia; order Oscillospirales; family CAG-272; genus RGIG1743. The sequence goes on from JAFQEJ010000016.1 coordinate 36,909, forward strand.
TTATAAAGCCAGCGCCGACTATATCAGCGATCGCATCGGCGGCGCGACACCCGATGTTGCCGTCATTCTCGGCAGCGGCCTTGGCAGCTACGCCGATGAGCTCACCGATACCGTTGTCATCCCCTACCGCGAAATTCCTCATTTCCCCATCTCCACCGTTTCCTATCAGAAGGGAGAGCTTGTCTATGGCAGACTGGGCGATAAAAAAGTCCTCGCCATGAACGGCCGCTTCCACTACTATGAAGGCTGGGAAATGTGGCAGACCGCCTATCCCATCGGCGTCTTCAAGCTGCTGGGCATCGGTAAACTGATCATCACCAATGCCGCCGGCGGCATCGACGAATCCTACCGTCCCGGCGATCTCGTCTGCGTCAATGACCATATCAAGCTCTCACCTACCTCCCCCCTTCGCGGTGCCAATATCCCCGAATTCGGCGAGCGCTTTTTCGATATGCAGCGTGTCTATGACAAAACTCTCATCGCCCTCGCCAAGGAAAAGGCAGAAGCCCTCGGCTTCACTCTCAAGGAGGGAGTCTATGGCTATATGACAGGTCCCCAGTATGAAACCCCCGCCGAAATCAGAATGCTTCGCCTTGTAGGAGCTACCCTCGTCGGTATGTCTACCGTCGCTGAGGTCATCTTTGCCGCTCAGTGCAATATTCCCACTCTTTGCATCTCCTGCGTCTCCAATATGGCAGCAGGTATCACCGGAGCCGCTATCACCGAGGAAGAAGTCCTCGAAACCGGCAAACTTATCAAGCATCGCTTCACCTCGCTCATGAGCGAAATCATCAAAGCCATATAAGGAGTTCATTATGAGAATCCTCTTCGATAAACCGCGCATGCCCGACGACAGCTTCAAGTATGTCCTCTGTGAAAACGATAAAATAATCTATATCAGCGAAACCAAGCCCGAAGGCAGCTTCGACCGTATCATCGACTGTAAGCAAAAAATGCTCTTCCCCGGTCTCTATAACTGCCATACCCACGCCGCCATGACCCTCTTCCGCGGCTATGGTGCCGATCTTCCCCTCGACCGCTGGCTCAACGAAAAAATCTTCCCCGCCGAGGATCGTCTCACTCCCCGTTCTGTCTATGCCGCCTCTATGCTTGCCTGCGCCGAGCAGATCAAAAACGGTATCGTTTCCTTCTCGGATATGTATTTCTTCTGCGATGAGACGGTTAAAGCATCCATCGAATCGGGTATGCGCGCCAATATCAGCCGCTGTATCGTCTCCTTCGATCCCACAGAAAAGCTTGCCGACAGCCCTCGCTTTGCCGAAGCAAAATCGCTCTTCGAAACCTATCATAACGCAGCCGACAGCAGAATAAAAATAGATATGTCCCTCCACGCCGAATATACCAACCTGGAGCATATCTGTGCCGGTGTCGGCGAATATGCCGTAGCTAACAATGCAGGACTCCAGATTCACCTCTCCGAAACCGAGAAAGAACATAACGAGTGTATCGGCCGCCATGGCAAAACTCCCACCAAATTCTTCGCCGACGCAGGTGTTTTTGGTGCCCGTACCACCGCAGCTCACTGCGTCTGGGTTACAGATGACGATATGGATATCATGGCGCAGTATGGTGTCACTGCAGCTCATAATCCGGTCAGCAACCTGAAGCTGGGCAGCGGCGTCATGCCTCTCTCCAAAATGCTTGCAAAGGGCATTAATGTCACCCTCGGCAGCGACGGCACCGCCTCCAATAATACCCTTGACATCCTCAAGGAGATGTATACCGCCGCCATCCTCCATAAAGGCATCGAGCGCAAATGCGATAACTATACCGCCGCCGATATCGTAAAGCTCGCCTGTGAGAACGGCGCAAAGGCTCAGGGCAGAGAAGACTGCGGCAGAATCGAAACCGGCTGCAAAGCCGACCTCATCCTCCTCGACCTGGATGCAGTCAATGCCATCCCCGTCTACGATTCCTGCGGAGCCCTCGTCTATGCCTTAGGCTCCTCCAATGTCTGCATGACCATGGTCGACGGCAAAATCCTCTATGAAAACGGCGAGTACAAAACCATCGATATCGAGCGTACCAAAGCTGAAATGCGCGATGTCTGCGACCACTACTTCGATTAAACAAATAATCGAAACCAATCTTTTTGTATTTCAACTGCCCCAAAGCCTTCCCCACGCGTGGGGAAGGGAGACCGCTTGCGGTGGATGAGGTTCCCCTCCACCCCATACTCACATTTAACCCCAAAGCAAAGGTGATCTCTTGGCTGAAAAGAACAACAAACTGATATCCGGTGTCCTTATCCTGACCCTCTCCAATATGCTGGTGAAGGTGATCGGTCTCATCTTCAAAATCCCCCTCACCAATATCATCGGTGATGAAGGTATGGGATATTTCAACGCCGCCTACAGCATCTATTCCTGGTTTTATCTCCTCTCCACAGCAGGCCTTCCGGTGGCAGTATCCATCCTCGTCGCCGACTGCAGAGCCAAAGGAAAAGCGAAGGAAATCAAGACCATCTTCCGCGTGACCCTGCTCATGTTCATCCTCATCGGCCTTGCCGGTATGGGCATCATGATGGGCGGCTCCAAAATTTTTGCCCGTGCCATCGGTGCAGAGCCCGCCTACCTGAGTATCATGGCAATCGCACCTACCCTCTTCTTCATCTGCATCTCCAGTGCTATCCGAGGCTATTTCCAGGGCTGCCAGAATATGATCCCGACCGCATTTTCTCAGGTTATCGAAGCTGTGGGAAAGCTTGCCGTCGGTATCCTCCTTGCCCTCTACAGCATGAGCCGAGGCTTCGATCTGCCCACAACCGCCGCCTATACCATCTTCGGCCTTGTGGTCGGTACCGCCGCCTCCATGCTCTTCCTCACAGTCGCAAAAATTCTTCATAATATCCGCGAACCTAAAGGAATCCCCGAGCCTGATTATCTTCCCCGCACCACAGGCGGTATTTGCGCCGAGCTTCTCAAAATTTCCATCCCCATTGCCCTCAGCGCCTCGGTCATGCAGCTCACCAACCTCATCGACAGCATGATCGTTATCAACCGTCTGAAGTCGATCGGCTATGTGGAGCAGGTCGCCGTCACCCTCTACGGAAATTATACCGCGCTGGCAGTTCCCATGTTCAATCTGCCGCCCGCGCTCATCTATCCCATCTCCATCGCCGTCGTCCCATTGATCTCCACCAAAATTGCGAAGGACGGCGTCGGTGCTGCCCGTGATGTGATCCGCCGTACTCTCAAGGTCACCGCAATGATCATCATTCCCTGTGCCCTCGGACTCTCCGCCATGGCAGAACCCATCCTCAAAATGTTCTTCAAGGCATCCTCCGCTGAGATGGCAGCCCCGCTCCTCTCTCTTCTTGCCATTTCCTCGGTCTTCGTCGGCATTCTCTCAGTGACCAATGCCATCCTTCAAGCCACCGGTCATGAACGCCAACCGATTGTCTCCATGCTCATCGGAGCTCTCGTTAAGCTGACAGCAAGCTGGCTGCTCATCGGAGCCCTCGATATGTACGGAACCCCCATCAGCACCTTTATCTGTTATCTCACCATCACCGGCTTTAATTTTTTCTTCGTTGCCAAGCATACCGGTGTCACCCCCGAGATTCGTTATATGTTCTTAAAGCCGCTGATTTCGGGTGCACTCTGCGCCTTCACCGCCCGCGGCGTCCATGCAATCCTTCTCACAGCCCTCGGTAATCGCCTTTCCTGTGTCGCCGGAATTGCCTCTGCCGCCATCGTCTATCTTCTCGCCATGCTTCTTCTTCGCGGCATCGATGCCGAGGATGTCAGCATGATCCCGGGAGGAAAACGAATCGCCCCTATTCTGACCAAGCTGAAGCTGTTGAAATGAAAGGAAATCAAAACCAATGAACGCAAAAGCCGCTGAAATTGCTGCAAAAGATAAGCTTACCCTCGACGACCTTCTCACCGTTATGTCTCTCCTCCGCGCCGAGGACGGCTGCCCTTGGGATCGTGAGCAGACCCATAAAAGCATCCGCCGTGAGCTGCTCGAGGAAACCTACGAGGTTGCCGAAGCCATCGACAACGATGACAACATCCTCCTCCGCGAGGAGCTGGGCGACCTTCTTTTCCAGGTGGTCTTCCATGCCCAGATCGCCAAAGAAGACGGTGCCTTCTTCTTTGATGATGTAGTCAACGATGTTACCCGAAAAATGATCGTCCGCCATCCTCATATCTTCGGAGAGGTCAAGGTGAACTCGGTGGGCGATGTCCTCGATAACTGGGACGAGATCAAAAAGCAGACCAAGGAGCAGAAGTCGCTCTCCGAAACCATGGACAGCGTGGCAAAGACCCTGCCCGCTCTGATGCGCGCCGCCAAGCTCTCTTCCAAAGCCGCAAAGAAGGGTGTTGCCTTCACTCCCGCCGAAAATTCCACCCCCGAGCAGACCGTCGGCGATATGCTCTTTGCTGCAGCCGCTGCTGCTCATGCCATGGGTATCGATCCCGAAAAAGCCCTCTCCGACAGCTGTGACCGCTTCATTTCCGCAGTTGCGGAAAAAGAGAGCAGATAATCTTCCCCAAAAGACGAAAAAATCCCGAAAAATCGGGATAATTTCGCAAAAAGCTATTGCTAAATGCAGAAAAAAATGTTATACTATCATAGTCAATAAAATCAAGTACATATGAGCGCTGCATCATTTTGGTGTCGGGCTCATATTTCAAGTAAGAAAGGTGAAAATAAACATGACAACCAAGACAAAGATCATTGAAAATGTAGCTGCCAAGACAGGCATGAAGAAGAAGGACGCAGAGGCTGCAGTTAACGCTGTTATCGCATCTCTCGAGGACGCATTTGTAGCAGGCGAGAAGGTTCAGATCGCAGGCTTCGGCACATTCGAGGTTAAGGAGCGCGCTGCAAGAGTCGGCAGAAACCCCCGCACCGGTGCTGCTATGACAATCGAAGCTTCCAAGCACCTCAGCTTCACAGCAGGCAAGACCATCAAGGACGCTATCAATAAGTAATTGATATAAGCATTACATTGATCACCATAGCTCCGCGTTTTGTCAGATTGTGACAGACCGCGGAGTTTTTGTATCCGTATATCAAAAAGGAGTAACCATGAGACTCGACAAATTCTTAAAAGTATCACGCATCATCAAGCGCCGTACCGTAGCCAACGATGCCTGCGACACCGAGCATGTTTCGGTCAACGGCAGACCCGCCAAGGCATCCTATGCCGTCAAGGAAGGGGATGTCATCGAGATTACCTTCGGTGCCAAAACAGTCAAGCTCCGCGTCAAGGATGTCCGTGAGCACGCCCTCAAGGCTGATGCCGCTGAAATGTACGAAATCATCAGCGAATAAACGCGCCCCTCTTCGTATAAATTATAAATTTCCCGCATATGATGTTTCAGAATCATTCTGACCGGAGGAATATCATATGCCAGTACCCGACGAAAGCTTAAAATTATCGCCTCACAATATTAGCATCAGCAGCCGCGCCTCCATTATTCTCTCGGGCATCGAGGACGTGATCAGCTTCGACGAAAACGAGATCATCCTCAAAAGCAGCATGGGAGTGCTCTCTGTGGACGGCGAAGGACTGCACATCATCAAAATGAGCGTGGAAACCGGCGATCTGTCGGTGGAAGGCCGCATCGACGGGCTCTTCTATATCGACCGCGAAAAGCCCAAACAGGGTCTCTTCAAATCACGCAGGGAACGCTGAAATGATCCTTTCCCAGTGGCAAATGCTGCAGGCTGCCCTGTATGCAGTTCTTGTCGGAGCCTTTCTTGGCGCTGTGTACGATCTGTTCCGCATCAGCCATCTCGCCATGGAGCACGAACATGGCGGCTCTGCCATAGGTGAAGGCCTGCGCTCTGCCGTCATCTTTGTCGGCGATCTTCTCTATGCAGTCTTCAGCGCCCTCGTTATCTGCATTCTGCTCTACCATACCAATTACGGCAGAGTGCGCTATTTCATGCTCCTCGGCGCACTTGCCGGCTTTCTCCTCTGGCGCTTCACGGCAGGACGGCTGATTATGCTTGCCGCAGGGGGTATCATTGCCCTCATCCGTGCGCTTTTTTCCTTTGTTTTTCGCCGTCTGCTCCTCCCCCTGCTGAGACTTCTGCTTGTTATTATAAAATTCACAAAATTCACTCTTGCATATATCCCCAAAAGGTTATATAATATTTATTATAAGAAGAGAAAACGCCGTTTTACACAGAGAATAACGGCGAAAATGATCGAAGAAGCAGGAAGCGGGTTTTTACTCTGATTCCCTGTGAAAGGATGTGTGTTATGCGAGGCAGAGCGAATATATTTGTCAAGGCCGCCGTGGTTGTTTTTGTCTGCTTCTGCGTTATGACCATCATCCGGCTGAATCTTGATCGTACCGCCCTCATGATGGAGGAGGAGCGCCTCAACCAACAGATTGAGGAATATACCAACCGCATCGAGGAGCTGAACGACGAGCTTGCGCGCCCCTATGATGATGAATATGTCATGCGCGTGGCAAGAGAAAAGCTGAATTATCACCTTCCAGAGGAGATCATCTTCTTTAACGACCTGAATAAATAAATTTTTAACATCAAGGAGGATACTCTGTCGGATGCAGGAGCAAGTGCAGTTTGAAGTAGGCACCATTCTGGAAGGAAGAGTCACCGGTATTACCAATTTCGGAGCCTTTATCTCCCTTCCCGAAAATAAGACCGGTATGGTACATATTTCCGAGATTTCCACCGGATTTGTCAAGGATATCAAGGATCACCTGAAGCTTGATCAAAGCGTCAGGGTCAAGATTATTGCCATCGATGAGAAGGGGAAAATCGCCCTTTCCATCAAGCAGACAATCGAAGTGCCGCCAAAGCCTGCTCCCAAAGCCCCCGCTTCCAATACCCCTCCTGTTGAGTTTCGCCCCAACGCCCCCAAAGCTTCCGAGGGCAGCGACAGCTTTGAAGATATGATGTCCCGCTTCAAAAAGCTCTCAGAGGATAAGCTTTCCGATTTCAAGCGTGCCTCCGAAGTTAAGCGCACATCCTCCAGAAGAAAATAAATCACAGCGGGAGTACGCTCCCGTTTTTGTTTTAGGTGAATTATGATTACAATATATAACGCAAAAATCTGTACAATGGATACCCTCGGCACCCTTGAGAATGGCTATCTCACCATCAAGGACGGAAAAATATCCGACATCGGAGAGGGAATCCCCGAAAATGGCGGTGAGCTGTATGATGCTAAGGGCTGCTGGCTGCTCCCAGGCTTCATTGACGGTCATACTCATCTCGGACTGCTGGAGGATTCCATGGGCTTTGAAGGCGATGATGTCAACGAAGAAAGCGATCCCGCAACCCCGCACCTCCGCGCCATCGATGCAATCAATCCCCTCGAGCGCTGCTTCAAAGAGGCTCGAGAGGGCGGCGTTACCTGTGTTGCCGCAGGCCCCGGCAGTGCCAATCCCATCGGCGGTCAGTTTGCAGCCATCAAAACCGATGGCGTCCGTATCGATAACATGATCCTGCGTGATCCGGTCGCCATGAAATTCGCCCTCGGCGAAAATCCCAAGAGCGTCTACCACGGTAAAAATGCCGCTCCCGAGACCCGCATGGCTACCGCAGCCATTATTCGCGAAAATCTCATGAAGGCAAAAAAATATGCCGAGGATAAGCTTGCCGCCGAGAACGATGAGGATGCCGACGAACCCGAATTCGACATGAAGTGCGAAGCCCTGCTCCCGCTCATGCAGAAGAAAATTCCAGCCCACTTCCATGCCCACCGAGCCGATGATATCTTCACCGCAATCCGAATTGCAAAGGAATTTGATCTGGATTATACCGTCGTACACTGTACAGAAGGATATTTAGTAAAAAATGAGTTGGCAGCGGAACAAATTACCGCTTTTGTCGGTCCAAACCTTAGCGACCGCTCCAAGCCCGAGCTGAAGGCACTCTCCTTCGAGAATCCCGTGGAGCTGGATGCCGCCGGTGTGCTTATCGGTCTCACCACCGATCATCCCGTCATCCCGCTGCCCTATCTTCCCCTCTGCGCGTCACTCTGTGTCAAAGCAGGCATGAGCAGGGAAGCAGCACTCCGCGCCATCACGATCAATCCCGCAAAAATCCTCGGAATCGATTCCCGTGTCGGCTCACTGGTTGTGGGTAAGGATGCCGATCTGGTGCTTTCAAGCGGCGATCCTCTCGATATGATGAACAGCATCGAGGCTGTATTCATCGACGGTAAAAAAGTCAAATAAAACCTATTTCGAGTAACTGCCATGAAACGAAAATTAAGGACGTTAACAATCATTTCGATCATTCTGATCGTGCTTCTGCTTGCCGGTTGTGTGTTGTCGGTAATCCTCGCTCTTAAAATGAACGAGGAAAAGAACCGCGCCGAAGCCTTCAGCTACGATATCGAAGATCTGGACGGGCAAATTTTCTCGCTCAATCAGGAGATATCAAATCTCAATGCCGAATGTGCCGATTATACCGCGCAGATTGAAGCTTTAAAAGAAGAGATTCGCCTCCTCTCGGATACAAAGGAGCAGAATGACGTGCTCTATGCCAAGCTCAATGAAGAAATCCGCGGACTTGAAGGCAGGCTGACCGAAAAACAGGGCGAAATCGATGAGCTCCACCGCAGCATCGCCGACCTTGAGAGCTATATCAACATCGATATCAATGCCCAGATCGAACTGGTCAATCAGTTAAATGCCCTCCTTGCTTCACCTCCCAAGCATATCGTCAAGGAAAAGCTTGAGAAGGAGGACGGCACCACCGAGGAGATCACTAAGGAAGAGGACGGTATCATCGCCCTCTATTATAAGGATATCGAAAACGGCTATACCTTCTTCTTCAATCCCACCTGGACAACCTCCTCAGCCAGCATGATCAAAGCGCCCTTCGCCCTCTCCATCCTCGAATCCTACGCCGCTCAGGATAAGCGTGCCGCCGAATCCGAGACTCCCATCCCCGAGGAAGAGCTTCTCCCCTCGCTGGATACCAAATTCATCTACACTGAGGATAAATACCGCAGCGGCTCAGGCAAGATCAAGGAAGCCGAATACGGCACCGAATATACATACCGTGAACTCATCGACTATATGCTTCGCTACAGCGATAATGTCGCCTACGCCGAGCTGAAGGAGGTTTACGGCATCGATGCTTTCCGTGCCCTTGCCTCCCGTCTGAAGCTCACCAGTATGAATGCATCCCTCTCCAATATGTCGGTCAAGGATGCCTGCACTATCATGGGTGCCATCTATACCTTCTGTTCCGAGAACGAAAGCTACGGTCCGCTCATGGAGGATGCCCTTAAAAATGCCAACCATACCGTCATGATTCCCTTCGGTGTCTGGGGTACCGACTGCGCCCATAAATACGGCTGGGATATCGGTGCTTACCATGATATGGCGATTGTCTACAACGACCATCCCTATACCGTCTCTGTCATGTCCAATCTCGACCAGGGCGGCGATGAAGTCAATCAGTACATCCAGCAGCTGATCAAGCTGGTCGCGAAAATGCACGCCAACTTCTATAAGTAACATCAAATAAAATGAGACTGCCGCAGCTCAAGCTATGCAGCAGTCTCATTTTTCATTTGAACAGAATCTCTCTGAGAGCACGGTAGAACATATCTACCTCTTGCACACTGTTGAAGGCAGAGAAGCTTACCCGCAGAGCACCGTCAGTACCGGTACCAAGCGCCCGATGTGCCAGCGGCGAGCAGTGAAATCCGCTTCTCACACAGATCCCGCGTCTGTCCAGTGCCCCTGCAAGCTCCCCCGCCGTGCATCCCGCTGCGTTGAAGAGCAATACCGAGCTCCTCTCCGCCTGCGGCAGATAAACCTTAATCCGTCGCGTATTGCAGAGCAGATCGCGCAGTCTGCGGTAGAGTGCAGATTCACAGCTCTCAATCTCCTCAAGCCCCCGCTCGCAGACAAACTCAATTCCGCGCCTCATTCCCGCAATGCAGGGCGTAGCCAGTGTGCCCGCTTCATACCGCTCGGGCAGATAGCGCGGCATCATGGGATCCAGCGAATCCACGCCGTTCCCCCCCTCCACATAAGTGTCGAGCAGCTCGCTCACATTCCCCGTGTATTTTGCCGAGAATAACGCAAATCCGCTTCCCTGAGGCCCATACAGCCCCTTGTGTCCCGGCGCACAGATCACATCGGCGCCGATTCGCTCAATATCAAGCGGCAGCACGCCCGCACTCTGCGCCGCGTCCACAATAAAGATCAGCCCGTGTTCCCGACAGAATCGCCCCATCGCCTCAATCGGCAGCGTCATGCCGCATATATTGGAGCGATGGGAGGCAATGACCATCCGCGTCTCGGGCTTCAGCGCCTCCTTCATCGAAGCAAGCACCCGCGCCTCACTGCCGTCGGGGAATACATTGAATATACTGTAGCTCACCCCGATCTGCTCAAGCGCACTAACAGGCCGCACAACCGAATTGTGCTCCATATTCGAGATCAGAATATGATACCCGCACTTCACCAGCGCCTTGATGGCAAGATTCAGCGCCATGGTATCCGAGCATGTGAAAACCACATTCTCGGGATGCTCACTGCCAAACAGCCGGCAGATCGCCTCGCGGCAGCTGTAGATTTCCTCAGTAGCTCTGATCGAGAGTCTGTGCCCGCTCCGTCCGGGATTGCCGCCATACTCATTTACAGCGCGCATCATTTCTTCGACGACCACCGCCGGCTTCGGCCATGTGGTCGCCGCATTGTCAAAATATATCAAGTCGGTCCGATTCGACATCGCAATCACCTCAGAACTTCGGAATAAGGAATTCCGTGCTTCGAGAGATGCTGTACCGCCGCAGACGCATGCCCGCAGCTCAGACTGATTCCGTAAGCGCATCCGCTGCGGGTCTGCCCTGCCTCCAGCTTGACAATGAAAGCGGCAATCCCCGCATCACTCAGCAGACGCTCTGCCTTCATGGCATAGGTCACCGAGCTCAGCGCAATGATACAGGATTTCGCATTTTGAAAATCTGCTTTCAAGCATAACACCTCCCCGATACAGTGTATGCACTGTACAGAGAGGTGTTCCTGCGTTATTCTATTTCAAAAATTCGGGCAGAAATTCCGCCGCCACATACTTGGTCACATATCCTTTCAGCGTATCAAGGGTAAATGCTCCGTGCAGCTGAGATCCGTGCGCCTCCACAAGCTCGTCGGTGTAATCCTCCAGCATATACATCTGAAGCCCGTCACGGTTCATGGAATAATGGCACATGGTGGGATTGAACATGGGAGTTTCAATGCTCAGCTCTCCCTCGGGCGACTGTACAATGTCAAAGGTTACCATGCCGCCCACCATGTTGTAGGAATTGTACATGGTGTTGATCATATTACCCAGCGAATAAATGCAGAGCGTGTTCTTACCGCTCACCTCAGAGAAGAGCCATCCCATCTCCTGCACCACATGGGGATGATGCCCGATGATCACGTCTACACCGTTGTCGCAGAAGAGCTGTGCAACCCGCTTCTGCTCGGAGGAAACCGTGTTGCTGTTCTCCACACCCCAGTGAATCGATGCAAAGACCAGATCAGCTCGCTCCTTCGCGATGGCGCACTGTCTGATGATATCCTTATCCTCAATCCAGGGCACAATCCGCTCGCTTCCGCTGTTCAGATACATGCCGTTTGTTCCGTAGGTATAGGAGAGAAATGCGATTCTGATTCCCTCATGCTCATATACCCGCACATCATCGTAATCGTCCTGGGATAAATATCCGCCGATCAGCAGTACAGGCTTGCTCTTCCAGTATTCGATGGTGTCCACATAGCCTGCTTCCTTCTTGTCGAGCATGTGGTTGTTGGCGATGTTCACAATGTCAAAGCCCAGCTCCACCAGCGTGTCTCCCGCCTCCTGCGGCGAGTTGAAATTGGGATAACCAGAGATTCCGTATTTCTCTCCCGCCATCACCGTCTCCTGATTGATAAAGGTGATGTCAGCTGCCGCAATGAAATCCTTGATTCCATCGTACATCGGCAGGAAGTTATACTTGGGCGAATCCTCGGTCGCTCTCGCCAGCGCATCCTCATAAATCGCGCTGTGAATGATGTTGTCTCCCGCCGCAAGAAAGCTGTATCTTTTCTCGACAGGGGCAGGCTCTGTTTCGGGAAGCGTTTCAACCGTTTCGGAAGTCTCACCTACCACCATCGTCTCGGAGAGCGGCGGCACATCAATGTGAGTTACCTCGTCCTCTCCCGCTCCCCTTGCACAACCGCAGAACAGCGTAAAAATCAATAAAATCGGCAGTAATTTCTTCATCGCATCCACCTCACAGCAGCTCGTCTGCATCCAGCATAGGCATTGCTTTCGGTGCCGCCGGAATCCGCTTCAGCGGATCATAGCTGAATTTGCGGCAGACATATTCCTCACTGACCACACCGTACCTGCTGCAAAGTACATTCTCTCCGTCGCGAAGCAGCGTCGCCTGTTCACAGAATCGGCAAAAACGAGGCTTTTCTGTTTTTTCTTCTCTATTTTTCATAATAAACTATAAACTCCAAATTCAGGTTGATACCAACTATTATACAACATTATTCGATTAATTTCCACTATTATTTATAAAATCTTTTTGACCGATCCTCCTTGACAACAGCAAATCTCTGTGCTATCATGTTTTCAACCAAATTCCGAAAGGAGATTTATCATGAAAGTCCTTCTCATCCTTGTGGATGGCATGCGCCCCGATGCCCTTACCGATATTCCCGAAGCACAGCGTATGATCGCTAAATCCTCCTACAGCCTCGCAGCGCAAACCGTCATGCCCTCGGTCACACTCCCCTGCCATATGTCGCTCTTCCACAGCGTAGATCCCGACCGTCACGGCATCACCACCAATACCTATACCCCTCAAGTTCGCCCTGTTGCCGGCATCTGCGAACAGCTCAAGCGTGCAGGCAAGCATAACGCCTTCTTCTATAACTGGCATGAGCTCCGTGACCTCTGCCGTCCCGACTCCCTCGCCCATGAATGTTATATCGCAGGCCATCAGTACACCTATAACAAAGCCAATCCCATGGTCACCGATGCCGCCATCCGCTATATCGCCGAGCATTCCCCCGATTTTGCCTTCCTTTATCTGGGCAGAGTGGATGCCGACGGCCATAACTACGGATGGATGACCGATGAATACATCGCCGGCGTCAAAGCCTCCTGGGAAGATATCGAACGTATCTGTGATACTCTCACCGAGGATTATACCGTTATCGTTACCGCAGACCACGGCGGACACGGACGCGGACACGGAGCCGATATCCCCGAGGATATGACCATCCCCGTCATCATCAAAGGCACTCCCTTCGAAGCAGGCAAAGTCCTCGAAAATGTCAGCATCAAGGATATCGCCCCCACCATTACAACCCTTCTTGACGCTCAGCCCGCCCCCGAATGGGAAGGCAAAAGCCTCATCTGATCCCCAACGGTTAAATGCTCCCCCGAGCCTTTAACCGTTTTTCATTTTCTCTCGCCTCAGTTGAAAAAATTCCAACAACCGCGATCTGGTATCTCCTGTGGCTTCGTGGTATCCTAAATACATCCCAAAATCCAAAGGAGGAAACTTTATGAATTACCTATCCGACCGCATCCGTACCCATCGCCTCAGTTTCGGCATGACCCAGGAAGTCCTCGCCGAAGCTCTTGGTGTTTCCCCACAGGCGATCAGCCGTTGGGAGCGGGGAAGTGCACTACCCGATATTTCCCTGCTTCCGGGGCTTGCCACTCTCTTCAAGACTACCACCGATGACCTTCTCGGCATGGATGCTCTCCGCAGGGAATCTTACTTGAATGATATTTTTGGCAGAGAATCCACCCTTCGCCGTGAAGGCAGCCTCGATGAAGCCATCGCAATCCTCCGCGATGCTCTCCGTACCTATCCCGACAACACCGGACTTCTCTCTGAGTTAGCCCTGACCCTGACAGCACGCTTCGAGCATACCCGCGAAAGGAGCGACCTAGCCGAAGCCATTACAATCTCCGAACGACTTCTCGCCAGCAGCACCTCCGATAAAGTCGCGGTAACCACCAAGGTCAATCTCTGCTACCTCTACAAAATCGCAGCCATGCCCGACCGCGCTGCCAATCTTGCCCATACACTCCCCCATATCTGGGAGAGCCGTGAGCTTGTCATCTCCGCCCTGACTGCCGATGCTGCTGCCCTGCGTAATGCCGCTGCACTTGCCCTTACCGTTCTCTGTCACCATATAAGCCGCACCGAATCCTCACGAGTCGATTCCATCTATGCAAACGGTATTTTTCCCCGCGAAGATACAGACACAATGCTTGCAGAGATCGGAGAATTTCTCTCACAGCACCAATAAATTAATGCCCCCAACACTGCAAAAGGTTGGGGGCATCGCTATTCAGTTTCACACACAAGCCCGAAATTCCTCAAGCCCTGTCTCGCGATAAGCCTCTCTGTAAGCCTGCAGACAGATATCCCGATTCGCCTCGAAATATTCCTTCCCATGGGATTCCACCGCAATCGAGTAAGCTCTCTCCAGCGCCCGCTCGCAGTCCTCAATCCTGCCCAGCCTGTAATAGCAAGCCGCCATCTCAACCACCGTTGCTGCGTGATTGGACTCGGTTCCCGGAATCAGATATGCCTCGGGTGAAACCACGCCGTCCTTCAGAAACGATTCGATCGCTCTTACCGATTCACCGAAGGATCGCAGCGCCATCTCATATTCGCCGATCTCATAATAGCCTTTTCCCTCCAGATCACAACAGATGAAAAGATCCTGATGGGCATAAGGCTTCCAGTCCCGTGCACTCGAAAGCCGATCATTTCCCTTCAGCATATAGGCAGAACAGCGCATCCTGTCGTTGATGTTCAGCGGCCATAACACCGGCATCGAATCGATCAGCTTTTTCGCCGTATCATAGCTTCCCTCCATCAAATAGATCGATGCCAGATCGGCCTTCGCACTTGAAACGGTAAAATAATCGCCCGATTCCGAGATTAACCGCTCCCCGATGACAATCGCCCTGTCCCGAAGCTCCCTTCTGCCGTAGGTTCTTATGTGGCACTCATACAGCGACAGCAGATTCACCTTCAGCTCGTCCGATGCGGGATAAGCTGCAAGTCCCTCAAGATAAATGGCTTCCGCTTGCTCGAAATTGTCCCAGAAGTATCTGCCCGCACGGGTGAGATATCCTTCGATCTCCTCTTCTATCCGCGAAGCGTCGTAATCAAAGAGCACATCAAGGCTCACCTTGAAATAACCCGCAATAACAGGAATCAGCCCGATGTCGGGACATCCCGCGCCCATCTCCCATTTGGAGACCGCCTGCGGCGAGATCCCAAGCGCTCCCGCCAACTGTTCTTGTGTAATACCTCTATTCTTGCGCAGCTCACGAATTTTATTGCCAAGATTTATCATCATCATTCTCCTTTATTTCGGATTGAAGCAGGCGCCTTGCTTGAGCATAGTATAACACAGCACTGCGATAAATTCAATCATCCCTTCTTTGGAAAAAAACAACCGGGCGTTGAGACGGTTGAAAAAGGGGCTGTTGCAAATTTTTCATTTGCAACAGCCCAGCCACAAAATTTTCGATTTTGTGGCGTATATTGATTGGTTTCAGGGCATAAAATGCCCTGAAATGGCGGTCTTTGACCTGCAAAATCAATATCCAAGGGCTGATACATTGCAAATGAAGTGAACCCAAAAGTTTAGACAAAAATTAAATATTAAATTGCTTGTGAATGAGCTCGGTATTGAACTGGGCTCATTCCATTTAGTTTGAGAGAGATTCTTTCGTTGTTGTAGTAATGTATGTACTCTTCCAACTTTTCAATGAATCCCCGAGGGGATTCAA